>NZ_JBSAXA010000018.1:0-126720 GCF_053427615.1 Burkholderia sp. AW33-5 | reverse complement strand
CACCAGGCGGGGGTTTTTGCATTGGCGCGACGAAAACGCGAGTGCAGGCAATCGATCCCCCCCGTTTGCGGCCCAAGCGCGTCGCCGGAACCCGCCGCTTTCCATCACCCCGGACCCATCACCCGTCGATTCGCTGCAATCTCCAGCCAGGGAGGCGACTCGGGCCGGTTCGGCAAGGCACTTCTAACACCCGCTCCACGTCCGTATCGTCGCATCGGCAATTCGGAGCCGGTCCAGCGTCGATATTTTTCATCCGTCATCCCCGTTTTCTCACTGCACAGGCGGGAAATTCGCGCGAAATGAGGCCTTATTCGGTCCATCCACGTAAAATTTGCGAATCTCCACCCCAGTCGCATCCAGAACGATGAACGCCGCCACTCAGATAGCTCGGGCCGTTTGCCCTCACGATTGTCCGGATACGTGCGCAATGCGCGTGACCGTCGAAAACGGCCGGGCCATCAAGGTGACGGGCGATCCCGACCATCCGCCCACGCAGGGCGTGCTGTGTACGAAAGTCAGCCGATATGCCGACCGCGTTCATCATCCCGACCGGCTCACCGTTCCCCTCAAGCGCATCGGCGCGAAGGGGGAAGGGCGCTTCGTGCCGATCAGCTGGAGCGAAGCACTTGACGAGATCGGTCGTCGTCTCGGGGAAATCGCCGCGCGCGCACCGGAGGCGATCGTGCCGTACAGCTACGCGGGAACGATGGGACTCGTGCAGGGCGAAGGCATTGCGCAGCGGTTCTTCCATAAGCTCGGTGCGTCCCGGCTTGAGCGGACCATCTGCGCCGCAGCCGGTGCAGCGGGGCTGCGCTACACGTATGGTGGAAGCGTCGGCATGCATCTCGAGCATTTCGAGGAAAGCGAACTGATCCTGATCTGGGGCGCCAACCCGATCGCATCCAGTCTGCATTTCTGGACCCGAGCGCAGGAAGCCAAGCGTCGAGGCGCCCGTCTGGTCGCGATCGATCCTTACCGCTCGCTGACGGCCGAGAAATGCCATCAGCACATCGCGTTGAAACCGGGCACCGACGGCGCGTTCGCGCTCGGCATGATGCATGTGCTGATTACCGAAGATCTGCTCGATCACGACTACATCGCGCGTCATACGCTCGGCTTCGACGCGCTCAAGGCGCGAGCCCTGTCCTATCCGCCGGAGCGTGTCGCGCAAATTTGCGGCATCGAAGCGTCGGAACTGATCGAACTCGCACGTCGTTACGGCGCGACCCGCAAGGCGTCGATTCGCCTCAATTACGGCATGCAGCGCGTGCGCGGCGGCGGCAATGCCGTGCGCGCGATAGCGAGCCTGCCCGCGCTGACAGGCGCGTGGCGCGACCGGGCCGGCGGGCTTCTGCTGTCGTCATCGGAATCCGCACCGGTCAATAAGGCGGGGCTGCTGCGTCCGGATCTGATGCCCGGCTGGCCTCACAAACTGCCGCGCATCATCAACATGAATGCAATCGGCGATGCGCTGCTGCATCCGGGCGACGCCACCTTCGGGCCGAAGCTCGAAGCGGTGATCGTCTACAACTCGAATCCCGTCGCGGTCGCGCCCGACTCGTCGAAAGTTGCCGCTGGATTCGCGCGCGAAGATCTGTTCACGGTCGTTCTGGAGCACTTCAAGACAGATACGGTCGATTTCGCCGACATTGTGTTGCCGGCCACGACGCAACTCGAGCATCTCGACGTCCACAAGTCGTACGGCCACACCTATGTGATGGCGAATCTACCGGCAATTCCGCCAGTCGGCGACGCACGGCCCAACACGGAAATCTTTCGGGGCATCGCACGCAGCATGGGGCTCGACGAGCCCGCGCTTTATCACAGCGACGAAGAGGTTGCGCAGACGGCGCTCCGTTGGGACGATCCGGCACTCGACAGCGATTGGGAGACGTTGAAGCGTGCCGGCTGGCTGAAGCTCAAGGTGGCGGACGCGCCTTTCGCGAATGGCGGCTTTCGCACACCGTCCGGCAAATGCGAGTTCTACAGTGCGCGGCTCGAGCAGATGGGCATGGACCCGGTGCCTGATTATCTGCCGCCGTTCGAATCGGCGGAGGCCGCGCCTGAACTCGCCGCTCGCTATCCACTGGCGATGATTTCCCCGCCGGCCCGCCACTTCCTGAACAGCACGTTCGTGAACGTGGACAGCCTGCGCAGTACGGAAGGCCAGCCGCACCTCGATATACACCCGGCCGACGCCGACGCGCGCGGCATCGGGGAGGGCGACATGGTGCGCATCTTCAACGACCGCGGATCGATGCAGGCGGTCGCGAGAGTGACCGATCGCGCGCGCGCGGGGCTCGTCGTCGGACTGTCGATCTGGTGGAAGAAACTGTCGGCGGATGGACGGAACGCGAACGAGGTGACGAGCCAGGCGTTGACCGATCTCGGCAACTCGGCGACGTTTTACGATTGTCTGGTGGAAGTTGAGCGGATTTGACCGAACTTCTTGATACCATCAGACGAATGTATCCGAAAGTTCGAAGTGGGCATCTAACCCTGTTGTCTCAGCACGGACGAGCCGCTACGATGCGTTTTAGCACGACCATTCGAAAATCTGTGAGGAGACGCGCAGTATGAACAAAATTTGGCTGAAATCGTACCCACCCGGCGTTCCAGCCGAAATTGACGCGTCCCCGTATCCTTCCATCCCGGATCTCCTCGACGAAAGCTTCAAGCAGTATCGTGACCGCAAGGCGTTCGTCTGCATGGGCAAGAGCATCACGTACGGCGAACTCGATGCGCTGTCGCGCCAGTTCGGCGCGTGGTTGCAGTCGCGCGGCCTGAAGCGCGGCGCGCGCGTCGCGCTCATGATGCCGAACGTGCTGCAGTACCCGGTGGCGATCGTCGCGGTGCTCCGCGCGGGCTTCACCGTCGTCAACGTCAACCCGCTCTATACGCCGCGCGAGCTCGAACATCAGCTGAAGGACAGCGGAGCGGAGGCGATCGTCATTCTCGAGAATTTCGCGTCGACGCTGCAGGCCGTCATCGCCAATACCGCGGTCAAGCATGTCGTGGTCGCGTCGATGGGCGATCTGCTGGGCATCAAGGGCTGGCTCGTCAATTACGTCGTGCGCAACGTGAAGAAAATGGTGCCGGCCTGGCAGCTTCCGTCGTTCACGCGCTTCAAGGCCGCGCTGTCGGAAGGTGCGCGGCAGACCTTCAAGGCAGAGAGGCTCGGCCCCGACGACGTCGCGTTCCTCCAGTACACGGGCGGTACGACGGGTGTCGCGAAGGGCGCGACGCTGCTGCACCGGAACATCGTGTCGAACGTGCTGCAGGCGGGCGCATGGCATCATCCGGCGCACGAGAAGTACCCCGAGGTGAAACAGTTCGTGACGGTTGTCGCGCTGCCGCTCTATCACGTGTTCGCGCTGACGGTCTGCGGCTTCCTGACGATGCGCACGGGCGGCATGGGCGTCCTGATCCCGAATCCGCGCGACATCGGCGGCATGATCAAGGAGTTGAAGGGGTACCAGATCTCGACGATTCCGGCCGTCAACACGCTGTACAACGCACTGCTGAACCATCCCGAATTCAATCAGCTCGACCTGTCGAAGCTCGTGATCGCCAATGGTGGCGGCATGGCGATCCAGGAAGGCGTCGCGAAGCGCTGGTATGAGAAGACCCATACGGCGATCGTCGAGGGCTACGGCCTGTCGGAGACTTCGCCGGTCGCGACCTGCAACCCGGTGACCGCGACCGAATACAGCGGGACGATCGGCCTGCCGCTGCCGTCGACGGAAGTGGCCATCCGCGATGACGCCGGCAATGACGTCGCGCTCGGCGAGCCGGGCGAGATCTGCATCCGCGGGCCGCAGGTCATGGCCGGCTACTGGAACCGTCCGGACGAAACCGCGAAGGTCATGTTCCCGGACGGTTTCTTCAAGACCGGCGACGTCGGCGTGATGGACGCGCGCGGTTACGTGAAGATCGTCGACCGGAAGAAGGACATGATCCTGGTATCCGGTTTCAACGTGTATCCGAACGAGGTCGAGGACGTGGTGGCGTCGCACCCGGGCGTGTTCGAGGTGGCGGCGGTCGGCGTGCCGGACGAGCACTCGGGCGAAGCCGTGAAGCTGTTCGTCGTGAAGAAGGATCCGGCGCTTACCGACAAGGACATCCTCGCGTACTGCAAGGAGCGGCTCACCGGCTACAAGCGGCCGAAACTCGTCGAGTTCCGCACGGAGTTGCCGAAGACGAATGTCGGCAAGATCCTGCGGCGCGAACTGCGCGACGGACGCGCGTAACACCGAAGTCGAATCAACCAGCCCGGCCAGTGCCGGGCTTTTTTATTTGTGGTGCCGGCATCGAGGATGCCGCGTCGTGGTTCGACGGTCGCAGTAACGGCGCGCGTTCTACCGGGGGGGCGCCGACGGAGCGGCTCGAGCCGGCCGCCGCCGGCCGCGATCCGTATGGCGCGGTACCTCGGTGCGTGCCACCCGCCGGCAGCGGCGGCCTTCACGTCGATGAGACGTCGCGAACGGTTCGCCGCTCACCGCTTCGCCGCCGCAAAAGAAAAAGGCGCCCGAAGGCGCCTTCAATATGCTGCGGCTTGTCAGTCAAGCTGATTAGAACTTGTGACGGATGCCGACGCGCGCTGCAACCTGGTTGCTGGTGCTCGACGGGTCGAGACCGTTGATCGACGCCGTTGCCGGAATGACCTCGCCCTTCGAGTTCAGCGCGTTGCCCGACGCATGCTGGTACACGCCGATCACGTAGACGTCCGTGCGCTTGGACAGGAAGTAGTCGACGCCCAGCGAGCCTTGGTGGTACTTGGCTGCCGAGTTGCCGTCGATCTTGCTGCCCTGCGTATAGTCGTACGCCGCGCCGACGATCAGCGCCGGGGTCAGCTGATACTTGAAGTTGATTTCGCCGTTGTTGAACGTCGCGGTCTGGTTCACGAACGGACCGACCGAGAAGCCCTTGAACTTCGTGTTCGAGTACGTCGCGCCGATCGTTGCTGCGCCGAACGTGTACGCACCGCCCGCACCGATGACCTGGTACGTGTTCGCGCTGTTCGCATATGCGCCGTAGACCGGCGACGACACGGCCGTCGCTGCAGCCGACGCGCCGGTGTTGAACATGCCGCCGAAGTTCGCCGGCGTGCGTGCGTTCAAGTAGCCGACACCCAACACCAGCGGGCCGTTGTTGTAACCGGCGCCGAGCGACCAGACCTGGTTCTTCGAGAACTGGCCGGCTTGACCGCCGAAGCTGTACAGGCCGCCGAACGAGAAGCCGCCGTAGGTCGGGCTCGTGTACTTGACCGCGTTGTTCACGCGATATGCGTTGTTGAAGTTGTCGAGGTCGCCCGGGTGAGCCGCGATGTAGCCGCCCCACTGGTCGCCTGCCTCGAGCGGGCCGACGAAGTCGACGACGGAGTCGTACTGGCGACCCAGCGTGACCGTACCGTACTGGCTCGACAGGCCGACGTAAGCCTGGCGGCCGAACATCAGGCCGCCCTGGCCCAGCTTGCCGGAGTTGACGTCGAAACCGTTTTCGAGCACGAAGATCGCCTTCAGGCCGCTGCCCAGATCTTCGGTGCCGCGCAGGCCGAAGCGGCTGCCTTGCATCACGCCGCTTGCCAGACCGTACAGGTGGCCGCCCTTGGCGTTGTTGTTGAAGATGAAGCCTTCATCGATGATGCCGTAGAGCGTCACGCTGCTTTGCGCATGGGCTGCGCCAGCAAACGCGCCCAGCGCGACGAGCGCGAGAAGCGACTTTTTCATTAACGGATCTCCAAGAAACACTGAATTTTTTTGGCGGGGCGGATAGTTATGTTGTGTTGACGGGCCCCGTCAACTTCGCAAGAAGTTGCACGTAATGTAGCAAAGCCGATTTTTCCGACAAAGCGAAATGCCGTGGCGCAAGGCTGCCATGTTTCCTTTATGCAACAATGGTTAAAATCACGGGTTAACCGCAATTTCCGCTGAATAATCAAGTCGGTTACGCAGCGGAGCACGTGCCTTTGCCGCCCGCGGCAGCACACGCAGCCAGGAGAACAGGATGGTGTTGGATGAACTGATCAGCGAATTCGATCGCGGCCTGCGATCGCTGACCGGCATTAGCCGGATGAGCCGCCCGGTGCCCGCGCCGGCGGAGCCGCCGGCCGGCGAACTGACGCCCGCGGAGCGCACGCACGCAGCCGGGCTGATGCGCGTGAACCATGTCGGCGAGGTCTGCGCGCAGGCGCTTTATCAGGCGCAGAAGCTGACCGCGCGCTCGTCGTCGTCGAAGGCGATGTTCGAGGAAGCCGCGCGCGAGGAGGAGGATCATCTCGCGTGGACCGCGCATCGGCTGAAGGAACTCGATTCGCGTCCGAGTCTGCTCAACCCGCTGTGGTACGCTGGCGCGCTCGCGATCGGCGTCGTCGCCGGCACGCTGGGCGACAAGGTCAGCCTCGGCTTCATGGCGGAGACGGAGCGCCAGGTCGAGAGCCATCTCGACGGGCACCTGTCCGAGCTGCCGGCGACCGACACGGCGTCGCGTGCGATCGTCGAGCAGATGCGGCTCGACGAGGTGAAGCACGGCAAGGCCGCGACCGACGCCGGCGGGATCGAGCTGCCGCTGCCCGCGCGGATGCTGATGCGTGCCGCGTCGAAAGTCATGACGAGCACTGCATACTATCTCTGACATTCGGGCCGGGGCGGCGCGCGACGCCGTCCTGGTTCGCCGTTCCCGATACCGCCCGTTTTTTCCGCGTTTTCCCGCCCCCGAAAGCCCCGTCCGCACGCCAGTCTGGCCCGCCTTTCTCACGTATCACCTTCACAAGTTGCACTAGCTCATTCATTTATAACGGTTTTTGGTATGAGGGGCCGCATGAGCATGCGCGCGTAAGTCCTTGTTCTAACTAACAAAATTCGTCAAAAAACCGGGCCGCTCCCTTGACCGTGCCAAACCCTTCCACTAAAGTGGGAGACAGTGTGAGAAAGTGTATTTTTGTGTGATTTAGCGGGCCATTCGGGCTAAATTCTTGAGCATTGAGCGGGTGCTTCGGTGCCCTGAACGGGAGAGCGGAAAGTGTTCCAAGGGGCGTCGGCGCTGACGCTCGATGCGAAAGGGCGGATGTCGGTGCCGGCTCGCTATCGCGAAGCGCTGCAAGGACAGGCAGAAGGACGGGTGACTGTGACCAAGCACCCGGACGGCTGCCTGTTGCTGTTTCCGCGCCCCGAATGGGAAGTATTCCGCGCCAAGATCGCCGCGCTGCCGATGGACGCGCATTGGTGGCGGCGAATTTTTCTCGGCAATGCGATGGATGTCGATCTCGACAGCGCAGGCCGGATTCTCGTATCGCCCGAGCTGCGGATGGCGGCCGGACTGGAAAAGGAAGTCATGTTGTTGGGAATGGGTAGTCACTTCGAGCTGTGGGATTCGCAGACCTACATCGCGAAGGAGCAGGCAGCGATGGCGCAGGGCATGCCCGACGCGCTGAAGAACTTCACGTTCTGATTGCGGTGACGGAGACGCCCGCGATGGGAAACGAATTGCAGCATCGGACCGTACTGTTGGACGAAGCGGTCGATTCGCTCGTGACGCGGCCGGACGGCATTTATGTCGACGGCACGTTCGGGCGCGGCGGTCATAGCCGCGCGGTGCTCGCGCGGCTGGCGCCGGGCGGCCGGCTGATCGCGTTCGACAAGGATCCGAGGGCGATCGAGACGGCGCAGCGTATCGAGGATGCGCGCTTCTCGATCGTGCATGACAGCTTTGCATCGATGCGCGACGCGCTTGCGGCGCGCGGTGTCGAGAAGGTGTCGGGTGTGTTGCTGGACCTGGGCGTGTCCTCGCCGCAGGTGGACGATCCGGCGCGCGGCTTCAGCTTTCGAGCGGATGGCCCGCTGGACATGCGAATGGATCCGACGCGCGGCGAGTCGGCGGCCGAGTGGCTCGCGCGGGCTTCGGTGCAGGAATTGACGGAGGTGATACGAGATTATGGGGAAGAACGGTTTGCTTTTCAGATTGCAAAGGCGCTTGTTGCTCGCCGGGCAGAGTCCGACCGTCTTGGGCCTCTCGACACCACGGGCGAGCTTGCCCAAATCGTGGGTAACGTCGTCAAAACCCGTGAGAAGGGCAAGGATCCGGCAACCCGCACCTTTCAGGCTATACGGATTCACGTCAATCAAGAGCTTGCGGACCTGCAAGTCGTACTAGACGCGGCATTGTCGTTGCTGGAGCAAGGGGGGCGGCTGGTGGTCATCAGCTTTCATTCACTCGAGGACCGGATCGTCAAGCGATTCATGCAGGCGCACGCGAGTGCGCCCGCGGTCGATCGTCGCCTGCCGATCCGCGCCGTCGACCTCCCGAGCCCGCCGCTCAAGATCATCAGCCGTCAGTTCCCGAGCGAGGCGGAAGTCGCCGCGAATCCGCGCGCCCGGTCGGCCGTGATGCGCATCGCGGAGCGCGTCACGCCATGAGCCGCTTCAACATCTTCCTGCTGATCATCGTGATGGGCTGCGCGCTGTCGGTCGTCAACTCGACGAACCAGCAGCGCCAGATCTTCATTCAGCTGCAGCGCGCGCAGTCGCAGGAGCGTCAGCTCCAGCAGGACTACGCGCAGCTTCAATATCAGCAGAGCGCGCTGTCCAAGACGTCCCGCATCGAGCAGCTCGCGAACGATTCGCTGAAGATGCAGCCGATCACGACGGGTCGTACCCAGTACCTGACGCTGCCGTCGGGCGCCGCGAAGGCGATCGACGCGCCGATTCCCGCGTCGGCCGATACGGCCACCAAGGGCAACGGAGGCGCGCGATGAAGCCGTCGCAAAAGCGCCAGGACGTGAAGTTCTCGTCGAGCCCCGTGCTCGGCGTGCACTTGCCGATGTGGCGCTCGAAACTCGTCGTGTTCCTGCTGTTCATGGCGTTCGTCGCGCTCGCCGCGCGGGCGTTCTGGATCCAGGGCCCCGGCAACGCGTTCTACCAGAAGCAGGGCGAGAGCCGCTACCAGCGCACGATCGAGCTGCCGGCCACGCGCGGCAAGATCCTCGACCGTAACGGGCTCGTGCTCGCGACGAGTCTGCCCGTGCGCGCGATCTGGGCGATTCCGGACGCCGTGCCGGACGATCTCGACGCCGGCAAGGTCAACCAGCTCGGCAAGCTCCTCGGCATGACGCCGAAGGAACTGCGCGTGAAGCTGTCGCAGGACAAGGGTTTCGTCTACGTAAAGCGCCAGGTGCCGATCGACGTCGCGGACAAGGTCGCCGCGCTCGACATTCCCGGTATCTATCAGCGCAACGAATACAAGCGCTTCTATCCGGAAGGCGAGATCACCGCTCATCTGATCGGCTTCACGAACGTCGAGGACGAAGGGCAGGAGGGCGTCGAACTCGGCGACCAGAAGATGCTGTCCGGCACATCCGGCGTGCGCCGCGTGATCAAGGACCGGATGGGGCACATCGTCGAGGACGTCGCCGAACAGATTCCGCCGCACAACGGGACGGACGTCGATCTGTCGATCGACAGCAAGATCCAGTACATCGCGTATGCGAACCTGAAGGCCGCCGTCGAGAAGTTCAAGGCGAAGGCCGGCGCGGCGATGGTCGTCGACGTGCGCACCGGCGAGGTGCTGGCGCTCGTCAACTACCCGACGTACAACCCGAACGACCGCTCGCGCATGACGGGCGAGCAGTTGCGCAACCGGATCATGACCGACGTGTTCGAACCGGGTTCGATCATGAAGCCGTTTACGGTGTCGCTCGCGCTCGACCTGCACCGCGTGACGCCGAATACGCTCGTCGAGACGGGCAACGGGCATTTCGTGCTCGACGGCGCACCGATCACCGACGACGCAGGTTTCGGCACGCTGACGGTCGGCGGCGTGATCCAGAAGTCGAGCAACATCGGCGCGACGAAGATCGCGATGACGATGCGGCCCGAGGAAATGTGGAATATGTATACGAGCATCGGCCTCGGCCAGGCGCCGAAGGTCGGGTTCCCGGGCGCGGTGGCCGGTCGGCTGCGTCCGTGGAAGAGCTGGCGCCGCATCGAGCAGGCGACGATGTCGTACGGCTACGGCCTGTCGGTGTCGCTGTTCCAGCTCGCGCGCGCCTACACGGCGATCGCGCATGACGGCGAGCTGATGCCCGTGACCATTTTCAAGACCGACCCCAATCAGCCGATCGTGGGCACGCAGGTGTTCAATCCGACCACCGCGCGCGAAGTGCGCGCGATGCTCGAAACGGTGGTGGCGCCGGGCGGCACGTCGCCGGATGCGGCCGTGCCGGGTTATCGCGTCGGCGGCAAGAGCGGTACCGCTTACAAGCATGAAGGCCACGGCTACACGCGCAAGTACCGCGCGTCGTTCGTCGGCATGGCGCCGATGCCGAATCCGCGCGTCGTGATCGCGGTGTCGGTCGACGAGCCGACCGCCGGCAGCCACTTCGGCGGCCAGGTGTCCGGCCCCGTATTCTCGGCGATCGCGGGCGATACGATGCGCGCGCTGAACGTGCCGCCGAACATGCCGATCAAGCAGCTCGTCGTGTCCGACGACGCGCCTGGCGCGCCCGCCGGGACGGGCCCGCAAAAGCTCGCCGCGGGCGGCGGCGCGAAGCATATGATCGTATCCAGCACGACACGTAATTCACCAGGAGTTGTTCGATGAGCGCCGCTCGCAGTTCTCATCCGGCGCATCAGCAGATCGCGGCCGCGCTTGCGTGGCTGCGCCAGCATGTGGCCCCCGCGGCGCAACTGCATGCCGACACGCGCAGCCTGAAGGCAGGCGACGTGTTCCTCGGCTATGCGGTCGACGGGGCAGACAATCGCGCCTTCATTTCCGATGCCGTCGCGCGCGGCGCGGCCGCCGTGCTGTATCAGCCGGAAGGTCTCGAAGCCGCACCGGCCGTGCCCGTCGCACTCGCGGTGCCGGCGCTCGACCAACTGGCCGGCGAGATCGCCAGCGGCTGGTACGGCGACCCGAGCGACAGCCTGCTCGCCATCGGCGTGACCGGCACCAACGGCAAGACGTCCTGCACGCAATGGATCGCGGCCGCGCTGACGGCGCTGCACCAGCCGTGCGCGCTGATCGGCACGCTCGGCAGCGGCATGCCGGGGCAACTGGTGCCGACCGGCTTCACGACACCTGACGCGCCGCAGCTGCAGCGCAGCCTCGCGCAACTGCACGACGCGGGCGCGAAAGCCGTCGCGATGGAAGTGTCTTCGCACGCGCTGCATCAGGGCCGCGTGAACGGCACGGCATTCGACATCGCCGTCTTCACGAACCTCACGCAGGATCACCTCGACTATCACGGCACGTTCGACGCGTACGAAGCGGCGAAGTCGAAGCTGTTCGCGTGGCGCGGTCTGCGCGCGGCGGTCGTCAATCGCGACGACGAAGCCGGCCGCCGCCTGCTCGAGAAGCTGGCCGGCCGCGTGCGCACGATCGCATACGGGATCGGCGACGCGCAGGCGGCCGACGCCGATCGCGAGCTGGTCGCGCTCGACGTGCGCGCGACCGCCACGGGCACGGCTTTCCGCCTGCGCTCGTCGTGGGGCGACGCGGACGTCGAGGTCGGCACGCTCGGCACGTTCAACGTCAGCAACCTGCTCGCGGTGCTCGGCTCGCTGCTCGCGGCCGACGTGCCGTTCGATGCGGCCGTCGCGGAGATTGCGCGGCTCGAGTCCGTCAACGGGCGCATGCAGCGCCTTGGCGGCCGGCTGCAGAACGACGAACCGCTGGTCGTGATCGACTACGCACACACGCCCGATGCGCTCGACAAGACGCTCGATGCATTGCGCCCGATCGCGGCGGCGCGCGGCGGGCGGCTCGTCTGCATGTTCGGCTGCGGCGGCGATCGCGACGCGACGAAGCGCCCGCTGATGGGCGCGATCGCCGAGCGGCTCGCCGACGAAGTCGTCGTCACGAGCGACAATCCGCGCAGCGAGGATCCGCAGCGCATCATCGACCAGGTCATCGCGGGGATGACCGCGCCCGATCGCGCACGTCGCATCGAGGATCGCGCGAGCGCGATCCTGCAGGCCGTGCGCGGCGCGGCCCGCGAGGACGTCGTCGTGCTGGCCGGCAAGGGGCACGAGGCGACGCAGGAAATCATGGGCAAGAAGCGCGCATTCTCCGATCAGGACCACGCGCGGCTCGCGCTCGCGGCACGCGCGACGCACGGCAAGGGAGGCGGCGAATGACGATGCTCAGTCTCGGCGAAGCCGCGCGCCTGATTCCCGGCGCGACCGTCCACGGCGATCCGGAAACCACCTTCGAGCGCGTGTCGACGGACAGCCGCACGGTCGGCCCGGGCGACCTGTTCGTTGCGCTGAAGGGCGAGCGCTTCGACGCGCACGACTTCCTCGGCGACGTGGCCGCGCGCGGCGCGGCCGCGGCGCTCGTCGCGCACGCGCCGGCGGGCCTCGCGATGCCGGTCGTCGAGGGTGGTGAAACGCGTGCCGCGCTTGGCGCGCTCGCGCACGGCTGGCGCAAGCGCTTCGCGGTGCCGCTCGTCGCGGTGACGGGCAGCAACGGCAAGACGACCGTCAAGGAAATGATCGCGTCGATCTTTACGGCGGCAGTCGGCGCAGACGCGCGGCTGGCGACGGCCGGCAACCTGAACAACGACATCGGCGTGCCGCTGACGCTGCTGCGCCTGTCGGACGCGCATCGCGTCGCGGTGATCGAGCTCGGGATGAATCACCCGGGCGAGACCGAAGTTCTCGCGCGCCTCGCGGCGCCGACCGTCGCGCTCGTCAACAATGCGCAGCGCGAACACCAGGAATTCATGGCGACGGTCGAGGCGGTCGCGCTCGAACACGCAGCCGTGATCCATGCGCTGACGCCGGACGGCGTCGCGGTGTTTCCGGCCGACGACGCGTACGCCGGTATCTGGCGTGTCGCGGCGACCGGCAACCGGATTCTCGATTTCGCGCTGCACGACGCCGAACGGCAGATCGATGCGCAGGTCACGGGCCGTCTGCACGGCGGCGAGCTTGCGATCGACACGCCGTCCGGCTCGGTGACGGTGCGGCTGCGCGCACTCGGCGAGCACAACGCACGCAACGCATTGGCGGCCACGGCCGCGACGCTCGCGGCCGGTATCGAGCTGACCGCGATCAAGCAGGGCCTCGAATCGTTCGAGCCGGTCAAGGGCCGTTTGCAGGTCCGGCGAGCGGACGTCGGCAGCCTCGCGGGCGCGACGGTCGTCGACGACACCTACAACGCGAACCCCGATTCGATGCGCGCGGCGATCGACGTGCTGGCCGCACAACCGGCGCCGCGCGTGCTGGTGATCGGCGACATGGGCGAGGTGGGCGACGAAGGCCCGGCATTTCACCGGGAGATCGGCGCGTATGCGCGCGAGCGCGGCATCGATGCGCTGTTCGCGCTCGGCGATGCCTCGCGCGATGCATGTACCGCGTACGGCGACACGGCCCGCCATTTCGGCGACGTCGGCGCGCTGGTGACGGCGCTGCTCGCGGCGGGCTACGGCGCGCAGGCGACGGTGCTCGTGAAGGGCTCGCGGTACATGAAGATGGAGCGCGTGGTCGACGCGCTGACGAAACAACCCGCGGCGGGCACGGTGCCCGCGGCACACTGAGTAGAAGGAAGGAAGCATGCTGCTGGCGCTGGCGCAATGGCTGCAAGGAGACGCAAGCTTTTTGCGCTTGTTCACGTACCTGACGTTCCGTGCGGTGATGGCTACCATCACCGCGCTCGGGATCGGGCTCGTGTGCGGACCGTGGGTGATCCGCAAGCTGACGCAAATGAAGGTCGGGCAGGCCGTGCGCAAGGACGGCCCGCAGAGCCATCTCGTCAAGTCCGGCACGCCGACGATGGGCGGCGTGCTGATCCTGATCGGCATCGCGGTCGCGACGCTGCTGTGGGGCGACCTGACGAACCGTTTCATCTGGATCGTGATGCTCGTCACGTTCGGCTTCGGCGTCATTGGCTGGGTCGATGACTACCGCAAGGTCGTCTACAAGGACCCGCGCGGGATGTCGTCGCGCGAGAAGTATTTCTGGCAGTCGGTGATCGGGCTGTTCGCGGCGGTCTACCTCGCATTCAGCGTGTCCGAGGCGAACAACGTGCGTGTGTTCGACCTGTTCATGGCGTGGGTGCGCAGCGGCCTGTCGATGGGGCTGCCCGCGCGGGCCGACCTGATGTTGCCGTTCCTGAAGTCGATCAGCTACCCGCTGGGCGTCTGGGGCTTCATCGTGCTGACCTACTTCGTGATCGTCGGCGCGAGCAACGCGGTGAACCTGACCGACGGCCTCGACGGTCTCGTGATCATGCCGGTCGTGCTGGTCGGTGCGTCGCTCGGCGTGTTCGCGTACGTGATGGGCAGCTCGGTCTATTCGAAATACCTGCTGTTCCCGCACATCCCGGGCGCCGGTGAATTGCTGATCTTCTGCTCCGCGATGGGCGGGGCAGGGCTCGCGTTCCTCTGGTACAACACGCACCCCGCGCAGGTGTTCATGGGCGACGTCGGCGCGCTGGCGCTCGGCGGCGCGCTCGGCACGGTCGCGGTGATCGTGCGTCAGGAAATCGTGCTGTTCATCATGGGCGGCATCTTCGTCGCGGAAACGCTGTCGGTGATGCTGCAGGTGTCGTGGTTCAAGTACACGAAGAAGCGTTACGGCGAAGGGCGGCGCCTGCTGAAGATGGCACCGCTGCATCACCATTTCGAATTGTCCGGCTGGAAGGAAACGCAGGTGGTGGTGCGTTTCTGGATCATCACGCTGATGCTGTGCCTGTTCGGTCTGTCCACCCTCAAGCTGCGGTAAAGGAAAGGTAACAAGGATGTCTGGCGAGATGTTTGGAGATCGGCAGCGGCCGATGGTGCTCGTACTGGGGCTCGGGGAATCGGGTCTCGCGATCGCGCGTTGGTGCGCGAGGCACGGGTGCCGGCTGCGAATTGCCGATACCCGCGAGGCGCCGCCGAACCTTGCCGCGCTGCAGGCCGAAGGCATCGATGCGGAGTTCGTCGGCGGGCCGTTCACGCCTGCGCTGCTCGACGGCGGCGTCGAGATCGTCGGGCTGAGCCCCGGCCTGTCGCCGCTCGAACCGGCACTGGCGGCGCTGATCGCGGCCGCGAACGAGCGCGCGATCGCCGTGTGGGGCGAACTGGAATTCTTCGCGCAGGCGCTGCGCGCGCTCGGCACGAGCGGCTACCAGCCGAAGGTGCTCGCGATCACCGGCACCAACGGCAAGACCACGACGACGAGTCTCACGGGCCTGCTGTGCCAGCGTTCGGGCAAGAAGGTCGCCGTCGCCGGCAACATCAGCCCGGCGATGCTCGACCGGCTCGCGGGCGCGATCGACGATATCGCGTTGCCCGACGTCTGGGTGCTCGAACTGTCGAGCTTCCAGCTCGAGACGGCACGCACGTTCGCGCCGGATGCGGCCGCGATCCTCAACATCACGCAGGATCACCTCGACTGGCACGGCAGCTTCGACGCCTATGCGGCCGCGAAGGGCCGGATCTTCGGCGCGACGACCACGCGCGTGCTCAACCGCGACGATGCGGCCGTGATGAAGTTCGCGCCGGCCGCCGGCGCGGCCGATGCGGCGCGCACGGTCACGTTCGGCCTGAACGAACCGACGCAGGACGGCGACTACGGCCTGTCGCGCGACAACGGCATTGCGTGGCTGGTCGAAGCGGTCGACCGCGACGCGCCGGACGAGACGACGACGAGCCGTCGCCGCAAGCGCGACGGCGCGCATACGCCCGACATCGCGCAGAAGCGCCTGATGCCGGCCGACGCGCTGCGCATCCGCGGGCTGCACAACGCGGCGAACGCGCTGGCCGCGTTCGCGCTTGCACGCGCGATCGATCTGCCGGCCGCGCCGTTGCTGCATGCGCTGCGCGAATATCGCGGCGAGGCGCATCGCGTCGAAGTGATCGCGACGATCGACGACGTGGACTACGTCGACGACAGTAAGGGAACGAACGTCGGCGCGACGGTGGCCGCGCTCGACGGGCTCGCGCAGAAGATCGTGCTGATCGCCGGCGGCGACGGCAAGGGGCAGGATTTCGCGCCGCTGGTCGCGCCGGTCGCGCGCTGGTGCCGTGCGGTGATGCTGATCGGCCGCGATGCGCCGGCGATTCGCGACACGCTCGCCGAAACCGGCGTGCCGCTCGCCGACCACGCGACGCTCGAAGGCGCGGTGCATGCCGCCGCCGACCTCGCCGAGCCGGGCGATGCGGTGCTGCTGTCGCCCGCGTGCGCGAGCCTCGACATGTTCAGGAACTACGCCCATCGCGCGGATGTGTTCCGCGCGGCGGTGGATGAAATCGCCATCGACAAAGGAGCGACGCCATGAGCTGGTCCGATCGCCTCGTCTCCCGTTTCAACGACCGGCGCGACACCGGCGGCAATGCCGCCGGCGGCCGCGTCGCGTCGGCCACGCGCGCCGCGACCGGCGGCCTCGCGAGCGTCGTCAACGGCGTGCGGCCGAGCCGCTCGCGGATGCTCGATTTCGACTACTCGCTGCTGTGGGTCGCGATCGCGCTGCTCGGGCTCGGCGTGGTGATGGTGTACTCGGCGTCGATCGCGATGCCCGATTCGCCGAAATACGCGTCGTATCACGACTATGCGTTCCTGATGCGCCACTGCGTGTCGCTTGGCGTCGCGTTCATCGCGGCGGTGATCGCGTTCCGCGTGCCCGTGTCGACCTGGGACAAATACGCGCCGCATCTCTTCCTGATCGCACTGGTCGGCCTCGTGATCGTGCTGATCCCGCACGTCGGCAAGGGGGTGAACGGTGCGCGCCGCTGGATTCCGCTCGGCATCACCAACATGCAGCCGTCGGAAATCATGAAGCTCGCGGTGACGATCTACGCGGCGAACTACACGGTGCGCAAGCAGGAATACATGCAGAGCTTCGCGAAGGGCTTCCTGCCGATGGCGTTCGCGGTCGGTCTCGTCGGCGCGCTGCTGCTGCTCGAGCCGGACATGGGCGCGTTCATGGTGGTCGCCGCGATCGCGATGGGCGTGCTGTTCCTCGGCGGCGTCAACGGCAAGCTGTTCGGCGGCCTGGTCGCGACGGCCGTCGGCACCTTCACGATGCTCGTATGGCTGTCGCCGTGGCGTCGCGAGCGGATCTTCGCGTACCTCGATCCATGGGACGAACGCTATGCGCAGGGCAAGGCGTACCAGCTCACGCACTCGCTGATCGCGTTCGGCCGCGGCGAGTGGTTCGGCGTCGGCCTCGGCGGCAGCGTCGAGAAGCTGAACTACCTGCCCGAAGCGCATACCGACTTCATCCTCGCGGTGATCGGCGAGGAGCTCGGCTTCGTCGGCGTGCTGGTCGTGATCCTGCTGTTTTACTGGATCGTGCGCCGCGCGTTCGAGATCGGCCGTCAGGCGCTCGCGCTCGACCGCACGTTCGCGGGCCTGATGGCGAAGGGCATCGGCATCTGGTTCGGCGCGCAGACGTTCATCAACATGGGCGTGAACCTCGGCCTGCTGCCGACCAAGGGCCTGACGCTGCCGCTCGTGAGCTACGGCGGCTCGGGCATCCTGCTGAACTGTGTCGCGCTTGCGGTGCTGTTGCGTGTCGACTATGAAAATCGCGTATTGATGCGGGGAGGGAAGGTATGACCGCGTCGCGACGCACGCTGATGGTGATGGCAGGCGGCACCGGGGGCCACGTGTTCCCGGGGCTCGCCGTCGCGCACCGGATGGAAGCGGCGGGCTGGCGCGTCGTGTGGCTCGGCAATCCGGCCGGGATGGAAGCGACGCTCGTGCCGAAGCACGGCATTCCGATGGAATATGTGCGCTTCGGCGGACTGCGCGGCAAGGGCCTGAAGACCAAGCTGACGCTGCCGTTCAACCTGCTGCGCGCGTGCTGGCAGAGTCTCGGTGCGCTGCGCCGCGTGCGGCCGGACGTCGTGCTCGGGATGGGCGGCTACATCACGTTCCCGGCGGGCGTGATGACCGCGCTGTCGGGCCGACCGCTCGTGCTGCACGAACAGAATTCGATCGCCGGTCTCGCGAACAAAGTGCTCGCGAAATTCGCGAAGCGCGTGCTCGTTGCGTTCCCCGACGCACTGCCGCACGCGGAATGGACCGGCAACCCGATTCGCGCGGAACTTGCGCGCACGGAAACGCCCAAAGCACGCTATGCGTCGCGCAGCGGCCCGCTGAACGTGCTGGTCGTCGGCGGCAGTCTCGGCGCCGCCGCGCTGAACGAAGTCGTGCCGCGCGCGCTGGCGCTGCTGGCGCCGGGCGAGCGCCCGCGCATCGTGCACCAGGCCGGCGCGAAGCACATCGACGCGCTGAAGGCGAATTACGAAGCGGCCGGATTCACCGGCGGCGACGACGTGCGGCTCGTGCCGTTCATCGACGACATGGCCACCGCATACGCGGCGGCGGATCTCGTGATCTGCCGCTCCGGCGCGATGACGGTGTCGGAAATCGCGGCGGTGGGCGTGGCGGCGCTGTTCGTGCCGTTCCCGTACGCGGTCGACGACCACCAGACGACCAACGCCGCGTTCCTCGCCGATGCGGGCGCGGCGGTGCTGGTGCAACAACGCGACCTGTCGGCGGAACTGCTTGCCGACTGGCTGCGCGGCCAGTCGCGGGCGTCGCTCGCGGACATGGCGGAGCGTTCGCGCTCGCTGGCGAAGCCCGAGGCCACCGACGAAGTCGCGCGCGTCTGCGCGAAGGTGGCTGGCGCGAACCTGGAACAACTGCAATGAAACACATCGTCAAACACATTCATTTCGTCGGGATCGGCGGCGCGGGCATGAGCGGCATCGCCGAAGTGCTCGTCAACCTCGGCTACGAGGTCAGCGGCTCCGACCTGTCGCGCAACGCGGTGACCGATCGCCTCGCGGCGCTCGGCGCGCGGATCGCGATCGGGCACGACGCGGCGAACATCGAGGGCGCGAACGCGGTCGTCGTGTCGACGGCCGTGCGCTCGGACAACCCCGAAGTGCTCGCCGCGCGCCACCAGCGCGTGCCGATCGTGCAGCGCGCGGTGATGCTCGCGGAGCTGATGCGCCTGAAGCAGGGGATCGCGATCGCCGGCACGCACGGCAAGACCACGACGACGAGCCTCGTCGCGAGCGTGCTCGCGGCGGGCGGGCTGGACCCGACCTTCGTGATCGGCGGCCGGCTGATCAGCGCCGGCGCGAACGCGCGGCTCGGCACGGGCGACTTCATCGTCGCCGAGGCCGACGAATCGGACGCGTCGTTCCTGAACCTGTATCCGGTGATCGAAGTCATCACGAACATCGACGCCGATCACATGGACACCTACGGCCACGATTTCGCGCGGCTCAAGCAGGCGTTCATCGAATTCACGCAGCGCCTGCCGTTCTACGGCAGCGCGGTGGTGTGCGTCGACGATCCGAACGTGCGGCAGATCATCCCGTTCATTTCGAAGCCGGTCGTGCGCTACGGGCTGTCGCCGGACGCGCAGGTGCGTGCGGAAGACATCGACGCGCGCGACGGCCGCATGCACTTCACGGTGATCCGCGAAGGCCGTGCGCCGCTCGCGGTGGTGCTGAACCTGCCGGGCCTGCACAACGTGCAGAACGCGCTCGCGGCGATCGCGATCGCGACCGATCTCGGCGTGGCGGACGACGCGATCCAGCTGGCGCTGGCGGAATTCAACGGCGTCGGCCGACGCTTCCAGCGCTACGGCGAGGTGCCGAGCGCGGACGGCGGCCACTACACGCTGATCGACGACTACGGCCATCACCCCGTCGAGATGGCCGCGACGATCGCGGCCGCGCGCGGCGCGTTCCCGGGCCGCCGCCTCGTGCTGGCGTTCCAGCCGCACCGCTACACGCGCACGCGCGATTGTTTCGACGACTTCGTCAACGTGCTGTCGACGGTCGACGCGCTGGTGCTGACGGAAGTCTATGCCGCGGGCGAAGCGGCGATCGCGACGGCCAACGGCGACGCGCTGTCGCGTGCGCTGCGCGCGGTGGGCAAGGTTGACCCGGTGTTCGTCGTGACGGTCGACGACGTGCCGGACGCACTGGCCAAGGTCGCGCAGAACGGCGACGTGGTGATCACGATGGGCGCGGGTTCGATCGGCGGCGTGCCGGCGAAGCTCGTGCAACACACACAACAGAAGGCATGACATGAGCGGGATCGATCCGAAACGTTTCGGCAAGGTGGCGGTGTTGTTCGGCGGCGAATCCGCCGAGCGCGAGGTGTCGCTCACCTCGGGCCGTCTCGTGCTGCAGGGCCTGCGTGACGCGGGCGTTGACGCGCATCCGTTCGACCCGGCCGAGCGGCCGTTGTCGGCGCTGAAGGACGAAGGCTTCGTGCGCGCGTTCAACGCGCTGCACGGCGGCTACGGCGAGAACGGCCAGATCCAGGGCGCGCTCGATTTCTACGGGATCCGCTACACGGGCAGCGGCGTGCTCGGCTCGGCGCTCGGCCTCGACAAGTTCCGCACGAAGCTCGTGTGGCAGCAGACGGGCGTGCCGACGCCGCCGTTCGAGACGGTGATGCGCGGCGACGACTACGCGGCGCGCGCGGCGGACATCGTCGCGAAGCTCGGCCTGCCGCTGTTCGTGAAGCCGGCGAGCGAAGGCTCGAGCGTCGCGGTGCTGAAGGTGAAGACGGCCGACGCGTTGCCCGCCGCACTGTCGGAAGCGGCGACGCACGACAAGATCGTGATCGTCGAGAAGAGCATCGAAGGCGGCGGCGAATACACCGCGTGCATCGCCGGCGATCTCGACCTGCCGCTGATCAAGATCGTGCCGGCCGGCGAGTTCTACGACTACCACGCGAAGTATGTCGCCGACGATACGCAGTACCTGATTCCGTGCGGGCTGCCCGCGGAACAGGAAACGGAACTGAAGCGCATCGCGCGCCGCGCGTTCGACGTGCTCGGCTGCACCGACTGGGGTCGGGCGGACTTCATGCTCGATGCCGCCGGCAACGCGTATTTCCTGGAAGTGAACACGGCCCCCGGGATGACCGACCACTCGCTGCCGCCGAAGGCCGCGCGGTCGATCGGCATCAGCTATTCGGAGCTGGTCGTGAAGGTGCTGTCGCTTACGCTCAACGACTGACGCAGGAACGGAACGACGTATGTGGAACAACGTTCGCCAACTCAACCTTGCCGCCAGCGCGCTGTACGCGCTGTTGCTGCTCGTGTTGGCGGCGGCCGGCTGCTACTGGCTGATCCAGCGTCCGACGTTCGCGCTGCGCGAAATCCGGATCGACGGCGACACCGAGCACATCAACACGCCGACGGTGCGTGCGGGCGTGGTCGGCCGGCTGAAGGGCAATTTCTTCACGGTCGATCTCGATACGGCGCGTGCCGCGTTCGAGCAGATGCCGTGGGTGCGCCACGCGAGCGTGCGCCGGGTGTGGCCGAATGCGCTGGCTGTCACGCTCGAGGAGTACAAACCGCTCGGGACCTGGGGCAGCGCGCAGCTCGTGAGCGTCGACGGCGAGCTGTTCACCGCGAACCAGGGCGAACTGGATCAGGAACTGCCGGCGTTCGACGGCCCGGAGGGCAGTGCGAAGGAAGTCGTCACGCGGTATCGCGACTTCACGAACTGGTTTGCGCCGCTGAAGGCGGCGCCGGAAGAAGTGACGCTGTCGGCGCGCTACGCGTGGACGGTGAAGCTGTCGAACGGCATGCAGGTCGAGCTGGGCAAGGAGCGCACCAGCGAGACCCTGCATGACCGGAGCCAGCGCCTCGTCGCCGCGTGGCCGGCCGTCACGGAGCGTTGGGGCAACGACATCGAGTACGCGGACCTGCGTTATCCGAACGGATTCGCGATTCGTGCGGCAGGCATGCGGTTCCTGACCGATACCGACAAGCGCAAGAAGTAACGAGAGATCACACGCAAGAGCACTTTATGAGCAAAGACTACAAGGATCTGCTGGTTTCCCTCGACATCGGCACGTCGAAGGTGGTGGCCATCGTCGCCGAGCTGAAGGGCGAAGGCCATTACGAGGTGATCGGCCTCGGCCAGAGCGAATCGAAGGGTCTGAAGAAGGGCGTGGTGGTCAATATCGAGGCCACCGTGCAGTCGATCCAGCGCGCGCTCGAGGAAGCCGAGCTGATGGCCGACTGCAAGATCACCAACGTGTTCACGGGGATTGCCGGCAGCCATATCCGCAGCTTCAACTCGAGCGGGATGGTCGCGATCAAGGACAAGGAAGTCACGCAGACGGACGTCGCGCGCGTGATCGAGACCGCGAAGGCGATCAACATCCCGACCGACCAGCAGGTGCTGCACATCCTCACGCAGGAATTCATCATCGACGGCCAGGAAGACGTGCGCGAGCCGATCGGGATGAGCGGCATCCGCCTCGAGGTGAAGGTGCACATCGTGACGGGCGCGGTCAGTGCCGCGCAGAACATCGTCAAGTGCGTGCGTCGCTGCGGGCTGGAAGTGAACGACCTGATCCTGCAGCCGCTCGCGTCGTCGCTGGCCGTGCTGACGGAAGACGAAAAGGATCTCGGCGTGGTGCTGGTCGACATCGGCGGCGGCACGACCGACATCGCGATCTTCGCCGAAGGCGCGATCCGCCATACCGCGGTGATTCCGATCGCCGGCGACCAGATCACGAGCGACATCGCGATGGCGCTGCGCACGCCGACGCCGGATGCGGAAGACATCAAGGTCGGCTACGGGATCGCGAAGCAGGCGCTCGCCGATCCGGACGAGATGGTCGAAGTGCCGGGCCTCGGCGAACGCGGCCCGCGCACGCTGTCGCGCCAGGCGCTCGCGGCCGTGATCGAGCCGCGCGTCGAGGAACTGTTCTCGCTCGTGCAGCAGGTCGTGCGCGAGTCGGGTTACGAAGAACTGCTGAGCTCCGGCGTGGTCATTACCGGCGGGGCTTCGATGATGCCGGGCATGGTCGAGCTCGGCGAAGACATTTTCCTGAAACCGGTGCGCATCGGCGCGCCGGAATACGCAGGCGGCCTCGCCGACGTGGTGCGCAATCCGCGCTACTCGACGGCGATGGGCCTGCTCGTCGAAGGCAGTGCTCAGCGCATGCGCGGCCGCAAGGTCGCCGTGCAGTCCGGCAACGCGGGGCAGATCTTCTCGCGGATGAAGGAATGGTTCCTGAGCAACTTCTGACGAACCGAATCGAAATTCGCGCCGGTGCCGGCGGCTGGCGCGCGACAGGGGGTTGCCCGATCTCCTGCCGAATAACGGCCGAGTAGTTTTATTTTCTTGACGGAGGCAACAATGGAATTCGAAATGCTGGAAACCGAAACCAACGGCACCATCATCAAGGTGGTCGGCGTTGGCGGCGCTGGCGGCAATGCCGTTCAGCACATGATCAACCGTGGCGTGCAGGGCGTCGACTTCATCGTGATGAACACCGACGCACAGGCGCTGTCGCGCGCGCGCGCACCGTCCGTGATCCAGCTCGGCAACACCGGCCTCGGCGCAGGCGCGAAGCCGGAAATGGGCAAGGCGGCGGCGGAAGAGGCGCGCGAGCGCATCGCCGACGCGCTGCGTGGCGCGCACATGGTGTTCATCACGGCCGGCATGGGTGGCGGTACGGGCACGGGCGCGGCGCCGGTGGTCGCGCAGATCGCGAAGGAGATGGGCATCCTGACGGTGGGTGTCGTCAGCAAGCCGTTCGAATTCGAAGGCGGCAAGCGCATGCGCGTCGCGGAAGCAGGCTCGCAGCAACTGGAGGATCACGTCGACTCGCTGATCGTCGTCCTGAACGACAAGCTGTTCGACGTGATGGGCGATGACGCCGAGATGGACAAGTGCTTCCAGTGCGCGGACGACGTGTTGAACAACGCGGTTGCAGGCATTGCCGAAATCATCAATGTCGATGGCCTCGTGAACGTCGACTTCGAAGACGTGAAGACGGTGATGGGCGAGCAGGGCAAGGCGATGATGGGCACGGCGACGGTCGCCGGCGTCGATCGCGCACGCCTCGCGGCGGAACAGGCCGTGGCGAGCCCGCTGCTCGAAGGCGTCGATCTGTCGGGCGCGCGCGGCGTGCTGGTCAACATCACGTCGAGCCGTTCGCTGCGCCTGTCGGAAACGCGCGAAGTGATGAACACGATCAAGAGCTACGCGGCGGAAGACGCCACGGTGATCTTCGGTGCGGTGTACGACGACGCAATGGGCGATGCACTGCGTGTGACGGTCGTGGCGACGGGTCTGGGCCGTGCGGAGAAGAAGCAGCAATCGGCTCCGATGACGCTGCTGCGCACGGGTACCGACAACCAGCCGGTCAGCGCGGTCTCGCACGGCTATGCGCAGCCGCAGCACGTCAGCACGGCCGACTACGGCGCGCTCGATACGCCGGCGGTGTGGCGCAACTCGCGCGAAACCGCGGCATCGCACGTGCAGGCGCTGCAGGAGAAGGGTGTCGACACGTACGACATCCCGGCTTTCCTGCGCAAGCAGGCTGACTGACGACGCACACAAAGGCGAAGCCGCGGCGCGATCGACGAGATTGCCGCGGTAACGCCGGCGTGACGGATGCCACGGACCACGACAGGCCGCGTCGAATGCGACGCCGGGCCGGGAAACGTGCCCTCTTCGCATGAGCGGAGCGGGATGGGACGTGCTGTCCGCAATACGCCGAAAAACCGTATCGCTATGAGGGACCAGCCATGATTCAAGTGGGCGACGCGCTGCCCGACGCGCAACTGTTCGAGTTCATCGACGACGCGCGCGAAGGCTGCACGCTGGGGCCGAATGCCTGCAGCGTGCGCGATCAGGTTGCGGGAAAGCGGGTGGTGATCTTCGGATTGCCGGGCGCTTTCACGCCGACCTGTTCGGCGCAGCATGTGCCGGGCTATGTCGAGCACGCCGAGCAACTGCGCTCGGCGGGCATCGACGAGCTCTGGTGCGTGTCCGTCAACGACGCATTCGTGATGGGCGCATGGGGACGTGATCTGCACACCGCGGGCAAGGTGCGCATGATGGCGGACGGCAGCGCTGCTTTCACTCATGCGCTGGGGCTGACGCAGGATTTGTCCGCGCGTGGCATGGGAATCCGTTCCCTGCGCTACGCGATGGTGGTCGACGACGGTGTGGTCAAGACGCTGGCCGTCGAAGCGCCGGGCAAGTTCGAAGTGAGCGATGCGGCGAGCGTGCTCGCGACGTTGACGTCCTGATCGTGCGGTGCGCCGTTGCCTGCCGGCAACGCTGCTCACCGGCCTCAGGACAGTTGTAACACGGGCCGATGACCGGAAACGCCTCCGTTCCGGGCATCGGCCCGTCCCGTATCGGCGCGGGTAAACAGTCGAAACAGATTGATACGCAGTTTCAAACAGCGTTGGATAGGGAATTACGCTATAATCCCACCTATCGAATATAACTCCTGATTGATATTCTCAATCAAGATGAAGAACATCATGCTGAAGCAGCGCACCATCAAATCGATCGTGAAGACCGTGGGCATCGGTCTCCACTCGGGCCGCAAGGTCGAACTGACGCTCCGCCCGGCCGCGCCGGGCACGGGGATCGTTTTCTCGCGCGTCGACCTGCCCACGCCTGTCGACATTCCGGCATCCGCGATGTCGATCGGCGACACGCGGCTCGCGTCGGTGCTGCAGAAGGATGGTGCGCGCGTGTCGACCGTCGAGCACCTGATGTCGGCGTGTGCCGGCCTCGGCATCGACAACCTCTACGTCGACGTGACGGCCGAGGAAATCCCGATCATGGACGGCAGCGCCGCGTCCTTCGTGTTCCTGATCCAGTCCGCGGGCATCGAGGAGCAGAACGCGCCGAAGCGCTTCATCCAGGTGAAGAAGCCGGTCGAAATCCGCGACGGCGACAAGTTCGCGCGTCTCGATCCGTATTTCGGCTTCAAGCTGAAGTTCACGATCGACTTCCGTCACCCGGCCGTCGACAAGACCGGCCAGGAACTCGAGGTCGACTTCGCGAACACGTCGTACGTGCGCGAGATCGCGCGTGCGCGCACGTTCGGTTTTGCCCATGAAGTCGAAATGATGCGCGAGCTGGGTCTCGCACGCGGCGGCAGCATGGACAACGCGATCGTGCTCGACGAATACCGGATCCTGAACAACGACGGGCTGCGCTACGACGACGAATTCGTGAAGCACAAGATGCTCGACGCGATCGGCGACCTGTACGTGGTCGGCCATCCGCTGCTGGCGTCGTACACCGCATACAAGTCGGGTCACGGGCTGAACAACGCGTTGCTGCGCGAACTGCTCGCGCACGAGGACGCGTACGAGATCGTCACGTTCGACGATCCGCAAGCCGCGCCGAGCGGCTTCGCGTTCGACACGCAGACGGCCTTCGCCTGATCGGCGTTCGGCACCCGCGATAAAAAAGCGACCTTCGGGTCGCTTTTTTGTTGGGCGTCAGGCCCGCGGGGGCGGCGCGCACTCAGCGCGACGACTTCGCACCGTGCCGCGCGGCCATTCGCGCGAGTGCAGCCTGCAATGGCGACGGCTCGAGGTGATCGGCGAGGTCGCGCAACGCGGTGGCGCCGACGGTCGTCATGCGCGCCTGCTTCACGTGCGGGGGTTCCGGCGCGTCTTTCGGACGCACGCGCACGCGCAGCGCCGAAACCGGCCAGCCGCGCTTCTGGAGATCGGCGAGCAGGCGCGGCTCGACCTGCCGCAGCCGGGCGGCGAGCGCATTGTGCGCGGCAAAGAGGGTCAGGGTGCCGTCCTTGATGGAGCCCGGCTCGACGTGATTCGCGAGATAGTCGGGCAGCAGCGCGGCCAGGTCGCGCTGCAGCGACGCGACCTGTTCGACGCCGGCGCGCAGCGCCGCGAACGCGTCGGTGCGGTTGAGCACTTCGGACACGGGTTGCGGGCGATACGCGGCGAGCGGGCCGAAACGCTTGGAAAATCGGTTCATCGAGGCATTCTTCGGGCGCGCACGGGCGCGGACGTTGACGCCGATTGTACCCGCGCCGGCTAGCGCACGGGCGGCTTTCGGGCCATGCGCCCGATTGCCCGCACGGGTTTGGCGTGCGGCGCGAGTCCGGCCGGGACACCGGCGCATGCTTCCTCGCGTGCTAAAATTCCTCGTTTGATTCCACTAATTCGCTAAGCCGCCGAGGCTCGGGCGTCGGGGCGCGCAACGCGCGCCGGGCGCCGGTGCTGCGACGCAGGATCCGATCCGATGACAACCGGTTTTCTCCAGAAAATTTTTGGCAGCCGCAACCAGCGGCTCGTCAAGCAATACCAAAAGACCGTCGCGACGATCAATGCGCTCGAAACGCAGATCGAGAAGCTGACGGACGACCAGTTGCGCGGCAAGACGGATGAGTTCCGCCAGCGGATCGCGGGCGGCGAGTCGCTCGACAAGCTGCTGCCCGAGGCGTTCGCGGTCTGCCGGGAGGCAAGCCGCCGCGTGCTGAAGATGCGCCACTTCGACGTGCAAATGATCGGCGGCATGGTGCTCCACTACGGCAAGATCGCGGAAATGCGCACCGGCGAGGGCAAGACGCTCGTCGCGACGCTGCCGGTCTACCTGAATGCGCTGGCCGGCCGTGGCGTGCACGTCGTGACGGTCAACGACTACCTCGCGCAGCGCGACGCCGAATGGATGGCGCGTCTCTACAACTTCCTCGGTCTGTCGGTCGGCATCAACCTGTCCGGCATGGAGCACGACCAGAAGCAGCAGGCCTACGCGTCGGACATCACCTACGGCACGAACAACGAGTTCGGCTTCGACTACCTGCGCGACAACATGGTCTACGAGACCGACGCGCGCGTGCAGCGGGCACTGAACTTCGCGGTCGTCGACGAAGTGGACTCGATCCTGATCGACGAGGCGCGTACGCCGCTGATCATCTCCGGCCAGGCGGAAGATCACACCGAACTGTACGTGCGGATGAACGCGCTGCCGCCGCTGCTCGAGCGCCAGATCGGCGAGGAGAAGGCCGACGGCACGGGCGTCGAGAAGCCGGGCGACTATACGCTCGACGAGAAGGCGCGCCAGGTGTTCCTGACGGAGTCGGGCCACGAGAAGGCCGAGCGGCTGCTCGCCGAGTGGGGCCTGATCGGCGAGGGCGAAAGCCTGTACGCGCCGCAGAACATCACGCTGATGCACCACGTGTACGCCGCGCTGCGCGCGCACACGCTGTTCCACAAGGACCAGCACTACGTCGTGCAGAACGGCGAAGTGGTGATCGTCGACGAATTCACGGGCCGCCTGATGGCGGGCCGCCGCTGGTCCGACGGCCTGCATCAGGCGGTCGAGGCGAAGGAACACGTGAAGATCCAGAGCGAGAACCAGACGCTCGCCTCGATCACGTTCCAGAACTACTTCCGCATGTACGCGAAGCTCGCGGGCATGACCGGTACGGCCGACACCGAAGCGTACGAATTCAACGAGATCTACGGCCTCGAGACGGTCGTGATCCCGACCAACCGCCCGCCGAAGCGGATCGACAAGCAGGACCAGATCTACAAGACGGCCAAGGAGCGCTACGACGCGGTGATCCGCGACATTCGCGACTGCTACGAGCGCGGCCAGCCGGTGCTGGTCGGCACGACGTCGATCGAGAACTCGGAGCTGCTGTCGCACCTGCTGAAGCAGGCAGGCCTGCCGCACGAGGTGCTGAACGCGAAGCAGCACGAGCGTGAAGCCGCGATCGTCGCGGAAGCCGGCCGGCCGAACCGCATCACGATCGCGACCAACATGGCCGGTCGCGGTACCGACATCGTGCTCGGCGGCAACGCCGAGAAGCAGGCTGCGTTCATCGACGCCGACGACGCGATCCCCGCCGACGAAAAAGCGCGCCGCATCAAGCAGCTGCACGACGAGTGGGAGACGCTGCACGAGCAGGTGAAGGCCGCGGGCGGCCTGCACATCATCGGCACCGAGCGCCACGAATCGCGCCGGATCGACAACCAGCTGCGCGGCCGTGCGGGCCGCCAGGGCGACCCGGGCTCGTCGCGCTTCTACCTGTCGCTCGACGATCCGCTGCTGCGCATCTTCGCGGGCGACCGCGTGCGCTCGATCATGGATCGCCTGAAGATGCCGGAAGGCGAGGCGATCGAGGCCGGCATCGTCACGCGTTCGATCGAGTCCGCGCAGCGCAAGGTCGAAGCGCGCAACTTCGACATCCGCAAGCAGCTGCTCGAATACGACGACGTGTCGAACGACCAGCGCAAGGTGATCTATCAGCAGCGCAATGAACTGCTCGAAGCCCACGACATCACCGAGACGATCTCGGCGATGCGTCATGGCGTGATCGCCGAAGTCGTCCACCAGTTCGTGCCGCAAGGCAGCATCGAGGAACAGTGGGACGTGCCCGAGCTCGAGGAAGCGCTGCGCAACGACTGGCAGCTCGACCTCGCGATCCAGGAAATGGTGAACGAGTCGTCGTCGATCACGGCCGAGGAGATTCTCGAAGCGGTGACGACCGCCGCCGACGAGCAGTACGAGACGAAGGTCGCGATGGTCGGCCGCGAATCGTTCAGCGCGTTCGAGCGCTCGGTGATGCTGCAGACGGTCGACCGCCTGTGGCGCGAGCACCTCGCGGCGCTCGACCACCTGCGCCAGGGCATCCACCTGCGCGGCTATGCGCAGAAGAACCCGAAGCAGGAATACAAGCGCGAAGCGTTCGAGCTGTTCGCCGCGATGCTCGAGGCGATCAAGCAGGAAGTCACGCGCATCGTGATGAACGTGCAGATCCAGTCGCCGGAGCAACTCGAGGAAGCCGCCGAGCAGATCGAGGAGCGCGGCGGTCATCTCGAAAACGTCGAGTATCAGCATGCCGACTACGCGGAATCCGGCGCGCCGGTCGCGAACGTCGCGGCCGCCACCGCGGCCACGGCGACGGCCGACATGGTCGGCAGCGCGATGACCCACAGCGGCCCCGGTGGCGAGATGCCGAAGGTCGGCCGCAACGACCCGTGCCCGTGCGGCAGCGGCAAGAAGTACAAGCAATGTCACGGGAAGCTGTCATGATCGGCGGCGGCGCGCATTCGCGTGCCGCTTCGTTCGCAGCTTCGAGTCAGTGATGTGAGTTGCGGCGGCCCGCGCGTGCGGCCGCCGGTTCTTCCAATCGATGCCGGCGCATGCCGGCATTTTCCATCCGGCAGGTGTGCCCCATGGCTGTCAATTTTCCGTCGATCGATCCCGCCCAACTCCATCCCGTCGCCGGCGTCACGCTCGGCTGGGCGGAAGCGAACATCCGCAAGCCGAATCGCAAGGACGTGCTGGTCATCTCCGTCGACGAAGGGGCGACGGTCGCCGGCGTATTCACCGAGAATCGCTTCTGCGCCGCGCCGGTGACGGTGTGCCGCGAGCACCTGGCAAAGGTGCGTGCCGGCGGTGCGGGCATCCGCGCGCTCGTCGTGAACACGGGCAATGCGAATGCGGGCACCGGCGAGCCGGGCCTCGCGAACACGCGCGAGACCTGCTCGGAACTCGCGCGCCTCGCGGGCATCGACGCTGCACAGGTGCTGCCGTTCTCGACCGGCGTGATTCTCGAGCCGCTGCCGATCGACCGCCTGAAGGCCGGGCTGCCGGCAGCGCTCGCAAACCGCAAGGCCGCGAACTGGTACGACGCCGCGCAGGCGATCATGACGACCGACACGCTGCCGAAGGCCACGTCGCGCCAGGTGACGATCGACGGCCACACGGTCACGCTGACGGGCATCAGCAAGGGTGCGGGCATGATCAAGCCGAACATGGCGACGATGCTGGGCTTCCTCGCGTTCGATGCGAACGTGGCGCAGCCGGTGCTCGACACGCTCGTGAAGGAAGTGGCCGACCGCTCGTTCAACTGCATCACGATCGACGGCGACACGTCGACGAACGACTCGTTCATCCTGATCGCGTCCGGGAAGAGCACGCTGCCTGCGATCACGTCGACCGACTCGCCGGCCTATGCGGCGCTGCGCGACGCGGTCACGCAGGTCGCCCAGGTGCTGTCGCAGCTGATCGTGCGCGATGGCGAAGGCGCGACGAAATTCATGACGGTGCAGGTCGAAGGCGGCAAGAGCGTCGCCGAGTGCCGCCAGATCGCATATGCGATCGGGCACTCGCCGCTCGTGAAGACGGCCTTCTATGCATCCGACCCCAATCTTGGCCGGATTCTCGCGGCGATCGGCTACGCGGGCGTCACGGATCTCGACGTGGGCAAGGTCGACCTCTATCTCGACGACGTGCTCGTCGCGAAGGCCGGCGGCCGCAATCCGGCTTACCAGGAGGAGGACGGCCAGCGCGTGATGAAGCAGAGCGAAATCACGATCCGCGTGCTGCTCGGCCGCGGTGACGCGCAGGCAACCGTCTGGACGTGCGATCTTTCGCACGATTACGTGAGCATCAACGCGGATTACCGCTCCTGATCGGGAGCGCTCGAACGACATGGACAAGCTCGAACAGTTTCTGACGCGCGCGGAAGCGCTGCTCGGCCGCCTCGAGGGGATGCTGCCGCCTGCGCCGGCGGCCATCGACTGGAACGCCGCCACTGCGTTCCGCTGGCGCAAGCGCCAGGGGCGCGGCTATCTGCAGCCGGTGCCGGCAGCATCGTCGATCACGCTCGACGACCTGCACAACATCGATCGACAGAAAGGGCTGATCGAGCAGAACACGCGACAGTTCGTCCAGTGCAAGCCGGCGAACAACGTGCTGCTGACCGGTGCGCGCGGCACCGGCAAGTCGTCCCTGATCAAGGCCTGCCTGAACGCGCATGCGAAGGACGGCCTGCGCCTGATCGAAGTCGACAAGGACGACCTGCACGATCTCGGCGACATCGTCGACCTGATCGCGCAGCGTCCGGAGCGGTTCATCGTGTTCTGCGACGACCTGTCGTTCGAGGAGGGCGAGTCGGGCTACAAGGCGTTGAAGGTCGCGCTCGACGGCTCGATCGCCGCGCAGTCCGACAACGTGCTGATCTACGCGACGTCGAACCGCCGCCATCTGCTGCCCGAGTACATGAGCGACAACGAGTCGTACAAGCATCTGCCGGACGGCGAGATCCACCCCGGTGAAGTCGTCGAGGAAAAGATCTCGCTGTCGGAGCGCTTCGGGCTGTGGGTCAGCTTCTACCCGTTCAAGCAGGACGACTACCTCGACATCGTCGCGCACTGGCTGCGTCATTTCGGCTGCGCGGACGCCGAGATCGAGACGGCGCGCGGCGACGCGCTCGTCTGGGCGCTCGAGCGCGGTTCGCGTTCGGGTCGCGTCGCATGGCAATTCGCGCGCGACTGGTCGGGTCGCAAGGAGCAGGCATGAGTGCGGATTTCGCAGCAGACGGCGTGCGCGCGCCTGATGGACGCAAGGTGACGGAGGTCGCGGTCGGCGTGATGGTGCAGGCGGACGGTCGTTACCTGCTCGCGCAGCGGCTGCAGGGCAAGCCGTACGAGGGCTACTGGGAGTTTCCCGGCGGCAAGCTGGAGGCCGGGGAGAGCGTGGAGGACGCGCTGGCGCGCGAATTGCACGAGGAACTCGGCATCGAAGTCACGGCCAGCCACCGCTGGCATATGCTCGAGCACGATTATCCGCACGCGTACGTGCGGCTCTATTTCTGCAAGGTGACGGGCTGGACGGGCGAGCCGCACAGCAAGGAAGGGCAGGCGTTCGTGTGGCAGCAACTGCCGGTCGAGGTCGCGCCGCTGTTGCCGGCGGCGCTGCCGGTGCTGGAACTGCTCGAGAAGGAGGCGGCGTCGTAATGACGCCGTGGCGGCTCGCCTGAAAGGCGGGCCACATCGCAGGACGGGCGGTGTCGCGCGCCGCTCAGCTGTCGCGGCGGCCGTCGGTGCCGTCTTCCTCCGACGACGGACCCTCGTCGGAGGACCCGCCGATCCGGTACTTTTCTGCGGCCCATGCGCCGAGGTCGAGCTGCTTGCAGCGGGCCGAACAGAAGGGACGGAACTTGTTTTCAGGCGTCCAGCGCACTTCTGCGCCGCACGAAGGACATTTCACAACGGTAGTCATACGAGAGCGTCGAACCGGCACGCGGCCGTTACAGATTGCACAGTGTCAGGTGGAATGGCACGTCGATGTCCACCGCGCGCGGCCGCACGTCGCCGTCCTGCATGGTGAACCGTACCCACAGCATGTATTTGTTGGCGCTCGCTTCGGGAATCACGCGCAGCTCCGGCGGCACGCGCACCTGCATCAGCTGGTAGGTGCGCCCCGACAGCATCTGCTGGTAGCTGCCCTGCATCGCCATCACTTTCGAAGCCTGGCCCGATTCACGCGCGAGCCGCAGCACGATCGCAGCGGCGTCGCGCAACGGCAGCAGCGGCAGGATCCATTTCGCGATGTCCTGGCGCCGCTGTTCCGCGGGCCATTGCTGCCACGCATAGTACGACGGCAGGTCGAACTTGCACGTGCCGCCGGGAATCACCGCGCGGCTGCGGATGCTGGCGAGCCACTCGTTGTCGATCAGATGCTGCCCGGTCTTGCCCTGCATCTGCGCAAGATTGGCGAGCGTCTGCTCGATTTCACCGAGCACGGCCTCGAGCGCATTCTGCTCGATGCCCGGATTGCCGCGAAAGGGGGCGAGCGTCTGGCGTTGACGTTCGAGCTCCTTCATCAGATCCGATTTCAGGTCCGCGCGGCCCGTGACCTCGGCGATTTCGAACAGCGTCGTCAGCGCGACGTGATGTTCACGCGGGTCCTCCTGAGCCAAAAAGAACGCGAAGCGCTCGAACAGGTCTTCGAGGCGCAACAGCGTGCGAATTCGCTCGTTGAACGGATACTCGTAAAGAATCAAGCGCGCTCGCCTCTAGGGTAGGGATTGAAACAATGCAGGACATTCTAATGCTCACTGTCTACCCTAGCAACGCACCAATTTCGTACACCATCACGATCGCGCGCGGCGATCAGTGCGCGGCGGCCGCGAATGCGAGATAACGTTGGTGCAGTGCATCGACCTGTGCGGCGAGAGCTGCGGGCGTCGTCGCGTCGTTGACGATCACGTCGTCGGCCGCAGCGAGACGCGCTTCGCGCGTCGCTTGTCTTGCGATGATCGCTTCGACCTGTTCGCGCGTGAAATCATTGCGCCGCATCACACGTGCGATCTGCGTCTCGACCGGGCAGTCGACGACCAGCACGCGATCGCTGCGCGCCTTCCAGTTACCTGACTCGACGAGCAGCGGCACGACGAAGATCACGTAAGGGCCCTGCGCTTCGCGGGCCTCGCGCTCGGTCTCGGCGCGGATCAGCGGATGCGTGATCGCTTCGAGGCGCCGGCGCGCGTCGTCGTCGCTGAAAATCAGTGCGCGCATCTTTGCACGGTCGAGCGAGCCGTCGGCCGCGACGAATTCCGGTCCGAAGGCATGTTCGATCGCCGGCATCGCGAGGCCGGCCGGTGCGGTGATGCGGTGCGCGATCAGGTCGGTATCGACGATCGATGCACCGCGTGCGGCGAACATGTCGGCGACGGTCGTCTTGCCGCTGCCGATGCCGCCGGTGAGTCCTATTGCAAACATGTGAGCCTCCGCCGTGCCGTCACGGGGCGGCGAAGCGCCTCCCCGCGACGCAGCGAACATGGCGGCCGCCGGCGGTGCGTCATGTCAGCCGCCGAGTGCCGAATAGAAAGGGGTGCCGAAAAACAGCGTCGCGACGCCGCCTGCCGCGAGGAACGGGCCGAACGGAATCGGCTCCTCGAAGCGCATGCGTCCGCGCCAGGTCGCGACGAGCCCGACGAGCGCGCCCGTCACCGCGGCGAACAGCACGACCTGCGGCAGCGCGGCCCAGCCCATCCATGCGCCGAGCGCGGCGAGCAGCTTCAGGTCGCCGAAGCCGATGCCCTCGATGCCGCGCAACCATTTGAACAGCCAGTAGATCGACCACAGGAACAGGTAGCCGGCCATCGCGCCGACCACGGCCGAACGCAGCGACGTGAACGTGCCGCCGAGGTTCAGTGCGAGCCCGGCCCAAAGCAACGGCAGCGTCATCGAGTCGGGCAGGTACCCGGTCCGGATATCGATCGCGCTCATTGCCAGCAGTGCCGCGCACAATCCGAATGCGGCGAGTGCGGCGACGGTGGGGCCGAACGCGGCGAGCGAACCGGCGGCGAGCAGCGCACCGGCGAGCTCGACGAGCGGATAGCGTACGCCGATCGCATGGCCGCACTGACGGCAGCGCCCGCGCAACAGCAAGTAGCTGACGAGCGGGATGTTCTCCCACGCACGCAGCACGTGACCGCAATGCGGGCAGGCGCTGCGCGGGCGCCACAGGTCGTAGCGCGGCGGATAGCCGTCGTCCGGCGGCGTGCTTGCACTGCCGGTCGCTTCGGCGATCTCGGCCTGCCAGGCGCGCTGCATCATCACCGGGATCCGGTGCACGACGACGTTCACGAAGCTGCCGACGCACAGGCCGAGCACGACGGCGAACGCATACTGCACCGCGGGCGGCAGCATCGCCAGCGCGAGCAACGTGCTGTCGGGCGAGTCGAATACGGTTATGAGGGGCGCGGACGTCATGGGGCTCGGGTTCGGGCATGAAAGGCGACAGAATCGGTTGCGATGCTACACCACGTTGCCCAGCTGAAGGATGGGCAGATACATCGCGATCACGAGGCCGCCGACGAGTGCGCCCAGCACGATCACGATCAACGGCTCGCCGAGCGCGGCGAGCGCATCGAGGCGCGCGTCGAGCTGACGCTCGCATAGCGCGGCGATATCGGCGAGCATCGTGTCGAGCGCGCCGGTTTCCTCGGCGACGGCGATCGGCTGCACGACGTCGTCCGGGAAGCATCCCGCCGCGTGCATCGCATCGGCCAGTCGCGCGCCGCGCAGCACGCGCGTCGCGATCTGTGCGGTGGCCTGTTCGAACACCGGATGGCCGGCGGTGCGCTCGAGCGTGGCGAACGCGTCGGCGAGCGGGACGCCCGCGCCGAGCAGCGTTGCAAGCGAGCGGCACCAGCGCGCGGTCGCGAAGCGTATGAGCGCGGTGCCGACGAGCGGCAGATTCAGCAGATGCCGCGCGACCGTATAGCGCAGCGAAGGCGAGCGCCGCAGCGCGTGGCGCGCGACGAGTCCGGCGCCGGCTGCGCCCGCAACCAACGTGCCACCCCAGGCCGATGTCGCGGACGAGAGGGCGAGCAGGGCGCGGGTTGGTGCCGGCAGCGCCGCGCCGAAACCGTCGAAAATCTGTCGGAACGTCGGCACGACCCACACCATCAGCGCGGCCGAGATCGCGAGCGCGAACACGATGACGGCGACCGGGTATGCGAGTGCGGCACGCAGCTTGCGCCATTGCGCGTCGGCGCGTTCCCGGTGCTCCGCGACGCGGGTCAGTACGGTACCGAGCGCACCCGATGCCTCGCCCACCTCGATCAACTGGCGATACAGCGTGCCGAACTGGGACGGATAGCGTGCGAGCGCGGCGGCGAAGCGTTGCCCGCCGATGATCTCGCGCGCGAGACCGGCGGCGATGCGCGGCAACCCGTCGCGCGTACGGGTGCGGGCGAGCATCTCGAGCGACGGTGCGAGCGGTAGTCCGGCTTGCAGCAGGCTCGCGAGCTGACGCGTGAAGCGCGTGACCTCTCGTGCGCCGGCCGCGGGTGGTCGGGCCGCGCCGCGGACGTCGAGCGACAGCACCGCGACGCCGTCGCGCGCGAGTGCTGCTCGTGCGGCGGCTGCATCGAAGGCGATGACGTTCCCGCGGCATGGCGTGCCGTCGCGACGACGGCCGCGCCACGCGAAGCAGGTTTCCTTTGGCGGTGCATGCATGGCGATCATGCGTCGGGCGTCGCGGCCAGCGCTTCCGCGATGCTCGTCGTGCCGTCGCGGACGTGCGCGAGTGCCGCGTCGCGCAGACTGCATACGCCCTCGGACGCCGCGCATTGCGCGAGCGTGCCGACGCTTGCGCGTGCGACGATGTGCTCCGCCATTGCCGGTGAAACCGGCATCGTCTGATGCAGGCCGATCCGGCCGCGATAACCGATGCCGTGACAGGTGGCGCAGCCGCGCGCGACGAACGGACGCCATCCGGATTCCAGCGCTGCCGAATCGCAGCCTGCTTCGCGCAGCGCGCGTGCCGATGCGTCCGAGCGCACGCGGCAGACGGTGCAGAGGCGCCGGACGAGGCGTTGCGCGGTGACGAGGCGCAATGCGGCCGCCAGGTTGTATGGTGCGACGCCGATGTCGAGCAGGCGCGCGACGGCTGTCGGCGCGTCGTTCGTGTGCAGCGTCGATAGCACGAGGTGCCCGGTCTGCGCGGCCTTGATCGCGACGTCGGCCGTCTCCGCATCGCGAATCTCGCCGACCATGATGACGTCCGGGTCCTGCCGCAGCAGCGCGCGCAGCGCAGTGGCGAAAGTGAGCCCGGCCTTTTCGGCCACGCCGACCTGGTTGATCCCGTCGAGCTGAATCTCGGCCGGATCCTCGACCGTGCACACGTTGTGCGCATCGCGGTCGAGCATCTGCAGCGCGCAATAGAGCGACAGCGTCTTGCCGCTTCCGGTCGGCCCGGTGACGAGCACGAGACCGTGCGGCGCGCGAATCGCGGCCTCCATCGCCTCGGCCTGCCGCGCGTCGAAGCCGAGGCGCGCGAGCGTGAGGTCGGGCGGCAATATTTCCAGGCGGCGCAACACGAGCTTCTCGCCGAACAGCGTGGGCAGCGAGCTGACCCGGTAGTCGCCTCGCATGCCGCCGTCGACCGCGATGCGCAGCCGGCCGTCTTGCGGAAGCCGGCGCTCGGCGATGTCCATGCGGGCGAGCACCTTGATGCGTGTCACGAGTGCGTCGCGCAGATGAGCTGGCGGCCGCGCGTGTTCATGCAGGACGCCGTCGATGCGCAGGCGGATGCGCCAGCCTCCTTCGAACGGCTCGACGTGGATGTCGGACGCGTTGCGCACGCGGGCGGCGTGCAACGTGTCGGTCAGCAGCCGTACGGCGGGCGAGTCGTCGAGTTGCGCCGCATCGAGCGGCCGGGGCGTTTCAGCGGGCGATGCGTCGAGGGAGGCAGGCGGCCGCTGCGTGCGCGGCGGCGCCCCGGGAGGTGGGAAGTGCATGTGAGCCGGCGCTCGGCCGCCTGTTGATCGTGACCAGCAAATGGTCGCGTATCGCGAGCGGCGCCGACAGTCGGCCGTTCGGCTAGCGCGCGGCGCGTGCGCGCGTGCCGCGCGGCTTGAAGAGCTTGACGGTGCGCACGGCCTGATCGTCGCTGCGCATGACCTCGAGCATCACGTCACGGATTTTCAGGCACACGTCGCCTTCGGGAATTTCCTCGAGGATTTCGAGGATGAGGCCGTTCAGCGTCTTCGGTCCGTCGGTTGGCAATTGCAGGTGCAGCCAGCGGTTCAGTTCGCGCAGCGGCATGCTGGCGGCGACGATGCATTCGCCGTTCTGGTCCCAGCCGCCCGCACGTTCGCCGCGCGGCATCGACGTCGTGAATTCGCCGATCAGTTCCTCGATGATGTCCTCGGGCGTGACGAGCCCCTCGAGTTCGCCGTACTCGTTGACGACGAGCGCGGTTCGCTGCCGGCTTTCCTGGAAATACTGGAGTTGCTGGACGACCGGCGTGCCCGACGGCACGTAGTACGGCTCGGCGAGCAGCGTGCGCAACGTTTCGCGGTCGAAATCCTGGTTGTGCAGTGCGGTGAGTGTCTTCCGGACGTGCAGCACGCCGAGCACCTTGTCGATGTCGCCTTCGTAGACGACCAGGCGGTTGTGATAGCAGGTCTCGAGCTGATGCAGGATGTCGTCGAGCGGCGCGTAGAAGTTGAGCGATTCGATTTGCCGGCGCGGCACCATCACGTCGTCGACCGTGATGTTCTCGAGGTCGAACAGGTTGAGCAGGATGCTGCGGTGCTTGGTCGGCATGAAGCTGCTCGATTCGAGCACGATCGCGCGCAGCTCGTCGGCCGACATCCGCTGATCGCGGCCCTTCTTCGTGTTGATGCGCAGCACCCAGAGCACGCCGTTCGCGAGCGCGTTGACGAACCAGACGACCGGCTTGAACACGCGCATCAGCGGCGCGATCACGAGACTGGCGGGCAGCGCGATGCGCTCGGGAAAAGTTGCGCCGACGATCTTCGGCGCGATTTCCGCGAACACGATGATCAGGAACGCGACGATGCCGGTCGCGATCGACAGCGCGAGGTTGTTACGGCCGAACGTATGCAGCGCGAGCGAGGTCGTCAGAACCGGGATGATCGTGTTGAACAGATTGTTGCCGATCAGGATCACGCTGAGCAGCAGGTCGGTGCGCGTGAGAAGACCCTGCGTGGTTTTCGCGCCGAGCACGCCCTGACCGGCGAGATGCTTCAGCCGATGGCGGTTGAGCGCCATCATCGCGGTCTCGGAAATGGAAAAGAAGCTGGAGCAGAGGAGAAGCAGGAAGACGGCGCCGATTTGCGCCCATAAGGGAATTTGGTCCACGCGTCAGAAGGGCAGTGAAGGACAGGGATGGAGGGAATATAGCAGAGGCCGGCGGCCGGGATGTGTCGCACGCGGCATCGGGCCCGTGCGACCGGGCAAAACGAAGGCAAAAAAAAACCGTGCACATGGTGCACGGTTTTTTCAAATCTGGTCGGGGTGAGAGGATTCGAACCTCCGGCCTCTACGTCCCGAACGTAGCGCTCTACCAGGCTAAGCTACACCCCGATTTTTTGCTCTTCCGACTTTGGCGCCTTCGTGAAGATCGCTGCGTCGTCTCAAGCAAGAACGTAACTATAACGATGTTTTTTCTAAAAGGGAATACCTTGGTGAAGAAATTTTTCGAGGCAAGGTATCGCGTCCCCTTCGCGGCGCGTTTACGACTGCCGCGACGTCGAGTACGAGCACAGCCCGAGCAGGCTTTCCTTGTAGATCGAATCCGGGAACGCGGCGATCGCGGCCGCAGCGGCCTGTGCTTCCTGGCGCGCACATTCGAGCGTATGGTCGAGCGCGCCCGAACGCGTGATCGCGTCGAAAATCGTATCGAAGCGATCGGTGCCGCCTTGCTCGATCGCCTCGCGCGCGAGCGCCGATTGTTCGGGCGTGCCGCGTTCGATCAGATAGATGAGCGGGAGCGTCGGTTTGCCTTCGCGCAGATCGTCGCCGGCATTCTTGCCCATCGCTTCGGCCGTGCCCGCGTAGTCGAGCCAGTCGTCCATGATCTGGAATGCGGTGCCGATCCGGCGGCCGTATTCGGCCGCGGCGGCTTCGGTTGGCGCATCGGCGCCGGCGAGCACCGCGCCCAGGCGGGCCGATGCCTCGAACAGCTTCGCCGTCTTGTAGCGGATCACCTGCATGTAGCGCGACTCGTCGACGTCCGCGTCGTGCATGTTCAGAAGCTGCAGCACTTCGCCTTCGGAGATGATCGTCGTCGCTTCCGACAGGATTTCCATCACGCGCATCTTGCCGACGCCGACCATCATCTCGAACGAGCGCGAATAGAGGTAGTCGCCGACCAGCACGCTCGCCGCATTGCCGAACAGCGCGTTCGCCGTCTGGCGGCCGCGCCGCAGTTCGGATTCGTCGACGACGTCGTCATGCAGCAGCGTGGCCGTGTGGATGAACTCGACGACGGCGGCCAGCACGTGCCGCTGGTGCGACGTCTCGCCGAGCGCACCGGCGACGAGCAACAACAGGGCCGGACGCAGCCGCTTGCCGCCCGCGCCGATGATGTACTCGGCGATTTGGTTGATCAGCAGCACGTCGGACGCGAGGCTTTGCCGGATAACGCGATTCACCTGCTCCATGTCGCTGGCGATCGGGGCGAGCAGGTGGGCGGCGCTGAGGGTGGGGGAGGCGGTGGACGACGACATGATGATCGAAATGGGTGATGCCGCGGATTATAAGTCGAATCCGCGATATCCCGGTCTGTCGGACGTGCCGGCACCGTGATTTTGGCCGTCCGGCCAGGGCTTGCGCGCGGCAATCGTGGATCGGCTTTGACTTGGGTGCTAACCCCATGTATAATCACGTGTTTTCCGCGCGTGGTGTGCGGAAAAATTGGATCCAGAGTGAGGTTCTCAATGTACGCGGTCATAAAAACCGGCGGCAAGCAGTACAAGGTTGCCGTTGGCGAAAAACTCAAAGTAGAACAGATACCGGCTGACATTGACGCTGAAATCACGCTCGACCAGGTTCTCGCAGTGGGCGAAGGCGAATCGATTAAGTTCGGTACGCCGCTGGTCAGTGGGGCTTCCGTCAAGGCCACCGTTGTGTCGCACGGTCGTCATGCCAAGGTCACCATCTTCAAGATGCGTCGCCGGAAGCACTACCAAAAGCACGGCGGCCACCGCCAGAACTACACTGAGCTGCGCATCGACGCGATCAACGCGTAAGCGCCTCGGTAAAGGAGCAATCAGATGGCACACAAAAAGGCAGGCGGCTCTTCCCGGAACGGCCGCGACTCCGAGTCGAAACGTCTCGGCGTGAAAGTGTACGGCGGCCAGGCGATCAACGCTGGCGGCATCATCGTGCGTCAGCGCGGTACGCGCATGCACGCTGGCGAGAACGTCGGCATGGGCAAGGATCACACCCTGTTCGCGCTGGTCGACGGTCACGTCAAGTTCGCGACCAAGGGCGCGGACAAGAAGCATCTGGTCATCGTCGTCCCGGCGGCTGCCTAAGTTCAGGCACCCACGGGCTTCGTAGCCGAAAGGCCCCGCAGTCTTCGCGGGGCCTTTTTTTATTTGGCCGCCGGGCGCATGTGCGCACCGGCGGCTGTCGCGAAACGGCGGGCAATCGGCCGAACGGCAGATTGTTCAAGCGCGCCGGCGCGCGGCACAATAGCGGAAATACTGGTCGGAGTGACGAATGAAGTTCATTGACGAAGCACGAATCGAAGTCATCGCCGGCGACGGAGGCGATGGCAGCGCGTCGATGCGCCGCGAGAAATTCGTCCCGTTCGGCGGGCCGGATGGCGGCGACGGCGGCCGGGGCGGCAACGTCTACGCGATCGCCGACCGCAACATCAACACGCTGATCGACTACCGTTACGCGAAGAAGCATCTGGCGCGCAATGGCGAAAACGGCCGCGGATCCGATTGCTACGGCAAGGGCGGTGACGACGTCACGCTGCGCATGCCGGTCGGCACGGTCGTGACGGACATGGACACGGGCGAATTGATCGCCGACCTCACCGAGCACGATCAGCAGGTGATGCTCGCGAAGGGCGGCGCAGGCGGCCTCGGCAACCTGCATTTCAAGTCGAGCACGAACCGCGCGCCGCGCCAGAAAACCGACGGCAAGCCGGGCGAACGGCGCATGCTGAGGCTCGAACTGAAGGTGCTCGCCGACGTCGGTCTGCTCGGCATGCCGAACGCCGGCAAGTCGACCTTCATCTCGTCGGTGTCGAACGCGAAGCCGAAGATCGCCGACTATCCGTTCACGACACTCGCGCCGAACCTCGGCGTCGTGCGTGTCGGCCCGAGCAAGAGCTTCGTGATCGCCGACATCCCGGGGCTGATCGAGGGCGCAGCCGAAGGTGCGGGCCTCGGCCACCAGTTCCTGCGACACCTGCAGCGCACCGGTGTGCTGCTGCATCTCGTCGATTTGGCTCCGTTCGACGAAAGCGTCGATCCGGTCGCGGAAGCAACCGCGATCGTCGGCGAACTGCGCAAGTACGACGAGGCGCTCTACGAGAAGCCGCGTTGGCTCGTCCTCAACAAGCTCGACATGGTGCCGGAAGACGAGCGCGAGGCGCGCGTCGCCGATTTCCTCGACCGTTTCGGCTGGGACGGCCCGGTGTTCGAGATTTCGGCGCTCACGGGTCAGGGCTGCGAAGCGCTTTGCTACGCGATCTACGACTACCTCGCCGAGCATTCGGACGCGCATCGCGCGGCGGAAGAGGAAGATCTGGCCGCGGACGTGCGCTTCCGCGATGCGCCGCCCGCCGATGGCGGCGCGACGCCCGGCGACGACGCCTGAGCGGGGCCGGAACGCACCGGGCGTCGCGCCTGGTGCCGGAATTTAATCGCGCCCTGTCGGGCCGGCATCAGATACAGGAGACAGCGCACAATGCGTTCGATCATCGCGGATTCGAAGCGATTGGTGGTGAAGGTGGGCTCGAGCCTCGTAACCAACGACGGTAAGGGGCTCGATCATGCTGCGATCGGCCGCTGGGCGGCCCAGATCGCCGCGCTGCGCGCGCAGGGCAAGGAAGTGGTGCTCGTCAGTTCGGGCGCGATCGCTGAAGGGATGCAGCGGCTCGGCTGGAGCAAGCGTCCGCGCGAGATCGACGAGTTGCAGGCCGCCGCCGCGGTTGGCCAGATGGGGCTCGCGCAAGTCTACGAAAGCCGCTTTACCGAGCACGATATCCGCACCGCGCAGATCCTGCTGACACATGCCGACCTTGCCGATCGCGAACGCTATCTGAACGCGCGCTCGACGCTGCTCACGCTGCTGCGGCTCGGCGTCGTGCCGATCATCAACGAGAATGACACGGTCGTCACCGACGAAATCAAGTTCGGCGACAACGACACGCTCGGTGCGCTGGTCGCGAACCTGATCGAAGGCGATGCGCTGATCATCCTGACCGACCAGTCCGGGCTGTTCACCGCCGATCCGCGCAAGGATCCGAATGCGACGCTGGTCGCGGAAGCCAGTGCGGGCGCACCGGAACTCGAGGCGATGGCGGGCGGAGCCGGCTCGAGCCTCGGCCGCGGCGGAATGCTGACGAAGATCCTCGCGGCGAAGCGCGCAGCGCACAGCGGCGCGAACACCGTGATCGCGAGCGGCCGCGAAGCCGACGTGCTGGTGCGACTGGCGGCGGGCGAGGCGATCGGCACGCAGCTGATCGCGCGCACCGCGCGGATGGCTGCGCGCAAGCAATGGATGGCCGATCATCTGCAGGTACGCGGGCACGTCGTGATCGACGCCGGCGCGGTCGAAAAGCTGACGGCTGGCGGCAAGAGCCTGCTGCCGATCGGCGTGATCGGCGTGCAGGGCGCATTCGCGCGCGGCGAGGTGATCGCATGTGTCGGCCCCGACGGACGCGAAGTGGCGCGCGGTCTCACGAACTACAGCAGCGCGGAAACGAAGCTGATTCACCGCAAGCCGAGCGGCGAGATCGAGGCGGTGCTTGGCTACATGCTGGAACCGGAACTGATTCACCGCGACAACCTCGTGCTCGTGTAATCACTCGGCCAAGGCGTCGCGAGACACTAAAAAAAGCCCGCGTTATGCGGGCTTTTTGTTGCAACTGGCGAGAGGCAGGGCCCGGGCCGGCGCCCTGCGTCACATCGTCAGCGCAGCTGGCTCATCGCGGTGCGGTGGAACCGGATGTTCTCGAGAATCTGCTGGGTCGTGCCCTGTGGCATCTTGTTCGAGCAGAAGTAGTCCTGGTACAGCGCCGAGTGGTACGCGTTCAGCTCACCGTTCTCGATGCGACGCCAGTCGTTCTCGACCGTACGGTCCCAGCCGTCGTGGTCTGAATTCAGTCCTGCATACTGACGCCATTCGTAGGTGTCGCAGCGGATGCCTTCGTAGTTCACGTTGCGTGCGCCGGCCGGGCTCGTGATGACGACCGCATAGCGCACGACGCCGTCGGTGCCGACCGCGAGCGACTTCGCATCGACGGAGAACTTGAGCGGCGTGTTCTGCGATACGTTGAACGGCAGCAGGTCGCCCGCTTGCGGAAGCGGCGGCAGCGTGTCGACCGGGTTTTCCTTCCAGTTGCCCTGGCGGTCCAGCAGGTACACGAACTCGCTGTCATCCTTGTTGGTCGGCGTCTTCGAATTCGCGCAACCGGCCAGCGTGGCCGCCGCGACAATCGATGCGAGCGCGAGAGCAATCGCTTTCAATATGCATTCCTCGTAAAAAAAGGGCGCGACACAAGGTCGCGCCCGGTCATGCAGTCCGACTCGTCATTTGCCGATGATCTCGCGGGGCGGCATCTCGTCGAGCGTGCTCGCCTCCACTTCGATCTCCGAACAGACCACCGATGTGTCGACAATCGTCAGCGTCTGCTGGACCTGCGCACCGATGACGCGCGGATAGCGCGACGGACGCGGCCCACGCGGCTTTTCGGCTCGCTGCGCCGGGCGGCGCAGGAAGCGCGACAGTTCCGTCAGCGCCAACTGATAGACATCCCGCTTGAACTCGATCACCGCATCGAGCGGCACCCAGTACTCGTTCCAGCGCCATGCATCGAACTCCGGGTGATCGGTCGCGCGCAAGCAAATGTCGCAATCGCGTCCGACCATCCGCAGCAGGAACCAGATCTGCTTCTGGCCGCGGTAATGGCCGCGTACTTCGCGTTTGATGAACTTGTCAGGCACCTCGTAACGCAACCAGTCGCGGGTGCGGCCGATTATCTTGACGTGTTCCGGGTGCAGTCCGGTCTCCTCGTGCAGTTCCCGGTACATCGCCTGCATGGGGGTCTCGCCGTACTTGATCCCACCTTGAGGAAACTGCCAGGAATGCTCGCGGAGCCGCTTGCCCCAAAACACCTCGTTGCGCGCGTTCAAGAGGATGATGCCGACGTTCGGGCGAAAGCCTTCACGATCCAGCATACAACCACCTTCGAATCCTTTAAAATTGCTTTGATTATAAACAGATAACGGGCGCTGCGCACCGTGACGGAGCGAATCCGCGCGGGGTGCACCGGCTGAATTGTCCCTGATTAGTCTGCTACGTCATCTGCGCCATCGTCGTTCGTCGCGCGCAGCTTTTTCACCTTGAAACTTTTTCGGGCGCCCCGCCTGGGGGCGCCGTATTTGGAACCGTCCGCATGAAAGCTTCCCGTTTCTTTATCGGCACCCTCAAAGAAGCACCGGCCGACGCAGAGATCGTCAGCCACAAGCTGATGGTGCGCGCCGGCATGATCCGTCGCGTCGCCGGCGGCATCTACAACTACCTGCCGGTCGGCCTGCGTTCGATTCGCAAGGTCGAGGCGATCGTGCGCGAGGAAATGAACCGGGCAGGCGCCATCGAGCTGCTGATGCCGGCCGTGCAACCGGCCGAGCTGTGGCAGGAATCGGGGCGCTGGGAACAGTACGGCCCGGAACTGCTGCGCTTCAAGGACCGCAAGGACAACGACTTCGTGATCGGGCCGACGCACGAGGAGGTCGTCACCGACATCGCGCGCAACCAGATCAAGAGCTACCGGCAGATGCCGGTGAACTTCTATCAGATCCAGACGAAGTTCCGCGACGAGATTCGTCCGCGCTTCGGCGTGATGCGCGGCCGCGAATTCATCATGAAGGACGCGTATTCGTTCGACAAGGACGCGGCCGGCCTGAACGAGTCGTATCGCAAGATGTATGACGCATACGTGCGCATCTTCACGCGCCTCGGCCTCGAGTTCCGCGCGGTCGCGGCCGACAGCGGCTCGATCGGCGGCAACTTCTCGCACGAGTTCCACGTGATCGCCGATACCGGCGAAGACGCGATCGCCTACTGCCCGACGTCCGACTTCGCGGCGAACGTCGAAGCGGCCGAAGCGCTGCCGCTGACGCCCGCGCGCGCCGCACCGGCCGAAGCGATGGAGAAGGTCGCGACGCCCGGCAAGGCGAAGTGCGAGGCCGTCGCCGAGCTGCTGGCGATCCCGCTCGAGCGCACGATCAAGTCGATCGTGCTTGCCACCGACAACGAAGGCGCCGAGCCGACCATCTGGCTCGTGATGCTGCGCGGCGACCACGATCTGAACGAGATCAAGGTGTCGAAGCTGCCGGGGCTGAAGAACCACCGCTTCGCGACCGAGCAGGAAATCGTCGAGTGGTTCGGCACGCCGCCGGGCTATCTCGGCCCGGTCGGCACGAAGAAGCCGGTGAAGGTGATCGCCGATCGCACGGTCGCGAACATGAGCGATTTCGTCGTCGGCGCGAACGAGGTCGACTATCACATCGCGGGCGTGAACTGGGGCCGCGACCTGCCGGAGCCGGACGTCGCCGACGTGCGCAACGTGAAGAAGGGCGATCCGTCGCCGGACGGCAAGGGCGAGATCGACATCTGCCGCGGCATCGAAGTCGGCCACGTGTTCCAGCTCGGCACCAAGTACTCGGAAGCGATGGGCGCGACGTTCCTCGACGAATCGGGCAAGCCGCAGCCGATGCTGATGGGCTGCTATGGCGTCGGCGTCACGCGCATTCTCGGCGCGGCGATCGAACAGAACTTCGACGATCGCGGCATCATCTGGCCGGAGTCGATCGCTCCGTTCGAGGTCGTGCTGTGCCCGATGGGCTACGATCGCAGCGACATGGTTCGCGAGGCGGCCGACAAGCTGTACGCGGAACTGGCCGCTGCCGGTATCGACGTGATCCTCGACGATCGCGGCGAGCGCCCGGGCGTGATGTTCGCCGACTGGGAACTGATCGGCGTGCCGCATCGCCTGGTGATCGGCGAACGTGGCCTGAAGGAGGGCAAGATCGAGTATCAGGGCCGCCGCGACGCCGAAGCGACGCTGCTGCCGGCCGACGCGGCCGCGGCGACGGTGACGGAGAAGATCCGCGCCGCGCTCGCGCGCTAAGCGCTGCTACCGGGGGACACGGTGGAATACACCTTCCTGTCGGCCACCGTGCTCCTCGTGCTGATCACGGATCCGCTCGGCAACATTCCGCTGTTCATCACGGCGATGCGGGACGTGCCGCGCGAGCGGCGCGTGAAGCTGATTCTGCGTGAAGTGGGGATCGCGTTCGTGATCCTGCTGTTCTTCATGGTGGTCGGCGACCGCTTCCTGCGGATGATGAGCCTCACCGACCTGTCGCTGAGGCTCGGCGGCGGGATCGTGCTGTTCCTGATCGCGCTGCGGATGATCTTCCCGCATCCGGACGGCGCGCTCGGCAGCGATCCGCGCGCAGGCGGCGAGCCGTTCATCGTGCCGCTCGCGATTCCGGCGCTGGCCGGGCCGTCCGCGCTCGCGACGGTGATGCTGCTGACGTCTCAGGCGCCGGGCAAGATGTTCGAGTGGGTGGGCGCGTTGACGGTCACGATGATCGTCTGCGCGATCACGCTGGTGCTGGCCGAACGGATCCAGCAGTGGCTCGGCGAGCGGACCGTCGCCGCATTCGAGCGGCTGATGGGTTTGGTGCTCGTCGCGATCTCGGTCGAGATGCTGCTGGCCGGCATCCGGGCGTTCGTGCACCAGCTGTAGCGCGGGCGGCGCGGCGCGTGCCGACGCAAAAAAGCGGCGCTCCGGGAAACCGGGGCGCCGCTTTTCTTTGTGGCGGGCAGAGCGGTCAGACGTTCGCGGTCAGCGCGCGGATCGTCGGCAGATTGCGCCAGTAGCCCTTTGCGTCCATCCCGCAGCCGAACACGTAGCGGTCCGGCACCGAGAAGCCGCAAAAGTCGGGGTGCAGCGGTTTCGCCTTCGTAAGCGTCTTTTCGCACAGCACGGCGGACATGAAGCGCTTCGCGCCCATGTCGAGGATGCGGTCGCGGATCGCGGCCATCGTCTCGCCTTCGTCGAGGATGTCGTCGAGCACGAGCACGATCCGGTCCTTCACCGATTCGCGCGGCGCGACGCGCCAGTGCATCTCCGGGCTGCCCTGCGTCGTGTTGCGGTAGCGGGTCAGGTGGATGTAGTCGAATTCCAGCGGGAAATCGAGATGCGGCAGCAGCATCCCGGTAAACACCGCGGCGCCGCCCATCACCGAGAGCACGAGCGGGAACGCGTCGCCGATGTCGGCGCGGATCGCGTCGGCCATCCGGGCGATCGATGCGTTGACGGCATCGGCCGAGACGATCTCTTCGGAGTGGTCGAAAATGTGGAGGGCTTCTTCGCGGTTCATGTGTTCTGGCGGGCAGTCGGTATACAAATAAGGATGAAGCAGAACGGCCGGCGCGCGCTACGGCAAAAACCCGCGCGCCGACCGACGGGCGGAATCAGCGCATGCCGGGCATCATGCCCTTCAGGCCGCGCATCATCTTCTGCATGTTGCCGCCCTTCAGCTTCTTCATCATCGTACGCATCTGGTCGTACTGGTTCAGCATCCGGTTGACTTCCTGCACCGGCACGCCCGCGCCGGCTGCAATGCGGCGCTTGCGCGTCGCCTTGATGATTTCGGGTTTCGCGCGCTCGGCGGGCGTCATCGAGCTGATGATCCCTTCCATGCGGCGGATCTGCTTCTCGGCCTGGCCCATGTCGGCGCCGGCCGCCGCCTGCTGGAACTGCGCGGGCAGCTTGTCCATCAGCGACGACAGGCCGCCCATGTTCTTCATCTGCGAGATCTGCGCGCGGAAATCGTTCAGATCGAAGTCGCCGCCTTTCTTCACCTTGTCGGCGAGCTTCTGCGCGGCCTGCACGTCGACGCCGCGCTGGGCCTCCTCGACGAGCGCGAGGATGTCGCCCATGCCGAGGATCCGGTTCGCCATCCGGTCCGGGTGGAACACCTCGAGGCCGTCGAGCTTCTCGGCGACGCCGACGAACTTGATCGGCTTGCCCGTGATGTGGCGCACCGACAGCGCGGCACCGCCGCGCGAATCGCCGTCGAGCTTGGTCAGCACGACGCCGGTGAGCGGCAGCGTGTCGTTGAACGCCTTCGCGGTGTTGACCGCGTCCTGACCGAGCATCGCGTCGACGACGAACAGCGTTTCGGCCGGCTTCAGCGTGCCGTGCAGCGCGGCGATTTCCTGCATCATCGCCTCGTCGATACCGAGGCGGCCGGCCGTGTCGACGATCAGCACGTCATGGTAGTGGCGCTTCGCCCAGTCGACGGCCGCGAGTGCGATGTCGACGGGCTTCTGGTCCGGCGTCGACGGGAAGAAATCGGCGCCGACCTGTTCGCTCACCGTTTTCAGCTGCATGATGGCGGCCGGGCGATACACGTCGCACGACACCGTCAGCACCTTCTTCTTGTACTTCTCGCGCAGCAGCTTCGCGAGCTTGCCGGCGGTCGTCGTCTTGCCGGCGCCCTGCAGGCCGGCCATCAGGATCACGGCGGGCGGCGTGACGGCGAGGTTCAGCTCGGCGGCCTTGCCTTCGTAGTCGCCGCCGATCACGGCGGTCAGTTCCTTCTGGACCACGCCGACGAGCGCCTGACCCGGCGACAGGCTGCTGATCACTTCCTCGCCGAGCGCCTTTTCCTTGACCTTGGCGATGAATTCGCGAACGACGGGCAGCGCGACGTCGGCTTCCAGCAGCGCGAGACGCACCTCGCGGAGCATCTCCTGGGTGTTCGCCTCGGTGAGCCGGGCCTCGCCGCGCAGCGTCTTGACGACGCGCGCCATCCGTTGAGTGAGATTGTCGAGCATGGGGAGCGATGGACAGTGGGGCCCGAAGGCGCAACGGAACCGAACAAAGGGAGCCGTCGCGGGAAGGGGGCCTAGTGTAAACTTCGAACATGGATATTGTACTGTATGCCCTCACCGCATTCCTGTACGGCGGCCTCGCCGTCGCAGGCTGGCGCACGCACCGCCAGGGCGCGACCTCGCTCGTCGCGAGCGTGCCGGCCGTGCCGGTTCCGGCGTCCGCCGCGTCGGGGATGAGCGGGGCCGGCCGCGCGCTGCTGTTCGCGGCGCTCGTCGCGCACGGCGTGCTGCTGCACACGACGATTTTTCCGCACGACGCGATGGTCTTCGGCTTCGCGTTCGCGCTGTCCGCGATGTTCTGGCTCGGCGCCGGCATCTACTGGATCGAGAGCTTCTTCTTCCCGCTCGACAGCCTGCGCCTGCTGGTGCTGCCGCTCGCGTGCGGCGCGTCGCTGCTGCCGCTTGTGTTCGGCGGCGTGCGGGTGCTGCCTTATGCCGCAGCGCCGCTGTTCAAGATGCACTTCCTGATCGCGAACATCGCGTACGGCCTTTTCGCGATCGCCGCGCTGCACGCGGTCCTGATGCTGATGGTCGAGCGGCGCCTGCAGTCGCTGAGGAGCGGCGGGCGCGACGGCTCGACCGGCTGGATCGCGAGCTGGCTCGAAACGCTGCCGCCGCTGCTCACGCTCGAGAAGCTGCTGTTCCGCCTGATCGGCGCCGGCTTCGTGCTGCTGACGCTGACGCTCGCGTCGGGGATCCTGTTCAGCGAGCAGGTCGATGCGCGCGCGCTGCGGCTCGATCACAAGACCGTGTTCGCGGTGCTGTCGTGGCTGATGTTCGGCGGCCTGCTGGTCGCCCACAAGACGTCGGGCTGGCGTGGGCGCGGCGCCGCGCGCTGGGTGCTCGTGTCGTTCGCCGCGCTGCTGCTCGCGTATGTCGGCAGCCGGTTCGTTTTCGAGGTGCTGCTGCACCGCTCCGTGGTTTGAACGCAGGTGTCCGATGCGACAGATTCTTCTCCTGATCCTTCTCTTCTTCGCGGGTTCGTGGCTCACGCGCAAGCTGCGTCAGGCCCACGAGCACGCGCAGGCGCGCAACGGCCGCGGTGGCGGCTTCGACGGCGCGCCCGGTTCCGGCGGCGCCGGGACGGCACGCCCGAACGGCGATGCGCGCTCGCTGCCCGAACCGATGGTGCGCTGCGCCGAATGCGGCGTGCATACACCGAAGGGCGACGCCGTCGCCGCGGGTGGCGAATACTTCTGCAGCACCGAGCACGCGCAGCGCCACGGCGCACACGCGAGCGGCCGCGACGCCCGATGAGCGACGCAGCGCTGCTGTCGGTCGACGCGCACGGCTGGGTGCGCGAAGCGCGCCACGCGCCGTCGCCGAATTTCGAGGCGCGGCCCGCGGGCGCGGTGCCGACGCTCGTCGTCGTCCACAACATCAGCCTGCCGCCCGGCGAGTTCGGCGGCGACGCGATCGAGGCGCTGTTCCTGAATCGCCTCGATTGCGATGCGCACCCTTATTACCAGAGCCACCTGCGCGGCGTGCGCGTGTCTGCGCATTTCCTGATCCGTCGCGACGGTGAGCTCGTGCAGTTCGTGTCGTGCGACGAGCGTGCATGGCACGCGGGCGCGTCCGAGTTCTTCGGTCGGCCGCGCTGCAACGACTTCTCGATCGGCATCGAGCTCGAAGGCGCGGACGACGTGCCGTTCGACGCGGCGCAGTACGCGACGCTCGGCGTGCTCGCGCGCACGCTTGCCGCGCGCTATCCGATCGATGCGGTGGCCGGGCATTCCGACGTCGCGCCGGGCCGCAAGACCGACCCGGGACCGCACTTCGATTGGCAACGCTTCGCAGGCGATGCCGGCTTTTCCGCCGAATACTTTCCTTTCCGTCAGCACTGAGCGCAGGGTTTTTTGACCGGGGAAAGTTTTTTCTCCGACCAATGCCTTGTCGTGTCTGCGCGCGAGCGATGTCAAGACCTCCATCGCAAATTATCCGTTTTGACCTCGTCCGAATGTCCACTATACTTGGTGCCAGTTGAGCAGTTCTGTACTAGATATAGTGTGTGTCGCAGGGGAAACCCGAGCGGCACCGGCCGGCGGGCAACGCCGGCGGACAGGGTTCTCAGGGCGGCGCGCCAGGCCGGGCGGTCCGGGCGTCGCGATCAAGCGCAGCGAACTTCGACGGGGCAGGGTATACATGACGAAGCACACGACCGGAACGGTTGTCGCGCATCGACCGAACCGGCTTCCCCGACGCATCGCTCGCCTCTTACCGCTCGCGCACGCCATTGCGCAGCGTTCGTTTTAATCCGCGGTTCTCTCCGCACCATCCAACACCAGGAGCTTTGCACATGCAAACCACCGACAACGCGACGTCCCAGTACGAGAGCGCCTCGAGCCGTCCGCTCGGCGGGACCGAACAGGGCGCACAGGCGCTCGCGCCGCAGGCCACGTTCGCCGACTACAAGGTGATCCGCCGCAACGGCAGCGTGGTGTCGTTCGAGCCTTCGAAGATCGCGATTGCGGTGACCAAGGCTTTCCTGGCCGTCAACGGCGGGCAGGGCGCGGCATCGGCGCGCGTACGCGAACTCGTCGAGCAGCTGACGCACAACGTCGTGCGCGCGCTCGTGCGCAGCCGTCCGAACGGCGGTACGTTCCATATCGAAGATATCCAGGACCAGGTCGAACTCGCGCTGATGCGCGGCGGCGAGCACAACGTCGCGCGTGCGTATGTGCTGTATCGCGAGAAGCGTCACCTCGAGCGTCAGCATGCGGGCGAGGAAGCAGCGGTCGCCGGCGGCGAGGCGAGCACCGGCATCAACGTCGTCGACAACGGCGTCACGCGTCCGCTCGACCTGAACGCGCTGCGTGCGTTGATCGTGTCGGCGTGCGACGGTCTCGGCGCTGCGGTTAACCCTGACCCGATCGTCGCGGAAACGGTGAAGAACCTGTACGACGGCGTGCCGATGAGCCAGGTCTACGACTCGGCGATCCTCGCTGCGCGCACGATGATCGAAAAGGACCCGGCATACAGCCAGGTCACGGCCCGCATCCTGCTGCACACGATCCGTCGCGAGATCCTCGGCGAGGAAGTGGTCCAGGCCGAGATGTCGGTCCGCTACGCCGAATACTTCCCGCAGTTCCTGAAGCGCGGCGTCGACGCCGGCCTGCTCGACGACAAGCTGCTGCAGTTCGACCTGAAGCGTCTGGGCGAAGCGCTCGACGCGAACCGCGATCTGCAATTCGGCTACCTCGGCCTGCAGACGCTGTACGACCGCTACTTCCTGCACGTCGACGGCGCCCGCATCGAAATGCCGCAGGCATTCTTCATGCGCGTCGCGATGGGCCTGTCGCTGAACGAGATCGACCGCGAAACGCGCGCGATCGAGTTCTACAACGTGCTGTCGAGCTTCGACTTCATGAGCTCGACGCCGACGCTGTTCAACTCGGGCACCCACCGCTCGCAGCTGTCGTCGTGCTACCTGACGACGGTCGCGGACGACCTCGACGGCATCTATGAAGCGCTGAAGGAAAACGCGCTGCTGTCGAAGTTCGCCGGCGGCCTCGGCAACGACTGGACCCGCGTGCGCGCACTCGGCTCGCATATCAAGGGCACGAACGGCAAGTCGCAAGGCGTGGTCCCGTTCCTGAAGGTCGTCAACGACACGGCCGTCGCGGTCAACCAGGGCGGCAAGCGCAAGGGCGCGGTGTGCGCGTACCTGGAATCGTGGCACCTCGACATCGAGGAATTCCTCGAGCTGCGCAAGAACACGGGCGACGACCGCCGCCGTACGCACGACATGAACACGGCGAACTGGATTCCCGACCTGTTCATGAAGCGCGTGATGGAAGGCGCCGACTGGACGCTGTTCTCGCCGTCGACCTGCCCGGATCTGCACGACAAGTTCGGCGCGGAGTTCGAGAAGGCTTACACGGCTTACGAAGACAAGGTAGCGCGCGGCGAGATCAAGCTGTTCAAGAAGATCCCGGCGCAGCAACTCTGGCGCAAGATGCTCGGCATGCTGTTCGAAACCGGCCACCCGTGGATCACGTTCAAGGATCCGTGCAACGTGCGCTCGCCGCAACAGCACGTCGGTGTCGTCCATTCGTCGAACCTGTGCACGGAAATCACGCTGAACACGAGCGACACCGAAATCGCGGTGTGCAACCTGGGCTCGGTGAACCTCGTCGCCCACCTGGTGAAGCAGGCCGACGGCAGCTACGCGCTCGACCACGACAAGCTGAAGCGCACGATCAGCGTCGCGATGCGCATGCTCGACAACGTGATCGACATCAACTACTACGCGGTGCCGAAGGCGCGTAACTCGAACCTGAAGCACCGTCCGGTCGGCATGGGCATCATGGGCTTCCAGGACTGCCTGCACCTGCTGCGCACGCCGTACGCGTCGGAAGCGGCCGTCGAGTTCGCCGATCGTTCGATGGAAGCGGTCTGCTACTACGCGTACTACGCGTCGACCGAGCTGGCCGAGGAACGCGGCCGCTACTCGAGCTACCGCGGCTCGCTGTGGGATCGCGGCATCCTCCCGCAGGACACGCTGAAGCTGCTGACGGAAGCGCGCGGCGGCTACGTCGAGGTCGACACGTCCGAGTCGCTCGACTGGACGACGCTGCGTTCGCGGATCGCCGCGCACGGCATGCGCAACTCGAACTGCGTCGCGATCGCGCCGACGGCGACGATCTCGAACATCATCGGCGTGTCGGCATGCATCGAGCCGACCTTCCAGAACCTGTACGTGAAGTCGAACCTCTCGGGCGAATTCACGGTGGTCAACGAGTACCTCGTTCGCGACCTGAAGGAACGCGGCCTGTGGGACGAAGTGATGGTCGCCGACCTGAAGTACTTCGACGGCATGCTGTCGCGCATCGACCGCATCCCGGCCGACCTGCGCGCGATCTACGCGACCGCGTTCGAAGTCGACCCGACGTGGCTGGTCGAAGCGGCGTCGCGTCGTCAGAAGTGGATCGACCAGGCGCAGTCGCTGAACATCTACATGGGCGGCGCGTCGGGCAAGAAGCTCGACGAGGTCTACAAGCTCGCATGGCTGCGCGGTCTGAAGACGACCTACTACCTCCGCACGATGGCGGCGACGCACGTCGAGAAGTCGACGGTCGCACACGGCGCGCTGAACGCAGTGCCGACGAGCGGCGGCTCGAGCAGCGGCGGCGCGCAAGGCGCGGCAGGCGGCTTCGGTGCGGCGGGCGGCGATGCATCGTCGGGCGCGATCAATGCTGCACCGGCGCTGGCGCCGGTCGAAGCAGACGGTCCGGTGTGCACGATGCGTCCGGGCGATCCGGGCTTCGACGAGTGCGAAGCCTGCCAGTAACGCGGCGCGCATGACCTGAAGAAGGTTCGGGCGGCGCGCACGGCAACCGATCGAGGTTGAAGTGTGCGCCGCTCTCTACTAAAAAAATGATAAGGAATCTGTAACGCGGCACTTGCGTTGCAGGCAGTGACAAGCGATCGAAACATCCCCGACGACGTCGCGTTTCGATCAGCGTTCGATGCGTCGAGCGCACCTCGCGATACATGCGTGACACGCGTCGCGCTCTGCATGAACGACGATGCGTTGCTCAAAGTGTTGTATCGAGGTCGCAACGCGAATCGAAAAAAGGATTTTTCGTGAGCGAACCCTTTTATCGCTCAGGAAAAGATGGTACAAACCGTTCTAAATTGATGGTGAGAATTTATGCTCAACTGGGATGACGAGAAGACTGCCGTAACCCCCGCGAGCGGAGCGCAGCAAAACGCGATGCGCACCTCCGCAGGGATGGCTGTCGGACTGCAGGCTGCGACGCCTGCCGCCCATCAGGTCCGCGACATTTTCGAAGGCGATCTTGCGGTGCCGCCGCAAGCATCGGCTGTTCCCGCTGGCGGTTCGGAAGCGCGGGTCAATGTCGCCGACAAACGCATCATCAACGGCCAGACTGACGTCAATCAGCTGGTGCCGTTCAAGTACAAGTGGGCGTGGGAAAAGTATCTGGCGGGTTGCGCGAACCACTGGATGCCGCAGGAAATCAACATGTCCCGCGACATCGCACTGTGGAAGGACCCGAACGGTCTGACCGAGGACGAGCGCCGCATCGTCAAGCGCAACCTCGGCTTCTTCGTGACGGCCGATTCGCTCGCCGCGAACAACATCGTGCTCGGCACGTACCGCCACATCACGGCGCCCGAATGCCGGCAGTTCCTGCTGCGCCAGGCGTTCGAGGAAGCGATCCACACGCACGCGTATCAATACATTGTCGAATCGCTCGGTCTCGACGAAGGCGAGATCTTCAACGCGTACCACGAGGTCACGTCGATCCGCGCGAAGGACGAATTCCTGATCCCGTTCATCCACACGCTGACGGACCCGGCCTTCAAGACCGGCACGCTCGAAGCGGATCAGAAGCTGCTGAAGTCGCTGATCGTGTTCGCCTGCATCATGGAAGGCCTGTTCTTCTATGTCGGCTTCACGCAGATCCTCGCACTCGGCCGCCAGAACAAGATGACGGGTGCTGCAGAGCAATATCAGTACATCCTGCGTGACGAGTCGATGCACTGCAATTTCGGCATCGACCTGATCAACCAGATCAAGCTCGAGAACCCGCATCTCTGGACCGCGGAATTCCGCGCCGAGATCCGCGAGCTGTTCAAGCAGGCTGTCGAACTCGAATACCGCTACGCCGAGGACACGATGCCGCGCGGCGTGCTGGGTTTGAACGCGTCGATGTTCAAGAGCTATCTGCGCTTCATCAGCAACCGTCGTTGCCAGCAGATCGGCCTCGATCCGCTGTTCCCGAACGAGGAAAACCCGTTCCCGTGGATGAGCGAGATGATCGACCTGAAGAAGGAACGCAACTTCTTCGAGACGCGTGTGATCGAGTATCAGACGGGCGGTGCGCTGTCCTGGGAATAACCCGCAGCAGCGAACCCGTCACATGATGGAGCAGCCGGCGGCCTCTCGGTCCCGGCCCAAGGTTTAGGAGCAAGAACGCCTGATGCAAAGCATGCCCGGTGCCTTATCGGCCCAACGACATGATCGGCACTTTGCGAACCCTTCAGTGGGATGGGCAAACTTCCCTCCGGAAAAAGCGGGCGGCCGTGTGGCGGTCCGCTTGATCAAGCGATTAGGGGTAGCGGCGCGAGGTGCGCCGGCTGCCGACTTGATTTGGCGCGCGAGGCCATGGGGTCACGCGCGCCATACCGTATTCATTAGCGTAAGCGCGTGGTATCCGCGTACGCCGATGAATAGCCCGCTTCGAAGCGCACGTCCTGAACAGCGTCCGCGGGAAGCGGGTTTTGACGAAGGGTGTAGTTTGAACTGACTCTCATCTGAACCTGAAGGAGAACAACATGGCTACTGCCAAGAAAAAACCGGCTGCTAAGAAGGTCGCTGCCAAGAAGACCGTTGCGAAGAAGGCTGCTGCTCCGGCGAAGAAGGCCGCTGCGGTGAAGAAGGTTGCTGCGAAGAAGGTCGCGGTGAAGAAGGTCGCCGCGAAGAAGGCAGCACCGGCGAAGAAGGCCGCTGCGAAGAAGGTCGCGGCAAAGAAGGTCGCAACGAAGAAGGTTGCAGCCAAGAAGGTTGCTGCGAAGAAGGTCGCGGTGAAGAAGGTTGCCGCGAAGAAGGCAGCACCGGCGAAGAAGGCCGCTGCGAAGAAGGTTGCAGCCAAGAAAGTCGCAGTGAAGAAGGTTGCTGCGAAGAAGGCCGCACCGGCGAAGAAGGCTGCTGCGAAGAAGGCCGCGCCGGCGAAGAAGGCTGCCGCGAAGAAGGCTGCGCCTGCGAAGAAGGCCGCTGCGAAGAAGGCTGCCCCTGCCAAGAAGGCTGCGCCTGCGAAGAAGGCTGCCGCTGCACCGAAGGCTGCCGCACCGAAGGCCGCTGCCCCGGCGAAGAAGGCTGCTGCTCCGAAGAAGGCCGTCGTGAAGAAGGCTGCACCGGCAACCACCGCGTCGACCGCATCGGTCGCGCCGGCATCGGGCGTGAAGACCGCGCTCAACCCGGCAGCGGCATGGCCGTTCCCGACCGGCAGCCGTCCGTAATCGCGGCTGACCCGTACCACCCGGACACTCACGTGGTGTCCGCGGGTTGAGTAGCGCTACTCAATCGGTCCCGCCATCTGGCTCAGGTGGCGGGATTTTTTTCGTCCGTATTCGTCGATGCGTCGACCGGCTGCCGCGCACGGACGAAAAAAAACGCATGCGCAGCTTCGCACATGCGTTCGACCGCGGCTTGCGCCGCGTGCTGAGGATGCTCGTTAGTGCGTGACGCGCGTGACGCCGCCGCTCGACAGCAGCCGCACACGCTCGCCGGCGCGGAACACTTCGCCGCTCGCCGCCTGCGTGATCGAGCGCAGGTCGCCGTTGTCGAGGCGCACGGTGATTTCGACACCGTTCGCCGTGCTGAGGTTTTCGCCGACCGCGTTGCCCGCGACCGCGCCGACGAGACCGCCCGCGATGGCCGTCAGGATCGACCCCTTGCCGCCGCCGATCGCGCTGCCCGCGACCGCGCCGAGCGCACCGCCACCCAGCGTGCCGATCGCGCTGCCGCCGCCGTCGGACTGGATGCGCACGGCACGGACGCTTTCGACCGTGCCCATGCGGACGGTTTGTTCGCGCTGCGCCTGGCCGACGCTATAGACATCTGCCGAGCCCGGCGCCGTGAAGCAGCCCGCGAGCGTCAGCGTGGCCGTCAGCATGGCGGCGAGCGTGAGGGTTTTCTTGGTCATCATTTTTGATCTCCCACAATATTCATTTGAGACTGTACCCGAAGGCAGCCTCGAAACGCGCGTCGATTTCGGCGCGCGTCAGTGCGTAAGTTTGAGGCCCCTGGTGAGCGATCTTGATCGAGCCCATCAGGCTCGCGAGGCGGCCCGTGGTTGCCCAGTCGAGGCCATTCTCGATGCCGTACAGCAGGCCGCCACGGAAGGCGTCGCCGCAGCCGGTCGGATCGACGACACGCTCGGCTTGCACGACCGGAATCTGTTCTTCGCCGTTTTTGTGAAGAATAGTGGAGCCGTGCTCGCCGCGCGTGATGATCAACGCCTGAACCCGGCTGGCGATTTCCTGTTCGGACCAGCCCGTCTTGTCGCTGACGAGTTTGCCCTCGTAGTCGTTGACCGCCACGAAGGTCGCGAGTTCAATGATGCGGCGCAGCGTCGCACCATCGAACAGCGGCAGGCCCTGGCCCGGATCGAAGATGAACGGGACGCCGGCCTTCGCGAATTGCTCGGCGTGCTGGACCATCCCGTCGAAGCCGTCCGGCGCGACGATGCCGAGCTTCACGCCCGACACTTCGTCCGCGCGGTTCAGGTGCGACTGCATCATCGCGCCCGGGTGGAATGCGGTGATCTGGTTGTTCTCGAGATCGGTCGTGATCATCGCCTGCGCGGTGTGCGTTTCGGGCACCACGCGCACGCTGGCCTTGGACAGGCCGAGGCTGTCGAGACGCTCGAGATAGCGATCGGCGTCGTTCGCGCCGACCGTCGCCATGATGCGCGCGTCGCCGCCGAGCATGTGCAGCGCGTAAGCGATGTTCCCCGCGCAACCGCCGAATTCGCGACGCATCGTCGGCACGAGGAAGCTCACGTTCAGAAGGTGAACCTGGTCGGGCAGGATGTGCTCGCGAAACCGGCCTTCGAAGGTCATGATGTTGTCGTAGGCGAGCGAGCCGCAAATCAGCGTAGTCAAGGCGTGCGTTCCTGTAGAGAGCAAAAGGAAGCGGCCGCCCGGCCGGCGCGCCGAGGCCGTCGGGCCTCGCGCGGCAGCGCCGGGCGGCAGCGGGTTACTTCAGTGCGGCGAGCGCTGCGTCGTAGTTCGGCTCGTCCTTGATCTCGCCGACGAGTTCCGCGTGGATCACCTTGTCCTGCGCGTCGAGCACGACGACCGCGCGGGCCGTCAGGCCGTTCAGCGGGCCGCTCGTTACGTCGACGCCATACGCGTTCGCGAACGCGCGGGCGCCGCGGAACGTCGAAGCCGTCACGACGTTCGCGAGGCCTTCCGTCGTGCAGAAGCGCGTGGCGGCGAACGGCAGGTCGCCGGATACGACGATCACGACCGTGTTGTCGAGCGACGACGCGGCTTCGTTGAACTTGCGGGTCGACGTTGCGCAGGTCGGCGTGTCGAGGCTCGGGACGATGTTCAGCACCTTGCGCTTGCCGGCGAAGCTGGCGAGCGACAGATCGGCGAGGTCCTTGCCGACCAGCTTGAAGTCGGGGGCTTGCGAGCCGACGGCCGGGAACGTGCCGGCGAGATCGATCGGGTTGCCACCCAGCGTAACTTTGCTCATGTTCGTGCTCCGAAATAGCGCGCCGCTGCGGCGCGCGGGTTGAGACGGCGCGCATGCGCGCGCCGCGGGGCGTCACGGATAGAAGATCTGGACGCGGAAATTCGAGGCGGGCGCGCCGTTCGTGTCGAGACGGACGACCATCGTCCGCGTCGTGCCGGGCGGCAGCCCGGCGTCGATCGGCGTGCCCGGGCGGACGTAGTCGCGCGGCGCGAGCACGCGGCGCACGGTCACATGATTCGTGTCGTCGAGCAGCGTCAGCTCGAGCGACGGGTAGGCGAGTGCGACGCGGTAGCGGTTCGTCAGCGGCACCTTCAACTCCAGCACGCGCGGGCCGTCGAGCTGGCGCAGGTCGGCCGCGTCGAGCCGCAGCCCGTCGATCGCGCGCGGCGGCGTGACCGTGCAGCCGAGCGGCGCGCACGCCTGCCGGAACCAGTCCTGCGTGACCGGCCAGTCGATCATCACGGTTTCGCGCTGCCACCACGCGAGTTGCGCGACGAGCAGCACCGCGAGCGCGGCGGCGACGAGTCCGCCGAAAAAGCCGCCGAGCATCCCGCGTCGCTGCGGCGCGCGCGTCTCGCGGGTCACGGCGAAGTGCGGGCGATCGTCGTCGGCCAGTGCGGCGGGGAAGGGCGCGGCCGGTTGGACGGCCGCTTCGCCGGCGGCCGCGGCCGGTGCGGGGGCGCGCTCGTCGGCGTCGGCGCCGGGTTCAGGGACGGCTTGCGCCGGCGTGAATGCGAAGCGCGGTTCGCGCGGTGCGCGTTCGTCGTCGGGTACGGAGAAGTGCGCGTTGCCGACAGGTTCGTCCGCGTCGGCCGCCGACGGCGTGTGCGCGACGAAGCGCGGTTCGCGCAGGTCGGGTTCGGCGGGTGGCGTGGCCCGCGATGCGCCGGATGAGTCGGTTTCGTGGCGCGCCCAATCCGGCTCGGCCGACGCGACAGCGTGCAGTTCGGCCGGAGCCGATGCGATCGGGGCAGGCGTGCCGGACAGGTGGACGACGCCGGCGTCCATGGCCGGCAGCGCGAGCGGAACCAGCGGCTCGGTGCGTACGGTCTGCACGGTGTGCTGCAGGGACGGGTCGACGCCGGCATCGAGCCACGGCGCCCACATGTCCCAGCCTTCGGGCTGGTAGTCGGAACCGGACGTCGGCTCGACCGGTGCGTCGGTGGCGAAGAGCCGCGCGGGCGCGGCTTCGTGCTGCGGTACGGCGGCGGCCGGCCCGGCCGGTGCCGCCTCGGTCAGCGCCGGCTCGGGAACGAGCGACTGCGACGCGTTGAAGACCTGATGGCAGTGTCCGCAGCGCACGAGCCCGTCATGCAGCGAGAGCTGTTCCTGCTGCAGCCGGAAGACGGTTTCGCAATGAGGGCAGCGCGTCGCAAGAAGCATGTCGAGCCGGGCGGCCTGCTGGCCAGAGTGAAGGACAGCGCTATTCTAATGGCTTTCCCGCCGCGTTCCGGCGAGGCATACCCAACCTTCGTGTTCGCGCCAGACCGAGATGTCGACGTAGCGCGCATAGACGGCCGCGACTTCGTCCGCCTGGCGCGCGAGCACGCCCGACAGCGCGATGCGCCCGCCCGGTTTCACCTTCGATGCGAGCATCGACGCCATCAGTTTCAGCGGGTTCGACAGGATGTTGGCGACGACGATGTCGAATTCACCGGCCGGGCATGCGTCGGGCAGCCCGTACGTGACTTCCGCGTGGTTGCGTTCGCTGTTCTGCCGCGCCGATTCGACCGCTTGCGGATCGATGTCGATGCCGACCACGGGGTTCGCCCCGCATTTCTTCGCGAGGATCGCGAGAATGCCCGAGCCGCAACCGTAGTCGAGCACGGACTGGCCGGGCTTCACCGACTGTTCGAGCCACTCCATGCACAGGCGCGTGGTCGGGTGGCTGCCCGTGCCGAACGCGAGGCCGGGGTCGAGTTCGAGGATCAGCGCGTCGGGGTCGGGTGCGTCGTGCCACGAGGGCACGACCCAGATCCGCTCGCCGATCGGAATCGGCTCGAACTGCGACTGCGTGAGCCGTACCCAGTCCTGTTCCTCGACTTCGCGTACGTCGAACTTCGGCGTCTCGGCGACGCCGATCTCGTTCGCGGCCGCCGCGAGCAGCACGGCCGGATCGTGATCGGGCGACAGCAGCGCGATCACGCGCGAGTGCTGCCATGCGGTGCGTTCCGGAACCAGGCCCGGCTCGCCGAAGAGCGGCTGTTCGTCGGGCGTGTCGGCGTCGGCGTCCTCGACGGACACCGACAGCGCGCCCAGGTCGAGCAGCGCGTCGGACAGCGCCTCCGCATGCTCACGGGCCAGTTCGACGACGAGTTCGCGATAGCTCATGCTTACGCTTCTTCCGGTGCGACCTGCTGCTTCTGGGCGAGCCGGTGTTCGAGATAGTGGATGCTGGTGCCGCCTTCGACGAACTTCGAGTCGATCATCAGCTCGCGGTGCAGCGGGATGTTGGTCTGGATGCCTTCGACGACCATCTCCGACAGCGCGATGCGCATCCGGCGGATCGCCTGGTCGCGCGTCGCGCCGTAGGTGATCAGCTTGCCGATCATCGAATCATAGTTCGGCGGCACGAAATAGCCATTGTATGCGTGCGAGTCGACGCGCACGCCGGGGCCGCCCGGCGTATGCCACGACGTGATCCGACCCGGCGACGGCGTGAACTTGAACGGATCTTCCGCGTTGATCCGGCATTCGATCGCATGTCCGCGGAACTGGATGTCGCGCTGGCGCAGCGCGATCTTCTCGCCGGCCGCGATGCGGATCTGTTCCTGGACGATGTCGACGCCCGTGATCATCTCCGACACCGGGTGCTCGACCTGCACGCGCGTGTTCATTTCGATGAAGTAGAACTCGTTGTTCTCGTACAGGAATTCGAACGTGCCCGCGCCGAGATAGCCCATTTTCTTGCACGCGTCCGCGCAGCGGTCGCCGATGCGCTCGATCAGGCGGCGCGGAATGCCGGGCGCCGGCGCTTCCTCGATCACCTTCTGGTGACGGCGCTGCATCGAGCAGTCGCGCTCGCCGAGCCAGATCGCATTCTTGTGCGCGTCCGACAGCACCTGGATTTCGATGTGGCGCGGGTTCTCGAGGAACTTCTCCATGTACACCTGCGGGTTGCCGAACGCACGGCCGGCTTCCTCGCGGGTCATGTTGACCGCATTGACCAGCGCGGCCTCGGTGTGCACGACGCGCATCCCGCGCCCGCCGCCGCCGCCCGCTGCCTTGATGATGACCGGGTAGCCGATCGCGCGGGCAATCTTCACGATCTCCTTCGGATCGTCCGGCAACGCGCCTTCCGAACCCGGCACGCACGGCACGCCCGTCTTGATCATGGTCTGCTTCGCGGTGACCTTGTCGCCCATCAGGCGGATCGTTTCCGGACGCGGGCCGATGAACGTGAAGCCCGACTGCTCGACGCGTTCCGCGAAGTCGGCGTTCTCCGACAGGAAGCCGTAGCCGGGGTGGATCGCCTCGGCATCGGTGACTTCCGCGGCGCTGATCAGCGCCGGCATGTTCAGGTAGCTCAGGTTCGACGGGGCCGGGCCGATACAGACGGCTTCGTCCGCGAGGCGGACGTACTTGGCTTCCTTGTCGGCTTCCGAGTAGACGACCACCGTCTTGACGCCGAGCTCGCGGCACGCGCGCTGGATGCGCAGCGCGATTTCACCGCGGTTGGCAATGAGGATTTTTTCAAACATAGCGAGTATTCGTCTCTTCGAGGGGCGCGCGAACGGCGCCTGGCGAGCATCGGCGGTGCGCGGCCGGACAGGCCGCGCGGCGGGCTTAGCCGATCACGAAAAGCGGCTGGCCGTATTCGACGGCCTGGCCGTTCTCGACGAGGATTTCCTTGATCACGCCGGCCTTGTCCGACTCGATCTCGTTGAGCAGCTTCATCGCTTCGATGATGCAGATGGTCTGGCCTTCCTTGACCGTGTCACCGACCTGGGTGAACGGGTCCGCGCCCGGCGACGGCGCGCGATAGAACGTGCCGACCATCGGCGACGTCACGACGTGGCCTTGCGGCACGGCGGGCGCGGCAGCGGCGCCTGCGGCCGGCGCGGCAGCCGCGCCTTCGGTCGGCAGCGCGACCGCCGGGGCCGGTGCGCTGACCTGCGGGGCAAATCCGCCCGTCGGCTGGACATAGACCGGCGGCGCGTTCTTGACGATACGCACCTTGCCTTCGCCTTCCGTCACTTCCAGCTCGGAGATGCCGGATTCGGAGACGAGGTCGATCAGAGTTTTCAGCTTACGAAGATCCATCGGGAATTCCCCTTTCAATACGTGAAAGCGCCGGTGGGACCGGCGCTGAATCTAGATCGCGAAATCAGCCGCGCGACGTGCCTTGCAGCTTGTCGAGCGCGTACTCGAGCGCGTACAGATAACCTTTCCAGCCGAGCCCGCAGATCACGCCTTCGGCCTGGTCGGAAAAGTAGGAGTGGTGCCTGAACGCTTCGCGGCGGTGCACGTTCGACAGATGAACCTCGACGAACGGGATGCCAACACCGGCGATCGCGTCCCGGATCGCGACGCTCGTGTGCGTATACGCGGCGGGATTGATCAGGATGAAATCGGTCTGTTCCTCCCGCGCGGCCTGGATGCGGTCGACGAGCGCGCCTTCATGGTTGCTCTGGAACGACGCCAGTTCGGCGCCGGCTTCCTGCGCCCGCGCGGCAAGCGCCTGATCGATCTGCGCGAGCGTGACGCGGCCGTACACCTCCGGTTCCCGGGTGCCGAGAAGGTTCAGGTTGGGGCCGTGCAGCACCAGCAATCGTGTCATGGTCGCTTCTATTTCTGCGGAATTGCGCGAACTTTAGCGCTATTTAGAGAAATTTGTCTAGTTTTGCCGAACGGCCGCGCGCGCCGGACCTGCAAGAATTACCGGTGCGGCCGCAAAGTATCACCGAATTCCCGTGAAATTGCGCCGATCGACGCACAAATCGCCGCCAACGCGCAGGCAGCCGTTCAGGGCGATCACAACGCGTCGAGGGTCTTTCTCAGCTCGGCCGGTTCGATTTGTCCCAATTTTGTCTCGCGAATCTTGCCGGTTTCGTCGATGACGACCGTAAACGGCAGCGCGCCGGCGGTATTTCCAAAATTGCGGGCCAGATCCGCACCCGCATAACCGCTGACGAAAACCGGATAGTCGACCTTCACCTTCTGCAGAAAGTTCTTCACGTTCTGGTCGGAATCGACGCCGATGCCGATGAAACGGATCCCCTTCTGCTTGTATTGGTGCGACAGCGCGACGAGTTCCGGCATCTCTTCGACGCACGGGCCGCACCACGACGCCCAGAAATTGACCACGACCTTCTGGCCCTTGAAGGAAGCGAGCGACGCCGGCTTGCCGTCGACGCCGGTCAGCGACGCGGCCCACAGCTGGTCGACCGGGCTGCCTTTCGCGGCGGAGGCGGCGACGGCGACGCCGTCATCGGCGCTGCCGCCGCGGAACCAATGGCCGGCGGCGAGCCCGCCGGCGACGGCGGCGGCCGCGACCACCGCGAGCGCCAACATGCGTTTCATCATCATCGTTGAATCATTCCGGTTCGGAAGGGGCGTTGCTGGCCTCGAGCAGCGCGCGCAACACGGTGGCGTCGGCGCGGGCGACCCGGCCGCGGGCGTCGGCCTTGACCGCGCCGCGCAGGTCGTCGCTCGCGTAGAGCGCGACGTGAATGCCGATCGCGTCCACGTCGCGCCGCGGGCGCCACAGGAAGCTGAGCGTCTCGACGTCGGCGCGACCGGCGAAATGCCGCGTTTCGGACACGTCGTACTGAACGTTCTGGTTCAGCAGGTAGATCGCGACGTCCTTCGGGTTGTCGGTGAATATCTGCAAATGGATGTCCGAATGCGCGTTCGCGGTGCCGTTCAGCACCGCGCCCGTCACGTACGGATTGAACTCGGCGAGCCGGCGCATCCAGTCGAGCGCGATCTCGCGCAGGCGGCGCAGTTCGTCCGGCTGCGTGTCGCTCTGGAACAGGGCGAGGTACTCGCGCAGTTCTTCCTCGATCAGATCGTTATCAGGCAGCCATTCGCCGGCAACGCGCGTATCGCCGAACAGCTGGCGCGCGGCCTTGCGTTTCGCGCCGGCGTAATCGAGGCCGTCTTCCGCGATCAGGCGGGCGGCGGACTGGGCAATTTCCTCGCGGGCGCGCCGCGGGTCGACAAGAGGTTTGCGAGACATGATCCGGCAATCATACTCGATCGCCGCCACGGCCGAACGCGGTGCGGCCGGGTGCCGCCCGCCGCGCCGCGCGGCGTTCGGATCCATCGTTCGGGCCGCCGGGCAGGGCGGGCCGTCAGTTACAATGACGGTCTTTGTGTCGCGGCGAAAGTCGTTGGCCGGGCGGCCTGTCCGGCGTGCCGCAGACCTTCCTTTCCGAATCGACGGCGCCCGGCGGCGCGAAAGCATTCATCTATGCACATCCACATTCTTGGCATCTGCGGCACCTTCATGGGCGGTCTCGCCGTGCTCGCGCGCGAGGCGGGCCACACGGTGACGGGTTGCGACGCGGGCGTCTATCCGCCGATGAGCACGCAGCTCGAGGCGCAGGGCATCACGCTGATCGAGGGCTACGGCGCCGAGCAGATCGACCTGAAGCCCGACCTGTTCGTGATCGGCAACGTCGTCACGCGCGGCAACCCGCTGATGGAGGCGATCCTCGATCGCGGCCTGCCGTATGTATCGGGCCCGCAATGGCTCGGCGAGCACGTGCTGGCCGGCAAATGGGTGCTGGCGGTCGCGGGCACGCACGGCAAGACGACCACGTCGTCGATGCTCGCGTGGCTGCTGGAAGATGCCGGCCTGAACCCGGGCTTCCTGATCGGCGGCGTGCCGCTGAACTTCGGCGTGTCGGCGCGGCTGACCGATTCGAGTTTCTTCGTGATCGAGGCCGACGAATACGACACGGCGTTCTTCGACAAGCGCTCGAAGTTCGTCCACTACCGGCCGCGCACCGCGGTGCTCAACAATCTCGAATTCGATCACGCCGACATCTTCCCGGATCTCGCCGCGATCGAAACGCAATTCCATCACCTCGTGCGCACCGTGCCGGGCGTCGGCCGGATCGTGACCAACGGCCGCTCGGACGCGCTGGAGCGCGTGCTCGCGCGCGGCTGCTGGAGCGAGGTCGAGCGCTTCGGCGTCGACGGCGGCTGGCAGGCGCTGCCTGCCGAGGACGGCGTGCCGGTCGACGAGCGTTTCGCCGTGTATTCGCAGGCCGAGCGCGTCGGTGAGGTCGCGTGGCAGGTGCAGGGCGACCACAACCGGATGAACGCGCTCGCGGCGATCGCCGCCGCGCGCCACGTCGGCGTGCCGCCCGCGCAGGCCGCCGAGTCCCTCGCATCGTTCCGTAACGTGAAGCGGCGCATGGAAGTGCGCGGCAGCGTGGACGGCGTGACCGTCTACGACGACTTCGCGCACCATCCGACCGCGATCGATACGACGATCGCCGGTCTTCGTGCGCGCATCGGCCGTCAAAATTCCCGCATTCTCGCCGTGCTCGAGCCGCGTTCGAACACGATGAAGCTCGGCGTGATGAAGGCGCAACTGCCGGCAAGCCTCGCCGACGCCGACCTGGTGTTCGGCTACGGCGCCCCGACCGGGCGCGACGCGCTCGGCTGGAACCTCGGCGACGCGCTTGCGCCGCTCGGCGACAAGGCCCGCGCGTTCGACGATCTTCACCTGCTGGTGAAGTCGGTCGTCGAGGCCGCGCGCCCTGGCGACCACGTGCTCGTGATGAGCAATGGCGGCTTCGGCGGCGTGCACCAGAAGCTGCTCGACGCGCTCGGGAGCCGCGCGTGATCCTGTACCTGCACGGATTCCGGTCGTCGCCGGAGTCGCAGAAGTCGCGGCTCCTCGCCGCGCGCATGGCCGAACTCGGCCGCACGCACGAGTGGCGCTGCCCGTCGCTGTCGGTGTCGCCGCTCGAGGCGATCGCCGTCGCGGAAGCCGAGGTGGCCGGTGCGCGCGACGTGACGGTGATCGGCAGCTCGCTCGGCGGCTACTACGCGACCTGGCTCGCCGAAAAGCACGGCTGGAAGGCGGTGGTGCTGAATCCGGCGATCGTGCCGCAGCGCGATCTCGAGCAGTATCTGGGCGAACAGCCGCTGTGGCACGGCGGCGGGTCGATCGTCGTCGAACGCCATCACCTGCACGAGCTCGATGCGCTGCGCGTGCCGGCGATTTCGCGGCCCGAACGCTACTATCTGTTCGCGGCGACGGGCGACGAAGTGCTGGACTATCGCGAGATGCTCGCCCATTACCCGGGCGCGAAAACGCGCGTGATCGAAGGCAGCGATCATGGAATCAGCGAATTTGCCGACTATGTCGACGACGTTCTCGCCTTTTGCGACGAAAGAACGTCATGAACCCGGCGTCATGCCGATCGAATTCCCATCATCATGCGGCGCCGCAGATGCGGTGCCCGGCAGTCTGAACGAGAGTACTGAGTGAACGTTTTCTTCGAGGAATCGGGCAGTTTCAAGGCGGGCAGCGTGCTGTCGCGCCAGGGCGACGCATTTCAGGTCGAGTTGCCCGGCGGGCGGCGTGCGAAGGTCCGTGCAAAGGACGTGCTGATCGAATTCGAGAAGCCGGCCGCGAGCGAGCTGATGCAGGAAGCCGATACGGCCGCGCAACAGATCGACCTGGACTTCCTGTGGGAATGCGCGCCGGCCGAGGAATTCGCATATACGGCGCTCGCCTCGGAATATTTCGGCGCGACCTACGGCCCGGTCGAGCGCGCGGCGCTGGTGTTGCGGCTGCACGGCTCGCCCGTCTACTTCCGACGCAAGGGGCGCGGCCAGTATCAGCGGGCGCCGGAAGAGCAGCTCAAGATGGCGCTCGCGTCGCTCGAGCGCAAGCGCCAGCAGGCGCTCGTCCAGGCGCAGTATGAAGAGGAACTGAAGGCCGGCAAGCTGCCGGAAGCGTTCGCGGGCAAGGTGCTCGGGCTGCTGACGCGGCCGGACAAGAACGCGATCGAATACAAGGCGATGGAAGCGGCCGCTGGGGCGCGCGGCGTGTCGCCGGCGCGGCTGATGCTCGACTGCGGCGGCATCGCGTCGCCGCGTGCGCTGCACGAGGCGCGCTTCCTCGCGGAATTCTTCCCGCACGGCACGGGCTTTCCCGCCGTCACGGTCGGCCCGCTGCCGGACGACCTGCCGCGCGCGGACGTCGAGGCGTTCTCGATCGACGACATCACGACGACCGAAATCGACGACGCGTTCTCGGTCGAACACCTGTCCGACGGTCGCGTGCGGATCGGCGTGCACATCGCGGCGCCGGCGCTCGGCATCGTGCGCGGCGACGCGGTCGACGCGATCGCGCGCGCGCGCCTGTCGACCGTCTACATGCCGGGCGACAAGATCACGATGCTGCCGGACGACGTCGTCGACGTGTTCACGCTGAAGGAAGGCGATTACCGCCCGGCGCTGTCGCTGTACATCATCGTCAACCGCGAGACGCAGGAGATCGTCGCGAACGAGACGCGTGCCGAACTCGTGTTCGTGAAGAACAACCTGCGCCACAACACGCTCGACGAGCTCGTCAACGAAGAGACGCTCGCGGCCGGCACCGGCGACTACCCGCACAAGGACGACATCGCCGTGCTGTGGCCGCTCGCGCAGGCGCTGTTCGAGAAGCGCCAGGTCGCGCGCGCGGGCTACGGCCTGAAGCGCGAAGTGCAGCGCAACACCGACTACAACTTCTACGTCGAAGGCGAGCACGTGACGATCACGCCGCGTCGCCGCGGGTCGCCGCTCGACCTGATCGTGTCGGAGCTCGCGATCCTCGCGAACTCGACGTGGGGCGCGTTCCTGCACGATCACACGGTGCCCGGCATCTATCGCTCGCAGCGCGGTTTCGGCGCGCCGGGCCCGAAGCGCACGCGGATGCAGACGACGGCCGCGCCGCACGAAGGCCTCGGCGTCGCGCAGTACGCGTGGAGCACGTCGCCGCTGCGCCGCTACGTCGACCTCGTGAACCAGTGGCAACTGCTCGCGTGCGTGCAGCACGGCGTCACCGCGAAGCTCGCCGCGCCGTTCAAGCCGAAGGATGCCGACCTGTACGCGGTCGTGCAGGGCTTCGACGACACCTATACCGCCTACGCCGACTACCAGCGCCGGATGGAGTACTTCTGGTGCCTGCGCTGGCTCGCGCAGGAGCAGAAGAAGCAGGTCGTCGCGAGCGTCGTGAAGGGCGACCTGGTGCGCCTCGAGGAAATTCCGCTGCTGCTGCACGTGCCGGGGCTCGGCGTGCATGCGCGCGGCACGCGCGTGCTGCTCGACGTGATGTCGCTCGACGAGCTGACGATCGAGGCGTCGGTGCGGCTGCTGAACGTGCTCGACGCGCCGACCGTGACGAGCGGCGACGCGGCCGACGACGAAGACGAGACCGAAGGCGGCGACGACACGCTGGTCGATGCGGAAGACGCGTCGGCGGAAGCCGAGGCCGAGGCACTGGCCGAAGCGGACGGCGCGGCGGTCGAAGGCGGCGAGGCTGCGAGCGGCAACGGCCAGGAAAGCGAAGAGAGCGAAGAGGGACGCGCATCATGAACGCAGCCGCGTCGACGAGCGGCGCCGACCGCTACGTGGTGTTCGGCAATCCGGTGGCGCACAGCAAGTCGCCGTTCATCCACGCGCAGTTCGCCGCGCAGACGGGCGAGGCGATCGTCTACGAGCACAGGCTCGCGCCGCTCGACGGTTTCGAGGCCGCCGTGCGCGCATTCATCGCCGAAGGCGGGCGCGGCGCGAACGTGACGGTGCCGTTCAAGCTCGACGCGCACGCGCTCGCCGATACGCTGTCGCCGCGCGCGGCCGCGGCGGGCGCGGTCAACACGCTGCGCATCGAAGCCGACGGCCGCATCTACGGCGACAACACGGACGGCGTCGGCCTCGTGCGCGACATCGAATCGAATCTCGGCGTGTCGCTCGCGGGCGCGCGCATCCTGCTGCTCGGCGCGGGCGGTGCGGCGCGTGGCGTCGTGTTGCCGATGCTCGAGCGCGCGCCGCTGTCGATCACGATCGTGAACCGCACCGCGAGCAAGGCCGAGGCGCTCGTCGGTCAGTTCACGCAGGCCGCGCACGATGCGGGCTGCGTGCTGTCGGGCGGCGGCCCGGACACCGTGCGTGCGGAACCGTACGACGTGATCGTCAACGCGACGGCCGGCAGCCTCGACGCGGCGCTGCCGGAGTGCGACGCGGCCGCGTTCGGCGCGGGCACGCTCGCGTACGACATGATGTACGGCGCGCAGCCGACCGTGTTCATGCAGCATGCGGCGTCGCTCGGCGCACGCACGGCCGACGGGCTCGGGATGCTGGTCGAGCAGGCGGCCGAATCGTTCTTCATCTGGCGCGGCGTGCGGCCGGACGGCGCACCGGTGCTGGCCGCGCTGCGCCAGGCGCTCGCGGCGGCCTGACCGGAGCGCGGCAGGTGGTGGCGGTAAGCGGCACGCAGCGCGCGCGGACGATCAGCCCGACCCGCTGGATCGTCTATGCGGGTTCGGTGTTCGCGGGCGCGTGGCTCGCGACGCAGCTGTTCTATCTCGTGCAGATCGCGCTGTGGTCGTTCATCAATCCGGGTTCCACCGCGTTCATGCGGACCGACGCGTGGTGGCTGTCGCGCGACAATCCGCCCGCGCGGATCCAGCACCAGTGGGTGCCGTACGACCAGATCTCGCGCAACCTGAAGCGCGCGCTGATCGCGTCGGAGGATTCGACGTTCGCGACCAACAACGGCTACGACGTCGACGCGATCCTGCAGGCGTGGGAGAAGAACAAGGCGCGCGGACGGATCGTCGCGGGCGGTTCGACGATCACGCAGCAACTCGCGCGCAATCTGTTCCTGTCGCGCGAGAAGAGCTACATCCGCAAGGGGCAGGAGCTGATCATCACGTGGATGCTCGAGACGGTGCTCGACAAGGAGCGAATCTTCGAGATCTACCTGAATTCCGTCGAATGGGGCCGCGGCGTGTACGGTGCCGAGGCCGCCGCCCGCTATTACTACAGGATTCCCGCGAGCCGGCTCGGCGCGTGGCAGTCGGCGCGCCTCGCGGTGATGCTGCCGAAGCCGCGCTGGTTCGACGCGCACCGCGGCTCGGCGTACCAGGCGCAGCGCGCGGCCGTGATCGCCCGCCGGATGGGCGCGGCCGAACTTCCGCAATCGCAGTGAGCGGCGCGCCCGCGACGTCACATTGTCCGTTCCGTCGCCGGCGCGCCATTGGTGCGCTGCAGCGCATTCATGTCACCCGCATTTCGGGACATATCCATTAGACGAATTCGTCTATTTCGCTTTACTGAGCAATGCCCGCCCGCGCGGGATTTTGTTTGACGATATGGCACGAAATCCGCGCGGTTTTAGTGTTTCCGGGTAAACGCGAAAGCAGTTGAAAGGCTGCCGAAAAACAATGGTTCGGTAATCGAAGCATTCCTGAAAGGTGTGCACCGCACCGCGCGTCGCTCGAATATTTCCAAATTTTTCAAAGCCGACCCGCTCACGTATATTGGCCAGCGCCTCGGCTTATCGGCCGCAATCGAGGCGGGGGGCGGCTTACCCGGCTGCTCGACACAAAAAACATTCGAGAGAAGGAAAGCAACGATGCCAGCGAGCAAAGCGAAGCTGTTGTTGGGAGTTGTGTTCTCTTCGCTGATTCTGACGGCCTGCAACGACGACGTGTCGTCGTCCTCCGCAGCAGGTACCGACAATTCAGCCGATCCCGCCGCTCAGGTGGACAAGCCGTACAACGATCCCAACAGTTATTCGTCGAGCGCGACCGCGTCGCTCGACGCGTCCGCCGCGGTCGAAAAGGCCGCCGTCACCCATCACCAGATCACGCTGAACGGCAAGACGATTCGCTACACGGCCACCGCCGGCCACCTCGTCGCGCGCAATCCGCAGACGGGCGCGCCCGAAGCATCGTTCTTCTACGTCGCGTACACCGCCGACAACCAGCCCGCGGCGAAGCGGCCGGTCACGTTCCTGTACAACGGCGGCCCCGGCTCCGCATCGGTGTGGCTCCATCTCGGCTCGTTCGGTCCGAAGCGGATCCAGACGGGCGACCCGAACGCGAACGCGTCGACGTTCCCGTTCGTCGACAACGCGGAAAGCCTGCTCGATACGACCGACCTCGTGTTCGTCGATGCGATCGGCACCGGCTTCTCGGAGGCGATCGCGCCGAACACGAACCAGACGTTCTGGGGCGTCGACCAGGACGGCGGCGCGTTCCGCGACTTCGTGACGCGCTACATCGCCGTGAACCAGCGCGACACTTCGCCGAAATACCTGTTCGGCGAGTCGTACGGCACGCCGCGCACCGACGTGCTCGCGAACCTGCTCGAGACGGCCGGCGTGAAGCTCGACGGCATCGTGCTGCAGTCGTCGATCCTGAACTACAACGCGAACTGCGACATGGCGAGCGACTATGTCGGCAACTCGAACAACGGGGCGAGCCCCGTGAGTTGCGCGGGCTTCGTGCCGTCCTACGGCACCGTCGGCGCGTACTACCAGCTCGACAACCCGAACCCGTCGAGCCTGCCGCAATATGCGGACCAGATGCGCCAGCTGATGGCCGGCAGTTACGTGCCCGCCGTGAACGCGTATCTCGCGAGCCACACGCCGCCCCCGCCGACGCTCGTCACGACGATGGTGAATTCGACCGGCGTGAAGCAGTCGCTGTGGAACGCGGACTTCAACGTCGTCCCGACCTTCTTCGACAACAGCTTCCAGGTGTCGCTGATCCCGGGCACGCTGATCGGCCGCTACGACGCGCGCGTGAACGTGCCGTCGTCGAGCCCGCTCGCGGCGGACGGCGACCCGTCGAGCACGTTCATCACGAAGCCGTTCACCGACACGATCGGCAGCTACCTGCCGAACGTGCTGAAGTACAGCGCGCAGTCGGCGTATTCGCTCAGCAGCAATGCGATCCAGACCTGGGACTGGACGCACGACGGCCTCGCGATGCCCGACACGATTCCCGATCTCGCGGCTGCGCTGACGCTGAATCCGTCGCTGAAGGTGCTGTCGCTGAACGGGTATCACGACATCGCGACGCCGTTCTACCAGACCGAGCTCGACCTCGCGCGGCTCGGCGCGCAACCGAACCTGACGATCAAGGACTATCAGGGTGGACACATGGTCTATCTCGACGATACGTCGCGTCCGCAGGAGAAAGCCGACCTCGTGACTTTCTACAACGCGGCCGCGCACTGATGCGATGTGCGGGCCTGGCGACGCGCGCCCGTGGCGGCGCCGTTCGCCGGCCGTCGACGACCTCATTCCAGACTGGAGCCTGACATGAAGAAACGTTTCATCGTCGTTGCCGCCGCGCTCGCGTGCGCCGGCGTTGCAGCATTCGCATCGGTGTCCGCGTTCGCGCAGGCGAGCGACGCCGCCACCCCGGCGCGCGCGCGCCAGGCGCAGCTCGGCGATCCGTACGTGCCGCCGGCCGCGCGCAAGCCGACCGCCGGCACGCAGACGACGGGCGCCGCGCTGCACGCGCAGGTGGTGCGCAAGCTCGCGCGGCAGTTCGGCGCGGCCGATACGCAGAACACCGGCTCGATCACCGAAGCGCAGGCGCGCGCGGCCGGCCTCGGCTATGTCGCGAATCACTTCCGGCAGATCGACGCGAGCGGTAGCGGTCGCGTGTCGTTCTCCGACGTGCAGCGCTACATGCAGGCGCGCAGCACGAACCAGCAGTAAGCGCGGCGCGCATGACCAACACGGGGGCGGAACCCGCGACGTGTCGGGTTCCGCCCCCGTGCGCATGGCGCGGCCGTTTCGCGACGGCCACCGCAGCACTTTGCCGGTTTATCTCATTATCTGGACAACGCATTCAAATATTGGAGGCGAATGCGTGCGCTCCTACAATCCGAAGCACATCGACAGCTTCGGACCCACGCATCGCGCGGCGCCCGACGCACACGGAGACACATTCCATGAAGTTCGCCGGGCGCTTTCCTCGGTGCATCGACCGCCGCGTTGCCGCGACGCCCGACCTCGTTCCGGCGTCGCGACAGCGGCTTCCCCGATTCCGCTGAAGAAGCACGTTCCATGACCAAGATGCCCGATTCCCTTGCTCTCGACGCCCGGCGCGCGACGCCGGACGATGCGCCGCTCACCGACACCATCGGCGCGACCAGCACGCCGCTCGACCTCGCCGCGCAGCAGGCCGGCACGCAGACGCTGTTGCGCGGCCTCGCGATCCTCGAAGCGATCGCGAACGGCGCGCGCGACATGCGTGCGATCGGCGCCGCGCTCGGCACGACGCGCAGCACGACACACCGTCTCGTCAGCAGCCTCGTGCAGGCGCGCTACCTGCGCCAGGTGCAGGGCGGCTATCTGCTCGGCCCGAAGCTGATCGAGCTCGGCACGATCGCGCTCGAGCAGATGCCGCTCACGGCGGTTGCGCGGCCGCACCTCGAGGCGCTCGCCGAAGCGACGCTCGACACGATCCACCTCGGCGTGCGCGACGGCGACGACGTGCTGTACATCGACAAGATCCCCGGCACGCGCGGCCTCGAGATGCGCTCGCGTGTCGGCCACCGGATGCCGCTCGCGTCGACCGGCATCGGCAAGGCGATGATGCTCGACCTCGATCCGGACCTGTGGCGCTCGTTGTTCGAAGCCGCGCGGCGCGCGCTGGCCGGCGTCAACTTCAAGCCGGACAACCGGCCCGAGACCAGCGCGTTCCTGCAGCGCATGGCGCATTACGCGGCCGGCGGCTACACGTTCGACCTCGAGGAAAACGAGGCGTCGATCCGCTGCGTGGCCGCGCCGATCCGTGACGCGTCGGGCGCGATCGTCGCGGCCGTATCGGTCGCGAGCACGATTCCGTACATGCCGCACGACCGGATGGACGAACTGATTCCGCTCGTGCAGCGCGAAGCGCGAGCCATTTCCGCGGAACTGGGCTGGAGCCCGCCGCAGGGTACCCGCAGGATCAAACGATGACCAATTCGACCCGGACCGCTCCGGACGCCTCCTGCGCCGCACCGTCGCTGATCGCGCTCGACTGGGGCACGACGTCGCTGCGCGCGTATCTGTTCGACGCGCACGGGGCGCTGCTCGACACGCGCAGCCGTGCCGCGGGCGTGATGCACGTGCCGGCCGGCGGCGCGCGTGCGTTCGACGTCGTGTTCGAGGAAGCGTGCGGCGACTGGCTCGACCGCGCGCCGGGCGTGCCGGTGCTGGCAGCGGGGATGGTCGGCAGCGCGCAGGGCTGGCGCGAGGCGCCGTACGTCCAGGTGCCGGCCGGCGCCGACGCGCTCGTCGCGGGGCTCGTCGCGGTGACGACGTCGCGCGGCACGACGGTGTCGATCGTGCCGGGCGTGATCGCGACGGGCGACTTGCCCGACGTGATGCGCGGCGAAGAAACGCAGATATTCGGCGCACTCGCGAACGATCCCATGCTTGATGCAGATCGTTCAGGCGTACTGATCGGCTTGCCGGGCACGCATGCGAAATGGGCATGGGTGAAGGACGGGCTCATCGAGCGCTTCCAGACTTTCATGACCGGCGAGCTGTTCGCGGCGCTGCGCGATCACACGATCCTCGGCCGCACGATGCGCGCGAGCGAATCGCCCGACCGCGTGGCATTCGCGCGAGGTGTCGCGGTGGCTCGCGGCGCGCAGCGCGCGGGGCTGCTCGCGACGATTTTCAGCACGCGCACGCTCGGCCTGACCGACCGGCTCGCGCCCGATGCGCAGGGCGATTACCTGTCCGGCCTGCTGATCGGCCATGAGCTGAACGCGCTCGACGCGATGCTCGCGGAACGCGGCGTCGCGCTCGCGAACCAGCCGCTGCTGCTGATCGGCGACGACGGATTGTGCGCGCGCTACGTCGACGCGTTGAGCGTGTTCGGCTGCACGCACGCGCGCGTCGTCGCGCAGGCGACGGAGCGCGGCTTGTGGTGGATCGCGTCGCGCGCCGGGCTCGTGCGCGCGGACGGCGAGCCCGTCTGCGCCGACCAGTGAACCGATTGAAGAGGAACCGTCGATGTCGTCCGACCTTACGCTGCCCGCACCGTACACGCCGCACGCCGCGCTGATGCGCGCGTTCGACGCGTGTCCGCTGATCGCGATCATGCGCGGCATCACGCCCGCCGAAGCGGCCGACCACGGCCTTGCGCTGCACGAAGCGGGCTTCCGGATCGTCGAGGTGCCGCTCAACTCGCCGGATCCGTTCGGCAGCATCGCCGCGCTGCGCCGCGCGCTGCCCGACGACATGATCGTCGGCGCCGGCACCGTGCTGCGCGCCGAGCATGTCGACCGCGTGCAGGACGCGGGCGGCACGCTGATCGTGATGCCGCACAGCGACGCGGCCGTGATCCGCCGTGCACGCGAGCGCGGGCTCGCGAGCGCACCGGGCGTCGCGACGCCGACCGAGGCGTTCGCCGCGCTCGCGAACGGCGCCGACGTGCTGAAGATGTTCCCGGCCGAGCAGCTCGGCGTGGCCGTCGTGAAGGCGTGGCGCGCGGTGATCGACCGCGCGGTGCCGCTGATTCCGGTCGGCGGAATTTCCCCGGACAACATGCAGCCGTTCCTCGCGGCCGGCGCCAACGGCTTCGGGCTCGGGTCGGCGCTGTACCGGCCCGGCCAGTCGGCGAACGAGACCGCGGCGAACGCGCGCGCGCTCCAGGCCGGCCTGCGCGCGGCGCGCGGCGGAGCCGCATGATGGGACGTCTCGCGGGCAAGGTCGCGATGGTGACGGGCGCGGGCCGCGGGATCGGCGCCGCGATCGCGCGGGCGTTCGCGCGCGAGGGCGCGGCCGTCGCGCTCGTCGACCTCGACTTCCCGCAAGCGCAGCGCACGGCCGCGGCGATCGCCGACGACATCGACGGCGCGCGCGTGCTGCCGCTGCTTGCGGACGTCACGCGGCAGGATTCGGTGCGCGACGCGCTCGCGCAGACCGAGGCCGCATTCGGCCCGCTCGACGTGCTGGTGAACAACGCCGGCATCAACGTGTTCGCCGATCCGCTGACGATGACGGACGAAGACTGGCGCCGCTGCTTCGCGGTCGACCTCGACGGCGTGTGGCACGGCTGCCGCGCGGCGCTGCCGGGGATGGTCGAACGCGGTCGCGGCAGCATCGTGAACATCGCGTCGACGCATGCGTTCCGGATCATCCCGGGCTGCTTTCCGTACCCGGTCGCGAAGCACGGCGTGCTGGGCCTCACGCGTGCGCTCGGCATCGAATACGCGGCGCGCAACGTGCGCGTGAACGCGATCGCGCCGGGCTACATCGAGACGCAGCTCACGCGCGACTGGTGGGACGCGCAGGCCGACCCGGCCGCGGCGCGCGCCGAGACGCTCGCGCTGCAGCCGATGAAGCGGATCGGCAAACCGGAGGAAGTCGCGATGACGGCCGTGTTCCTCGCGTCCGACGAGGCGCCGTTCATCAATGCCGCGTGCATCACCGTCGACGGCGGGCGCGCGGCGCTGTACCACGACTGACGCAACGATTCGACAGACCGCACGTGCGACGGCCGCGCGCACGCTGCGTCGAAACCAACAAGCGGCTGCATTCCGTTCGATGAAGACAAGGAGACACTGGAGATGAAACGCAGAACCTTCGTAACGCTGGCCGCCGCGGCGGCAGTGGTGATCGGCAGCCCGGTCGCGCATGCGGCCGACCCGGTCAAGATCGGCTTCCTGGTGAAGCAGCCGGAAGAGCCGTGGTTCCAGGACGAGTGGAAGTTCGCCGAGATCGCGGCGAAGAACAAGGGCTTCACGCTCGTGAAGATCGGCGCGCCGTCGGGCGAGAAGGTGATGAGCGCGATCGACAACCTGTCCGCGCAGAAGGCGCAGGGCTTCATCATCTGCACGCCCGACGTGAAGCTCGGGCCGGGCATCGTCGCGAAGGCGAAGTCGCACAACCTGAAGATGATGACGGTCGACGACCGCCTCGTCGACGGCGCGGGCAAGCCGATCGATGCGGTGCCGCACATGGGGATCTCCGCGTACAACATCGGCAAGCAGGTCGGCGACGGCATCGCGGCCGAGATCAAGAAGCGCGGCTGGGACATGAAGGACGTCGGCGCGATCGACATCACCTACGAGCAGCTGCCGACCGCGCACGACCGCACGAGCGGCGCGACCGACGCGCTGGTGGCGGCCGGCTTCCCGAAGGCGAACGTGATCGCGGCGCCGCAGGCGAAGACCGACACCGAGAACGCGTTCAACGCGGCGAACATCGCGCTCACCAAGAACCCGCAGTTCAAGCACTGGGTCGCGTACGGCCTGAACGACGAGGCCGTGCTCGGCGCGGTGCGCGCGGCGGAAGGACGCGGCTTCAAGGCGGACAACATGATCGGCATCGGCATCGGCGGTTCCGATTCGGCGCTGAACGAGTTCAAGAAGCCGCAGCCGACGGGCTTCTACGGCACCGTGATCATCAGCCCGAAGCGCCACGGCGAGGAAACCTCGGACCTGATGTACGCGTGGATCACGCAGGGCAAGGCACCGCCGGCGCTGACGCTGACGACGGGCATGCTCGCGACGCGCGACAACGTGTCGAAGGTGCGCGAGGAGATGGGGCTCGCATCGAAGTAAGCGGCCCGCCGGCTGCCGCGGCGATGCGGCGGCCGGCGATCGATGGAACTGGAAGCAGGGAGACGACGTGTCAGCGGCACTGCGTTTTGACAATATCGGCAAGGTATTTCCCGGCGTGCGCGCACTCGACGGCATCTCGTTCGACGTGCACGCGGGCGAGGTGCATGGCCTGATGGGCGAGAACGGCGCGGGCAAGTCGACGCTGCTGAAGATTCTCGGCGGCGAATACCAGCCCGATGCGGGCAGCGTGCTGGTCGACGGCCAGCCCGTGCATTTTTCGAGTGCGGCCGCGTCGATCGCGGCCGGCATTGCGGTGATTCACCAGGAGTTGCAGTACGTGCCCGACCTGACGGTCGCGGAGAACCTGCTGCTCGGCCGCTTGCCGAATGCGCTCGGCTGGGTGAGGAAGGGCGAGGCGAAGCGCCATGTGCGCGAGCGGCTTGCCGCGATGGGCGTCGATCTCGATCCCGACGCGAAACTCGGGCGGCTGTCGATCGCGCAGCGGCAGATGGTCGAGATATGCAAGGCGCTGATGCGCAACGCGCGCGTGATCGCGCTCGACGAACCGACGAGCTCGCTGTCGCATCGCGAGACCGAGGTGCTGTTCAAGCTCGTCGACGACCTGCGCGCGCAGGGCCGCGCGCTGATCTACATCTCGCACCGGATGGACGAGATCTACCGGCTGTGCGATGCGTGCACGATCTTTCGCGACGGGCGCAAGATCGCGTCGCACGAATCGCTCGCCGACGTGCCGCGCGAGCGGCTGGTCGCCGAGATGGTCGGGCGCGAGATCGCGGACATTTATCACTACGCGCCGCGTGCGCTCGGCGACGTGCGGTTTTTGGCCGAAGGCGTCGACGGCCCCGCGTTGCGCGAACCCGCGAGCTTCTCGGTGCGCGCGGGCGAGATCGTCGGCTTCTTCGGGCTGGTCGGCGCGGGGCGCAGCGAACTGATGCGGCTCGTGTACGGCGCGGACCGTCGGCGTGCGGGCGCGCTGACGCTCGACGGCAAGCGCATCGACGTGAAGCGCACCGGCGACGCGATCCGTCACGGCATCGTGCTGTGCCCGGAAGACCGCAAGGAGGAAGGGATCATCGCGATGGCGTCGGTCGCGGAGAACATCAACATCAGCTGCCGCCGCCATTCGCTGCGCGCGGGCCTGTTCATCGACCGCAAGACCGAAAGCGAAACGGCCGACCGCTTCATCCAGCGGCTGAAGATCAAGACGCCGAACCGGCGGCAGAAGATCCGCTTCCTGTCGGGCGGCAACCAGCAGAAGGCGATCCTGTCGCGCTGGCTCGCGGAGCCCGACCTCAAGGTCGTGATCCTCGACGAGCCGACGCGCGGCATCGACGTCGGCGCGAAGCACGAGATCTACGACGTGATCTACCGGCTTGCGGAGCGCGGCTGCGCGATCGTGATGGTGTCGTCGGAACTGCCGGAAGTGCTCGGCGTGTCCGACCGCATCGTCGTGATGCGCGAAGGCCGCATCGCGGGCGAGCTGCCGCGCGAGCAGGCGAACGAGCATGCGGTGCTGAGCCTCGCGCTGCCGCAGACGAGCGTCGTCGAGGCGGCTGACGCAGCGTGAGGTCGCCACGGGCGGCGCACGACATTCGAATCGATCAAGCGCGGCGCGGGCCGCGCGATGCAGGAGCAGGAGACACAACCATGCAAGTCAGGGAAAACCTCGCCAGCGCAGCCGTGAAGCCGTCGGCCGACGCGCTGGTCCCCCAGCAGAGCGACCGCCAGAAGTGGTGGCAGCACCTCACCGAATACAGCCTGATCGCGATCTTCGCGGTGATGTTCGTGACGATGTCGCTGACGGTCGATCACTTCTTCTCGATCGACAACATGCTCGGCCTCGCGCTGTCGATCTCGCAGATCGGGATGGTCGCGTGCACGATGATGTTCTGTCTGGCCTCGCGCGACTTCGACCTGTCGATCGGCTCGACCGTCGCGTTCTCGGGCGTGCTGTGCGCGATGGTGCTGAATGCGACCGACAACACGTTCGTCGCGATCGTCGCGGCGGTCGCGGCCGGGGCGGCGATCGGCTTCGTGAACGGCGCGGTGATCGCGTACCTGCGCATCAACGCGCTGATCACGACGCTCGCGACGATGGAAATCGTGCGCGGGCTCGGCTTCATCGTGTCGAAGGGGCAGGCGGTCGGCGTGTCGTCGGATACATTCATCGCGCTCGGCGGGCTGTCGCTCTTCGGCGTCTCGCTGCCGATCTGGGTCACGCTCATGTGCTTCATCGTGTTCGGCGTGCTGCTGAACCAGACCGTGTACGGCCGCAACACGCTCGCGATCGGCGGCAATCCCGAGGCGTCGCGCCTCGCGGGGATCAACGTCGAACGCACGCGCGTGTACATCTTCCTGATCCAGGGCGCGGTGACGGCGCTCGCCGGGGTGATCCTCGCATCGCGCATCACGTCGGGCCAGCCGAACGCGGCGCAGGGTTTCGAGCTGAACGTGATCTCCGCGTGCGTGCTCGGCGGCGTGTCGCTGATGGGCGGCCGCGCGACGATCTCGGGCGTCGTGATCGGCGTGCTGATCATGGGCACCGTCGAGAACGTGATGAACCTGTTGAACATCGACGCGTTCTACCAGTACCTGGTGCGCGGCGCGATCCTGCTCGCGGCCGTGCTGCTCGACCAGCTGAAGAACCGCGGCGTACGCGACTGACCGATTCCACGGAGACGATTCGCATGACCAACGAAACTTCCGCGCAGGATCCGCGCGCCGCGAGCGACGCGCGCTATGCGCGCTACCCGAGCCTGGAGGATCGCGCGGTGCTGATCACGGGCGGCGCGACCGGAATCGGCGCGGCGTTCGTCGAGCACTTTGCGCGGCAGGGCGCGCGCGTGGCGTTCGTCGATCTCGACGCGCACGCGGGCCAGGCGCTTGCGGAAAACCTCGCGCAGGCGCCGGACGTGCGCCACGCGCCGCTGTTCATCCCGTGCGATCTGACCGACATCGACGCGCTGCGCCATGCGATCGACGCGATCCGCGCGCGCATCGGCGCGATCGCGGTGCTCGTGAACAACGCGGCGAACGACGCGCGCCACGCGATCGGCGACGTGACGCCCGAATCGTTCGACGCGGGCATCGCGGTGAACCTGCGCCATCAGTTCTTCGCCGCGCAGGCGGTGATCGACGACATGAAGCAGCGCGGCGGCGGCGCGATCATCAATCTCGGCTCGATCAGCTGGATGCTGAAGAACGGCGGCTACCCCGTCTACGTGATGGCGAAGGCGGCCGTGCAGGGCCTCACGCGCGGGCTCGCGCGCGATCTCGGCCCGTTCGGGATCCGCGTGAATTCGCTGGTGCCCGGCTGGGTGATGACCGACAAGCAGCGCAGGCTGTGGCTCGACGACGCGGGCCGTGCGGCGATCAAGGCCGGCCAGTGCATCGACGCCGAGCTGCTGCCGGACGATCTCGCGCGCATGGCGCTGTTTCTCGCGGCCGACGACAGCCGGATGATCACCGCGCAGGACGTGGTGGTCGACGGCGGCTGGGCCTGATTGCCGACGTTCGCGTTCGCGCGGCACCGCGCGACGACCCGTATCGCTTCATCGACGAAGGAAAGGAGCTCACCATGACCGCCACGTCCTCGCGCGCATCGTCGTCGTCCACGAGCCAGTCGCGCCGCGCGCGCCTGGCTGCCGCCGCGCAGCCGGTCAGCGCCGGCCCGCAGACCGCCGCGTTCGCGCAGGGCGTCGGCGCCGCGCATGCGGCGGCCGTCACGCTGTCGAACGCGTCGCTGCGGCTCGACGTGCTGCCGCACCTGGGCGGCGGCATCGCGCGCTTCGACTGGCGCGGCGACCACGGCGCGCTGGTGCCGGTGTTCCGGCGGTGCGAGCACCCGGAAACGGCGACGGATCCGAACGCGCTCGCGTGTTATCCGCTGCTGCCGTACTCGAACCGGATCGGCAACGGCCGCTTCGAATGCGACGGACGCAGCGTCGCGGTGCCGCGCAACCGCCGCGACGAGCCGCTGCCGATTCACGGCGACGGCTGGCTCGCGCCGTGGCAGGTGGACGACGCGACCGACACGACGCTGCAGCTGTCGCTCGATCGCGCGAGCGGCGCGCCGTACGCGTTTCGCGCGATCCAGTCGTTCGCGCTCGACGACACGACGCTGTCGATCGCGCTGACGATCGAAAACGCGGGGCGTGCACGGCTGCCGTTCGGGCTCGGCCTGCATCCGTTCCTCGTGCGCGACGACGCGACCGAGCTGGCCGCGGCCGCGGGCGGCCTGTGGCTGTCGGGCACGGATTTTCTGCCGGTGCGGCACGTGAGCGTGCCGCCGGCCTGGCAGTTCGGCGTCGCGTATCCGTTGCCGACGACGCTCGTCAATCATGCGTTCACCGGCTGGGGCGGCCACGCGACGGTAAGCTGGCCGCGCCGCGGGCTGTTGCTGACGATCGCGGCCGACGCCGATGCGTACGTGCTCTATACGCCGCCCGGCGAGCATTTCTTCTGCTTCGAGCCGGTCGATCATCCGATCAATGCGGTGAACCTGCCGGGCGGCGCGGCCGCGCACGGGATGACGCTGCTCGCGCCGGGCGAGCGGCTCACGCGGCGTTTCGCGTTCACCGTCGAGCGGTCCGATGCGCGCATCGACGCCGCCGCGCGCGAAGGACGCCGGCGACGCGGGTAAAATACGCGGTCTACCAACGGTTTGCCGCGAGTATCCGCCATGTCTTCCCCGCTTACTTTCATCGAATCGCTGCGCGCCGCGTGGCAGCGCACGAATTCGCTGCTGTGCGTCGGCCTCGATCCCGAGCCGTCGCGCTTTCCCGTGCAGTTCGACGGCCAGCCCGACGCGATCTTCGAATTCTGCCGGCAGATCGTCGACGCGACCGCGCAGTATGCGAGCGCGTTCAAGCCGCAGATCGCGTACTTCGCCGCGCATCGCGCGGAAGATCAGCTCGAGCGCCTGATCGCGCACATCCACCTCCAGCATCCGGGCCTGCCCGTGATCCTCGACGCGAAGCGCGGCGACATCGGCAGCACGGCCGAGCAGTACGCGCGCGAGGCGTTCGAGCGCTATCGCGCGGATGCGGTCACCGTGAACCCGTACATGGGCTACGACTCGGTGGAGCCGTACTTCGAGCATGAAGGCAAGGGCGTGATCGTGCTGTGCCGCACGTCGAACCCGGGCGGGTCGGACCTGCAGTTCCTCGACACCAACGGCCGGCCGCTGTACCAGGTCGTGGCCGACCTCGCGGCGAACAAGTGGAATGCGAAGAACGGCCAGCTCGGCCTGGTGGTTGGCGCGACGTTCCCGAAGGAAATCGAGATCGTGCGCGGGATCGTCGGCGACATGCCGCTCCTGATCCCCGGCATCGGCGCGCAGGGCGGCGACGTGCAGGCGACCGTCAACGCGGGCCGCACCGCCGACGGCACCGGGATGATGATCAACTCGTCGCGCGCGATCCTGTACGCGAGCAAGGGCGAGGATTTCGCCGAAGCCGCCGCGCTCGCCGCGCAGAAGACGCGCGATACGATCAACGCGTATCGCTGAAATATCGCCGAAACACGGGCCGCCAGCACGGGCGGAGGCCGCCCCTGCCGCTGCGCCGGCGAATCAGCGTTCGCGTTCGTCGAGCAGCTTCAGCAGTCCGCGCAGCGCATGCGTGGCCGCCTGCGTGCGGATCTGCTCGCGGTCGCCCTTGAACACGAGGGTCTCGACGTCGGTATGCAGCCGGTTGCTCCACGCGAACGACACGGTGCCGACCGGCTTCTTCTCGCTGCCGCCCGCCGGGCCGGCGATGCCGGTGACGGACAGCGCGACCTGCGCGCGGCTGTTGCGCAGCGCGCCTTCGGCCATCGCGCGCGCGACCGGCTCGCTGACGGCGCCGTGTTTCTCGATCAGGTCGGGCGGCACGCCGATCATGTCGATCTTCGCCTGGTTCGAGTAGGTGACGAAGCCGCGCTCGAACCACTGGCTGCTGCCGGAGATGTCGGTGATCGCGGCGGCGATCATGCCGCCCGTGCAGGATTCGGCGGTGGCGAGCGACAGGTGCTCGTCACGCAGCTTGTTGCCTGCGCGGATCGCAAGCTGATGGACGACGGAATCGGTTGGCATGCGCGTCGGGAAACGGGAGTCGGGAAATCGGTCAGCCGACGACGGAGCGCCAGAACGCGATCACGAGCAGCGTCATGAACGCGGCGATCAGGTCGTCGACCATGATGCCGAGCCCGCCTTTCACGCGACGGTCGAAATAGCGGATCGGCGGCGGCTTGAGCATGTCGAAGAAGCGGAACACGACGAACGCCCACAACTGGCCGATGAAGGTCGCGGGCGTGACGAACAGCATCACGAGCCAGATCGCGACGATTTCGTCCCAGACGACGGCGCCCGGATCGGACGTGCCCATCTTCCGCGCGGTGAACCCGGTGATCCACGTGCCCGCCGCGAAACCGACCGCGATCAGCGCCCACCATTCGGGCACCGTCAGGTAGCGGTTGAACACCACGAACGTGAGCCAGCCGAACAGCGAGCCGAACGTGCCGGGCATGAACGGCGCGAGCCCGCTGCCGAAGCCGAGCGACACGATGTGCGCCGGGTGCGACAGCATGAAGCGCGCGGTGGCGCGCTGCGGCACGTGTCGGGCGGCGCCGGGCGCGGCCGCGGATTGCGCGGTCGGATCAGTCTGCATGGAAGTGGTCGAAACCGTGCAACGTGAGAGTCAGGGGGGCGCCGGCGGCGTCGCGCCACGCGATCGCGGGCTGCTCCGACGGCGAGGACAACGCGTGTATTGTACCGACTCGCGTCACCCGAACGCCGGCGCTCGCGCCCGCCGCCTCGATCGCCGCGCGGGCCGCGGCCGGCGCGGTGAAGCACAGTTCGTAATCGTCGCCGCCGGCGAGCGTGCAGCGTCGCTGTACGTCGGGCGGCAGCGTCGCGAGCGCGGCCGAGCGCGGCACCGCGTCCGCGTCGATCTCGGCGCGCACGTTCGAGCGGGTCAGGATGTGCTGCAGGTCGCCGGCGAGGCCGTCCGAGATGTCCAGCGCCGCATGCGCGACGCCGGCGAGCGCAAGCCCGAGCGCGATGCGCGGCTCGGGACGCTCGAGCGCCTGCCGGAACGCGGCGGCTTCATCCGCGCCGGCGGTCCATTCGCCGCGCGCGAGCCCGAGCCCCGCGCGGGCGTCGCCGAGCGTGCCGGACACCCAGACGTCGTCGCCGTCGCGCGCGGCGTCGCGCCGCAGCGCGGCGTCCGGCGAGACTTCGCCGAACACGGTCACGCACAGGTTCAGCGGCCCGCTCGTCGTGTCGCCGCCGATCAGTTCGCAGCCGAACCGCTCGGCGAGCGCGAACAGCCCGTTGCTGAACGCCTCGAGCCACGCCGCGTCGGCGCGCGGCAGCGCGCACGCGAGCGTGAACGCGCGCGGCTCGGCGCCCATCGCCGCGAGATCCGACAGGTTGACCGCGAGCGTCTTGTGGCCGAGCGCGTCGGGCGCGACATCGGGGAAGAAATGCCGGCCTTCGACCAGCATGTCCGTCGAAATGGCCAGCAATTTGCCGGATCGAGGCGCGATCAGCGCGCAATCGTCGCCGATGCCGAGCGTCGACGCACGCGCCCCCCGGGCCGCGCGGCGCGCGAAGAAGCGATCGATCAGCGAAAATTCGGACAAGGCGGCTGGCACGGCGGACGAACCCGGAAGCGGTGAAGGGAACGGCATTGTACGCAGCGAACGGCGCCGTTCCTGCACCGTTCAGTACATTTTTGTCGCGGCTGTTGCACCCGAATCGCCGGTCTGGCGGCCTTCGATTGGCGCTACAATGCCGTCGAACAGTTATTCTAATCCGCACGTCAAGAGACACATGTCGACCCAAGCCTCCTCCAAAGCCAAGCTCCGCGAAGCCGCTCTCGACTATCACGAATTCCCGACGCCGGGGAAAATCGCGATCGCCCCGACCAAGCAGATGATCAACCAGCGCGACCTCGCGCTCGCGTATTCGCCGGGCGTCGCGTACGCGTGCGAGGAGATCGTCGAGAACCCGCTGAACGCCGCGCGCTTCACGGCGCGCAGCAACCTGGTCGGCGTCGTCACGAACGGCACGGCGGTGCTCGGGCTCGGCAACATCGGCCCGCTCGCGTCGAAGCCGGTGATGGAAGGCAAGGCCGTACTGTTCAAGAAGTTTGCCGGCATCGACGTATTCGACATCGAGCTGAACGAGTCGGACCCGCACAAGCTGGTCGACGTGATCGCCGCACTGGAGCCGACCTTCGGCGGGATCAACCTGGAAGACATCAAGGCGCCGGACTGCTTCATCGTCGAGCGCGAAGCGCGCAAGCGGATGAAGATTCCGGTGTTCCACGACGACCAGCACGGCACCGCGATCGTCGTGGCCGCGGCCGTCACGAACGGCCTGAAGGTCGTCGGCAAGGACATCAAGAAGGTGAAGCTCGTCGCGTCCGGCGCGGGTGCGGCCGCGCTCGCGTGCCTGGACCTGCTGGTCGACATCGGCCTGCCGCTCGAGAACATCACGGTGACCGACCTGGCCGGCGTGGTCTACAAGGGCCGCACCGAGCTGATGGATCCGGACAAGGAGCGTTTCGCCCGCGAAACCGAAGCCCGCACGCTGGCCGAGGTAATCGACGGCGCGGACATCTTCCTCGGCCTGTCGGCCGCCGGCGTGCTGAAGCCGGAGATGGTGAAGGGCATGGCCGAGCGCCCGCTGATCCTCGCGCTCGCGAACCCGACGCCGGAAATCCTGCCGGAAGCGGCGCTCGAAGTGCGCCCCGACGCGATTCTCGCGACCGGCCGCACCGACTATCCGAACCAGGTCAACAACGTCCTGTGCTTCCCGTTCATCTTCCGCGGCGCGCTCGACGTCGGCGCGACGACGATCACGCGTGAAATGGAGATCGCGGCCGTCAACGCGATCGCCGAACTGGCGCAGCACGAGCAGAGCGACATCGTCGCGACCGCATACGGGATCCAGGACCTGTCGTTCGGGCCCGAATACCTGATTCCGAAGCCGTTCGATCCGCGCCTGATCGTCAAGATCGCGCCGGCCGTCGCGCAGGCCGCGATGGACGGCGGCGTCGCGACACGCCCGATCGAGGACATGGAGGCGTACCGCGTTCACCTCCAGCAGTTCGTGTACCACAGCGGCACGACGATGAAGCCGATCTTCCAGCTCGCGCGCAGCGCGCCGGCGGAGAAGAAGCGCGTCGTGTTCGCGGAAGGCGAGGAAGAGCGCGTGCTGCGCGCCGTTCAGATCATCGTCGACGAGAAGCTCGCCAAGCCGATCCTGATCGGCCGTCCGTCGGTGATCGAGCACCGTATCCAGCGCTACGGCCTGCGCCTCACGCCGGGCACCGACTTCACGGTCGTCAACACCGAGCACGACGAGCGCTACCGCGACTTCTGGCAGACGTACTACAAGATGATGGCGCGCAAGGGCATCAGCGAGCAGCTGGCCCGTGTGGAGATGCGCCGCCGCACGACGCTGATCGGCTCGATGCTGGTGAAGAAGGGCGAAGCGGACGGGATGATCTGCGGCACGATCAGCACCACCCACCGCCACCTGCACTTCATCGACCAGGTGATCGGCAAGCGCCCGGGCTGCAGCGTGTATGCGGCGATGAACGGCCTCGTGCTGCCGGGCCGCCAGATCTTCCTGGTCGACACGCATGTGAACGTCGATCCGACCCCGGAGCAACTTGCCGAGATCACGATCATGGCCGCGGAAGAAGTGCGCCGGTTCGGTATCGAGCCGAAGGTCGCGCTGCTGTCGCACTCGAATTTCGGCACGAGCAACGCGCCTTCGGCGCAGAAGATGCGCGATACGCTCGCGATCCTGCAGGAACGTGCGCCGGAATTGAAGGTCGACGGCGAAATGCACGGCGACGTCGCGCTCGACGCCGCGCTGCGCAAGGAAATCCTGCCGGAATCGACGCTGGAAGGCGACGCGAACCTGCTGATCCTGCCGAACATCGATGCCGCGAACATCGCGTACAACCTGCTGAAGACGGCCGCCGGCAACAACATTGCGATCGGGCCGATCCTGCTCGGCGCGGCTCAGCCGGTGCACGTGCTGACCGAATCGGCGACCGTTCGCCGCATCGTCAACATGGCGGCGCTGCTGGTCGCCGATGTGAACGCCGCCCGCTGAGCCGGAAGGAATCGCGCGGCAACGGTCGAACCGGTGCCGCGCGGCGGGCGAAATTGTAAACAAAAGCAAAAAGAGGCGTGCCCGCAATGGGCACGCCGTCGGGCAGGGCGCAAACGCGCTTCCCATAAGCAGCAGCAACATCTCTCCACTCCAGGTAGCGAGCGTGGCAAGGAGGCAAAGTCTTGCCATACGAGAGATGCCGCCAATATTTTATCTCATGTAAGATAAATGTAGTCTTATTTCGGTAAAAAATGCGCGATTCGGGGCGGGGCCAGCCTTTCGATTCCCAAACGAACATTGATTCGCGCGGACAATAGCGCTACGCTAACGCCTTTGGTTGGTCGTCAACTACTTGATTTAACAGCGGGAACCCTGGTTCATGGCACGCAAGTGGCTCCGCAACGGCGCGCTCGCGTCCGTCTTCGCGATGTTCGCGATGGGTATCGTCGGTACACCGACGGGCAGTCTGGTTTCCGCCGCTTACGCACGGCAGGTCGCGTCGGCCGACTTGGCCGTCGGCGGGGTCGATACGATCCCGACCGCCCGTCTGCCGCGCGAGGCCGTGACCACGCTTGGCCTGATCGGCGCCGGTGGCCCCTATCCGTACGAGAAAGACGGCGTCGTCTTCGGCAACCGCGAGCGGATCCTGCCGAAGGCGAAGCGCGGCTACTACCACGAGTACACGGTGCCGACGCCGCGCGCACGCAATCGCGGCGCGCGCCGGATCGTCTGCGGCGGGCCATTGCGCCGGATCGACAACTGTTATTACACAGACGACCACTACAACAGTTTTAAACGTATTGTTGAATGACTTCGGGATGAACGGAATGAGCGACTCCATCTACGCGCACGATACGGCGGCGGCGGAACTGTTCGCGGCCGGCGACGGCAATCTGTTTCAGCGCGTGATGCAACTCCACGCGGCGGCACAGGCCGGCGGCGCGCCGGAGCAACAGGAAGCCGAGCCCGGGCTTTCATCGAACGAGGAGCCTATGAGCCTTTTCACGACCGTGCGACCCAATCTCGTGCAGTCGATCCGCGCGTTCCGCGTGCAGGATCTCGCCGACGAAGCCAACCGGCTCGGCCAGCATTTCCTGTACGCGCATTGCGGCGCCGCGCAGTCCAAGCAGGAAGTGATGGAGACGATCGCGACGTCGTTCCTGTTTCCGAAACATTTCGGGAAGAACTACGATGCGCTGTACGACTGCCTGACCGACCTGGTCGCGAAGGCCGGCGCGCAGCCCGGTTTCGTGATCGTCCTCGAAGGGTTGCCGATCGCGCAGAAATTCGACAAGGAAGGGCGCGAAACGCTGCTCGACGTGTTCCGCGAAGCCGCCGAATTCTGGGCCGAGCGCAAGGTCGCGTTCCGCGTGTTCTATTCGTTCGCGTAAAGCGCGAACCCGTCGGCCGCCCGAACGCGGCCGATCCGGCAAAAGGCCCGCCTCGCGCGGGCTTTTTTGCGTCCGCGCGACGCATTCGCGTGGCGACCCCGAGAGCCGGCGCGCCGCGTGTCGCGACGCGTCGGGTTCGTCACCAGCCGCCCCAGCGCGCGGCCAGCGCCGCGAGCACAGCCGCGCCGGCCGTCTCGGTGCGCAGCACGCGCGGGCCGAGCGACAACGCGGTGAACCCGCGTGCGCGTGCCGCGTTTTCCTCGTCCGGCGACAGCCCGCCTTCAGGGCCGATCAGCAGCGTGACGGCCGCCGTAGGCGGCGCGTCGGGCAGCGACGCGAACGGGATGCTCGCGCGCGGCGACAGCAGCAGCCGCAGCTCGCCGTCGGCCGGCGCGGCCGGCAGCCCATCGAGCCAGGCGCCGAAGCCGCGTACCGGCGCGACGTCGGGCACGCGGTTGCGCCCGCATTGTTCGCACGACGCGCGCACGACGCCGCGCCAGTGCGCGACGCGCTTGTCCGCGCGCTCGCCGGACAGCTTCACGACGCCGCGCGCGGTCGACAGCGGCACGACCGCCGCGACGCCGAGCTCGACGGCCTTCTCGATCACCCAATCCATCTTGTCGCCGCCGGCGATGCCTTGCGCGAGCGTCACGCGATAAGGCGGCTCGGCCTCGGCCGGGTCGAACGCCTCGATCTGTGCGAGCGCGCTGCGCTTGTCGATCTCGACGAGCCGCGCGCGGTACTGGCCGCCGCTGCCGTCGAACAGCGCCAGCGCGTCGCCGGGCTGCAGCCGCAGCACTTGCGCGTGACGCGCGACGTCGGCCGGCAACGCGAGCGTCGCGTCGGTGCGCAGCGCCGCCTCGATGAAAAAGCGCGGCACGGCCGCGGTGGTGGTGGCTTCACTCATGCGTATCGCAGCTCCGTTCATGCGCTCAGACGGCGCGCGAGCGCCCAGCGGTAGCCGTCGAGATCTTCGATCTGCGCGAAGCGGTCGCCCCAGAACTGGTCTTGCGGCGCGGTCAGCGATTTTGCGCCCGCGTCGAGCGCGCGCTGCCAGGTCGCGTCGACGTCGTCGACATACAAATAGAACGATTGCGGGGCGGTTGCGCCCGCACTCTTCGGCGTGAGCGCGGTGGAGCCGAACGCACCTTCGGGCGCGAACATCACGATCAGTTGCCCGCGGTAGGTCATCTCGACGTGCATGATCGCGCCGTCCTCGTCGAGGACGTCGCGCAACTCGAAGCCGAATGCGGCCTGGAAGAACTCGATGGCCGCATGCGCATTGCGCACGGCCAGGTAAGGCGTCAACCAAGGCACGTTGGCCGGACGTGGATCGGTCATGAAATCTCCTGTCGAACGGTGTTGGCGCTTGAGCGGTTGCTCCGGTCCCATGCTTGGCAGTCCAACGGATATCGGCGCGCGGGTGCCCGGTGCGGTCCCGCGGACATGCCGGCGGGCCGCGTGCATCGTTCCGGGCGTGGGCGTCGCGGGTCGGGCGCGGGAGAACGCGCGACCAACCCGCAGAACGATGCGTCCGCCCGGGACGCTCAGCGACGAACGCCCAGTGTATCGCGCAGCGCGCGCGGCAGGGCAAAGAGGGCCGCATGGAGCCGCGCATCGTAGTAGCGCAGGCCCTGCACGCGGCGCGCGGAGAGACGCTCGTCGATGTCGTGCGCGAACAGCGCGGCGGCATCGAGCGTGTCGCTCGCGATCGCCATCAGCCATTGGGATCCGTACAGCGGCACGTGCGCGGACAACGGATCGACGAACGCGAAGCTCGCGCGCAGGTCGGCGAGCAGCGCGGCGATGCGCGCCACGTGGAACACCGGCGAGCCGAGATGCAGCGAGATCGCGCCGCACGGCGTGAGGATCCGCTTGAGTCGCGCGTAGAACTCGCGCGTATAGAGGCCGGCCGCCGGCGAATCGGGCGGCGTGAGGTCGAACACGACGAGATCGAAATGCTCGACGGTCGACGTGACGAAATGCGCGGCGTCGCCGATCACGACCTCGACGCGCGGGTCGTCGAGCGCGCCCTGGTGCACGTCGTCGAGATAGCGGCGCGCCATGCCGACCACTTCATCGTCGAGTTCGGCGACGACGATCCGCTCGATGCACGCGTGCTTGAGCAGCTGGCGCGCCGCGCCGCCGTCGCCGCCGCCGAGCACGAGCGCCTTGCGCGGGCACGGATGCGTGAGCGCGGCCGGGTGCGTCATGCACTCGTGGTACACGTATTCGTCGCCGACCGACGTCATCGGCCGTCCGTCCAGCGTGAACAGTCGGCCGAGCTGCGGGGTTTCCCAGACTTCGATGTGCTGGTGCGGCGACGCGACGTGCGCGAGCCGGCGTGCGTTCGGGAAGCCGTACGCGGCGTCGGGCGTGGGATGGAAGAGAAGGGTCGTGTTCACGGGCGGGCCGCTCGGGGCGGGCAGTTCCGACGCCTGAATTATAGGAGGCATGCGGTTCCGCGGAAAAGCGTGCCGGAACACCGCGCGCCGACAAGGGAAATGTCAGCCCATCTGTTAAAATGTCGAGCTTTGCAGCCCCGTCCGTAGGCTCCGTCCGCTTCGCGTCCGTCAGGCGCCGCACCGCGCGCCGGGAACGATTGACGCTCGAGCTTCCGGATGCCGCCGTGCCCCCGTTTCCTCGACTCGTTCTCCGGACTCGACATGACGACTTCGTCTCCCGCCTCCACCACCCTGATGGCCAACGCGATCCGTGCGCTCGCGATGGACGCCGTCCAGCAAGCGAACTCCGGCCACCCCGGCATGCCGATGGGCATGGCCGAAATCGGCGTTGCGCTCTGGTCGCGCCACCTGAAGCACAACCCGACGAACCCGCACTGGGCAGACCGCGACCGCTTCGTGCTGTCGAACGGCCATGGCTCGATGCTGCTGTACTCGCTGCTGCACCTGACCGGCTACGACCTGCCGATGGAAGAGCTGAAGAACTTCCGCCAGCTGCACTCGAAGACGCCGGGCCACCCGGAATACGGCATCACGCCGGGCGTCGAGACGACCACCGGCCCGCTCGGCCAGGGTCTGGCGAACGCGGTCGGCATGGCGCTCGGCGAAGCGTTGATGGCCGACGAGTTCAACCGCGACGGCGCGAAGATCGTCGATCACCACACGTACGTGTTCCTCGGCGACGGCTGCCTGATGGAAGGCATCTCGCACGAAGCCTGCTCGCTCGCGGGCACGCTGAAGCTGAACAAGCTGATCGCGCTGTACGACGACAACGGCATCTCGATCGACGGCGACGTCGTCAACTGGTTCCACGACGACACCCCGAAGCGCTTCGAAGCCTACGGCTGGAACGTGATTCCGAACGTGAACGGCCATGACGTCGACGCGGTCGACGCGGCGATCGCGAAGGCGAAGCTGTCGGACAAGCCGACGCTGATCTGCTGCAAGACGGTGATCGGCAAGGGCGCGGCGACCAAGGCCGGCGGCCACGACGTGCACGGCGCGGCGCTCGGCGCGGAAGAAATCGCGAAGACGCGCGCAGCGCTCGGCTGGAAGTGGGAACCGTTCGTGATCCCGCAGGAAGTCTATGCGGCATGGGACGCGAAGGAAGCCGGCAAGCGTGCCGAATCCGAGTGGGACGCATCGTTCGCGCAATATCGCGCGAAGTTCCCGGCAGAAGCCGCTGAATTCGAGCGCCGGATGGCCAACAAGCTGCCGGCCGACTGGGCCGAGAAGGCCGCGGCGATCATCGCAGGCGCGAACGAGCGCGCCGAGACGGTCGCGACCCGCAAGGCATCGCAGCAGGCGATCGAAGGGCTGGCTGCCGCACTGCCGGAACTGCTCGGCGGCTCGGCCGACCTGACCGGCTCGAACCTGACCAACTGGAAGGCATCGAAGGCGGTCCGCGCGAACCCGGAAGGCGCGGGCGTGCTGCTCGGCAACCACATCAACTACGGCGTGCGCGAATTCGGCATGAGCGCCGCGATCAACGGCCTCGCGCTGCACGGCGGCCACAAGCCGTTCGGCGGCACCTTCCTGACGTTCTCCGACTACAGCCGCAACGCGCTGCGCGTCGCGTCGCTGATGAAGGTCCCGTCGATCTTCGTGTTCACGCACGATTCGATCGGCCTCGGCGAAGACGGCCCGACGCACCAGTCGATCGAGCACGTGTCGAGCCTGCGCCTGATCCCGAACCACGACGTATGGCGTCCGGCCGACACGGTCGAGACTGCCGTCGCATGGACCCACGCGGTTGCCGCAGACCGTCCGTCGAGCCTGATCTTCAGCCGCCAGAACCTCGCGTTCAACCCGCGCACCGACGCGCAGATCGCGAACATCGAGAAGGGCGGCTACGTGCTGAAGGACTGGGACGAAGAGATCGTCGCGCGCAAGATCATCCTGATCGCGACGGGCTCGGAAGTCGAACTCGCGATGAAGGCCGTCGAGCCGCTCGCGCAGCAGGGCATCGCGGCCCGCGTCGTGTCGATGCCGTCGACCAACGTGTTCGACCGCCAGGACGCCGAATACCGTGAACGCGTGCTGCCGCACGGCGTGCGCCGCGTCGCGATCGAAGCGGGCGTGACCGCGTTCTGGCACAAGTACGTCGGCCTCGAAGGCGGCGTCGTCGGGATCGACACGTTCGGCGAATCGGCCCCGGCCGGCGTGCTGTTCAAGTACTTCGGCTTCACCGTCGAGCACGTCGTCGAGACCGCGAAGGCCGTGCTGGCCTAAAAGCATTCGCGACGCGCGCCACCCCCGCGCGCGTCGCACCGTGAAGCTGCACGAAACGAATTTTTTCAGCCATCAGGAGATAGACCATGACGATTCGCGTCGCAATCAACGGCTACGGCCGTATCGGCCGCAATACGCTGCGCGCGTTTTATGAAAACGGCAAGAAGCACGATCTCGAGATCGTCGCGATCAACGACCTGGGCGATGCGAAGACCAACGCGCACCTGACCCAGTACGACACCGCGCACGGCAAGTTCCCGGGCGAAGTGTCGGTCGACGGCGACTACCTCGTCGTGAACGGCGACAAGATCCGCGTGCTGGCCAACCGCAATCCGGCGGAACTGCCGTGGGGCGAGCTGGGCGTCGACGTCGTGATGGAATGCACGGGCTTCTTCACGACGAAGGAAAAGGCGAGCGCGCACCTGAAGGGCGGCGCGAAGAAGGTGATCATCTCGGCGCCGGGCGGCAAGGACGTCGACGCGACGATCGTCTACGGCGTGAACCACGACGTGCTGAAGGCCGAGCACACCGTCATTTCGAACGCATCGTGCACGACGAACTGCCTCGCGCCGCTCGTCAAGCCGCTGAACGACAAGATCGGCCTCGAAACCGGCCTGATGACGACGATCCACGCGTACACGAACGACCAGGTGCTGACGGACGTCTATCACGAAGACCTGCGCCGCGCGCGTTCGGCCACCCACAGCCAGATCCCGACGAAGACGGGTGCTGCATCGGCCGTCGGCCTCGTGCTGCCGGAACTGAACGGCAAGCTCGACGGTTACGCGATCCGCGTCCCGACGATCAACGTGTCGATCGTCGACCTGTCGTTCATCGCGAAGCGCGACACGACGGTCGAGGAAGTCAACGCGATCATGAAGGAAGCATCGGAAGGCGCGCTGAAGGGCATCCTCGGCTACAACGACGCACCGCTGGTGTCGATCGACTTCAACCACAACCCGGCTTCGTCGACGTTCGACGCGACGCTGACCAAGGTGTCGGGCCGCCTCGTCAAGGTGTCGAGCTGGTACGACAACGAGTGGGGTTTCTCGAACCGCATGCTGGATACGGCAATCGCATTCGCGAACGCGAAGTAATCCCGCACGTCGCGCGGCCGCCGCAAGGCGGTCTGCGTGGCGAACGAGCCCGGCCCGGTTTTTCCGGCCGGGCTTTTTTATTGCCCGGCGTTCGCCGTCACGTGTTCGAGCGCGTCGACGAACGCACGCTTCAACGGGCTGTCGAGGTCGGTCCACGCGAGGCCGATGCCGGTCCGGTGCCCGGCCAGGTCGAGCGGCCGCGCGAGCACGTTCGGCGGCAGCGCGCTCGCGGCTTCTGCCGGGATCAGCCCGATCCCCATTCCGGCCGCGACGAGCGCGAGCATCGTCGTGAATTCGCCGAATTCCTGCGCGATCTCGAGCGTCGTGCCCGCGCGGCTCAGCGCGAGCAGCATGTCGTCGTGAAAGCCGGGCGCGTAACGGCGCGCGAGCACGAACGCGGGCTGGCCGCGCAACGCGGCCGGCGCGATCGTCTCGTGCGCGGCGAGCGGATGGTCGATCGGCAGCGCGACGACGAAGCCCTCCTCGAGCACCACGCGCGTGTCGATGCCCGCATACGCGGCCGGTAGCCGGATCATTCCGAAATCGATGCGCCGGTCGCGCAGCGCGGCAATCTGGTCGGGTGTCGGCAGATCCTTCAATTCGAGCGCGATCAGCGGATAGCGCTCGCGCATCGTGCGCAGCACGGCCGGCAGCAGTGCCGGCAGCACCGACGACACGAACGCGATGCGCAGCGTGCCGATCTCGCCGCGGCTCGACAGCCGCGCCATCTGCTCCGCACGCGCGGCCTGCTGCAGCGTCGCCCGCGCCTCGGGCAGGAACACGCGCCCGGTATCGCTGAGTTCGACCTTGTGGCGGTCGCGCTCGAACAGGCGTGCACTCAGATCTTCCTCGAGCGCCTTGATCTGCATGCTCAGCGCGGATTGCACGATGAACAGGCGCTGCGCGGCGCGCCCGAAATGCAGCTCTTCCGCGAGCGTGACGAAGGCGCGCAATTGCTTGAGTTCCATGGTGGGCGGGCGGCAGCAGACGGTGATCGGATTTCATGATAACCGGATCAAAAAAGACCATTGGCGCGACCCCGGCCGAGCGCCGAAGATACGCTCATCGCGAGACCGGCCGCGACCGGCGGTCGGCTCGATGGCACGAGGAGACACGCATGAGCAACGCGCTTGACCGGTTCCGCCTGGACGGCCGCCGCGCACTGATTACCGGTTCCGGACGCGGCATCGGGCTGACGCTCGCCCGCGGGCTCGCGGAGGCCGGTGCGGCGATCGTGATCAACGATCGCAATGAGGAGAAGGCTGCGACGCTCGCGCGTCATTTCCGCGACGAGGGTTTCGCCGCCGATCACGCGGTGTTCGACGTCGCCGAGCACGCGCAGGTGCGTGCGGCGATCGACGATGTCGAGGCGCGCGTCGGCGCGATCGACATCCTCGTGAACAACGCGGGCATCCAGCGCCGCGCACCGCTCGATGCATTCGATCCGGACGACTGGCATGCGCTGATGCGCGTGAATCTCGACGGCGTGTTCAACGTCGCGCAGGCGGTGGCGCGCCACATGATCGCGCGCGGCCGCGGCAAGATCATCAACATCTGCTCGGTGCAGAGCGAGCTTGCGCGGCCGACGATCGCGCCGTATGCGGCGACCAAGGGCGCGGTGCGGATGCTGACGAAAGGGATGTGTGCCGACTGGGCGCGTCACGGCATTCAGGCGAACGCCCTCGCGCCAGGCTATTTCGAGACGGAGCTGAACCGCGCGCTGGTCGACGACGCGGCGTTCTCCGACTGGCTGTGCAAGCGCACGCCGGCCGGCCGCTGGGGGCGCGTCGACGAGCTGTGCGGCGCGGCGATCTTCCTCGCATCGGCCGCATCGGATTTCGTGAACGGCCAGACGCTGTTCGTCGACGGCGGCCTGACCAGCGCGGTATAGGAGAACGTCATGCGTATGCGTTGCATGTGTCTCGTGATCCACGGGCCGAACGACCTGCGGCTCGAAGAGCAGGACGCGGGCGAGATCGGCCCGGGGCAGGTGCGCGTCGATGTCGCGATGGGCGGCATCTGCGGCTCCGATCTCCATTATTTCCGGCATGGCGGCTTCGGCGCGATCCGGCTGCAGCAGCCGATGGTGCTCGGCCATGAAGTGGCCGGCACGGTGGCGGCGGTCGCGCCGGACGTGACGTCGGTGAAGGTCGGCGATCGCGTCGCGGTGAATCCGAGCCGCCCGTGCGGCGCGTGCCGCTACTGCCTGGAAGGGCTCCCGAACCAGTGTCTCGACATGCGCTTCTACGGCAGCGCGATGCGCATGCCGCACGTGCAGGGCGCATTTCGCAACGCGCTCGTGTGCGATGCCGCGCAGTGCGTGAAGGTGGCGGACCATGTGCCGCTGTCGCTCGCGGCGCTCGCCGAGCCGTTCGCGGTCGGGCTGCATGCGGTGTCGCGCGCCGGCCCGCTGATCGGCCGCCGCGTGCTCGTGTCGGGGTGCGGGCCCATCGGCGTGCTGGCGGTCGCGGCGGCGCGCGTGCACGGCGCGGCGGAGATCGTCGCGACCGACGTGGTCGATGCGCCGCTCGAGGTTGCCCGCGCGCTCGGCGCGGATCACGCGATCAACGCGTCGACGGACACCGGGTGGGTCGCGCGCTACGGTGCCGACAAGGGGACGTTCGACGTGATGATCGAGTGTTCGGGCAATGCGCGCGCATTGCGCGACGGCCTCGACGTGATGCGGCCGCGCGGCGTCGTCGTGCAGCTCGGGCTCGGCGGCGACGTCAGCCTGCCGCAGAACGTCGTGGTCGCCAAGGAGCTGTCGATCTGCGGTTCGTTCCGCTTCCATGCGGAATTCGCGCTCGCGGTGCAGTTGATCAATGCGCGGCGCGTCGACCTGAGCCCGGCCGTGACGGGCGTGTTCCCGATGCGCGACGCGAATCGCGCGTTCGAGCTGGCCGGTGACCGGCAGCGTGCGATGAAGGTGCTGATCGATTTCGCGCACGAGGGGGCATGATCGTCTGCTGATGGCGCGACGGCGCGCATGCAGAAAAGGCACGCCCGCGATTTGCGGAGCGTGCCTTTTTCATTGGCAGGGGCGAAAGCGGGCTATTGCGTGACTTGCCGCGCGCCGACGCGCTGCGACACGAGCCACAGGGCGATCAGCACGCCGGCGAGCGCCGCGCCCGCGATGCACACGCCACGCCAGCCGTCGACGCCGTACGCGACGCTCGCCGCGAACGACCCGAATGCGCCGCCGATGAAGTAGCTCGTCAGGTAGATCGTCGTCACGCGGCTGCGCGCGTGGCCGGCGAGCGCATAGATCACGCTCTGGTTCGAGATGTGCATGCCCTGCACGCCCACGTCGAGCAGCAGGATGCCCGCGATCAGCGCGACGAGCGAATGCGCGCCGGCCGCGATCAGTGCGAACGAGGCGAGCACGGCCGCCGCGAACAGGCCGGTCGCCGCGTTGCCGTGGCCGCGATCGACGAGGCGGCCGGCCGACGTCGCCGCGAGCGCGCCCACCGCGCCGACGATCCCGAACAGGCCGATCTGCCCTTCGGAATAGCTGTACGGCGGCTGGCTCAACAGGAACGTGAGGCCGGTCCACAGCAGGCTGAAGCATGCGAACACGAGCGCGCCGTAGGTCGAGCGCAGCGCGATCAGCGGCTGCGCGCGCACCAGTGCGACGAGCGACTTCATCAGCGCCGCGTAATCGAGCCGTGCGTGGCGGCGATCCTTCGGCAGCTTCGCAGCGAGCACGCCGGTCAGCGCGAGGATCATCGCCGCGGCGATTCCGTACACAGCGCGCCAGCCGAACCCGTCGGCGATCGCGCCGGCCGCGACGCGCGCGAGCAGGATGCCGAGCAGCAGCCCGCTCATCACGGTGCCGACCGCGCGGCCGCGCGTGCGCGCATCGGCGAGCGAGGCGGCGAACGGCACGAGCAGCTGCGTCGAGCACGTGACGAAGCCGAGCGCGACGTTCGCGACGACGAACATCGTGAAGTTCGTGCTGAACGCGACGGCGACCAGCGCGATCACATTGAGCGCGAGCAGCCGCACGATCAGCGTATGGCGATTGACCGCGTCGCCGAGCGGGACGATCAGCAGCAGGCTCGCCGCGTAGCCGAGCTGGGTCAGCGTGACGAGATAGCCGAGTTCGGCGGGCGGGCGGCCGAAGCTGTGCGCGATCGCCGCGAGCAGCGGCTGCGCGTAATAGATGTTGCCGATGACGATGCCGCACGCGCAGGCGAACAGCAGCGTCATCGCGCGGGTCAGGGGAGGATGGTTGTCGTGATGCGGTTCCATGGTCGCGAAAAAACAGCGGCGCCGGCCGGCGGCACGGGCCGTCGGCAACGCGGGTTGCGGAAGTCGGGGCCGGCTTCAACGGATCGGCGATGCGCCGACGCGCGCCGGGCGGCGCGTGGCCGGCGTCCGGATGAGGTTGGCGGCGGCGCGTCGTGCGGCGGGCGAAGGGAGGGCGGGCCCGGGTGGACCGCTCCGGTGCGGCGGCCTGGCGCCGTGGGCGGGAGCGGATGTGCGTATGATGCGGAAATCGAACCATAGCGTCCAAGACTGGATTCTTATGGTATCCATTGGCATTGCCAATACATCGCCCACGATGCTACTCCGCCACATCCGCTATTTCCTGGCCGTCGCCGAGCAGCGTAGCTTCACGCGCGCGGCCGATGTGCTGCACGTGTCGCAGCCGACGTTGTCGCAGCAGGTCCGCCAGCTCGAGGACATGCTCGGCGTGCAGCTGTTCGACCGCTCGGGCCGCGCGGTGCAGCTCACCGAATTCGGCGAGGTCTACGCGCGTCACGCGCGCGCGGCGCTGCACGAGCTCGATGCCGGGCAGCGCGCGCTGCACGACGTCGCCGATCTCGGCAGCGGTTCGCTGCGGCTCGCGATGATGCCGACCTTCGCGGCCTACCTGAGCGGTTCGCTGATCGACGCGTTCCATGCGGATTTCCCGAACGTCACGCTGACGATCGACGCGATGCCGCAGGAGCGCATCGAGGCGCTGCTCGCCGACGACCGGCTCGATGCGGGTTTCGCGTTCGTGCCGCCGCGCGCGCCGGACATCGACGCGCTGCCGCTGTGGGACGAACCGCTCGCGCTCGTGACGGGCCGCACGCACCGCCTTGCCCGCCGCCGGCGCGCGCTGAGCCCGGCCGAACTCGTCGGCGAGCCGCTGGTGCTGCTGAGCCGCGCGTTCGCGACGCGGGAAAGCATCGACCGGTATTTCATCGAACAGGGCGCGCGGCCGACGATCGCGATCGAGACGAACACGGTCAGCGCGGTGCTGGAGCTCGTGCGCCGCGGGCGGCTCGCGACGGTGCTGCCGGACGCGGTCGCGCGCGAGAGCGGCGACCTGTGCGCGCTGGCGCTCGATCCGCCGCTGCCGTCGCGCACGGCGGCGCTGCTCACGCGCAAGGGCGCGTACCGCAGCGTCGCGGCGCGCGCGTTCATCGCGCGTGCGCTCGCGTATCGCGATCCTTCGGGGGGATGACCGGTACGACCGGAGAAGGGCTGCCGCGGCGGCCGGGACCGCCGGCCGACGGCGGCGTCAGGCGCCCGGCGTCGGGAAGAAGATGCCCGCGCGTTGCGCGGCGTTCGCGATGTGCGTCTCGATCGCCGTGCCGGCCGCGGCCGCATCGCGGGCGATCAACGCGTCGACGATCGCGCGGTGCTCGTGCCACGTCGACAGCAGCAGCTCGCGCCGGTAGAACGGCATGCGCTGGCTTTCCTTCATGATGTCCGCGCTGCTGCGCAGCACCGACTCGATCGCCGCGTTGCCCGCGAGATGGATGATCCGCATGTGGAAGTCGAAGTCGAGCCGCGACGCTTCGTCGAGTGCGCTTTCGGTCAGCGCGACGTGCAGGTCGGCGAGGTTGTCCTCGAACCATGCGATGTCGTCGTCGGTGACGACGTGTGCGGCCATCCGCGCGGCGAACCCTTCGAGCGCATAGCGCATCTGGTACGTGTCGGGCGGTGACGACTGCTCGGCGAACTGCCACGGATGGGCGGCCGTCGCCTGGGCGCTTTCGACATACACGCCCTTGCCGGCGCGGATGCGCAGCATCCCGAGCGCCTCGAGCGTGGAGAGCGCCTCACGCAGCGACGCGCGGCTGATTTCCAGCTCCTCGGAGAGCTGGCGCTGGGCCGGCAGCAGGCTGCCGACCGGATACACGCCTGCCTCGATCCGGTCGCGGATCGTCGCGATGGCGGCGTCGGTCACGGTGTGCGGAACGTTTTTCATGATGTGAACGATGGCCGGTCTGACCGGCATTGTAATCCGCCCGCGCGCGATGCATGACCGGCCTACGGGAAAGCCACGATCCGCCCCCGCATGCGCGGGAAATCCCTATTTTGTTCGTCCTTGACGCGACTATATCGGCTTCCTACTATCCACCATAACATCACTGGTCTTACCAGTATGAACAGACGAAACTGCAACCGTTGGATCGGGAGAGCGCCGTGTCGAAATTCCTCAATTCGCTGTTTGGCCGGGTAGTCGTCGCATTAATCCTGGGGGTCGCGCTCGGCGCGGTCTTCCCGCATTTCGCCGAATCGCTGCGACCGCTCGGCGACGGCTTCCTGAAGCTCATCAAGATGGTCATCGGCCCGATCGTGTTCTGCGTCGTGGTCAGCGGGATGGCCAATGCGGGCGACCTGAAGAAGGTCGGCCGGGTCGGCCTGAAGGCGGTCGTCTACTTCGAGGTGATGACGACGATCGCGCTCGGCATCGGGCTCGTCCTCGCGTGGCTGACGCGCCCGGGCGTCGGGATGAACATCGACCTGCGCTCGCTCGACGCGGCCTCGCTCTCGTCGTATGCGAAGAACGCCGAAAGCCTGAAGGACACGGCCGGCTACCTGATGAAGATCATCCCCGAGACCGCGATCGACGCGTTCGCGAAGGGTGACATCCTGCAGATCCTCGTGTTCGCGGTGCTGTTCGGTTCCGCGCTGTCGCTGCTCGGCGACAAGGCGCAGCGCGTGAACAGCCTGATCGAGGAACTGTCGCACGTGTTCTTCCGCATCATCGGCTTCATCATCAAGCTCGCGCCGCTCGGCGTGCTCGGCGCGATCGCGTTCACGACCGGCAAGTACGGCGTCGCGTCGCTCAAGCAGCTCGGCTACCTCGTCGCCGTGTTCTACCTGAGCTGCATCGTGTTCGTCACGGTCGTGCTCGGCATCGTGATGCGCATCGCGGGCTTCTCGGTGTTCAAGCTGATCCGCTACCTGCGCGAGGAGCTGTCGATCGTGCTCGGCACGGCGTCGTCGGACGCGGTGCTGCCGCAGGTGATGAGCAAGCTCGAATACATGGGCATCAAGGATTCGACGGTCGGCCTGGTGATCCCGACCGGCTATTCGTTCAACCTCGACGGCTTCTCGATCTACCTGACGCTCGCCGTGCTGTTCATCGCGCAGGCCACCAACACGCCGCTGTCCACGCATGACCTGATCGTCGTGCTGCTGGTATCGCTCGTCACGTCGAAGGGCGCGCACGGGATTCCGGGGTCGGCGATCGTGATCCTCGCGGCGACGCTGTCGGCGATTCCCGCGATTCCGGTGCTCGGTCTCGTGCTGATCCTCCCGGTCGACTGGTTCGTCGGCATCGCCCGTGCGCTGACCAACCTGATCGGCAACTGCGTCGCGACGGTGGTCGTCGCCGTGTGGGAGAACGACATCGACCGGGCCCGCGCGACGCGCGTGCTGAACCGCGAACTGCGCTACGTGGCCGACGAGCAGGGCAGCGCCGCACCGGTCGCCGGCGACCAGGCCCACGCGCTCTGAGCGCCCTCGCGCGAAGCGGCTTCCCCGACCGCTTCGCGCGAACGAATTTCCTGCGGCCGGCGCCACGATGCGCCGGCCCTCATCAAGATAATGGAGACGACATGGCAGCCCCCATCCTCGATCCGAACGCGCCGGCCTTCACGCGGCGCTACATGAACCTCGCCGATCCGCGCCTGGGCGCGCAGGCGCTCTTCGCCAGCGACGAATTCTTCGCGCCGAAGGAGCGCATGCTGAATCCCGAGCCGGCCGTCTTCATTCCCGGCAAGTACGACGACCACGGCAAGTGGATGGACGGCTGGGAAACGCGCCGCAAGCGCACCACCGGCCACGACTTCTGCGTGGTCCGGCTCGCGCGGCCGGGTGTGATTCACGGCGTCGATCTCGATACGAGCCACTTCACCGGCAACTTCCCGCCGGCCGCGTCGATCGAGGCATGCGCGGTGGACGGCGACACGCCGCCGGACGACGCCGAATGGCGCACGATCGTGCCCGCGACGACGCTGCAGGGCAATTCGCACCACTACGTGAGCGTCGACGATGCGCAGCCGGTCACGCACCTGCGCGTGAACCTGTATCCGGACGGCGGGCTCGCGCGGCTGCGCGTATACGGCCAGCCGCAGCGCGACTGGCGCCACGTGCCGGCCGGCGAGCTCGTCGATCTCGCGGCGATCGAGAACGGCGGCTACCTGGTGGCCGCGAACAACCAGCACTTCGGTCCGGCGTCGCAGATGCTGATGCCGGGGCGCGGTGCGAACATGGGCGACGGCTGGGAAACGCGGCGCCGCCGCGAGCCCGGCAACGACTGGGCGATCGTCGCGCTGGCGCGGCCGGGGATCATCCGGCGCGTCGAGGTCGACACGGCGTTCTTCAAGGGCAACTTCCCCGACCGCTGTTCGCTTCAGGCCGCGCGGGTCGCGGGCGGCACCGACGATTCGCTCGTCACGCAGGCGATGTTCTGGGCCGAACTGCTCGGCGAGCAGAAGCTGCAGATGGACCACGTGCATACGTTCGACCAGCTCGCGGCGCTCGGCCCCGTCACGCACGTGCGCTTCAACATCTTCCCGGACGGCGGCGTGTCGCGCCTGCGTCTGTGGGGCGAGCCGGCTTGAGGGAGGAATCGGCATGAGCGGACCACACATCCTGCGCGTCGAGCGCCTGACCCGCGAGGCGTTCGCGCCGTTCGGCGACGTGATCGCGCTCGAAGGCGCGCGGCACTTCCCGATCAACGGCGGCACGACCGAGCGCTTCCACGATCTCGCGACGATCGACGTCTGCGCGGACGGCGGCCGGCCGCTCGTCAGCGTGTTTCGCGCGCAGCCGCGCGCGCTGCCGGTCGCGATCACGCTGATGGAGCGCCATCCGCACGGCAGCCAGGCGTTCATTCCGCTCGCGGCCGTGTCGCGCTACGCGATCGTCGTCGCGCCGGCCGGCGAGTTCCGGCCCGACGCGATGCGCGCGTTCCTCGCCGAAGGCTGGCAGGGCGTGAACTACGCGAAGGGCGTCTGGCACCATCCGCTGCTCGCGCTCGACGCGGTCAGCGACTTCGTGATAGTCGACCGTGGCGGCCCGCAGCCGAACTGCGACGAGATTCCGCTCGACGACGCGTGGGCGCTCGAATTCGCGCCGGCCTGACGCGCGACGAAGGCGTCGGGCGTCGAGCACCGCGCGCCACACGGCGGCGGCATGGCTCGCCGCTCACGATCGGAAACATTCCCGAACCGGCCCGCCCGCAATGTGCGGGCCTTTTCCATTCCGATCCCGAAAACGACACGGCCCGGACGGCGAGATGCCGGCCGGGCCGTGGCGCAGGCGTGAAGCGTGCGGATCAGTGCTTGCGGTGCGGGCAGTTCTCGGTCGTGCAGGAGCCGTACATCGCGAGCGAGTGTTCCTGGAGCCGGAAGCCGCGTTCCTTCGCGATCGCCTGCTGGCGGCTTTCGATCTCGGCATCGAAGAATTCCTCGACGCGGCCGCAATCGAGGCAGACGAGGTGATCGTGGTGCGAGCCTTCGTTCAGTTCGAACACGGCCTTGCCGGATTCGAAGTTGCTGCGTGTGAGCAGGCCGGCCTGCTCGAACTGCGTCAGCACGCGGTAAACGGTGGCGAGCCCGATGTCGAGCTGCTCGTTGAGCAGGTTGCGGTAGACGTCTTCGGCCGTCAGGTGACGCACCGGGCTTTGCTGGAAGATCTCGAGAATCTTGAGGCGCGGTAGGGTGGCCTTTAGCCCGATATTCTTGAGATCCGTCGGATTGGTCATGGCTAGGCATCCCTAGAGTACAATGCAGGGCTTCAATGTTACCGGCTTTTCGCCGTTCCAGAAACACGCGCGGCCCGCGACGCGGGCCTGCACGGTGACGGAAATGTTCCCGGAATCTCTTTCGCACCTTCAGAGGAGTCGCATGCGGAGTGCCATCATCGCTGCCGCCGCCGTTGCCGCGCTGGCTGGTTGTTCGTCGTACGACAGCGTGACGCAGCGCATCGCGCAGAGCATCACGCCCTATCGGATCACTGTCGTGCAGGGCAACTTCGTGTCGCAGGAGAAGGCCGCGCAGCTGCAGGCCGGAATGACGCGCGAGCAGGTCCGCGCGCTGCTCGGCACGCCGCTGCTGTCGGACATGTTCCATGCCGACCGCTGGGATTACCTCTTTTACTTCAAGCGCGGCTCGACGTCCGTCGTCCAGCAGCGCGACCTCGTGCTGACGTTCGCGGGCGATCGCCTCGCGAGCTGGACGGGTGCCGAGAACCTGCCGTCCGAACTCGACCTGCTGGCCGATATCGACGGCGATCGCGGCGGCAAGAAGGCGAAGGCCGCGGCCGCGGCGAAGAAGGCGTCCGAAGCCGCTGCTGCCGCGAGCGCCGCGCAGGCGGCCGCTGCCGCGAGCCCGTCCGCCGAGCCGGTTTCGGGCGCGGTCGTCGATCAGGATGCCAACGCCCAGGCGGCGCGCGCGGCGAACCGCGCGACCAACCAGGTGTCGGGGCAGGGCACGACCGCCCGCCGCTTCACGCCGTCCGCGCAGGCCTCGGGTGGCGCGCCGGTGCCGGGCGGCCAGCCGCCGGGCGCCGCGCCGGCGATCCAGCCGCAATTCCAGTTCCATCGCCCGCCGCAGCCGAACGTGTCGAACGAGGCGTCGCCGCCGGTCGGCCCGCGGGGTTCGGACAACCTGCAGAACCAGCCGCTCACCGCGCCGGCCCAGTCGCAGTAAGCGGCCGGCGAGCGGAAACAGGGCGGCATGCGCCGCCCGCCTTTAGACCTGTCGTGTAGAAAGCCATGAAGATTGCGATTGCCGGTGCATCGGGCCGTATGGGCCGGATGCTGATCGAAGCCGTTCTCAACGATTCCGACGCGCAGCTCGTCGGCGCGCTCGACCGCGCCGATTCGCCGTTCCTCGGCCAGGACGCGGGCGCGTTCCTCGGCAAGGAAACCGGGATCAAGCTGACCGACGATCTCGACGCCGTCTTCGCGCAGGCCGACTACCTGATCGACTTCACGCGGCCGGAAGGCACGATCGCGCACGTCGCGGCCGCGCTGCGCCACGACGTGAAGCTCGTGATCGGCACGACCGGCTTCACCGCCGAGCAGAAGGCGGAGCTGCAGGCCGCGGCAGGCAAGATCGGCATCGTGTTCGCGGCGAACATGAGCGTCGGCGTGAACGTCACGCTGAAGCTGCTCGAATTCGCGGCGAAGCATTTCTCGCACGGCTATGACATCGAAATCATCGAGGCGCACCATCGTCACAAGGTCGACGCGCCGTCGGGCACCGCGCTGATGATGGGCGAGGCCGTCGCCGGCGCGCTCGGGCGCTCGCTCGACGAATGCGCGGTGTACGGCCGCCACGGCGTGACGGGCGAACGCGATCCGTCGACGATCGGCTTTGCGGCCGTGCGCGGCGGCGACATCGTCGGCGATCACACCGTGCTGTTCGCCGGGATCGGCGAACGGATCGAGATCACGCACAAGTCGTCGAGCCGCGTGTCGTACGCGCAGGGCGCGCTGCGTGCGGTCCGCTTCCTGTCGGCGCGCGGCGCCGGCCTGTTCGACATGCAGGACGTGCTCGGCCTGCGCTGACCCTCACGGGGAAACTCCGATGGCGATTCCCACCGGCGTTGTCCACTACCTCGAAAGCGGCGATGCGATCACGCACGCCGTCGCCTATGTGCTGCTGGCGATGTCCGTCGCCAGCTGGTGCTTCCTCCTCATGAAAGCCTGGCTGCTGGTCCGCGCGAAGCGGCAGGGGCCGCGGGCGCTCGCCTCGTTCTGGCGCGCGGCGTCGCTCGACGCCGGCATCGCCGCGCTCGCCGATGCCGACCGCGAGCGCGTGTTCGTACCGCTCGCCGAAGCCGCGCGCGATGCGGCCGACGAACACGATCCGGCCGCGCTCGCCGCGCGTGTGGAGCGCAGCGAACGCGTGCTGCGCGCGCTGCGTCACGCGATGCTGCGCTCGCAGCGGCGTCTCGAATTCGGTCAGGTGCTGCTCGCGTCGATCGGCAGCACCGCGCCGTTCGTCGGGCTGCTCGGCACCGTCTGGGGCATCTACCACGCGCTCGGCAGCATCGCCGCGAGCGGGCAGGCGCAGATCGAGAACGTCGCGGGGCCGGTCGGCGAGGCGCTGATCATGACCGCGTTCGGGCTCGTCGTCGCGATCCCCGCGGTGCTCGCCTACAACATCCTCGGGCGGCTCGTGCGTCAGCTCGCAGAGGAACTCGACGGCTTCGCGCGCGACCTTCACGTATTCGTGTGCGCGCAGGGCGCCTGACGCGCGGCCGGGAGGAACGACCATGGCATTCGGCGGACTGGAGCACCACAAGACGTCCGCGCCGATGGCGGAGATCAACATGACGCCGCTGATCGACGTGATGCTCGTGCTGCTCGTCATCTTCATCATCACCGCGCCGCTGATGACGCACGCGATCCGGCTCGACCTGCCGAAGGTCGCGGCCAGCGTCGCGCGCGACACGCCGCAGTCGGTCACGCTGTCGATCGACGACGCCGGCAAACTCTACTGGGACGACGCGCCCGTCGCACTCGACGCGCTGCCGGCGCGTTTCCGGGCCGCCGCCGCGGGCGCTGCGCCGCCCGAGCTGCGGCTGCGCGCATCGCGCGCGACCCGCTACGACGTGATCGCGCAGGTGATGGGCGCCGCGCAGGCCGCGGGCCTCACGCGGATCGGCTTCGTCACCGACATGCCGCCGGCGGGCACCGCCGCGCCGGCTGCCGCGGGCGCGGCACGCTGACGCGCAGGCCGCCCGCGCGCCCGGGCGGGCAAGAATGCATGGCCGGCCCGCGAGACCGGCCGTCCCGCCCGCCACGGACGGTATAATCGTCGTTTCCGCCCGGTTGGCAGGGTTTCGCCGGGTAACCTGGAGACCTTCCGGGTTACCCGGCGAATATCCGGAACCATGAGGCAGGCCCGAGAACCGTGAGCCTGCTCCCGCCGCCGGGCTGCCCGATTTCGTCCACTTCCGCGTGCCCGCCCCGTGGCGCGCCGCTTAAAGCCTAGTCCGAACCACACCATGCACGAGAGATACGTACCCGCCGACGTCGAAGCCGCCGCTCAGGGCGACTGGCGCGCAGCCGATGCCTACAAGACGAAGGAAGATTCGCAGAAGCCGAAGTTCTACTGCGTGTCGATGCTGCCGTACCCGTCCGGCAAGCTGCACATGGGTCACGTGCGCAACTACACGATCAACGACGTGATGTACCGCTATCTGCGGATGAACGGCTACAACACGCTGATGCCGATGGGCTGGGACGCGTTCGGGATGCCGGCCGAGAACGCCGCGATGGCGAACGGCGTGCCGCCCGCGAAGTGGACCTACGACAACATCGACTACATGAAGGGCCAGATGCAGTCGATGGGCCTCGCGATCGACTGGTCGCGCGAGATCGCGACGTGCAAGCCCGACTACTACAAGTGGAACCAGTGGCTGTTCCTGAAGATGCTCGAGAAGGGCATCGCGTACAAGAAGACGGGCACCGTGAACTGGGACCCGGTCGACCAGACCGTGCTCGCGAACGAGCAGGTGATCGACGGCCGCGGCTGGCGCTCGGGCGCGCTCGTCGAGAAGCGCGAGATCCCGATGTACTACCTGCGCATCACGCAGTACGCGGACGAGCTGCTGAACGACCTCGACGGCCTCGGCTGGCCCGAGCGCGTGAAGATCATGCAGCAGAACTGGATCGGCAAGAGCTTCGGCGTGAACTTCGGCTTCCCGTACGAACTCGACGGCGAGAAGGCGCTCCTGCGCGTGTTCACGACGCGTGCCGACACGATCATGGGCGTCACGTTCTGCGCGATCGCGGCCGAGCACCCGCTCGCCACGCGCCTTGCGCAGGGCAAGCCGGAACTGCAGGCGTTCATCGACGAATGCAAGCGCGGCGGCGTCGCCGAAGCCGATGTCGCGACGATGGAGAAGAAGGGCGTCGCGACGGGCTTCACGGTATCGCATCCGCTGACGGGCGAGCCGGTCGAGGTGTGGATCGGCAACTACGTGCTGATGAGCTATGGCGAAGGCGCGGTGATGGGCGTGCCGGCGCACGACGAGCGCGATTTCGCGTTCGCGAAGAAATACGACCTGCCGATCAAGCAGGTGATCGCGGCCGAAGGCCAGACGTACTCGCTGGACGCATGGCAGGAGTGGTACGGCGACAAGGAAGTCGCGGTCTGCGTCAACAGCGGCAAGTACGACGGCATGGCATACGGCGCGGCGGTCGATGCGATCGCGGCCGACCTGAAGGCCGGCGGCTTCGGCGACAAGCAGGTCACGTGGCGCCTGCGTGACTGGGGCGTATCGCGCCAGCGCTACTGGGGCACGCCGATCCCGATCATCCACTGCCCGTCGTGCGGCGACGTGCCGGTGCCGGAGCAGGACCTGCCGGTCGTGCTGCCGGAAGACCTCGTGCCGGACGGCTCGGGCAACCCGCTCGCGAAGTCGGAAGCGTTCCTGAACTGCACGTGCCCGAAGTGCGGCGCGGCCGCGAAGCGCGAAACCGACACGATGGACACGTTCGTCGATTCGTCGTGGTACTTCTCGCGCTACACGGCGCCGGACGCCGAGACGATGGTCGACGCGCGCACCGATTACTGGATGCCGATGGATCAGTACATCGGCGGCATCGAGCACGCGATCCTGCACCTGCTGTATTCGCGCTTCTGGACCAAGGTGATGCGTGACCTCGGCCTCGTGAAGTTCGGCGAGCCGGCGAAGAACCTGCTGACGCAGGGCATGGTGCTGAACGAGACGTTCTACCGCGAAGACGCGGCGGGCAAGAAGACCTGGTACAACCCGGCCGACGTGACGGTCACGCACGACGACAAGGGCCGCCCGGTCGGCGCGACGCTGAACACCGACGGCCAGCCGGTGGTGCTCGGCGGCATCGAGAAGATGTCGAAGTCGAAGAACAACGGCGTCGATCCGCAGGTGCTGATCGACCAGTACGGCGCAGATACCGCGCGCCTGTTCACGATGTTCGCCGCACCGCCCGAGCAGCAGCTCGAGTGGTCGGGCGCGGGCGTCGAAGGCGCGAGCCGCTTCCTGCGTCGCGTGTGGAGCTTCGGCGCGACGAACCGCGAAGCGCTCGCCGCGCGCGCGGGCTTCGACGCGGCCGCGCTCGGCGACGCCGACAAGGCACTGCGCCGCGAGATCTACAGCGTGCTGAAGCAGGCTGATTTCGACTACCAGCGTTTGCAGTACAACACGGTCGTATCGGCCGCGATGAAGATGCTGAACGCGATCGACGGCGCGAAGGGCGCGACGCCCGGCGTGCTGCGCGAGACGTACGGCGTGCTGCTGCGCGTGCTGTACCCTGTCGTGCCGCACGTGACGTTCGAGCTGTGGAAGGCGCTCGGCTACGCGGACGAATTCGGCCCGCTGCTCGACGCCCCGTGGCCGAAGGTCGACGAGGCCGCGCTCGAGCAGGCCGAGATCGAACTCGTGCTGCAGGTGAACGGCAAGGTGCGCGGCGCGCTGAAGGTGGCGAAGGACGCGAGCCGCGAGGCGATCGAAGCGGCGGCGGTGGCCGACGAAGCATTCGCGAAGTTCAGCGACGGCAAGCCGGCGAAGAAGATCGTCGTCGTGCCGGGCCGCCTCGTGAACATCGTCGTCTGACGGCCGCCGGCCGTCGGGCGTACACAGAAGGAGCGAAGGTGATCCGCAGATCGTTTTTGATGCTCGCCGTCGGCAGCGCGGTCGCGCTGTCGGCATGCGGCTTCCAGCTGCGCGGCCAGCAGGACTACGCGTTCAAGCACCTGCTGGTGGCCGGTGCGCCGGCGCCCGTCGAGGCGCGTCTCACGCGCCTCGTCGAGGCCGGCAGCGACACGAAGATCGTCAAGTCGGCGGACGACGCCGACGCCGTGCTGCACATGTGGGAGTCGCGTGGCCAGAACACGCTGACGCTCAACAAGTTCGGGTCGGCGCAGGAATACGCGTTGTTCTATACGCTGAACTACACGCTGACGAGCAAGGACGGCACCGTGCTGATCCCGCCGAGCGCGATCGCGCTGAACCGCGCGATGACGTACAGCGACCAGTACACGAACGCGAAGGCGCAGGAAGCCGACATCCTGTACGGCGACATGCAGAACGACGCGGTCGACCAGCTGATGCGGCGTCTCGCGATCGTCCACTCGCTGACGCCGGCGCCGGAGGACGTGGTGCCGGGCGTTGCGCCGCGCGCGCCGCTGCCGCCGCCGCCGCTCTGATCGCCCGCGCACGCACCGATGCAATTGCGACTTGATGCGCTGGAGCCGCACCTCGCGAAGGGGATGGCCGGGCTCTACACCGTCTACGGCGACGAGCCGCTGCTCGCGCAGGAAGCGTGCGACCGCATTCGTGCGGCCGCGCGCGCAGCCGGCTTCACCGAACGTTCGGTGCATACGGTCGAGCGCGGCTTCGACTGGAGCGTGCTGCTCGGCGCGACCCAGGCGATGTCGCTGTTCGGCGAGCGTCAGCTGATCGAGCTGCGCATTCCGTCGGGCAAGCCCGGCAAGGAAGGCGCCGAAGCGCTCAAGACGCTCGCGGCGACGCCCAATCCCGACGCGCTGCTGCTCGTCACGTTGCCGCGCCTCGACGCGGCAACGCAGAAATCCGCGTGGTTTACCGCGCTGCAGAACGGCGGCGTCGCGCTGAAGATCGATCCGGTCGACCGCGCGCAGTTGCCGAACTGGATCGGCCAGCGTCTGTCGATGCAGGGCCAGCGCGCCGCGCCGGGCGACGATGGCCGGCGCGCGCTGCAGTTCATCGCGGAGCGCGTCGAGGGCAACCTGCTCGCCGCGCACCAGGAAATCCAGAAGCTCGGGCTGCTCTATCCGCAGGGCGTGCTGTCGTTCGAGCAGGTGCACGATGCGGTGTTGAACGTCGCGCGCTACGACGTCTTCAAGCTGAACGAGGCGATGCTCGCGGGCGACGCAGCGCGGCTCGCGCGGATGATCGACGGGTTGAAGGGCGAGGGCGAGGCGATCGTGCTCGTGATGTGGGCCGTCGTCGAGGAATTGCGCACGCTGTTGCGGATCAAGCGCGGCGCGACGGCCGGCAAGCCGCTCGCCACGCTGCTGCGCGAGAACCGCGTGTGGGGTCCGCGCGAGCGGTTGGTCGGCCCCGCGCTGAACCGCGTGTCGGAAGCGGTTCTCGAGAAAGCGCTCGCGTTCGCCGCGAAGCTCGACCGGCAGGTGAAGGGGCTGTCGGCCGTCACGCCGGGCCGCCGCACGCAGGACGATCCGCCGCCCGATCCATGGGACGGCCTGTTCCAGCTCGCGATGACGGTGGCCGGCGCCCGCGGCGAGCGACCGCCGACCGCGGGTCGCGTGCGTCGTTAAGCCCTGTCCGGGCCTCCAGCGCACGCATCGCAACCCGCTTACAATGTTTCGATAGCTGGCGCGGCGCGCTTGCCGCCGCGCTCCACGCTTCCCACGAATTCACGCCGCGCCAAGCGGCTCGCTTTTCGAGTCACACGATGGATATCGACCAGTACATGACGGACCTGGGCCGCCGTGCCCGGCACGCTTCCCGCGCGATGGCGCGCGCCAGCACGGCCGCGAAGAACGCGGCGCTCGATGCCGTGGCACGCGCGATCGAGCGCGACGCGCAGGCGCTGAAGGATGCGAATGCACGCGACGTCGCCCGTGCCCGTGAAAAGGGGCTCGATGCGGCGTTCATCGACCGCCTGACGCTGTCGGACAAGGCGCTGAAGACAATGGTCGAAGGCCTGCGTCAGGTTGCGTCGCTGGCCGATCCGATCGGCGAGATCAGCAATCTCAAGTACCGCCCGAGCGGGATCCAGGTCGGCCAGATGCGCGTGCCGCTCGGCGTGATCGGCATCATCTACGAGTCGCGCCCGAACGTGACGATCGACGCGGCCGCGCTGTGCCTGAAGTCGGGCAACGCGACGATCCTGCGCGGCGGCTCCGAGGCGCTCGAATCGAACGCGGCGCTCGCGAAGCTGATCGGCGAAGGGCTCGAGGCGGCCGGCTTGCCGCAGGATGCCGTGCAGGTCGTCGCGACAGCCGATCGCGCGGCGGTCGGCAAGCTGATCACGATGACCGAATTCGTCGACGTGATCGTTCCGCGCGGCGGCAAGAGCTTGATCGAGCGCCTGATCAACGAGGCGCGCGTGCCGATGATCAAGCACCTCGACGGCATCTGCCACGTGTACGTCGACGATCGTGCCGATCTCGCCAAGGCGCTGACGGTGTGCGACAACGCAAAGACGCACCGCTACGGCACCTGCAACACGATGGAAACGCTGCTCGTTGCGAGCGGCATCGCGGCGACGCTGTTGCCGCCGCTCGGCAAGCTGTATCGCGACAAGCAGGTCGAGCTGCGCGTCGATGCGGCCGCGCGCGCGGTGCTCGCCGAGGCCGGTATCGGGCCGCTCGTCGACGCCACCGACGAAGACTGGCACACCGAATATCTCGCGCCGGTGCTCGCGATCAAGGTCGTCGACGGCCTCGACGCCGCGATCGAGCACATCAACCACTACGGCTCGCACCACACCGATGCGATCGTCACCGAGGATCACGACCGCGCGATGCGCTTCCTGCGCGAAGTCGACTCGGCGAGCGTGATGGTCAATGCGTCGACGCGCTTCGCGGATGGCTTCGAATTCGGCCTCGGCGCGGAAATCGGCATCTCGAACGACAAGCTGCACGCACGCGGCCCCGTCGGCCTGGAAGGGCTCACGTCGCTGAAGTACGTCGTGCTCGGGCACGGCGAAGGCCGTCAGTAAAGCGAGGCGCACAACCGATGGCAATGCTCTGGGTCAAGACGTTCCATATCGTTCTGATCGCCGCGTGGTTCGCGGGGCTGTTCTACCTGCCGCGCATCTACGTGAACCTGGCCATGGAGACCGATCCGGCCGCGGTGCGGCGCCTGTTGCTGATGGCGCGCAAGCTGTTTCGCTTCATGACGATGATCGCCGTGCCGGCGCTCGCATGCGGGCTGTGGCTCTGGCTCGTGATCGGCATCGGCCAGGGGCAGGGCTGGATCCACGCGAAGGTGACGGTCGTGCTGCTGCTCGTGATCTATCACGCGTACTGCGGGCACCTGCTGAAGGTGTTCGAGCGCGGAGAGAACAAGCGCACCGACAAGTGGTATCGCGTGTTCAACGAACTGCCGGTGCTCGGCATGCTCGCGGCGGTCGCGCTGGTCGTGATCAAGCCGTTCTGAACTTTCCGGCGGCGGCACGCCTGTAGTCGATCGATGCGCAACGGCGCCCCTCGGGGCGCCGTTTTCATGTGCGCGTCGTACGCGTCACTCCTTCGTTGGGTCGTCGATCCGGCGCCGCGTGATCGCTTCCTTCGCGCGGCCGACGCGTTCCATCAGCGCGGGCCCGCGCGACAGCGCAACGCCGACCGCGAGAATGTCGCCGATCGCGAGATGCGACATCCGCGACGTCATCGGCGAGAACACGTCGGTTTCCTCGGCCACGTTCGACGCGAGGCTCACCGTCGCGAGCTTCGCGAGCGGCGAGTGGCTCTGCGTGATCGCGACGACTTTCGCGCCGCACGCGAGCGCCGAGCGCGCGGCATCGACGATATCGCGCGTGCGGCCGGTATTCGAGATCGCGACGACGACGTCGTGCGGCCCGAGCAGCGCCGACGACATCGAGAACGTGTGCGGGTCCGAATACGCGACGCTCGGCACGCCGAGCCGGAAGAACTTGTGCTGGATGTCCTGCGCGGCGATGCCCGAGCCGCCGGCGCCGTAGAACTCGATGCGCGACGCGTTCGACAGCAGCGCGATCGCCTCGGCGACGCTGCCGGCCGACAGGCTGTTGCGCACTTCGATCAGCGCGCCGATCGTGCGGTCGAACACCTTGCCGATGATGCCGGGCGCGGGCTCGTCGGGCTCGACGTCGCGATAGACCGACGACACACCCGGCGCGACGCTCTGCGCGAGCCGGATCTTGAATTCGCGAAAGCCGCTGCAACCGAGCGCCTGGCAGAAGCGCGCGATGGTCGGCTGGCTGACGCCCGCGCGGGTCGACAGCTCGGTCATCGCGAGGTCGAGCACCTCGCGCGGCGCGGCGAGAATGTAGTCGGCGAGCTTGCGCTCGGACGGGCGCAGGTCGGCGCGGATCGCTTCAATGCGAGGCAGCATGGGACGGCGAATGAAAATCGGGTTCGGATGAGCGAGTGTATCGCAATCGAATTGTAGAAAATCTACATGAAAATGCTAGCTCCATCGCCAGAGATTTCCGGAGCAATGAATGCTGATGATTAGGGTTTTCACTAGGTAAAGCCTTGCTGGTGGCGGGAATAAGGGTTGCGCGCATGTGAATCCGCATTGCATGCTTGTAGTTTTTCTACTAGACTGGCTTCGTTCGTTCGACGCACTCGACCGTCCCCACGATTCCAACCGCCGGTGTCGTCCGGCATACAGGAGCGCCCAGCATGACGTCGCTGCACCCCACCCTGGCGAAAGTCACCGAACGCGTGATCGCCCGCAGCCAATCGACCCGTTCCGCCTATCTGCAGCGCATCGACGGCGCGCAGGGCAAGTTCCCGGCGCGTGGCGCGCTGTCGTGCGCGAACCTCGCGCACGGCTTCGCGGGTCTCGAAGGCAGCGACAAATTCCAGATCAAGGCGATCCGCGAGCCGAACATCGGCATCGTGTCCTCGTACAACGAGATGCTGTCCGCGCACGCGCCGTACAAGGATTTCCCTGACATCATCAAGGCCGCCGCACGCGAGAACGGCGGCGTCGCGCAGTTCGCGGGCGGCGTGCCCGCGATGTGCGACGGCGTCACGCAGGGCAACCCGGGGATGGAGCTGTCGCTGTTCTCGCGTGAGGCGATCGCGATGGGCACGGCGATCGCGCTCACGCACAACATGTTCGACGCGGCGCTCTGCCTCGGCATCTGCGACAAGATCGTGCCGGGCCTGCTGATCGGCGCGCTCCAGTTCGGCCACCTGCCGACCATATTCGTGCCGGCCGGCCCGATGACGAGCGGCCTGTCGAACGACGACAAGGCGAAGATCCGCCAGCAGTTCGCGACCGGCCAGGTCGGCCGCGACGCACTGCTCGAAGCCGAATCGGCCGCGTATCACGGCCATGGCACCTGCACGTTCTACGGCACCGCGAACAGCAACCAGATGCTGATGGAACTGATGGGCCTGCACCTGCCGGGTTCGGCGTTCGTTCATCCGCACACGCCGCTGCGTACCGCACTGACGGCCGAAGCCGCGCGCCGCGTGCTCGATCTGACGGCCGAGCGCGGCCAGTACACGCCGATCGGCCATGTGATCGACGAGAAGGCGATCGTCAACGGGATCGTCGCGCTGCTCGCGACGGGCGGCTCGACCAACCACACGCTGCACCTCGTCGCGATCGCGCGCGCGGCCGGCATCCTGATCGACTGGAACGATTTCGACGAGCTGTCGGCGGTCGTGCCGCTGCTCGCGAAGATCTACCCGAACGGCAAGGCCGACGTGAACCATTTCCACGCGGCCGGCGGCGTCGCGTTCCTGGTGCGCAACCTGCTCGAAGGCGGGCTGCTGCACGAAGACGTGACGACCGTCGCGGGCAAGGGGCTGTCGCACTACACGAAGGAGCCGAAGCTGATCGACGGCAAGCTGACGTGGGTCGACGGCACGGCCGAGAGCCACGACACGAAGGTGCTGCGCGGCATTCGCGACCCGTTCCAGCCGGACGGCGGCCTGCGCCTGATGCAGGGCCGGCTCGGCCGCGGCGTGATCAAGATTTCGGCGGTCGCGCCCGAGCACCGCAAGGTGACCGCGCCCGCGATCGTGTTCGATTCGCAGGAAGCCGTGCAGGAAGCCTTCGATCGCGGCGAGCTGAAGCGCGATTTCGTCGCGGTCGTGCGCTTCCAGGGCGCGCGCGCCAACGGGATGCCCGAGCTGCACCGTTTGACGCCGCTGCTCGGCGTGCTGCAGGATCAGGGCTTCCACGTCGCGCTCGTGACCGACGGCCGCATGTCCGGTGCGTCGGGCAAGGTGCCGGCCGTGATCCACGTGTCGCCGGAAGCGCTGCTGGCGGGCCCGCTCGGCAAGGTGAAGACGGGCGACACGCTCGTGATCGACGCGGAGGCCGGCATCCTCGACATCGAGGTCGACGACGCCGAGTGGCAGGCTCGCCCGGTCGCGCAGCCGCTGCATCAGGCCGAGAACGAAGTCGGTTTCGGTCGCGAACTGTTCGGCGTGTTCCGCGCGGCGGCCGCGCCGGCCGAGCAGGGCGCATCGGTTTTCGGGGCGCTGGTCGGCGAAGCGGCCGTCCGCGTCTCTGCATGAATTTCAAGGAGCGAATTTGATGAAGACGATTGCTGAAATCGTGAAGCTGGGCCCGGTGATTCCGGTGCTCGCATTCGACTCGGTCGAGCAGGGCGAACACGTGTCGCGCGCGTTGCACGCGGGCGGCGTCAAGGTGCTCGAGATCACGCTGCGTACACCGGCGGGCCTCGAGGCGATCCAGCGCGCGAGCCAGCTCGCGGACGATATCGTCGTCGGCGTCGGCACGATCACGAAGCCCGAGCACTGCGAGCAGGCGAAGCGCGCGGGGGCGAAGTTCGGCGTGTCGCCGGGCCTGACGAAGGATCTGCACCTCGCGTCGCTCGACGCCGGCCTGCCGCTGCTGCCGGGCGTGATGACGCCGAGCGACATCATTCAGGCGCTCGAATTCGGCTACGAAATCGTCAAGTTCTTCCCCGCGCAGCAGGCCGGTGGCGTGCCGATGCTGCAGGCGTTCCACGGCCCGTTCCCGGCGCTGAAGTTCTGTCCGACGGGCGGCATCACGGTCGACACCGCGCCGAATTTCCTGAAGCTGCCGAACGTCGTGTGCGTCGGCGGTTCGTGGCTCACACCGAAGGCCGCACTCGCCGCGCAGGACTGGGCCGAGGTCACGCGTCTCGCGCAAGCCGCAAGCCAGCTTCACCGTTAATACTTGTACGAAATGAAGGTTTGACCCTCGGCAGGCAAGCGCTTAGTGCTTGTTTTACCGAGGGTTTTTGCTGATGGAACCGGTTCTATCCGCGGACCCTAAAGATAAGTAAAATTCAGCGTCCTCACGGGGTGGGTACCCCCCGTGTTTCGGAGACCTGCATAGCCGGGCATACTCGCAACAGCTCGCCCGGTTTCGAACAATTCAAGGAGGAGTGCCACATGGGGGCTGTCCAAGGCAGCATGCTGCTCGTATTCACGCTGATCGCGATTGCCGCGCTGATCCTGATGATCGCGCGCTACAAGATCTACCCGTTCCTGGTGCTGATCATCGTTTCGCTGGGCCTGGGTCTCGTCGTCGGCATGCCGATGGACAAGATCGTCAAGTCGTTCGAAACGGGCACGGGCGGCACGCTCGGCCACATCGCGATCGTCGTCGGCCTCGGCACGATGCTCGGCAAGATGATGGCCGAATCGGGCGGCGCCGAACGGATCGCGACCACGCTGATCGACTGGTTCGGTGAAAAGAACATCCACTGGGCGATGATGTTCGTCGCGATCATCGTCGGCTTGCCGGTGTTCTTCGAAGTCGGCTTCGTGCTGCTGATCCCGATCGCGTTCAACGTCGCGAAGCGCACCGGCAAGTCGCTGCTCGTCGTCGGTCTGCCGATGGTGGCCGGCCTGTCCGTCGTGCACGGGCTGATCCCGCCGCACCCGGCCGCGCTGCTGGCCGTTCAGCAATACGGCGCCGATATCGGCAAGACGATCGCGTTCGGCCTGATCGTCGGTGTGCCGACCGCGATCATCGCCGGTCCGCTGTTCGCGCTGATGATCTCGAAGTTCGTGAAGCTGCCGGAAAACAACCCGCTCGCGGCGCAGTTCGTCGATACGCACACGGACGGTCGCAAGCGCGAACTGCCGAGTTTCGGCATCACGCTGTTCACGATCCTGCTGCCCGTCGTGCTGATGCTCGTCGGCAGCTGGGCCGACCTCGTGTTCGCACCGAAGTCGCTGCCGAACAACCTGCTGCGCTTTGCCGGCAACTCCGACGTCGCGCTGCTGATCGCCGTGCTCGTGAGCTTCTTCACGTTCGGCAAGCTGCAGGGCTTCAACCGCGACCAGATCCAGAAGTTCTGCGGCGAGTGCCTGGCGCCGATCGCCGGCATCACGCTGATCGTCGGTGCGGGCGGCGGCTTCGGCGGCGTCCTGCGCGACAGCGGGATCTCGCAGCAGATCGTCGAGACCGCGAAGCACGCGCACCTGTCGCCGTTGCTGCTCGGCTGGTTCGTCGCGGCGCTGATGCGTCTGGCGACGGGTTCGGCGACGGTCGCGATGACGACGGCCTGCGGCATCGTCGCGCCGATCGCCGCGGCGTCGGGCGCGGCGGTTCGTCCGGAACTGCTCGTGCTCGCGACCGGCTCGGGCTCGCTGATCTTCTCGCACGTGAACGACGGCGGCTTCTGGCTGATCAAGGAATACTTCGGGATGACGGTCGGTCAGACGTTCAAGACCTGGTCGCTGCTTGAAACCATCATCTCGGTGCTCGGTCTGAGCTTTACGCTGTTGCTGAGCGTGGTTTTGTAACAAGGGGTAGTCAATGATTCTGATCGCAATGGGCGTGTCGGGCGCGGGCAAATCGCGAATCGGCGAAATGCTGGCAGAACGCCTGTCGTGCAGCTATACCGACGGCGACGCGTTTCACAGCGCGGCGAACAAGGAAAAGATGCACAACGGCATTCCGCTGACCGACGACGACCGCTGGCCGTGGCTGCGCACGATCCGCGCAGCCATCGAAGAGAAGCAGCGTGCCGGCGAGACCGCCGTGTTCACCTGCTCGTCGCTGAAGCGGTCGTACCGCGACGTGCTGCGCGGCTCCGACACCGACGTGCGGTTCGTGTATCTGAAGGGTTCGTTCGAGGTCTTGCACGAGCGCCTGAAGACCCGCACCGGCCATTTCTTCGATCCGTCGCTGCTGAAGAGCCAGCTCGACACGCTCGAGGAACCGGGCCCGGATGAAGCGATCGTGGTCAGCATCGAGCTGACGCCCGAACAGATCGTCGATCAGGTCATGCTGAAGATCGGTATCGCGCAGCAGCACTGAGCGCGGTTCGCGGTAGTCCATCTGACGGGGTGTGCAGATGAGTTGATCCGGCAATGACGGATACGCAAAAAAACGTACCCCCAAGGGCTGAGTCCTGTATTGCGCAGGCCTCAGCCCTTTCCGTATGAGCGTGTTGTGTTCGCGGAAATCTCGGTATGACGCACCGTATCGTTCTTCGCGGCGATTCTTGCACAGCCTTGCCTCGCGTGACTTGCGCTCGGCCCTGAGTCACTTCTTGTCGCGGGGAAGTTTTTTGAATTTGCCGCCAGTTACCCAACCGTTGCCGGACTGGCACTGGACCTTGGTGTACATGTCGACTTTGCCCGCCATGTCCATTCCGGGCTCGCAACTATCCGACGGTTGAAGGAAGAAAATGATCTTTCCGTCGACACCGTCGTAGACAGGAATGCGATCTTCAGCAACCCATGTTTCATCCGGGTGCGCGGAGCAATTGATCATCAAGGTTGATAGTAGCGAGATGACGCTACTTTTTCGGATAAACATGCTCGGTAACGAGTCGTCGAGAATGCTTTAATCCTATCATGAGGTCGGCAGGGGAAATCGTATCCGCAAATGACCAGCGCGGATCGTGCGCCTGTATCCCTGCTGCTTCCAATATCTCGGCAATATTGGAAGAGCAGCTATTCGTGAATAGGGAATAGGGTTTGTTGGCTGCTATCCGCTCGTGAATTTCGGTAAGAATCTTCTGCTTTTCCGAGGCGGTTACTCTCAACACGTAGCCCCACGAGTCGCGATGCATGTCAACCTGCTGACGATGCAAATAATGTTCCTTTGTGTCGGTGTCCCAGCCTGTCGGAGCACGTCCATATTCTTGATTGTTAATGACGATGGCAGTGTGACCGAACTGCGATCCTCTGGAAACCATTCGGGAGTCGCTGATAATTACCTCGATGGTTTCGTGGCTGGTGTCTACGGATATTCCCTTTGCATTGGAGTCGGTCGTTGGGGTAGTCGTTTTTGAGGCCACTCTCAACAGCGGCTTTCCGGATTTCGATTTGATGGCATCCATTCTTTTTAAACGTAGATGTGTACGATCTCGGAGTTGGCTGTTGACGAAAGCAAGTGCGTGTGGCCGCTTCGATCTGTTACTCCGTGTTCAATATCGCCATTCGCCCGCAGAATCACATATTCCATGTTTGCCAGCGGCTTGCCGGTAGCTTCGTCGAAGAGCTTGAAGCGATCGTCGAAGCTCGAAGGTTCGATCAAGGTCGCGAATGGATCCCCGTCTACATGGAGGCCGTATTGCGCAAGCTCGTGAAGTTTGAACGAGATGGATCCGGTACTCTGTGAGGCAATTAAGCGAGGTGGGGGATCGCATTTGCAGATACAGATGTCGTTCTCAAGAGCGACCTGTTTGCCTCTCAGCAGCATGGGGCGAAATGGCTGAACATTTGCAATCCGGCCCGCCGATGCGCACGCATCGCAATAGACTTCTGCGCCTTCATAGGCAACGGCCTTCCCGTTGTGCCTGAAGAAATTCGCTCCTTGTGTCACGGTTCCTCCGGCTGTTGTTTTGTCGCCGATTCGAATGAAGTATCGTTTCATGGAATCTCCTGTTGGTTATTGGATGGAGTTTGCCATGTGGTTTATTGAGATGCCTGTCGGAGGCTGGGAAATGGTTAGCGAATGTGAATGCGGCAGCGCTGTTGAGAGGCGATTTTTTCTGATTCGGGTTTGCTTCCTTGGGAAGCGGATGTTTGGCTACGGATGTCTTGTAGTGGGGAAGCCGGAGGCGGAAAGTAAGGGGTTAAGCACGATTGCTGAGCGCATTGAACGATATGAGGTCTTGAAGGGCGTGTCGTTGAGGTGAGGGGGATTTATCTCAAAAGCAAAATATTAAATTAATCTTGTCCAAAAGTCGTCGTATCGAGAGATGCGTCTTTTCTTTTGCTTGATAAGCCTATTCTTGACTCCCTGCAATACTCTTGGGATCAATCCTATGGACATTGTGGAATTGGTTTATTGAGTTTGGAGCCAAGTTCACGTCGTGCCTAAAGCGGTGTCGTGCGCCTGTTTTGCGATGCCGTCGAGCAGCACGTCCAGCATCGTGTCGTGCACGGCGGCCGGATCGAGCTGCGCATAGAGCGGGGCGGCCGATTTGACGAGCGGGTGCGCGGTATCGGACAGCGCATGCATTTCCGCGAGCTCGACGTCGTTCGCGGGCCGCGTGAGGCCGCCGGCCTCGGCGGCGGCGAGTCCGATCACGCTCGCATACCAGCCGACGCACACGGACGGCAGCGCGGTGCGCGGGATGCCGGCATCGGCCAGCGCACGATGCACGGTCTCGATGTGCGGGAGATCGGCCGGCCCGGTGCTCATATGACGCTGCAGCAGCGCGAACGCGGCGGGGTGGCGCAGCGCGAGCGCGCGATACTGGCGTGCGAGATCGCGCAGCCGCTCGCGCCACGGCAGCGAAGGATCGACCGGCACGAGCGAGCGCGACAGCGCGTTCGCGATCGCACGGCTCAGGCCTTCTTTCGACTTGAAGTGATAGAGCACGCTCATCGGGTCGCAGCCGACCGACTGCGCGAGCTTGCGCACGCTGAACGCGGCTTCGCCGACCTCTTCGAGCAGCGCGAGCGCGGCCGCGACGATCGCATCCTTGTCGAGGCCGCGCGGGCCTTGGGCGGGTTTGTCTTTCATGGAAGCAGGATGACAGCGGCTGTAATCTTGACGAAAGCGTATTCTACGCTGTAGAATTATTTCTGCGGTGTAGAAATTGGGTGTCCCGGCACCTTTCAATGCGTGCTCTTGCACGGTCCGGGATCCTGGCAGGCACGAGCGTGCCTGCCGTCAACACGGGCCATCGCGCCCTTTATCTCGTTGACACCCAAGTGGAACCGGCTGCCCCACCCGCGAAGCCAGAACGGCTCTTCGACAGGCGGCCCAAGACCATGCAAGTGCAATCATGACTTCCAATCACAAACCCCTGATCCAGGGCGAATCGCGTTTCGACCAGACGCAACTGAACATTGAAAAGGACAACTGGAACTGGTGCGATCCGTCGCGCTACGACGGCGAGCGTCCGGCCAACTGGTACGAGGCGTCGTTGTCGCGCCATGAAAACGGCGCGCCGCTCGCGCACGACACGGTGTGCGACGTGCTGGTGATCGGCGCGGGGCTGCTCGGCGCATCGGCCGCGCTGCATCTCGCGGAAGCGGGTGTCGACACGATTCTCGTCGACAAGCATCACGTCGGCTCCGCGGCGTCGGGCCGCAACGGCGGCCAGCTCACGCCGGGCCTCGCGCGCTGGGAAGCGGCCGACATGATCGACCATCTGTCGCACGACGACGCGAAGCGGCTGTGGCGTTTCGCGTCGGCCGAATCGATGGACCTGATCGACGCGATCGGCGCGCGTTACGCGCTCGACCTCGACCGCAAGCGCGGCCACATCACGGCGGCGGTGCACCCGGGCCACATGAGCGCGCTGCTCGACGGCGCGGACGCACGCCGCCATCTCGGCGACGCCGGCGTGACGCTCGTCGGCCGCCATCAGCTGCATGACGAATACGTGCGCTCGGGGCTGTATCACGGCGCGGCGATCGACGCGACCGGCGGCCAGCTTCATCCGCTCGCGCTGGTGCGCGGCCTCGTGCACGGCTTCCGGCTGAACGGCGGTGCGCTGTACGAGGGCACCGAGGTGCTGGAGCTCGACGAGACGCCGGCGGGCGTCGTCGCGACGACGCCGGGCGGCACGATTACGGCGCGCCGTGGCGTCGTGCTCGCGCTGCACAACACGACGTTCCGGCTGCTGGACGACGGCGGCGCCACCACCGTGCCGTTCTTCACGTACGTGAGCGTGACGGCGCCACTCGACGTCGACGTCGCGACGCTGATGCCGGCCGGCATGCCGGTGTACGACACGCAGTTCCAGATCGACTATTACCGGCCCGTGCGCGGCAACCGCCTGCTGTTCGGCGGGCAGGGCACCGGTACGTGCTGGGCGCAGCCCGACGTCAACGCGTATCTGCTGACGCGGCTGAACACGGTATTTCCGCAGCACGACGGCCGCTTCGCGCTCGACTACTGCTGGAGCGGCGTCAGCGATTTCACGCTGAACGGCGCGACCGACAGCCGCAAGACCGACGGCCGTGTGCCGATGTACATGGTGCAGGGCTGGAGCGGGCATGGCGTCGCGCAGACGGTGCGGATCGGCAAGGCGATCTGCGACGACTTCGTCGGACGCAACGACGATTTCTCGATGCTGACCGGCATCGACCACCGCGAGATTCCGCTGGGCCGGCAACTGTCGCCGATCGCGATTCCGGCCGCGAAGGCGGCGATGAGCGTGATGAGCGCGCTCAATCCGGGGCGGATGATTTCGTTCTGATCGCCGGTGTTGTCGCGTTCCGAGCGCGCGCGAGCCGCCAATGAAAAAGCCCGATGCGATTGCTGA
>NZ_JBSAXA010000017.1:0-130653 GCF_053427615.1 Burkholderia sp. AW33-5 | reverse complement strand
AAATCCTGCATGCCCATAGGTACCCTTTCTTTTTTATTACAGCGCCTCGGATAGCGTCTGACCAATGGTCGCGCGATTGTACTCCGTCCCTCGTCCCCGACATTGCTTTCCGGCGTCCTTAGCAAATGCGGGGGAGTAAGCCAAAGGGATACATGGTCGATGCGTCAGTCAACCGACTCGTGCGTTGTAGTTCGACACCACGACGGACCGACGGCCATGCGATACACTGCGCGACCGATCTCCACGTAACGCGTTATATATCCAACACCATGAGCCAACGCCACAACCGCCGCCAGCGCAAGAAACTCCACATCGCCGAGTTCCAGGAACTCGCGTTCAACGCGACCGCGCATTACCGCAACGAGCTGTCCGACCTCGAGCGCGGCCAGCTCATCGACGCGTTCATCGATTTCGTCGAAGCGAACGGGCTGCTGACCGTCGCATCCGCCGACGAAGGGATCGGCGCGTACGTGATCTCCGGCGCGCCGCGCGGCACGACGACCGATGCCGACCGCGAGAACGTCCGTGCATGGCTGGCCGCACGTCCGGAGCTGACCGACGTCAAGGTCAGCGAATTCACCGACGCGTGGTATCCGGACGCCTGACGTTCCGGTTGCTCCGCGCCTCGCATGGCGCCCCGGTGACGACGACGCTCGGCTCGCTGGTCAAGTAACGCCCCGTCTGAAGCCCATGCGGCGCCCGTCCCGTCGTCGACGGTCGGGCGCCGCGCTCGTTGTGCCCCCAACGCCGCCCTTGCGGCGATCGCCCCCCGCCATTTCCCGGTCATCCCGCGCCCGATTCTTCGCATAAATCGGTCCTGAAAGGAAGACACGTTAAACTCTCACCTCGCGTGGTGCGCCGCCCGCACCCGCCATCCATCGCCAGCCGCGAGCCCCCGGGCCCGCCCCCGACCCATGGAGTGAGTGTCAATGAGCGGCGGACTCCCGTTTCCCGCATCCCGCATGTCGTTCCCGTCCTCGACGGTTTTCCTCGTTCTCGCGGCAGCCGCACTGCTGTCCGGCTGCGGGCTGCTGCCGACCCAGAATCCGCCCGCGCCGATCAGCGAGGCGCTCGTCGAACCCGTCGAGGAAACCGCCGGCGAACCGCTGACGATGCCGCCCGTGCCGCCGCTCGTCCAGCCGGAGGAACCGGAAGCGCCGAAGAAGCCGCACCGGGAAGTGACGAAGCCGAAGCCGGTGCAGCGCCCCGAATCGCCGACGCCGCCTCCGCCGCCCCCGCCGCCGCTCGTCGCGACACGCCCGCTCGACCGCACCCAGATCCATGCGCTGCTCGACAGCGAGGTCGCGCGCCGCAACGGCAAGGTGATCGGCCGCGCGGTCGACATGGTGACCGACGCAAGCGGCAAACCGCGCGAGATGATCGTCAACCTGCAGGGGTTCATGGGTATCGGCGACCGCAAGGTCGTCTTCCCGTGGAACGTGTTCCGCTTCACGCCGGGCGGCAAACAGGAACCGATCGTGCTCGACGTGCCGTCGGGCGACCTGCCGCCGGCCGCCCGGCCCAAGGCCGTGCCGCTGTCGGGCTCGGCCGCGGCGTCGCCCACGACGCGTCTGCCGTTGCTCGACAGCGACGTCGAACGCCCGAACGGCACGAAGATCGGCCGGGTCGTCGACGTGCTGATCGACCGCGGCGCGCAACCGCAGGCCGTCGTGCTCGACCTCGGCGGGCTCGTCAATACCGACCGCCGCTCGATCGCCGCGAGCTGGGGCGCGCTGCGCTTCGTCACGCGCGACAAGGCGCTGCGTCCGCAACTCGACCTGAACGACGCGCAGATCAAGGCGTCGCCGCCCTACGCGGCCGACAAGCCGATCGTCGTGGTCTCGCCGCCGGTTACTGCCGCCGCGCCGGCTTCGCCTGCGAGTGCCGCCCGATGACGATCAAGCATTCCGTCAGCGTTCGCAGTCTCCGGGCCCTCGACTGGCTCAACTTTTTCGTTGCAAACGTTCAAACCGGGTTCGGTCCGTTCATCGCGTCCTACCTCGCATCGCACAAGTGGACGCAGGGCGAGATCGGCATGGTGCTGTCGATCGGCACGATCAGCGCGATGGTCAGCCAGGTGCCGGGCGGTGCTGCCGTCGACGCGCTAAAGAACAAGAAAGGCGCGGCCGCGTGGGCGATCGCGGCCATCATCCTGTCCGCGGTGCTGCTCGCGTCGAGCCCGACGATCGTGCCGGTGATCGCGGCCGAAGTGTTCCACGGCTTCGCGAGCTGCATGCTCGTGCCCGCGATGGCCGCGATCTCGTTCTCGCTGGTCGGCCGCGCCGACCTCGGCGACCGGCTCGGCCGCAACGCGCGCTGGGCATCGATCGGCAGCGCGGTCGCGGCGGGCCTGATGGGGCTCACCGGCGAGTATTTCTCCGCGCGCGCGGTGTTCTGGCTGACCGCCGTGCTGGCGTTGCCCGCGCTGTTCGCGCTCGCGATGATCCAGCCGACACATGAAGTGATTCCGCATGCGTCGACACCCGACGACCGCGACGAAGGCGAGGAGCGCGAGACGCTGCTCGAGCTGCTGCGCGATCGCCGGATGCTGATCTTCGCGGCATGCGTCGTGCTGTTCCACCTGTCGAACGCGGCGATGCTCAACCTCGCGGCCGGCGAAGTGACGGCCGGGATGGGCGAGAACGTGCAGCTCGTGATCGCCGCGTGCATCATCGTGCCGCAGGCGATCGTCGCGATGCTGTCGCCGTGGGTCGGCCGCTCCGCGCAACGCTGGGGGCGCCGGCCGATCCTGCTGCTCGGCTTCTCGGCGCTGCCGGTGCGCGCGCTGCTGTTCGCCGGCGTGAGCAGCCCCTACCTGCTGGTGCCGGTGCAGATGCTCGACGGCATCAGCGCGGCCGTGTTCGGCGTGATGCTGCCGCTGATCGCGGCCGACGTCGCGGGCGGCAAGGGCCGCTACAACCTGTGCATCGGGCTGTTCGGGCTCGCGGCCGGAATCGGCGCGACGCTCAGCACCGCCGTGGCCGGCTTTGTCGCCGATCACTTCGGCAATGCGGTCAGCTTCTTCGGGCTCGCAGCCGCCGGCACGCTCGCGGTGCTGCTGGTCTGGCTCGCGATGCCGGAAACGCGCGTCGAGAACGGCGACGCGACCACCGGCGAGCCGGCCGCCGCATCGCCGGAACAGGCGCACTGACGCGCTCGCCCCCGCTTCCCGGCCCGACACGATGGATACGATCAGGACACTCAACGAAGCCCGCCAGCAGATCCAGCAGTCGATCTTCGATCTGTTCAAGGGGCTGACTTTCGGCGAGCGGCTCACGCAAGGCGCGCTGATGGCGTTGCAAGCCGTCTGCGGCGCGTGCCTCGCGTACACGATCGGCCGCGCGCTGCACACCGAGCAGGCCGTGTGGGCGGCGGTCACCGCGATCGCCGTCACGCAGCACAACTATTCGGACACGATGTCGCTGTCGCGCGACCAGTTCATCGGCGCGATGATCGGCGGCCTGGTCGGCTTCGCGGGCGCCGCGCTCGGCGGCGACCGCCTCGTCGCCTATGCGATCGCGGTCGCGGTCACGATCGTCAGCTGCTGGTGCCTGAACGTCGGCAGCGCGGCGCGGCTCGGCGGCGTGACCGCGACGATCGTGCTGCTGTTTCCAGGCAACGGCCCACTATGGGACATTCCGCTGATGCGGCTCGGGGAAGTGGCGCTCGGCACCGTCTGCGCGCTGGCCGTGTGCTGGGCGATGTCGCGGGTCGAGCGGCGCTGGTTCCGCCGGGCGGCGGACAAGGACAAGGACAAGTGACGCGGCTGCCGGAACACACGCCCCGGCAGCCGGATGAATCGATGATCGGCGGCGGGTGTTACGGACCGACCCGCAGCACGATGCCCGAGCCGATCTGCACGAGCAGGTAGTCGCCGCCGACGCCCACCCAGTGATAGCCACGCGGCGGCGGGCTCAGGCGATAGCCGCGCCAGTCGTCGACCACGTACTGGCGATCGCGGAATTCGTCCGGGAGACGGTCGCCCTTGTGCCAGTCGCGGCGCGGCTGGTCGGCCCAGCGCGGCGGCACATCGTCCTCGCGATGCATCGCCTGCCCCGGCGGCATGTGCTTCGGACCGTGGCCGTGCCGCATGCCCGGGCCGCCGCGGTCTCCGTGGTTGTCGTCGTTGCCGTGATCCTGCGCCATCGCGGCCGGCGCTGCGAAACCCGCCGCGACCAGCGCGGCCAGCATCATCCCGTGCATCTTCTTCATTGCCCTTCCTCCGTGTTGTCACGTCGAACCGGAAACAACGAAACCGGACCTGCCCGATGAAGACTAGCACACGGGTGCGATCCGACGTCACGCCGCCTGCTGCTGGTACTGGATCCGGTGGAGGTGCGCGTACAGCCCGCCATGGCGCAGCAACTCGTCGTGGCTGCCCGTTTCGACGATCTTGCCGGCTTCGAGCACGAGGATCCGGTCCGCACGCTCGATCGTCGACAGCCGGTGCGCGATCACGAGCGTCGTGCGCCCTTCCATCAGCCGCTCGAGCGCGGCCTGCACGTGACGCTCGGATTCCGAATCGAGCGCCGAGGTCGCCTCGTCGAGGATCAGGATCGGCGCATCCTTGTAGATCGCGCGCGCGATCGCGAGCCGCTGCCGTTGGCCGCCCGACAGACGCATCCCGTTGCCGCCGACCAGCGTGTCGAGCCCGTCGGGCATCGCGGCGACCGCGTCGGCGAGGTTCGCGGCCTCGAGTGCCGCCTGCACGCGGGCGCGGTCGGGCGTCTGCCCGTACGCGACGTTCGCGGCGATCGTGTCGTTGAACAGCACGACGTCCTGGCTGACCATCGCCATCTGGCCGCGCAGCGCGTGGAGGTCGTAGTCGGCCACCGGCACGCCGTCGACCAGGATCGCGCCGCCCGTCGGATCGAAGAAACGTGGCAGAAGGTTGACGAGGGTCGTCTTGCCGCTGCCCGACGGCCCCGCGAGCGCGATCATCTCGCCAGGCGCGACCTTGAACGAAATGCGGTCGAGCGTCGGCCGCTCGGAGGCGCCGTAGTCGAACGACACGTCGCGGAATTCGATCTCGCCGCGAGCGTGCGGCAGCGCACGGCCGCCGCCCTGCGGCTCGGCCGGCTCGTCGATCAGCCCGAAGATCAGTTCGGCGGCCGTCATCCCGCGCTGCAGCGGCTGGTTGACGTCGATCAGGTGCTTGAGCGGCGAGATCACCAGCAGCATCGACGTGACGAACGCAACGAAGCCGCCGACCGTCGTCTGGTCGTTGGTCGACTGCACGACCGCGATCGTGATCACGACCGCGAGCGCGATCGACGCGAGGAATTGCGTCAGCGGCTGCGCGAGCCCGCCCGAGATCGTCATGCGCATCGCGTAGCCGCGCAGGCGCTTGCTCATCGTCGTGAAGCGGTCCATCTCGTACGCTTCGCCGTTGTGCACCTTCACGACCTTGTAGCCGCCGACCGTCTCCTCGACGATGTACGACAGCTCGTTGGTCAGCGTCTGATGCTCGCGGTTCAGGCGGCGCAGGCGACGGTTGATCTTGCTGACGAGCCAGCCGATGCCCGGCAGGATCACCGCGACGATCAGCGTGAGCCGCCAGTTCAGGTAGAACAGGTAGCCGAGCAGGAACACCACGGTCAGCGAGTCGCGCACGAGCGTGACCATCACGCCGGTCAGCACCGACAGGATCTGGTTGACCTCGAACACGATCGCGTTGATCACGGTGCTCGCGGTCTCGCGCTGGAAGAACGACGCGCCCGTGTGGATCATCCGCTGGAACATCTCGAGCCGCAGCTGCAGCAGGATGCGGTTCGACACGTAGTTGAGCAGGTAGTTGGACGTGTACTGCGACACGCCGCGCACGAGCGCGAGGCCGATCACCGCGATCGGCACGTACCATTTCGCGCGGTCGCTGCCGTGCGAGCCGAAGCCGTGGTCGAGCAGCGGCTTGAGCAGCGCCGGGATCCCGGCTTCCGTGGCCGCGACGACGCCCATCGTCATCACGGCGAGCAGCACGATGCCGATGAGCGGCCGGATGTACGGCCACAGGCGCTTGAGGACCGTGACCGGCGACGTACCGGTGCCGTCCATCGGTTTGCGAAGAGTGTTCTGGGTTTCCAAGGCAATCCTTCTTGAGCCGCGACGCGGCGCCCGGGGCGTGACTGCCCGGAATTCACCCCGTCCGGCGGGTGCCGAAAAAGGCCCAACATTATAGCTGTACCGCCTGCGCCGGCATGGCCGTCGCCGAAGCGGCCGCCGGCTGGCGCGCGGGTATACTGCCGCTCACCGTTTTCTCCGCCTTTTCGACGATTTCATGGCAGAACCCACCCTCGGCGTCGCCCTCATCGCCCTCAACGCGGCCGCGCGGCTCGCGCAGTGCCTCGACGCGCTGACCTTCGCCGACGACGTCGTCGTGATCGACGGCGGCAGCACCGACGATACCGTCGCGATCGCCCGCGCGCACGGCGCCCGCGTGATCGTCGAGCGCGACTGGCCGGGCTTCGGCCCGCAGAAGAACCGCGCGCTCGACGCCCTCGGCACCGACTGGATCCTGTCGCTCGACACCGACGAGGTGGTCAGCCCGGAACTCGCGCAGTCGATCCGCGCGGCCATCCGCGCGCCGGCCGCGCAGGTCTATGCGCTCGACCGGCTGTCGAGCTTCTGTGGCCAGTGGATCCGCCACAGCGGCTGGTATCCCGACTGGGTGCCGCGCCTGTTCCGGCGCGGCACCGCCCGCTTCTCCGACGACCTGGTGCACGAACGGCTCGTGTTCGACACGCCCGCGCAGCGGCTGCCGGGCAAGCTGATGCACTATTCGTACGAGGATTTCGAAACCGTCGTGCGCAAGCTCGATGCGTATTCGACGGCCGGCGCGCGCCAGCGCCGCGCGGCCGGCCAGCGCGGCGGCTTCGGCAAGGCGCTCGCGCGCGGCGCATGGGCGTTCGTGCGGACCTATGTGCTGCGGCGCGGGTTTCTCGACGGCCGAGCGGGTTTCATGATCGCCGTGTTCAACGCGGAAACGGTGTATTACCGGTTCCTGAAGCTCGGCCACGAGCCGGCCCGCTGAGCGCGCGCGCCCTGCCCCGACCCTGACGCCGCCGGCATGCGGCCGGCCCGGCGTTACAATGCCGGGCTGCCCGCGCGCCATGCGCGCCCGAGCGCGGCGCCGCGCCACGCGCCGCCGACACGACGACCACCGAATCCGACCGCCATGTTCTCCATCATCATCCCGACCTGGAACAACCTGCCGTACCTCAAGCTCGTCGTCGACAGCCTGCGCCGTCATTCGGCGTACGACCACCAGATCATCGTGCACGTGAACGACGGCTCGGACGGCACGCTCGACTGGGTGCGCAGCGAAGGCATCGAGCACACCGCGTCGCCGGCCAACATCGGCATCTGCCACGCGGTGAACCTGGCCGCCGCGCGCGCGACGCGCGACTACGTCGTCTACATGAACGACGACATGTACTGTTGCCCCGGCTGGGACGCGGCGCTCGTGCGGCGCATCGAGCAGATGCCGACCGACCTGTTCATGCTGTCCGGCACGATGGTCGAGCCGGTCGACACGCGCAACCCGTGCGTCGTCGTCAGCAATTTCGGCCGCGACGCCGAACAGTTCGACGCGGCCGGCCTCGTCGCGGCCACGCCGCGGCTCGCGCGCGCGGACTGGCTCGGCTCGACCTGGCCGCCGACGCTCGTGCACCGCGACTGGTGGAACCGCATCGGCGGCTACAGCAGCGAGCTGTCGCCGGGGATGAGCAGCGACAACGACTTCTCGATGAAATTCTGGGACGCCGGCTGCCGGATCTTCCTCGGCGTCGGCGACAGTCTCGTCTATCACTTCCAGCAGAAAAGCACGGGCAAGATCGTCAAGAACGACGGCCGCCGCCAGTTCCTCAACAAATGGGGCATGACGCAGGCCACGTTCGACCGCTATTACCTGCATCGCGGCGAGCCGGCGGGCTCGCGACTCGCGCTCGACACGCCGGCCGTCGAGGGGCGCCTGAAGCGCGCACTGCTGCGCTCGCGGATCAAGCGCGCATTCAGCTGATCGGACCCCGGAAACGGTAAAGAAACGCCCGCCGCTTCGCGTATACTGCGCGCTTCGTCCCGCGCGGTGCCGCCGGGACGCGCGGCGCGCGGCACGGTGCCCGCATGCCGCATTCGTCCATTCGACAGGTTCCGATGCTTTCGTTTTCCGCTCCCGCCACGCGGCGTCTGACCGCCGCCCGCGCCTTCGCCGTCATCGCGCTGTGCATGGTGCCCGTCTCGACCGCGCTGACCAACGTGTTCTGCGGACTGTTCGCGGCCGCGCTCGTCATCTCCCCCGAATTCTGGCGCGACCTGCGCACGTTCGTCACCGAACCGGCGTCGCTCGCGGCGCTCCTGATCCTCGCGGCGCTGACCGCGAGCGTCACCTATACGGTCGCGCCGCACCCGAAGGCGTGGAACTGGGTCGCCAAGTACGACAAGCTGCTGCTGTTGCCGTTTGCCGTGCTCGCCTTCCGCCACTCGAACTGGGCACCGATCGTGCGGCGAGCGTGGTTCGGCACGCTGTGCGCGATCCTGCTGCTGTCGACCACCAACTATCTCGGGCTGACCGCGATCGGCCCCGCGCATGCGACCGAACTGCCGCTGTCGCGTGCCTGGGTGTTCAAGAACCACATCGCGGCCGGCATGTTCGGCGCGTTGCTGTTTTACCAGGCGGCCGACCTCGCGCTGTCGGCCCGCACCGCGCTGTCGCGCGCCGCGTATGCCGGCGTCGCCGCGTGGTCGCTGATCAACGTGTTCGTGATGCTGCAGGGACGCACCGGGCAGGTCATCGCGCTGCTGCTGATCCTCGTCGTCGCGGTGCGTTTCGTGCTGTTGATGCGCCGCCAGTCGGCGTTGCGCGCGGGGCTCGCCGCCGGGGCGCTGGTCCTGGCGGGCGTCGCGCTCGTCGTCGCCGCGTGCACGGTGCACAACGGCCGGCTTCTGAAGGTCGTATCGGAAGTGCAGCAGTATCGGCAGACCGATGCGGTCACGTCGACCGGGCTGCGTCTCGAGTGGTACAAGAAGGGGCTCGAGCTGTATCGCATGCGTCCCGTGATCGGCTACGGTGCGGGCGGCCTCGAATTCGAATTCGAGAAGCTCACGGCCGGCAAGACGGCCGCCGAAGGGCAGCTCACGTCGAATCCGCATAACGAATACCTGCTGATGGCCGTGCAGCTCGGCACGCTCGGCGTCTTGCTGTTCCTGAACCTGATCGTGCAGATCGCGCGCGGCAGCCGCGCGCTCGATCCGCGTTCGCGGCAGCTGCTTGTCGCGTGGCTCGCGATCTTCGCGATCGGCAGCCTCGCGAATTCGCTGCTGCTCGATTTCGCCGAAGGTCACCTGCTGGTGCTGCTCGCCGGCATCCTGCTCGGCTGCGGCGCGCGCACCGAAGCACTGCCCCGCGAGACGTCGGCGATCCGGCGCAGCGCGTAACGGATCATGCGACGGGCGGCGCGCGATCCGCGTTGCCGCCCGCCGCAGCTTGAGCCTCTCAGGCTGCAGTGGCGGCGCACGCGCGCCGCTGCCGGAAGCACGGCCGCGCGCCGTCGACGCGTCGCCGCTCCCCCGCTTTTCGAATCAGGAAACGTCAGGCCTTCAGGCGTCGTCAGTCGGAACGCGCGCGATGCAAGCGCGACGTGGCGACGACCGCGTCGGCGGCGCCCGGCGGATTCAGCCCGAGCATCTCGGCGGCCGCCGCCTTCACACGCTGCGTGCCGAGATTGACGAGGCAGTCGCTATGGCTGTCGACATGGCGCTCGCAGCCTTCGTGCCGGCACGGCACGCAATCGCCCTCGCCCTGCAGCAGCCACACGTTGCCGTGCCGCGCGGAGCCGCGCAGCGCCCACGGGTTCTCCGTGGCCGGCCAGTGCTGCGGCCACGGCCCCCAGCGCACCGGATCGGACGGACCGAACAGCGCGATCGTGTCGGTGCCCGTCGCGGCCGCAACGTGCGTCGCGCCCGTATCGGGCCCGATGAAGAGCCGTGCACGCCGCACCAGTTCCGCGCTTTCGCCGAACGTCAGACGGCCGACCAGATTCAGCACGTCGCCGCCCGCCTCGGCCGCGACCTGCTCCGCGTACTCGCGCTCGCGATCGGCCGGGCCGCCCGACAGCGCGATCGCAAACCCCTGCGCGCGCAGCCATTCGATCATCTCGACCCAGCCCTCGAGCCGCCATTGCTTGTAGCGGAACATCGGATACGGATGCAGCACGACGAGCGGCTTGCCGTCGCGGATCGCCGGCGATTCGGCCAGCCACGCGTCGAATCGCGCGCGCCGCGCGGGATCGTCGCCGATGCCCGGCGCGACGACCTCGGATACCGGCTCGATGCCGATCACCGGTGCGAGCGCGAGCGTGCTGACGACCGTATGCGCGGATTCATGATGATTGATTGCGATGCCGTTCAGCATCATTCGAGTCAGCCACGTGACGCGGTTCGGATCGACGAGGCCGACGCGCTTGCGGCCGGCGAACCAGCTGTAGAAACGCGGCCGGTCGGAGCTCAGCGCCGCGCACGCGAGATCGTAGCGGCGCCACATCGACAGCGCGTCGCGCAAACGCTCCCGGAATCCCGCACGCTGCGCGACGACGATCACGCGCCGCACGTCGGGGTTGTGCTCCAGCACGCCCTCGGTGCCGCGAAACACCAGCATGTCGATCTGCGCGCCGGGCCAGCGCGCCTTCAGCGAACGCACGAGCGGCGTCGTCAGCAGCACGTCGCCGATACGGCGCGGGGCTGCGACGAGGATGGTTCTGGGCGGGCGGGCGGAAGAAAACAGGGCCACGGCGATCGTTCCGTCTAGCTGGCTGGACAAGGCTCGCAATGTACAGGATTTTGCGGCCGGTGGCGTGGCGTCGGGCGCAGGCGTCGGCAACGCGTCGCGGTCGGAAATTGGGGGCACCCGTCCGGTATCGTGGCAGACAACGACGCGCCGCGCACGGCGGGGTTTGCGGCCATCGTGCCGCCTGCCGTCCCGGTGGCTACGAAACGATTGCGTCGACTGCAGGTGCCTCGAAGGTAGCAGCCGGAAGCCGCACCGCGCCGTCCATCGCTGCTTCGGGCTGTCCGGCCGGCATCAACAGATGAAGCACCGCGCGCTCGAGCGCGTCGACGCCGATCGCGTCGACCGTCGCGCCGGCCCGCAGGACGATGTGCGGCACGCCGAGCGGATGCCAGCGCCGGTATTTCTCGGGACGGTCCTCGAACAACGCGGCGACCGGCACGCCGAGCGCCGACGCGAGATGCACGGGCGCGCTGTCGGCCGACACGATCGCGTCGAGCAGGCTCGCGGCGGCCACCAGTTCGGCGACCGACGACGGCGCGACATGCCGGGCGTCCACGTCCCGCCACGTGTCGTGGTCGGCCGCGGCCGACACGGCGGGATCGCGGAACACGATCACGTCGGCGAGCGGTGCGAGCCGCCGGGCGAGGTCGCGCCATCGATCGGCCGGCCAGCGCCGCTCCGCCGCCTTGTTCGACACGAAGAGCCCAACGCGCGGCTTCGTGCACGGCCCGAGCAGCCGATACCACGTTTCCTGCAGCGCGCGGTCCGGGTGGACGGACAGCTCCAGACCGTCGAGCCCGGTGCGGCCGAGCTCGGGCACGAGCCGGAATCCCGACAGCGCCTCATGGCAAATCGGCCGCGACGCGACGTGTTCGGGCTTGCGATCGTCGAATTCTGAATCGGCATCGTGCCAGCGGCAATCCTTCACGCCGAGCTGTCGCGCGAACTGGATGCTGCTGCGATGCATGCCGCCGTTCGGCACGACCACGAGGTCGAACCGCAAGCGGCGCAGCCGGCGCACGAGCCGCAGCCTGTCGAAGAGCGCGCGCATCCGTCCCGGGCGGTCGTTTCGCTCGCACTGACGGCTGTACACGTAAGTATGGACCGCGTCCACGTCCGGGTTGCCGGCCAGCGCGGCCGCGTTGTAGCGGTTCGCGACCACGTGCAGTTCCGCACCGGGCCAGCGCTGTTTCAGCGCGCCGAGGAAAGCGGTCGTGCACAGCATGTCGCCCAGAAAATCAATCCGGATCACGAGGATCCGCCTCGTCGGTTTCCCGTTGGCCATTGTTGTGGTCGTGTTGTCGGTTTTTTTATCGTCGCGTACCGACCGGCATCCTGGCGCCCTTCTCCGTGCCGGCCTCGTCGCGTGGTCGCTCGCGGCACCGCGCCGCCTCGCGTGCCGCGCTGAACCGCCCCCGTTTTCACCCGCGCGAAATCGCCCCGGCCGGCGGACATGCCGCGGCCGGCGCCGCATTTGCGTCGCGCGCGACGGATTGTATAGCGTCCGGATGACGGCCCCAAGCACCCGCCGAAATGAAAACGGCCCGCCGCACCGCACGATGGCGATGCGACGGGCCGTGTAGACAACGACCGTCGGGCGGCGATCGCTCAGTACGTGATTTCGACGATGCTTCCGTCGAACGTCGCGCGCAACTCCGCGAGCAGCGTGTCGCTCGGCTTGACGCGCCACGCGTCGCCGAGACGCATTTCACCCTGCGCGCGCGCGTTGCTGTAGTGAACCTGGACCGCGAGCCCGTTCGGCAGCGGCGCCTGCGGGCGACGGCCGCCGTCGCGCCCGCCGCCGCGCGGCGCGGGCGCCTCGACCGCCTGCGCGGCCGCCGGATCGTCCTTCGACACGTGCGGCTCGAGCACGCGGCGCAGCGCAGCCGCATCCGCATTGCCGTTCATCGTGAGCCGCACCGCCTGCGCGTAGCGGCTGCGCGCACGCTCGAGATCCATCACCGTGTCGGCCGTGAAACGGATACCACCGGTGAACGCATCGTTGCGTGCCTGCCCCTGCACGATCAGCAGTTCGTCTTCCTTGAACAGCGCCTTGTTCGCCTCGAACTGCTCGTTGAAGATCGTGATCTCGCACTGGCCCGAACCGTCGTCGAGCAACGCGATCAGCATCTTGCCGCGCTGGGTCATCTGCGTGCGCAGCGATGCGATGATGCCCGCGACGAGCTTGTCGCGCCCTTCCTTCAGGTCGCCGACCTTCTGCCGCACGAACCGGCGCACTTCGTCGCGATACGCATCGAACAGATGGCCGGACAGGTAGAAGCCGAGCGCGCCCTTCTCTTCCTGCAGGCGACGCTTGTCGTCCCACGCGGGTTCGTCGACGAGCGCATGCGCGTGCGGCGACTCGGCCCCCATGTCGAACAGGCCGGCCTGCATCGCGTTCGCAGCGGCCTGTTCGGCCGCTTCCATCGCGAGGGGCACCGACGCGAGCATCTGCGCGCGATTCGCGTTCAGCGAATCGAACGCGCCGGCACGGATCAGCGCCTCGACCGTGCGGCGGTTGACGACACGCCGGTCGATCCGCTCGCAGAAATCGAACAGGTCGGTGAACGGCTTTTCCTCGCGCGCGCGCAGGATTTCCTCGATCGCGTTCTGGCCGCTGCCCTTCACCGCGCCGAGACCGTAGCGGATCGTGCGCGAGCGCTTGCCGTCGGCTTCCGCGACGGGCTCGAACCGGTAATGCGACTGGTTGATGTCCGGCGGCAGCACGACGAGGTTGTTCACGACGCAGTCGTCGAACAGGATCTTCACCTTGTCGGTGTCGTCCATCGCGAGCGTCATGTTGGCCGCCATGAATTCGGCCGGATGGTGCGCCTTCAGCCACGCGGTGTAATACGCGAGCAGCGCGTAGGCCGCCGCGTGCGACTTGTTGAAGCCGTAGCCCGCGAACTTCTCCATCAGGTCGAAGATCTCGTCGGACTTCTCGCGCGTGAGGCCGTTCTTCGCCGCACCCTCGGCGAAGATCTCGCGGTGCTTGACCATCTCCTCGGGCTTCTTCTTGCCCATCGCGCGACGCAACAGGTCGGCGCCGCCGAGCGAGTAGCCGCCGATGATCTGCGCCATCTGCATCACCTGCTCCTGATAGACCATGATGCCGTAGGTCTCTTTCAGGACGGGTTCGACGCGCGGATCCGGATAGTCGACCTTCTCGCGGCCGTGCTTCCGTGCGCAGAAGCTCGGGATCAGGTCCATCGGGCCCGGACGGTACAACGACACGAGCGCGATGATGTCCTCGAAGCGGTCGGGCTGCGCGTCCTTCAGCATGCCCTGCATCCCGCGGCTTTCCAGCTGGAACACGGCGACCGTGTTGGCCTTCTTCAGGATCTGGAACGATGCCGGATCGTCGAGCGGCACCTGCGCGAGCGACCAGTCGGCCTTAGACGCATCGAGACGGCGGATGTAGCGCTCGGCCCAATCGAGGATCGTCAGCGTCGTGAGGCCCAGAAAGTCGAACTTCACGAGGCCGACGGCTTCGACGTCGTCCTTGTCGTACTGGCTCACGACACCGCCGTCGTCGCCCTGCGTATACAGCGGACAGAAGTCGGTCAGCTTGCCGGGCGCGATCAGCACGCCGCCCGCGTGCATCCCGACGTTACGCGTGAGGCCCTCGACGCGTTGCGCGAGATCGAGCAGCTGGTGCACTTCGTCCTCGTGGTCGTAGCGCTCCTGCAGTTGCGGCTCTTCCTTCATCGCGTCGGCGATGGTCACGTGCTTGCCGGGCTTGAACGGAATCAGCTTCGCGACGCCGTCGGTGAACATGTAGCCGAGGTCGAGCACGCGGCCGATGTCGCGCACGGCCGCCTTCGCGGCCATCGTGCCGAAGGTGGCGATCTGCGACACGGCGTCCGCGCCGTATTTTTCCTTCACGTACTGGATCACGCGATCGCGACCGTGCTGGCAGAAGTCGATGTCGAAGTCGGGCATCGACACGCGTTCCGGATTCAGGAATCGCTCGAACAGCAGGTTGTAACGCAGCGGGTCCAGATCGGTGATGCCGAGCGCGTACGCGACCAGCGAACCGGCGCCCGAGCCGCGGCCCGGGCCGACCGGCACGCCGTTGTTCTTCGCCCAGTTGATGAAGTCCGCAACGATCAGGAAGTAGCCCGGGAAACCCATCTTCGTGATGGTCCCGCACTCGAACTCGAGCCGCTTGTAGTACGTGTCGCGCTGCGCTTCGCGCTCCGCCGCATCCGGATACAGCTGCTCGAGGCGCTTCTCGAGCCCTTCCTTCGACAGCTGGACCAGGTAGTCGTCGAGCGACATGCCGTCCGGCGTCGGAAACAGCGGCAGCTTCGGCTTGCCGAGCTCGAGCTTCAGGTTGCAGCGCTTCGCGATCTCGACCGTGTTCGCGACCGCCGACGGCAAGTCGGAGAACAGCGCGGCCATCTCGTCCTGCGTGCGGAAATACTGATCGGTCGTGAAGCGCTTCTGGCGTCGCGGATTCGCGAGCATGTCGCCTTCCGAGATGCACACGCGCGCCTCGTGCGCGGTGAAGTCGTCGTCGGTCATGAACTGCGTCGGATGCGTCGCGACGACCGGCAGCTTCAGCGACGCGGCGAGCGTCGCGGCCTGCTGGATGTACGCCTCGGCGCCCGGCTGGCCGTAACGCTGCAGTTCGATGTAGAAACCGCCCGGGAAGATCTTCGCCCAGCGCTCGGCATGCCGGCGCGCGGCTTCCTCGTTACCGGCCGCGAACGCGAGCCCGATATCGCCCTGCTGCGCACCCGACAGCGCGAGCAGCCCGTGCGAGAGCTCGCCGTCGAGCCAGCTCGCGTCGAGTTCCGCGCGGCCGCGATACTGGTTCGTGAGCCATGCCTTCGACAGCAGTTCGCACAGGTTCAGGTAGCCGACCTTGTCCTTCACCAGCAGCAGCAGGCGCGACGGTTTGTCGCGATCGTCCGGATTGGTGATCCAGACGTCGCAGCCGGCGATCGGCTTGATGCCCTTGCCGCGGGCTTCCTGGTAGAAACGGACGAGGCCGAATGCGTTGCCGAGATCGGTGAGGGCGAGCGCGCCCTGACCGTCTGCGGCCGCCGCCTTGACGATGTCGTCGAGACGCACGATGCCGTCGGCAATCGAGAATTCGGAGTGAACGCGAAGATGGACGAAGCGGGGATCTGACATGGGCGATATTGTAGCCGCGTCGTCGCGAAGGCTGCCCAAAAAATCCCCGCGCCCGGCCGTTCGGCCGATGCGCGCGACGTCGGCCGAACGGTCAGGTGCCGGCGCATGCGCAGTTTGCGGGATAATACGGGTTTTCGAATCATCGCCCCGGCTTCGCACCCTTTTTTGCGGGGCCGCCGTGCGCCCGCCGCACGGCCGCGGCCGTTTTCCCGTCGGACCATCATGACCATCGTCAACCTTGCCGCCTACCACTTTGTGTCGCTCGACGCGACCGAGCAATGGCGCCCGCTCGTCACCGCCCGCTGCAACGAACTCGGCCTGCGCGGCACGATCCTGCTCGCGCCGGAAGGCATCAACCTGTTCATCGCCGGCCCGCGCGAAGCGACCGACGCGTTCATCGACTACATCCGCCACGATCCGCTGTTCGAAGGCAAGTTCGCGACGCTGCAGTTCAAGGAGAGCCTGTCCGACTCGCAGCCGTTCCGCCGGATGCTCGTGCGCCTGAAGCGCGAGATCATCACGATGAAGAAGCCCGCGATCAAGCCGGAGCTCGGCCGCGCGCCGTCGGTCGACGCGCGCACGCTGAAGGCGTGGCTCGACCGCGGCCACGACGATGCCGGCCGCCCGGTCGTGATGCTCGACACGCGCAACGCGTTCGAAGTGGACGTCGGCACGTTCGACGACGCGCTCGACTACCGGATCGACAAGTTCAGCGAGTTCCCGGAAGTGATCGACGCGAACCGCGCCGATCTCGAGGGCAAGACGGTCGTGTCGTTCTGCACGGGCGGCATCCGCTGCGAGAAGGCGGCGATCCACATGAAGGAAATCGGCATCGAGAACGTGTACCAGCTCGAGGGCGGGATCCTGAAGTATTTCGAGGAAGTCGGCGGCGCGCACTATCACGGCGACTGCTTCGTGTTCGACTACCGCACCGCGCTGAATCCGCAACTGCAGCCGACCGAAAACGTCACGTGCTTCGCGTGCCGCGCGGTCGTCACGCCGGAAGCCCAGCAATCGCCGAGCTACGTGGCAGGCCGGTCGTGCCCGGCCTGCGCGCAGGCCGCCAGCGCCGCGTAAGCGCGCGTCGCTCCGCGCCCCGATGAACGGCTACCGCGGCCGCTTCGCGCCGTCGCCCACCGGCCCGCTGCATTTCGGCTCGCTGGTCGGTGCGCTCGCGAGCTGGCTCGACGCGCGCGCGCACGGCGGCGCATGGCTCGTGCGCATCGAGGACATCGACGGCCCGCGCACGGTGCCCGGCGCCGCCGACGACATCCTCGCGACGCTCGCGCATTTCGGCATGACGCCCGACGAGCCACCCGTGTGGCAAAGCACGCGCGAGGCCAACTATGCGGCCGCGCTCGACCGGCTCGTCGACGCGGGGCTCGTCTACCCGTGCGGCTGCACGCGCAAGGAAATCGCCGATTCGCTACGTGCCGCGCACGAGCGCCACACGACGCTCGCGTACCCGGGCACCTGCCGCACCGGCCTGCACGGCAAGCCCGCGCGCGCGTGGCGGCTGCGCGTGCCGGACGGCGAAGATGCGATCGTCACGTTCGACGACCGCTGGCAACACACGCAAGCGCAGAATCTCGCGACCGACGTCGGCGATTTCGTGCTGAAGCGCGCGGACGGCCAATGGGCGTATCAGCTCGCGGTGGTGGTCGACGATGCCGACGCGGGCATCACGCACGTCGTGCGCGGCGCCGACCTGCTCGATTCGACCGCGCGCCAGATCTACCTGCAGCGTTGTCTCGGCGTGCCGACGCCCGAATACCTGCACGTGCCCGTCGTCGTCGACGCGAACGGCGAAAAGCTCAGCAAGCAGACCGGCGCGATCGCGCTCCAGCGCGACGATCCGCTGCCGGCGCTGCGGGCCGCCGCCATGCATCTCGGCCTTGCCGCCGATGGCGATCCATCGGGCGATACGATGGATGCGTTCTACGCGGCCGCGACCGATGCGTGGGCGCGTCGCTTCGGGCCCCACGCCGGCTGAGCCGTTCGCGGAATCCCGGTTCGTAACGACCGCGTTCCGGCATCCGTCAACGCTGAATCGACCGGAAACTGCACGCGCGCTGACCATACTGCACCGAAGCCCCCCGCCCACGCGATCAGTCATCCCTCCTCCCGGCTGCCTCGTCACGAATCGTCTCGCTCAATGAAAAACGGGCACATGCTCATCGCATGCACCCGTTTCCGCGGCAGCGCTCGCGCGCTGCACCGACCGCCTGAACCGCCCGCTTACGCCGACGGCTTGCGCGGCATTCCGAAGCCGCCGAGCAGCGCGGCGACCTGACGCTTCGGCCCCTTCTTCTCGGGCTGCTGCGCGGACTTCGTCTCTTCCGGCTGATTCGCCGGCGCCGACGGTTCGTACGGCTTCAGGAAGAAATCGTCGACCGGCGCCTCGTGACGACGGTGATGGCCGCCGCGCTCGGAACCGCCCGAACGACGCCCCGACGCACCGCGATGCTCGTCGCGCTCGCGGCGGCCGCCGCGTTCGCCGCCACGCTCACCCCCGCGATCGCCGCCACGCTCGTCGTGACGATGGCGCGCCGGCTTGTCGAGCGCGAGCGTCTGCACGTCGAGCGGACGCTTGATCAGCTTCTCGATATCGGCGAGCTGCTTGCGCTCGTTCGGGCTGCACAGCGACAGCGCATCGCCCGTCGCGCCCGCGCGGCCCGTGCGGCCGATCCGGTGCACGTAGTCTTCCGCGTTGAACGGCAGGTCGAAGTTGATCACGGCCGGCAGTTCGGCGATGTCGAGACCGCGCGCGGCCACGTCGGTCGCGACCAGCGCCTCGATTTCGCCGCGCTTGAACGCGTCGAGGGCCTGCATCCGCTCGATCTGCGTCTTGTCGCCGTGGATCGCCGACGCGACCACGCCGTCGCGCTCGAGATTGCGGGCCAGCCGGCTTGCGCCGATCTTGCTGTTGCAGAACACGATCACCTGCTTGAGCCCGCGATCGCGCAGCAGCTGCACGACGGCGGCCTGCTTGTCGCCTTCGGCGACGTCGTAGACGATCTGCGTGACGTTCGCGTTGGTCGAGTTGCTGCGCGCGACCTCGATCGTCTGCGGGTTGCGCAGGTAGGTCGATGCGAGCTTCTTGATTTCCGGCGAGAAGGTGGCCGAGAACAGCAGCGTCTGACGCTCCTTCGGCAGCAGGTTCAGGATGCGCTGCAGGTCCGGCAGGAAGCCCATGTCGAGCATCCGGTCGGCCTCGTCGAGCACGAGCATCTGCACCTGCCCGAGGTTTGCCGTCTTCTGCTGCACGTGGTCGAGCAGGCGGCCGGGCGTCGCGATCAGGATCTCGACGCCGCGGCGCAGCTCGGCCATCTGCGGGTTCATGTCGACGCCGCCGAACACCACCGCGCTGCGCAGCGGCGTGTGCTTCCCGTACGCGTGCACGTTCGCGGCGACCTGGTCGGCGAGCTCGCGGGTCGGCGTGAGGATCAGCGCGCGCACCGGGTGGCGCGCGGGCGATGCGCTCGTGTTGGCCTGCGGCAGCAGCCGCTGGAGGATCGGCAGCGAGAAGCTCGCGGTCTTGCCGGTGCCCGTTTGCGCGGCGCCCATGACGTCGCGGCCGGCGAGCACGACCGGAATGGCCTGCGCCTGGATCGGCGTCGGCGTCGTATAGCCCTGCTCCGCGATGGCTTTCAGGATATCGGCGGCAAGGCCGAATTGATCGAAGGTTGCGTCGGCTGGCTTGGCGACTGAATCGGACATGGTGGCGTTTCGCTCAAAAGGCGCGGCGGGGACATCGTGCGTCAGGCCGGCCGGGCCTGCGCTCATCACATTTCGGAAGTAGACGGAGCCGCGGCGCGCCGCGCGGCGCCGCTCTGGCGCTTGGGACCGGTTCATTTCGAACATCGGGCGCCACAGGCCGTGCGGACTCCGTTCGGCGCGAATGCCGGCGGAAAGGGGCGTATTGTAGCACTGCGCAGCAATCTGTCCGTGACAACGCCGCGAACGCCCTCGGTGGCGGTTCGCAGCGAGCGCCGGCGGGCCCGGCGCGGGCGGATGCGTCGAGCGATCGGGCTATCCCGATCGGCCGATGGGCAGAAATAGGGGTCGAATTCCGGGCGTGCACTTCGGAAAATCGGCAAGCGGTCGACGAGCCCGGGCGCCGCCTGCCCAGCGATCCGGCAGCAGGTCGAACCCGGCAGCCCGCATCGAACGCGGCAATCGGCACGCCGGCACGGCGTATCCGATCGCGCGCGGCGCTCAGCCCTTCTTCTTTTTCTTCTTCTCGACCTGCACGCAGTCGCCCAGCAGCGGTGCCGCATTCTGGTCGGCGATCTCGTCGCGCAGCGTCCCTTCCTTGCCCTTCGTCCACCAGGTATAGCGTCCGGCCTGGTAGCGCACGCCCGACGCCGAAACGGTATCGACGAACAGCAGCCGCTGCCCGTTGACCGGCACCAGCGCGAAGCTCTGGCCGTTGCCCGCGCGCCAGTACGACACGCGCACCGGCTGCTTCTGGTTCGCGCACTGATAGAGGGCCTGCTGGCGCGAATCGGCGTCGATCTCCTCGACGGTCAGTTGCGCGGCATGCGCGGCGGAAACGGCGATGCCGGCCAGCGCGAGCGCGGCGAAGGTTTGGCGAATCATGCGGTCCTCTCACGAGACGGGTGGAAGCGCGCCCTCGCGGGACGCGCGGTTATCGTTGGTCATGGATTGAGCGTTCGTCGCTCAGGGATCGATGACGTCGGCGCACGCGTCGGTCGGCGCGGCCGCGACATGGCCGACGACCGGCACGATCTTCAGCCCGGCCGATGCGACCCGGCACGGCGCGGCCGCGAGGCCGCACCCCGCGAGGCTCGCGACCAGCGCCAGCGCGGCGCCCACCTTGCCGATACGGCCGATCCGCCGCCATGTCGACGCCATCGCGTGCTCCCGATCCGGTCAGCGCGCCGACACGGGCCGCACGGCCGCCGCGGCGCGCTTCGCGCGTTCGCGGGCTTCGTCGACGGTCGCGCCGGTCGCGAGGGCGACGCCCATGCGCCGCTTCACGAAGCTTTCCGGTTTGCCGAACAGGCGCAGGTCGGCGCCCGGCACGGCCAGCGCGTCGCGCACGCCCTCGAACGCGATGCCGCGCTCGTCGAGCCCGCCGTAAATCACCGCCGACGCGGCCGGCGAGCCGAGCGTCGGATCGACCGGCAGCCCGAGAATCGCGCGCGCGTGCAGTTCGAACTCCGACTGACGCTGCGACGCGAGCGTCACGAGACCGGTGTCGTGCGGCCGCGGGCTCACCTCGGAGAACCAGACTTCGTCCCCGCGCACGAACAGCTCGACGCCGAACAGCCCGCGTCCGCCGAGCGCCTCGGTCACCTTGTGCGCGATCTCGCGCGACTTCTCCAGCGCGACGGCGCTCATCGGCTGCGGCTGCCACGATTCGACGTAATCGCCCGCCACCTGCACGTGCCCGACCGGCTCGCAGAAGTAGGTGCGCGTCTCGAGCGTCGCCGGATCGATCGCGCGCACGGTCAGCTGCGTGATCTCGTAGTCGAAATCGATGAAGCCCTCGACAATCACGCGGCCGTGGTTCACGCGGCCGCCCGCCATCGCGTAATCCCAGGCGGGTTTCACGTCTGCCTCGGTCCGCACGACCGACTGCCCCTTGCCCGACGACGACATCACCGGCTTCACGACGCACGGCATGCCGATCTTCGCGACGGCCGCGCTGAACGCGTCGAACGACTCGGCAAACGCATACGGCGAAGTCGCCAGGCCGAGCTCCTCGGCCGCGAGGCGGCGGATGCCTTCGCGATTCATCGTGAGCTGCGTCGCGCGCGCGGTCGGGATCACCTCGGCCAGGCCGGCCGCCTCGATCGCCGCGAGGGCATCGGTCGCGATCGCCTCGATCTCCGGCACGATCAGGTGCGGGCGCTCTGCCTCGACGACCGCGCGCAGCGCGGCGGCGTCGGTCATGTCGATCACGTGCGCGCGATGCGCGACCTGGTGGCCCGGCGCGTCCGGATAGCGGTCGACCGCGACGACTTCGACGCCGAGACGCTGCAACGCGATGATGACTTCCTTGCCGAGTTCGCCCGCGCCGAGCAGCATGACGCGCGTGGCCGAGGGTGAAAGCGGCGTACCGAGCCGCTGACCGATCTGCATGTGATTTCCCGCTGGTTCTGTTGGAGGACGAAAACGGCTCCGATGTTAACACGCGCACCCGTGCCGGTCCGGGCGGTTTCGTCGCGTCGCGCGTCGCCGCGTGAAGCCCGCCGGCGGCCTGCGAACGTTTTCACGCGCGAAGTGTCGGCTCGCCTCGCGCGGGGCGGGTGCGTTACTCTTACGCCTTGATCAGAATCCGATGAGGAACGAGGCTCATGTCCCACCTGTCCGCCGCCGCACGCGCACGCACCGGCCTGCTTCGCCCGCTGCGCGCGCCGCTCTGCGCGTTGACGCTTGCCACGCTTCTCGCCGCCTGCGCGATGCCGACCCACCCCGATTCCGCCGCCCCCGCACCCGACCCGTACAACCCCGCCGCCGTCCAGCTGCTCGACGACACGAGCTGGGAGCTCACGAGCTGGGTGAACGCCGACGGCACGCCGCGCACGATTCCGCACGGCGACAACGGCGAGCCGATCAAGCTCGCGCTGTCCACCGAATCGGGCGTCCGGCGCGCCAGCGGCTTTTCCGGCTGCAACCGCTACATGGGCACCTACGCGCTCAAGAACGGTCTGCTGAGCTTCGGGCCGCTGGCCGGCACGCGCATGGCATGCCCGAACGCACTCGGCGGCCAGCTCGAACACGCGTACCTCGATGCGCTCGCGCACATCGAGAAGACCGGCGTGCAGATGCGCGAGCCGCAGCAATTGCAGATCGTGACCGAAGCCGGCGCGACGCTGACCTTCACGCGCCGGAGCCCCTGATGCAGCGCGCGGGCGAAGGCCGACCGGCCGCCTTCGCCACGCGCGAATCCCGGACGCACGCGTCCCGCGGCCTGGAAGCGCGTCGACGCCTTCATGCCGCCTTAGAGTCCTGTTCGCCGGCCGGTTAAACTCGGCGGGTCGCGCACCGCGCTCCCCGCCCTCTTCCTGTTTCATCAAAGCATGCACACGGTTGTCTTCGGCTGGTTCGGCATCTCCGCCGTCTGGTTCCTCCTTCTCATCTGGCGTCTCGTTCAGGCGATGCTGCCCGGCGGCGGCGGACTCGCCGGCCGCGGCTCGATTCGCCTGTGGCTCGGCTTCGCAGCCGTGTTCGTCGCGAGCTGCGCGCTGACGAGCCCGCTGTCGGGCCCCGACACGAATGCGCTCGGCCACGCGCTCTCGAACGGCTTCGCGCATGTGCTCGGCCCGATCGGTACGCCGGTCGCGATGGTCGTGCTGTTCTTCGCCGGCCTGCCGTGGCTGACCGGCATCGGCTGGCGGCAGTTCGCCGCGTGGGTCGACACGTCGTTCGGCGTCAAACTCGCGCGCGACGTCGACGACGACGACGTGCGCGGCGTCGCCGACCTGCCGCGCAGCGCGCTGCATCGCGACGACGACATCGTGCAGCCGACCACCGCACACACCGTCAACTCGATGGCGCCGCGGCAGAACGGCCGCTATTCGCGCCCGACGTTGTGGAAACCCGATCCGCAGGCCCGGCCGAAGCCGCGCGGCAACGCAGCGCCGCGTCCGCTCGCGGAGCCCGTCGCGCCGTCGGGCTGGCTGAAGCCGACGTCGGCCCATCGCATGCCCCCGCCACCCGCAGCGGGCACGACGAGCGCCATGCCGCCGCCGACGACCGGCAGCACCGCCAGCCTCGCGCGAGCCGCAGCGAATGCACAGGTGCCGCGCCCGAATCCGGCCCCGCTTCCGGCCGGGTTCGAGCCCGTTCGGCCGCAACCGACCACCGCGCGCCCGGCCGCAGCCGCAATGAAGCAGCCGGCCGCGCCGCGCGCCGCGGTCACGCCGCGGCCGGCCGGCGTGACGCCGCCGCGTACGCCCGCGCGCCCAGTAGCGGGCGCCGCCGGCCAGTCGCCGGATGCCGCACGGCGCCGCCCCGCGCCGCCGGTCCCCGCGCGCGCGCCGCTCTACGCATGGGTGCAGCAGCCCGCGGAGCCGATCACGCCGGCGCCGAGCGTTCACGACACGCTGCGCTCGATCGAGGCCAGCACCGCGCAATGGGCGACGCTCGACGACGTGCGGGCGCCCGGTGCGGCGCCGGCGACGGCCGCCGCGGTTGCGGCGGCAGCGAGCGGCGCGGCGTCGGCATCGGCATCGGCATCGGCATCGACGGCCGTACCCGCCGGGGTCGTTGCGGGCGCGCTTCAGGCCGCGCCCCAAGACGCAGGCCTTCCGGACATGCACGAAGCCACGCCGGCATACGACGACGCACCGATCGTGCTGGATGCATTCATGCCGGCCGAGCCGAGCACGCGCATGCCCGTTGTCGATGTTGGCACGAGCATTCCGGCCGTCGGCGAAACTGCACGGCATGCCACACCGGATCGCGGCGTCGAGACCGATGCACCGACGCGTCATGCGGAAGGCGAGCATCGGCATGACGCCAATGCTCCCGCCGCGCCGGCATTCGATTCGCCGATCGACTTCGCACCGTGGGAAGACATCGTCAGCCCGCCGGTTTCCAGACTCGACGCATCGCGTGAAAGCCCGATTGCCGCGCCGCTGTCCGATGCGGATGAGTCGGGCGCGACGAGCGAGGCTGTCGGTTCGCATGCGGCCACCGTCACGTCGATGGCAAGCGGCATGGGCCGCATCGCCGACGCGAAGGACGCGGCAACGGCCGCAGGGACGGTCGGTCAGGTCCAGTCGCGATCCACGCCGCCGGCCGATACCACCGTATCGGTCGATACGAAACTGGACACGCACTCGATTCAGGACGTCGTGAAGCCTGTCCAGCAGGTCGCGCCGACCACTCCCCTCCCCGCTTCGTCGATCGCGGCAACGCCGACGTGGCCGCTTGCCGATGCCATGCCCGTTGCGGCAGCGACGCCGGCGGACTCGGACACGTCGATCACCGCACCAGCCGGCGCCGTGACGGGAACGGCCTGGCATGCAGCAGCAAAGCACGCTGGAGAAACCGCACCGTCGCCTGCCGGCACGCAATCCGCCATGCCACCCGCATCGGCGGCGTCGATCTCCGCGATGGCGGAACCTGCGTCTGCGTCGTGGTCGAAGCCGTTGTCCGCGGAACCCTCCTCTGCTGCGCAGACGATTCCGGCGACTTCCGCGTCGTCGCGCGTCGAGACCACGCCGGGCTCTGCTGCCCTGGCACCCGCGCCGACGAACACGTCGAACAGCACGCCGGCCGCCGCGACGCATTCGTTCTCCGGCATGACGGGCACGACCTCCTGGTCGCCGTCACAACCCTCCGCATCGGCGGCGCCCGTTGTATCGGCCGAGCCGTCCGCGACGATGGGCGCCACGGGGGCCGCACACGGTTCCAGCGGTCACGTGCCGGCTGCGGCATCGGCCACGGTCACGCCGACGCCCGCACCGACGGCACCCGCCCACACGCCTTCGACCGGTGCCGCCGTCCTGCCCGCCGCGCAGCCGTCCGCAACCGTGGCGGCGTCTGCCCCGACGCCCGCAACGAGTGCTTCCGGTCCGGCCACATTGCAGCCGGCCGAGACCGCACCCGCATCGACCGGCACGTCCTTCAGCGCAACCGGATCGCATTCGGCGCAAAGCACGCAGGTGTCGCCTGACGTCGCGTCTGGCGCCCCGTCCGGCAGCGCATTTACCGCAACGTCGACCGCATCGGCGACGCCTTCGGCAACACCGGCGAACCGCACGCCTGACGCTTGGTCGACCGGCACGCAGGCCACGCCGCCCGGAGCAGCGCAGGCGGCACCCGGCATCGCGCCTGCCGCCGCCGCTGCGGTCACCCCGGCACCGTCTTCTGGCACGCTCGCCCCGACGAGCACGATCGTTGCCGCTGCACCCGCCGCGTTCGGCGGCGTGCCTGCAGCGACGGGTGGCGCGCCGGCCTCCTTCGCCACGACCGCCCCCGCGACGGCATCGGCCGCACCCACGACTTCCGCGACCGCGTCTGTGTCGGCAATGCCGACCTTCTCCACACCGGGCGGAACCATCGACACGGCGACACCGGCACAACCCGTCGCGTCCGCACCGGCGCCGCAGGCCCAGTCGTTCACCGCTCCGCCGGCCCCCGCTGCTGCATCGGCGAGCTGGTCCATGCCCGGCACGAGCGCAATGCCCGCGGCCACCGGCATCGCCATCCCGGCCGTCACGACTGCACCGCCGCCGGACACGACGCTATCCGAGCCCCCCGTGCCGCCGGCACCGGCGGAATCGAGCGCCCCGCCCCCGGACGCATCGGCCGAACCCGCGCGCCAGCCGCGCCCGAACGCGTTCGAATTCCACGCACCCGCGTCGTTCAACGTCGAACTGCCGACGCTCGACCTGCTCGAGCCCGCCTCCGACGATATCGAAACGATCACCGAGGAACACCTCGCGCAGACCGCCCAGGTCATCGAGCAGCGCCTGCAGGAGTTCAAGGTGCCGGTGACCGTGGTCGGCGCATCGGCGGGTCCGGTGATCACGCGCTTCGAGATCGAACCCGCGCTCGGCGTGCGCGGCAGCCAGATCGTCGGCCTGATGAAGGACCTGTCGCGCGGCCTCGGCCTCACGTCGATCCGCGTCGTCGAGACGATTCCCGGCAAGACCTGCATGGGCCTCGAGCTGCCGAACGCGAAACGCCAGATGATCCGCCTGTCGGAAATCCTCGAATCGCGCCAGTACCAGCATTCGGCATCGCAGCTGACGATCGCGATGGGCAAGGACATCACCGGCCACCCGGTCGTCACCGATCTCGCGAAGGCGCCGCACATGCTGGTCGCCGGCACGACGGGTTCGGGCAAGTCGGTCGCGATCAACGCGATGATCCTGTCGCTGCTGTACAAGGCGACGCCCGAGGACGTGCGGCTCATCATGATCGACCCGAAGATGCTCGAGCTGTCGGTCTACGAAGGCATCCCGCACCTGCTGGCGCCGGTCGTCACCGACATGAAGCTCGCGGCGAATGCGCTGAACTGGTGCGTCGGCGAAATGGAGAAGCGCTACCGCCTGATGTCGGCCGTCGGCGTGCGCAACCTCGCGGGCTTCAACCAGAAGATCCGCGACGCGGAGGCGAAGGAAAAGAAGATCGGCAACCCGTTCTCGCTGACGCCCGACGATCCCGAGCCGCTGTCGAAGCTGCCGCTGATCGTCGTCGTGATCGACGAGCTGGCCGACCTGATGATGGTCGCCGGCAAGAAGATCGAGGAGCTGATCGCCCGTCTCGCGCAGAAGGCGCGCGCGGCCGGCATCCACCTGATCCTCGCGACGCAGCGCCCGTCGGTCGACGTGATCACCGGCCTCATCAAGGCGAACATCCCGACGCGCGTCGCGTTCCAGGTGTCGTCGAAGATCGACTCGCGCACGATCCTCGATCAGATGGGCGCCGAATCGCTGCTCGGCCAGGGCGACATGCTGTTCCTGCCGCCGGGCACGGGCTACCCGCAGCGCGTGCACGGCGCGTTCGTCGCGGACGAGGAAGTACACCGGATCGTCGAATACCTGAAGCAGTTCGGCGAGCCGCAGTACGAGGAAGGGATTCTCGATGGCCCGGCCGCCGACGGCGCGACGCAGGACCTGTTCGGCGACGCGCCGGATGCGGAAGCCGATCCGCTGTACGACGAAGCGGTCGCGTTCGTCGTGCGCACGCGGCGCGCGTCGATCTCGTCGGTGCAGCGCCAGTTGCGCATCGGCTACAACCGCGCCGCGCGCCTCGTCGAGCAGATGGAGGCAGCCGGGCTCGTGTCGCCGATGGGCATCAACGGCAGCCGCGAGGTGCTCGTGCCGGCCGCGGCCGACTGAGCACGGCGGCCGCGCGGCCGACGACGACCGATACGGGCGCCCCGCGCAAGCGGCCGCCGAACGAAAAAAAGGGCACTGCCGAGGCAGCGCCCTTTCTCCATTTACTGCGCCACCGGCACCAGCTTGAAATCGACCGGGCTGCCGAGCGCCACCTTCTGCGGATTCGGGCCGAGCTGCCCTGTTTCGACGTCGCGACTGAATACGTAGAACGTGTCGCTGTCCTGGTTGCCGACGATCAGCCACTTGCCGGTCGGATCGATCAGGAATTCGCGCGGCGTCTTGCCGAGGCTCGACTGGCGCCCGACGGTCTTCAGCCGGCCGTCGGCCTTGTTCACCGCGTAGATCACGATTTCGTTCACGTCGCCACGGTTGCTCGCGTACAGGAAGCGGCCGTCCGGCGACAGGTGGATCGCGCCGCCGCCCACCTTGCCCTTGAAGCCCGGCACCGTCATCGGCAGCGACTCGACCGGCGTCAGCTTGCCGTCGTGGTGGCCGAACACTTCGACCGCCGCGTTGAGCTCGCTCGTCACGTACGCGAACCGGCCGTCGGCGCCGAACACCATGTGACGCGGGCCGGAGCCGGCCTTCACCGGCGTGTAGCGCGTGTCGGTCGGGCTGATCAGCCCGCGGCTGCCGTCGACCGTGTAGCGGTAGCCGTAGATCTTGTCCGCGCCGAGGTCCTGCACGAACAGGTAACGGCCGTCGGGCGAGAACACCGTCGAGTGCACGTGCGCGCCGTCCTGGCGCCCCTTCACGGGCCCCGTGCCTTCGTGATGCACCGTCAGCGCGGCCGGGCCGACCGCACCGCCGTCGCGGACCGGGAACACGGCGAAGCTGCCGCCCGGATCGGCCGCGACCGAGTAGTTGGCCGTGACGAGGTACTTGCCGTCCGGCGACAGCGCGAGATAGCAAGGATCGTTCCCTTCGGACGACACGCGGTCGAGGAACGTGAGCGCACCCGTCTTCGGATCGAAGCCGAACGCGCTGACGCCGCCGCGCTGCGTCGCCGGGCCGTTGTCGCCGGGCAGTTCGTTGACCGCGTAGACGGTGCGACCGTCGCGGCTCGGCAACAGGTAGGACGGATTCACGGTCTTCGCCGACGACACGGGTGCGACACTGCCCGTTTTCGTATCGAAGCGGTAAACGTAGATCCCGTCGCTGCCGCGCCCCGTATAGGTGCCGACGAGCAGGTTGTAGACGCCGTCGGCCGGTGCCGGCGATTGTTGAGCGAAGGCATGGGTCGCGGACAAGGACAGCACGATCGCGAAACCTTTCATCCAGTGAGCGAGCCTAAGCGGGAACCCTCGTGTCGAAGCGCGTGCGTCACGCTCGCGTAAACGGCTGGGCATTGAATCCTCCTTGCATCGAGTCGCTTCAAGTGTTGAGATAGGACGAAACGCCGGCCGTTCATGCGCTCCGCCGCCCGGCCGAGTATACGGGGCGCGACGCCGGCACGTGAAGCCAGGGCGCCTCCGCCTGCATAGTGAACTCGAATACCCAAGGACCGCTTGCCCATGCCCGCCCTGATCGAAGACTACGCCCTCGTCGGCGACGGCCACACCGCCGCGCTGATCTCGAAAGACGGCTCCGTCGACTGGCTGTGCTGGCCCCGCTTCGATTCGGGCGCCTGTTTCGCGGCGCTGGTCGGCACGCCCGAGCACGGCCGCTGGCTGCTCGCACCGGCCGACGACGCCGCGATCACGCACACGACGCGCCGCTATCGCGGCGACACGCTGATCCTCGAGACCGACTATGAAAGCGCCGACGGCGCCGTCACCGTGATCGACTTCATGCCGCCCGGCAACGGCTGGTCCGAACTGGTGCGGATCGTCGTCGGCCGCCACGGCACGATGAAGATGCGCATGGAACTGGTGTTGCGCTTCGACTACGGTTTCTCGATCCCGTGGGTCACGCAACTGACCCGCGAGGACGGCATGAAGGCGATCGCCGGCCCCGATACCGTCGTGCTGCGCACGCCGGTGCCGCTCACCGGCAAGAACCTCCATACGCTCGCGGAATTCACGGTGAGCGCCGATGAACGCGTGCCGTTTTCGCTCAGCTACGCGGCGTCGCACCTGCGGCTGCCGCCTGCGCGCGATCCGCTGTCGATGCTCGCCCGCACCGAGAACTACTGGCTCGAATGGTCGGGCCGCTGCCAGGTGCAGGGTCGCTACGCGGCCGCCGTGCGCCGCTCGCTGATCACGCTGAAGGCGCTCGCGTACGAGCCAACCGGCGGGATCGTCGCGGCGCCCACCACGTCGCTGCCCGAGAAGATCGGCGGCAACCGCAACTGGGACTACCGCTACTGCTGGCTGCGCGACGCGACGATCACGCTGCTCGCGCTGATGCGCGGCGGCTACTACGACGAGGCGCGCGCCTGGCGCACGTGGCTCGGCCGCGTGATGGCCGGCTCGCCCGAGCAAATCCAGATCATGTACGGGATCGCGGGCGAGCGCCGGCTGCCGGAAATGGAGCTCGACTGGCTGCCCGGCTACCAGGATTCGAAACCGGTGCGCGTCGGCAACGGCGCCGCGAACCAGCTCCAGCTCGACGTGTTCGGCGAAGTGATGGCCGCGCTGCACCTCGCGCGCGTGGGCGGCCTGCAGGCCGACGACACGGTGTGGTCCGTCCAGTGTTCGCTGCTCGATCATCTCGAGAAGATCTGGCAGGAACCCGACGAGGGGATCTGGGAAACGCGCGGCGGCCGCCGCCATTTCACGTTCTCGAAGGTGATGGCGTGGGTCGCGTTCGACCGCGCGATCAAGTCGGCGGAAATGTTCCGGCTGCCCGCGTCGCTCGACCGCTGGCGCGCGCTGCGCGACCGGATCCACGCCGACGTCTGCGACAACGCATGGCATGAAGGCAAACGGGCGTTTGCGCAGAGCTACGGCAGCGACGAGCTCGACGCGAGCGTGCTGCTGATGCCGCTCCTCGGCTTCCTGCCGCCGGAAGACCCGCGCATCGTCGGCACGGTCGACGCGATCGAGCGGGAATTGCTGCACGACGGCCTCGTGATGCGCTACCGAACGACGGAGTACGACGACGGCCTGCCGCCCGGCGAAGGCACGTTTCTCGCGTGCAGTTTCTGGCTGGTCGACAACTACGCGCTGCTCGGCCGGATCGACGACGCGCACCGGCTCTTCAGCCGGCTGCTCGCGCTGTCCAACGACCTCGGGCTGCTCGCCGAGGAATACGACCCGGTCGAGGGCCGGCTCGTCGGCAACTTCCCGCAGGCGTTCTCGCACGTGGCGCTGGTGCATACTGCAATGAACCTGATGCACCACGAGGACGCCATGGCGCGCGCGGCCGGCCAGCCGGCGCCGGCCGTGGCGACCGGGCGCTGACCGGGGCCGGAGCGGCTTCTTCAGAGATCGTCAATTCACAAAAGTTTGATGAAAAATCGGGGAAATGTTGCATTGCAACACCCATCGTTGTCCGATATGATCGATTCGATTGTCCGGCCGCACTGCACCATGGCCGGTCGCTGACCCACACGGCACGCCGCGACGCCCCACGCCGCCCTTGCGCACCGTCCCCCACGCGGGAGTAGTCTGCATGCTTTACCAACTGCACGAATTCCAGCGGGCGATGTTGAGCCCGCTCACGGCCTGGGCCCAGGCCGCATCCAAGTCGTTCGCCAACCCGTCCAGCCCGTTCTCGCTGATGCCCGGCGCGACGCGGATGGCCGCCGCGTACGAGCTGATGTACCGGCTCGGCAAGGATTACGAGAAGCCCGAATTCAACATTCATCAGATCGTCAAGGACGGCCACAACATCCCGATCGTCGAGCAGACGATCGTCGAGAAGCCGTTCTGCCGGCTGCTGCGCTTCAAACGCTATTCGGACGACGCCGATGCCGTCACGCAGTTGAAGGACGAGCCGGTCGTGCTGGTCTGCGCGCCGCTGTCGGGCCACCACTCGACGCTGCTGCGCGACACCGTGCGCACGCTGCTGCAGGATCACAAGGTGTACATCACCGACTGGATCGACGCGCGGATGGTGCCGGTCGAGGTCGGCCCGTTCCACCTGCACGACTACATCGCGTACATCCAGGAATTCATCCGCCACATCGGCGCGCGCAACCTGCACGTGATTTCCGTGTGCCAGCCGACCGTGCCGGTGCTCGCGGCGATCTCGCTGATGGCGAGCCGCGGCGAGGACACGCCGCTCACGATGACGATGATGGGCGGCCCGATCGACGCGCGCCGCAGCCCGACGTCGGTGAACTCGCTCGCGACGCAGCACTCGACCGCGTGGTTCGAGAACAACGTGATCCACACGGTGCCCGCGAACTATCCGGGCGAAGGCCGCCACGTGTATCCGGGCTTCCTGCAGCACACGGGCTTCGTCGCGATGAATCCGGAACGTCACGCGCAATCGCACTGGGACTTCTACCAGAGCCTGCTGCGCGGCGACGAGGACGACGCCGAGGCGCACCGCCGCTTCTACGACGAGTACAACGCGGTGCTCGACATGGCCGCCGAGTACTATCTCGAGACGATCCGCGTCGTGTTCCAGGAATTCCGGCTCGCGGAAGGCACCTGGGATGTCGAAGGCGAGCGCGTGCGTCCGCAGGACATCAAGCACACCGCGCTGATGACGATCGAAGGCGAACTCGACGACATCTCGGGCAGCGGCCAGACGCACGTCGCGCACGAGCTGTGCACGGGCATCCCGCAGGACGATCGCCGCAGCCTGACCGCCGAGAAATGCGGTCACTACGGGATCTTCTCGGGCCGCCGCTGGCGCACGATCATCTACCCGCAGCTGCGCGATTTCATCCGCGAGCATGCGCCGGAACCGAAGAACGGCGCGACCAAGGCGCCCGCCGAAGCACCGGCCGCGACGACGCTCGCCGCCGTGCAGGCCGTCAAGCCGCAGCCCGAAGCGACGGCGCGAGCGACTGCCGCGAAGCGCGCGCGCGCGAAGGCGCCGGCCGTGACGGTTGCGCCCGCCAAGACGGCAACCGCGAAGGCCGCACCGGCCGCGAAACGCGCGGGCGCCACGCGCGCCAAAACCGTTCGCGCGCGCAAGGCCGCCTGACCCACCGCGTTCCGACGCAAAAACGCCGCCGTTGCTTGCGCACGGCGGCGTTTTTTTATCCGGCGGCCACGGGCGGGCCGCTCATCGGCGCAACAGATACGCGAGCAGCACCTCGGTGTTCATCCTGACCATCTCCGCGCGCTCGTCGGCTTGGCTGAAGTCGCGGCCGAGTGTCGCGGCGAGCGTGAAACGGTTCGACACGATGTAGTAGCCGAGCCCCGACAGCGTCACGTAGAAGCGCAGCGGATCGACGTCGCTGCGGAACAGCCCGGCCTTCTGGCCGCGCATCAGCACGTTGCCGAGCTTCGCGACGATCGGCGACATCATCTCGCGGATTCGCGTCGACTTGTGCAGGTAGCGCGCTTCGTGCAGGTTCTCGTTGTTGATGAGCCGCAGCAGCTCCGGATGATCGCGGTAGTAATCCCACACGAAGTGCGCGAGCCGCGTGACGGCCTCGACGGGCGCGACGCCGTCGAGATCGAGCACGCGCTCGGCCTCGGTCAGCGCGGAGAACGCATGTTCGAGCACGGCCGTAAACAGCTGCTCCTTGCTGCCGAAATAGTAATAGAGCATGCGCTCGTTGGTTTCGGCCCGGCGCGCGATCTGGTCGACGCGCGCGCCGAACAGCCCTCCACTCGCGAACTCTTCGGCTGCCGCCATCAGGATGCGGCGGCGGGTACCTTCAGGATCTCTTTTGATTTTTGGCTGATTCATGGTGGCGTTTTGCTATGTGAGCCGCGTGATCCGGACCGGCACCCCCACCGCCTCGGCGCCGGCTGCCCTGGAACGAGCGCGCCGCGTGCGGCCGCCCTCCTGCTGAGCCCCTGCAAAAAAGCGGTTCGATTATGCGCACAGACAGCGTCCAGCGCAATGCGGGAAATCGGCGATAATCGAGGTTTGGCAAACCTTTCCGGCCGCGCCAGACGCGGCCGAGAGCCATTCGGCGCTGCTGCGCCCGTTGTCACCGTGACCGATTCCAAGACCCTCGCGGATCGCATCGAAGATCTGCTTCCCCAGACGCAATGCACGAAGTGCGGCTATGACGGCTGCCGTCCGTACGCCGACGCGATCGCCGCCGGCGACGCGAACTACAACCAGTGCCCGCCCGGCGGCGCCGAAGGCATCGCGCGCCTCGCGCGCCTGCTCGGCAAGCCGGTGATCCCGCTGAACCCCGTCAACGGCACCGAGCATCCGCGCGCCGTCGCGTTCATCGACGAAAGCCTGTGCATCGGCTGCACGCTGTGCATGCAGGCATGCCCGGTCGACGCGATCATCGGCGCACCGAAACAGATGCACACGATCGTCGAATCGCTGTGCACGGGCTGCGACCTGTGCGTGCCGCCTTGCCCGGTCGACTGCATCGCGATGGTCCCCGTGACCGACGAGCGCACGGGCTGGGACGCGTGGTCGCAGGAACAGGCGGACGCCGCGCGCGAACGCCACGACCGCCGGCTCGCCCGCCAGCGCCGCGAACGCGAGGCCGCCGAAGCGCGCGCCGCCGCCCGCCGCGCGGCCAGTGCCGGTGCGGCCAAGGCGGCGCCGGCCGCGGCGCCGGCTGGCACACCGGGCGCCGCCCCGGCCGACGACGCCGACGCGAAGAAACGCGCGATCATCGCCGCCGCGCTCGAACGCGCCCGCAAGAAGAAGGAAGAACTGTCCGAACAAGGCGCCGCGCCGAAGAACACCGAAGGCGTGAGCGCGGCCGTGCAGGCGCAGATCGACGCGGCCGAAGCCCGCCGCAAGCGGCTCGCCGAACAGCAGGCGCAGCGCGACGCCGAGGCTGCGGCTGCCCGCGACGACCGCGACGTTCCGAACAACGACGACCAAAGCGACCCGGCCGCGCCGCCCGACAAGAACCGTCCATGAACGCCACCAAACGACGCGCGATCTACGAAACGCTGCAGAGCCTCAATCCGCATCCGACCACCGAGCTCGAATACACGACGCCGTTCGAGTTGCTGATCGCGGTGATGCTGTCCGCGCAGGCGACCGACGTGTCGGTCAACAAAGCGATGCGCAAGATGTTCCCGGTCGCGAACACCCCGCGACAAATCGTCGCGCTCGGTGAAGAAGGCGTCGCCGACTACATCAAGACGATCGGCCTGTACCGCACCAAGGCGAAGAACGTGATCGCGGCGTGCAACATCCTGCTCGAGCGCTACGACGGCGAGGTGCCGGCCGATCGCGAAGCGCTCGAGAGCCTGCCGGGCGTCGGTCGCAAGACCGCGAACGTCGTGCTGAACACCGCGTTCGGGCAGCCGACGATCGCGGTCGACACGCATATCTTCCGCGTCGCGAACCGCACGGGGCTCGCGCCGGGCAAGGACGTACGGGCCGTCGAGGCCGCGCTCGAGAAGTTCACGCCGAAGGAATTCCTGCAGGACGCGCATCACTGGCTGATCCTGCACGGTCGCTACGTGTGCAAGGCCCGCAAGCCCGAATGCTGGCACTGCGCGATCGAGCCGCTGTGCGAATTCCGGCCGAAGACACCACCGCCGAACGAGTGAGCGCCGGCCGCGGCCGACGCGCCTCACGCGGCCGGCCTGGCCGTGCGCGGCGCGCGGCGCGACCCGCAAGCGCCGGTGCGGCGCCCACGACTTTCCCCGTTTCCGCTGCTTATGCGTTGGACGTCGCCGTCGCGTCGTCGGCCGCCGCGCCGCCCGCGCGCACGAGCGCCAGCACGGCCGCGAGGATCGCGACGCCGCCGGCCCACTGCAACGGCGACAGCGCCTCGCCGAACAGCAGCGCCGCGAGCGCGACCGTCACGACCGGCTCGAGCGTCGACAGCATCGACGTGCGCGCAGCCCCCAGCCGCTCGAGCCCGGCGAAGAACGCGAGCATCGCGGCGACCGTCGACACCAGCGCGATCGCGAGCATCGACGCCCAGCCGGCGGCCGTCGCCGGCCAGCGCGGCGGCGCGCCGAACGCCGCGATACGCACGATCGCGATCGCGACGAGCGTCGCGGTCGCTGACAGGCAGATGATCGCGGTGGTCGCGAGCGGATCGACGCCGCGCGTCGCCTTCGTGCCGCCGACGATGTACAGCGAATAGATCACTGCGGCGGCCAGCGCGAGTGCGATGCCGAGCGGCTCGCCGTGGCCGCCGCCGACCATCAGCGCGGAGCCCGCGACACAGAGCACGAGCGCGACCGCCTTCGCGCGCGTGAGGCGCTCGCCGAGCCACCACGCGGCCAACAGCGTGACGAAGGCCGGATACAGGTACAGCAGCAGCGCGACGAGGCTCGCCTGCGCATGCTGGAGCGCGCTGAAATAGCAAAACGACTGCCCGACGTAGCCAAGTGCACCCATCGCCACGAGCGGCGCGAGCGCGCGGCCGCGCGGCCATGCGACGCGGCGGTGCCGGGCGATCGCGGCCAGGACCGCGCCGCCGATCGCGAAGCGCACGATCAGCAGCCCGAGCACGTCGACGCCGGCCGCATACGCATAGCGGCCGAAGATCGCCATCGCGCCGAATGCGGCGGCGGACAGCGCGACGTAGAGCGCGCCCTGCAGCGCGGCGGACGATGAGCGGGCGGTGGCGGACATGATGTAAGTGGGCAAGTGCGACGACGGGAATCGTCGGAGTGTAGCGGCCCGCTGGCCGGCAGCCTAGCCCTCGCTTACCTGTTGCGCCGCGCCGCAGCCCGCGCCGGCCGACGCGGATCGACGTCGCCGCGCCACGCCACGGTGCGCCCGCTGCCCGCCGCCAGCGCCGTGCGCCGACCCGGCGTACAATGCGCGACGCGGCATGACGCCGCCCGAATCACGACGCGTCCCCACCATGTTCAATCCGAGTCGCGACGAAGTCCGTCGCTTTTTCACCGAGACCTGGCGCAAGCAGCGCGCCGGCGAGATCCTGACGCCGCTGGAAGCGATGGCGGCCGACTGGATCGTCGAGCATCCCGAATACCACGACGACCTCGCGGACGCCGACAGCGCCGCCGCGCGCAACTACACGCCCGAGGAAGGCCGCACGAACCCGTTCCTGCACCTGTCGATGCACCTCGCGATCAGCGAGCAATTGTCGATCGATCAGCCGCCCGGCATCCGCGCCGCGCACGACAAGCTGGCCGCGAAGCTCGATTCGACCCACGAGGCGCAGCACATGATCATGGAATGCCTCGGCGAGACGATCTGGGAAGCGCAGCGCACCGGCACGCCGCCCGATACCGACGCGTATCTGCAGCGCATCCTGCGCCGCGCGTCGCGCGACTGAGCGCCGCGGACAAAAAAATACCCCGCCGCGGCGGGGTATGCTGGCTGCACGGACCGGCAAGGTCCGGCGCGCTTACTTCTTGAAGACGAGATCGGTCTCTTTCAGCGACTCGATGTAGGCCGCGATGTCCTTCATGTCGCTGACCGACAGGTTCTGCACCTGCGCCTGCATGATCGCGTTGTTGCGACCGAGCAGCGGGTTCGTCAGCCCCATCTGGTACTGGCGCATCGCCCACACGAGGTAGTCGGCGTGCTGGCCCGCGAGGCGCGGATACTCCGCGTTGATCGGCTTGTTCAGCTGCGCGCCGTGGCAGGCCGCGCAGTTGTGCGACTCGACCAGCTCCTTGCCCTTCGTGGTGTCCGCCGCATGCGCGGTACCGATCGCGAGGCCGGCCGCCAGTGCAACCGCCGCCGTCTTGAATGCGTTGTTCATGAATGCTCCTGTCCCGCCGGTCAGATCGGCGGCGCGCGCTTTACTTGTAGGGATTGTCCTTCGTGTCGGCCTTCTGGGCGGCGTAGTAGGCCGCCAGATCCGCGATGTCCTGGTCCGTCAGCGAACCGGCGATCGCGTTCATCGACGGGAAGTGACGATCCTTCTTGCGGTAGGCCTTCAGCGCGTTCTCGAGGTATTGCTGGTTCTGGCCGCCGAGGACCGGCACCCGGTAGACCTCCGGGTACGCCGCGCGGTAATCCTGGATGCCGTGGCAACCGATGCACATGGCGGCCTTGCTCGCCCCGTCCTTCGGGTTGCCGACCACACCGGCCGCCTGCGCGCTGCCCGCGAGCGCCACGAGCGCTGCGACAACGACGTGTTTGCCGACGAATTTGTTCATAGCTCTTGTAACCTAGCTTGAGGGGAAACTGGCGCCGAAGCGGCAACGGCCCGCGCCGTTTTGCTTGTCGGTCGCCACGCAGGCCAAAAAAAACGGCCAGATTGTACCGCGTCGGCGGGGAATGCGTCCATACGGCGCCCCGGCCCGCCCCGCCGCAGCCCCGCAACGATACGCGGCCCCGGGCCAACCGGACAGCCCTTCTGACTTATACTGGGTTTTTTTGCGACCAGGAAAGAGCGCCGCCATGCGTTTCGAAGGATCCTCGCACTACGTCGCCACCGACGACCTGAAGCTCGCGGTCAACGCCGCGCTGACGCTGCAACGGCCGCTGCTGATCAAGGGCGAGCCAGGCACCGGCAAGACCATGCTCGCCGAGGAAGTGGCGGCCGCGCTCGACATGCCGCTGTTGCAGTGGCACATCAAGTCGACGACGAAGGCGCAGCAGGGCCTGTACGAATACGACGCGGTATCGCGGCTGCGCGACTCGCAGCTCGGCGACGAGCGCGTGAAGGACATCTCGAACTACATCGTGAAGGGCGTGCTGTGGCAGGCGTTCGACGCCGAGCAGCCGAGCGTGCTGCTGATCGACGAGATCGACAAGGCCGACATCGAATTCCCGAACGACCTGCTGCGCGAGCTCGACCGGATGGAATTTCACGTGTACGAGACGCGCGAGACGGTACGCGCGAAGCACCGCCCGCTCGTGATCATCACGTCGAACAACGAGAAGGAACTGCCCGACGCGTTCCTGCGCCGCTGCTTCTTCCACTACATCCAGTTTCCCGATCCGTCGACGATGCAGCAGATCGTCGCGGTCCACTTCCCGCACATCCGCGAGGAGCTGCTGCGCGCGGCGCTCGAGAGCTTCTTCGAGTTGCGCGCCGTGTCGGGGCTGAAGAAGAAGCCGTCGACGTCCGAACTGCTCGACTGGCTGAAGCTGCTGCTCGCCGAGAACATCCCGGCCGACGCGCTGCGCGGCGCCGACGCGAAGCAGATCGTGCCGCCGCTCGCGGGCGCGCTGCTGAAGAACGAGCAGGATCTGAGCCTGCTCGAGCGGCTCGTCTACATGAACCGGCACAACCGGTAACCCACCCGCGAAGGCCCGGCCATGCTGCTCAATTTCTTCTACGCGCTGCGCGCAGCCAAGCTGCCCGTCTCGGTGAAGGAATACCTGACGCTGCTCGAATCGCTGAAGGCCGGGCTGATCTCGCCGTCGATCGACGCGTTCTACTTCCTCGCACGAATGACGCTCGTCAAGGACGAGCAGTACTTCGACAAGTTCGACCAGGCGTTCGGCGCGTATTTCCATGGCGTGTCCGCGTTGCCGTCCGAAGCGTTCGACATTCCGCTCGACTGGCTCGAGAAGCGTCTCGAGCGCGAGCTGTCGCCGGAGGAAAAGGCGCAGATCGAAGCGATGGGCGGCCTCGACAAGCTGATGGAGCGCCTGAAGGAACTGCTCGACGAGCAGAAGGAACGCCACGAAGGCGGCAACAAGTGGATCGGCACCGGCGGCACGTCGCCGTTCGGGCACGGCGGCTACAACCCCGAAGGCGTGCGCATCGGCGGCCCGTCGAACGGCAACCGCACCGCGGTCAAGGTGTGGGAGGCGCGCGCCTACCGAGACTACGACGATTCGGTCGAGATCGGCACGCGCAACATCAAGGTCGCGTTGCGGCGCCTGCGCCGCTTCGCGCGCGAAGGCGCGGCCGAGGAACTCGACCTGCCCGGCACGATCCGCAGCACGGCCGCGAACGCCGGCTGGCTCGACTTGCGGATGGTGCCCGAGCGCCACAACAACGTGAAGGTGCTGATGCTGCTCGACGTCGGCGGCTCGATGGACGATCACATCAAGCGCACCGAAGAGCTGTTCTCGGCCGCGAAGGCCGAATTCAAGCACCTGGAGTTCTACTACTTCCACAACTGCGTGTACGACCACCTGTGGAAGAACAACCGCCGCCGCCACTCGGAGCGCACCGCGACGTGGGACGTGCTGCACAAGTTCACGCCCGATTACAAGCTGATCTTCGTCGGCGACGCGACGATGAGCCCGTACGAGGTGCTGCAGTCCGGCGGCTCGGTCGAATACAACAACCCGGAGGCCGGCGCCGTCTGGCTGCGCCGCCTCGCGGACCAGTTCCCCCACCATGCCTGGCTGAACCCCGAGCCCGAGCGGCTATGGGAGTACCGGCAATCGGTCGCGGTGATCCGCGATCTGCTCGGTCAACGCATGTATCCGCTCACGCTCGCGGGCCTCGAAACCGCGATGCGCGCACTCAGCAAATAACGAACCCGCCCTGTAGACACGAAGGCCGCGTCCAGGCGGCCTCCCCCGGAGATAGCATGAACCCTTCGCCCACCGCGAGCGCTGGCCGCGCCGGCGGCCGCCGCTTTTTCGCCGATACGTCCGTCTCGACGCTCGTCGCCGGCTTCGTCGCGATGATGACGGGCTACACGAGCTCGCTCGTGCTGATGTTCCAGGCCGGCCGCGCCGCGCACCTGACCGACGCGCAGATCTCGTCATGGATCTGGGCGCTGTCGATCGGCATGGCGCTGACGACGATCGGCCTGTCGCTGCGCTTTCGCGCGCCCGTCGTGGTCGCCTGGTCGACGCCCGGCGCCGCGCTGCTGATCGCGTCGCTGCCCGGCGTGCCCTACGCCGAGGCGATCGGCGCGTTCGTCGTGTGCGCGCTGTTGCTGACCGCGATCGGCCTGAGCGGGCTGTTCGACACGCTGATGCGGCGCATTCCGGCCGGCATCGCGGCCGCCTTGCTCGCGGGCATCCTGTTCGAGATCGGCATCGAGATCTTCCGCGCCGCGCAGTTCCAGACCGCGCTCGTGCTCGCGATGTTCTTCACCTACCTGATCGTCAAGCGGCTCGCGCCGCGCTACGCGATCGTCACGACGCTGATCGTCGGCACCGCCGTGGCCGGCGGCCTCGGCCTGCTCGACTTCAGCCGCTTCCACATCGCGCTCGCGCAGCCCGTGTTCACGATGCCCGCGTTCTCGATCGCATCGATCGTCAGCATCGGCATTCCGCTGTTCGTGGTCGCGATGGCGTCGCAGAACGTGCCGGGCATCGCGGTGCTGCGCGCGGACGGCTATTCGACGCCGTCGTCGCCGCTGATCGCGACCACCGGCCTCGCATCGCTGCTGCTCGCGCCGTTCGGCTCGCACGGCGTGAACCTCGCGGCGATCACCGCCGCGATCTGCACGGGCCCCGAAGCGCACGAGGATCACGCGAAGCGCTACACGGCCGCCGTGTGGTGCGGCACGTTCTACCTGATCGCCGGGATCTTCGGCGCAACCATCGCCGCGCTGTTCGCGGCGCTGCCGAAGGCGCTCGTCGTGTCGGTCGCCGCGCTCGCGCTGTTCGGCTCGATCATGAGCGGGCTCGCGAACGCGATGCAGGACGTGAAGCAGCGCGAAGCCGCGCTCGTCACGTTCATGGTCACCGCGTCGGGCCTCACGCTGCTGTCGATCGGCTCGGCGTTCTGGGGGCTCGTCGCGGGGATCGTCACGCAGGTGATCCTGAACGCGCGGCGCCCCGCATAGCGCCGCATGGCGCGGGCCCGCACCGCAAACGGCACGCCGAAACGTGCGCGACGCGATTCGGGCCTAGAATAGTGGACCGGAGGCGGCGCCCGGCGCCGCCTCGCTTCGCTGCCGCGCTCGCGCGGCCCGTGAGAACCCCGGCGCCTTGCGCCCTCCTCCCGAATCGCCATGACTACCGCACTCGACCAGCTGAAGCAGTACACGACCGTCGTCGCCGACACGGGCGATTTCCAGCAGCTTGCGCAATACAAGCCGCAGGACGCGACCACGAACCCATCGCTGATCCTGAAGGCCGTCCAGAAGGACGCATACAAGCCGATCCTCGAGAAAACCGTCCGCGATCACCGCGACGAAAGCACCGATTTCATCATCGACCGCCTGCTGATCGCATTCGGCACCGAGATCCTGAAACTGATCCCGGGCCGCGTGTCGACCGAGGTCGATGCACGCCTGTCGTTCGACACGCAGCGTTCGATCGACAAGGGCCGCGAGCTCATCAAGCTGTACGAAGCCGCCGGCATCGGCCGCGAACGCATCCTGATCAAGCTCGCGTCGACGTGGGAAGGCATTCGCGCGGCCGAGGTGCTGCAGAAGGAAGGGATCAAGTGCAACATGACCCTGCTTTTCTCGCTGGTCCAGGCCGCCGCATGCGCGGAAGCCGGCGCGCAACTGATTTCGCCGTTCGTCGGCCGCATCTACGACTGGTACAAGAAGCAGGCCGGCGCCGACTGGGATGAAGCGAAAAACGGCGGTGCGAACGATCCGGGCGTGCAGTCGGTGCGACGCATCTACACGTACTACAAGACGTTCGGCTACAACACCGAAGTGATGGGCGCGAGCTTCCGCACGACGAGCCAGATCACCGAGCTCGCGGGCTGCGACCTGCTGACGATCAGCCCCGATTTGCTGCAGAAGCTGCAGGACAGCAACGACACGGTGGCACGCAAGCTGTCGCCGGACGCGCTGCTGGACAAGCCGACCGAGCGCGTCGCCATCGACGAGGCATCGTTCCGCTTCCAGTTGAACGACGAAGCGATGGCAACGGAAAAACTGGCCGAGGGCATCCGCGTGTTCGCCGCCGACGCGGTGAAGCTCGAGAAGCTGATCGATGCGCTGCGCTGAACCGCGTTGCGCGTGACGGCTGTCAGTTGAACTGTCAGCAAGCCTGACAACAGCCGTCAGCAAGCGTGGCAAACGGCCGCGAACTGCGTGTTCGCGGCCGTTTTTATTTTTCATTCCATCGTCAAGCGCGCGCACTACAATCCACGTCACGAGTGCGCCGGCCGCATCCCGGCGTGCTCTTCCCGGTCAATCTTGGAAGTACCCGGGCCGGCACCGACACGCCGGGCCGGTCAACAGGAGACAACGATGCAAGTCCAACCGTATCTGACGTTCTACGGCCGCGCGGAAGAGGCCCTTCAGTTCTACGAAAAGGCGCTCGGCGCGAAGACGATGTTCAAGATGCACTTCAAGGACGCGCCGCCGAATCCCGACTACCCGATGTCGCCGGAGATGAGCGACAAGGTGATGCATGCGAGCTTCACGATCGGCGACTCGATGATCATGTGCTCGGACGGCGACTGCAGCCAGCCGGGCGGCACGCATTCGGGTTATTCGCTGTCGCTGAACCCGGCGACGGTCGAGGAAGGTCAGAAGCTGTTCAATGCGCTCGCCGACGGCGGCGAGGTGACGATGCCGTTCGGCAAGACGTTCTGGGCGCTCGGCTTCGGGATGGCGAAGGATCGTTTCGGCGTGCACTGGATGGTGAACGTCGAAGACCTCTCGCAACGCGAGGATCTCGCGAAACGCGCGGGACAGTAACGCACCCGCGCCGCCCGGACCGCCGCGCAAGCGCCGGGATCCGGGCGGCCTCGCTACTTGCGCAGCACTTCCGCCAGCGCCCGCTCCAGCGTGCCGTTCGAATGGCACGCGACGCGCGCGCTCTTCTGCTTGCCGGCCGCGACCACGCTGGCCGTGCCCGCGACGTCGATCGACACGGTCACGCCTTGCGTGGCGTCGTCGATGCGCGTCACGACCTTCAGCATATGCGTCACGTTCGACGTCTGCTTCAGCGCGGAGCAATCCAGGAAATTGCCCGCGTTCGGATAATCGGCATAGGCGGCGGCCAGAAGGCCCGCGTCGCGATCGCTGACGCGCACGGCAAGCTTGTGGTCCGCATAGAACTGCGCGACGGCCGTCCATACTTCGTCGTACTTGCGATTGCCGATCACGATGCCCGATGCATCGTCGGCGCCGTGCGCGCGGTCGGACGTATCCTGCTGCTCCGACGGCGCATCGCGCGCCGCGTACCGCTGTCCAGGACCGTAGACTGAAATGCAACCGGCGAGCATCGCGCACAGCATCGCGGCCGGCAAGATCGTTTTCATCGGACCCACCATCACCGGTAATACATGTTCGCGCAGCCGGCGAGCAGGATCGGGGCGACGAGCACCCACATCAACAGGACTCTCATCGTTGGCCTCACCGGTAGTACGCGTTCACACAACCGGCAAGCGCGGCGCACCACAGGCCGAGCACCAGCAACCCCATCTTCATCATTGCATCCCTCATGTAGTCGAATCGTGTCGAGATCGAATCACCCGGCGTGGGCCGGGCGGGACGCAATATTGACAATCGGCAAGCGCCTCTTCCAATCGGTCATACACCGATTTTCACCGCGGCGCGGTCGTCCTAGAATCGCTTGGAGATCAACGAGAACGGAAGCACGGCCGCACGGGGCGTTCGCGGCGGACCATGCAAAACGCCCGCGATTTGCGTCGCGGGCGCCGTGTCGAAACTGCAACAGCTCGGGTGCGTTCAGCTCTCGACGACGTCGAGGTAATCCTCCGGCCGCGTGCGGTCCTCCGCATGCGCCATGCCCATCGCGCGCACCAGCACGCTGACCACCACCGACACCACGAGGTTCACGACCAGCGACCACACGGCCGCATAGCCGGGGATCGCAAGGCCGAACAGGTGGATCGTGAAGATCGAGCTCGCAAGCTTCAGCGACACCGCCATCCACGTGCCGCACACGATGCCCGCCGCCCAGCCGGCCAGCAGGCCGCGGTGGTCGAGCAGCCGCGTGTACAGGCCGAGCACGATCGCGGGCAGCGTCTGGATGATCCAGATCCCGCCGAGCAGCTGCAGCTGGATCGCATAGGTCAGCGGCAGCCCGAGGATGAACGCCACCGCGCCGACCTTCACGATCAGCGACACGAGCTTCGCGACGTGCGTCTCCTGGTCGTGCGTCATGTTGCGGTTCACGAACTCGCGGTGGATGTTGCGCGTGTACAGGTTCGCGGCCGCGATCGACATGATCGCCGCCGGCACCAGCGCGCCGATGCCGATCGCCGCGAACGCGACGCCGACGAACCACGACGGGAAATACTCGAGGAACAGCGCGGGCACCGCGAAGTTCGGGCCGAACGCCTTGAAGTACGGCGCGTACTGCGGCATGTCCTTCACGCCCGCGGCGAGCGCCATGTAGCCGAGCAGCGCGAGCAGGCCGAGCACGAACGAGTACGCAGGCAGCATCGCCATGTTGCGGCGGATCGAGTTGCCCGACGCCGACGACAGGATCGCCGTGACCGAGTGCGGATACAGGAACAGCGCGAGCGCGGAACCGATCGCGAGTGTCGCGTAAGCGCTGTAGCCGTTCAGGCTGGCCGCGTCGGGCGCCTTCAGCAGCAGCTTCGCCGGCGGCACCGACGCGAAGATATGGCCGAAGCCGCCGAGCTTCGCCGGGATCACGATGACCGCCGCGGCAATCGTGATGTAGATCAGGATGTCCTTCACGATCGCGATCATCGCGGGCGCGCGCAGCCCCGACGTGTACGTGTATGCGGCAAGAATCGCGAACGCGATGATGAGCGGCAGATCGCCGATGAAGCCGGTCGTGTCGAAACCGAGCGCGCCGATCACGACTTCGATGCCGACGAGCTGCAGCGCGATGTACGGCATCGTCGCGAGGATGCCCGTCACCGCGATCGCGAGCGCGAGCATCCGGCTGCCGTAGCGCGCGTTGACGAAGTCGGCGGCCGTCACGTAGCCGTGCCGCTTCGCGATGCTCCACAGCTTCGGAAACACGACGAACGCGAACGGATAGATCAGGATCGTGTACGGCAACGCGAAGAAGCCCATCGCGCCGGCGCCGAACACGAGCGCGGGCACCGCGACGAACGTATAGGCCGTATAGAGGTCGCCGCCGAGCAGGAACCACGTGACGATCGTGCCGAAGCGGCGTCCGCCGAGGCCCCATTCGTCGAGGTGGGCGAGATCGCCGCGCCGCCAGTTCGCGGCCAGGAAGCCGATGATCGTGACGCCGATGAAGAGCAGGACGAAGACGAAGGTTGCGCCGAGGTTCATCGCGCACCTCCTTGCGGGCCGCTCGCCTTCCACGCGTTCTTGGTCTTGAAATACACGAACGCGGTGATCACCGCGCTAATGAACACCCACAGCAACTGGTACCAGTAGAAAAACGGAAAACCCAACCATTGCGGTTCGATCTTGCTGTACGACGGCACCCAGACCATCGCGATCAGCGGCAGCACCAGCAGCCAGAGCCAGCGCTTGGCGGCCCGATTGGCGTCGGCATCGTGAGCCATGACGTCTCCTCATCTTTCCCGGTTATCGATCTTGTCAAGCGGGTACGGCGGCGAGAGGAGGGGCAAAACGGGTAAGCTGCGGCTCCCCTGGCTTCGCGCCAGTATAGGAGCCGCGAGCGAGCGGTCAAGCAGGGGCGAACCCGAGGTGATCCGCCCCCAGTCAGGCTGGTTGCACCGGCATGCGACCGGTGCATGAGCGTCAGATCGCGAACGAGGATTCGCGTGCGCCGATCGTTTCTTTCAAAGCTTTCACCCACTTGCGCGCGGGCAGCTTCAGCGTGTCCTCGATCAGCTTCGCGCGGGCCTCCAGCTGCGCGAACGACACGTCGAGCGCGGGGCCCGAGAACGCGATCGCGATCCGGTTGCCGTCGTGCACTTCCGGCAGCGCGATCACGCGATGGTCGAACGCCGCGTTCAGATGCTTCATGTTGCGCACGAAGCTCGGATGGTCGCCGAACAGGTTGATCGTCGCGATGCCCGCGTCGGCGAGGCAGCCGCGCACCGCGCGGTAGAACGCGACGCTGTCGAGCACCGGACCGCGCGCGGTCGCGTCGTACAGGTCGATCTGCAGCGCGCCCGTCGTGCCGCGGTTGGCCGGATCGTTGACGAAATCCCATGCGTCGGCTTCGTGCACGACGAGGCGTGCGTCATCGGGCGGCAGCGCGAACATCGTGCGCGCCGCGACGATCACGGCCGGGTTCAATTCGACGGCCTCGACCTTCGCGTGCGGCAGGAAGCGGTGCGAGAACTTGGTCAGCGCGCCGGTGCCGAGCCCGAGCTGGACGATCCGCTCGGGCGTTTCGAGGAACAGCAGCCACGCCATCATCTGCTGCGCGTATTCGAGCTCGATGTGCAGCGGCTTCGAGATCCGCATCGCACCCTGCACCCATTCGGTACCGAAGTGCAGGAAGCGCACGCCGCGCTCTTCGGAGAACGTGACGGGCGCGAAGCGCGGCTTGCGCGGCGCCTCGAGGACGGGCACGTCGTCGTGTTCGTCGATCTCCGGACGGCGCTTCACGCGCGCCGGCTGGAGTTTGTCGGAGCCGTTGTAGGCGGCCGGCTTGCGTTGCTTGAACGCGCGCGCCTCGGCGGACGCGCGCTTGATCAGTCGGGTCATGATTGAATCTCGCTGGGTGACGCTGGATGAGCGGACGAGAGGATAGCATTGGTGAGCGATGGCGGCCGTGCCGCCCACCCTGCCCTGCATGACTTCGAAGCCGGTTGGCGCTACGCTGCGCTCGGTGATCGAAGGAGAACACATGAACCCGAACGGCAAAAGGATCTGGTTTCCGGCGAAGCGCTACGGATGGGGATGGGGGTTGCCGGTCGCCTGGCAGGGCTGGGTCGTACTGCTGCTGTTCGCGATCGGGATCATCGCGAGCGCGTGGCTGGTGCCGCCGCACCGGTCGCCGATCGCATACGCTGCATGCATCGCGGTGTTGGTCGCGCTGTTGACCGCCGTTTGCTGGATCAAGGGCGAAAAGCCCAGGTGGAGATGGGGCAAGGACGACTGAGCGCAGCGGCGACGTCCGCGCGCGATCCGGATCGATGTCAGGCGAGAATCGCCCGCCACTGCACCAGCTTCTGCTCGAACGACAGCATCGCATTCGCCGGACTCGACGACGGCAGCACCAGCGTGTCGTACCCGGCCTGGCCGATCACGTCGGCAAACCGCCCCGCCGTCTTGCCGTTGAAACACACTTTCTTCAGCAACGGCGCATGCGCGCGCAACGACGCAAAGTCGTTCGGCTTCGCATTCCGGATCGCAGAATCGAGACTACCTTGCCGGTGGCACGCGTCGAGGACGTCCCAGATGCCGATGCCGTGCGAAAGCACGCGCTCGAGCCGCGCGTCGTACACGAGCTCGTGCAGCCCCGGCTCGCCGAGCACCGCCCCGAGCAACCGCCAGAACTGGTTGCGCGGATGCGCGTAGTACTGCGCGGCATCGAGCGACGCCTCGCCCGGAAAGCTGCCGAGAATCATCGTGTGCGTATGCGGCCCGACGACCGGCGGAAAGCCCTGCAGCATCACGCCGCTCCGCGCGGCCCGGCGGATCGCGGCCCGTCGCTGTGCGCATCGAGATGGCGCCACAGCGCGGGCAGCATGCATTCGGTGACCATCAACGGCTTGCCGTGCCGCTGGAACACCGAGCGCCGCGCGGCGAACGCATGTGGCGCCCGCGCGCCCTGCAACGCATGGCTCGCGAGCGCATACAGCGGATGACCGGCGATCACGCGCCGGCTGACGAGCGTGGAGCGCTCCACCTGCGGATCGCTGTACAGCAGCTCCGCGAGCGGCCGCGTGCGCAACCGCCGCATCGCCTGCCAGACACCCTTGCTGGCCGCGAGCGGCGCGATGCTGTGCGCGGCGACGTACGGCATGCCGTCGACCGACAGGATCACCTCGCGCACCCACATCGGCGCGCGCGGCGCACTGTCGAGCGCGTCCGGTTCGTCGAACCACGGGCAGTCGACGGCCTCGCGCGTCACGCGCACGCTCACGCTGCCGAGCCGCGCCAGATGCGCGGTCAGCGAACCGCCGCGCGTCAGCCAGTCGCGCTGATCGAGCGTGCAGCCGGGCCGGGGCGTTTCGCGCCAGCCCGCCCGTGCGCCGTCGAATCGCATCCGCGCGTTCACGCGGTGCGCGACAGCAGCAGCGCGTTGGTCCGCTTCACGAAGCTCGCCGGATCGTCGAGCATCCCGCCTTCGGCCAGCAACGCCTGGTCGAACAGCAGGTGGCACCAGTCGCCGAAATTGGCGCTGTCGGCGTTCAGCTGCTTCACGAGCGCGTGCTCCGGGTTGATCTCGAGGATCGGCTGCATCGCCGGCGCGTTCTGGCCGGCCGCCTTCAGCATCCGCTGCAGGTAGCCGCTCATGTCGTTGTCGTCCGCGACGAGGCACGACGGCGAATCGGTCAGGCGGAACGTGACGCGCACTTCCTTCACCTTGTCGCCGAGCGCTTCCTTCATCTTCTCGACGACCGGCTTGATCGCCTCGCCCGCCTGCTCCTGCGCCTTCTTTTCCTCGTCGTTCAGCTCGCCGAGGTCGAGATCGCCGCGGGCCACGCTCGCGAGCGGCTTGCCGTCGAATTCATGCAGGAACGACAGCATCCATTCGTCGACGCGATCGGTCAGCAGCAGCACCTCGACGCCCTTCTTGCGGAACACTTCCAGGTGCGGGCTGTTCTTCGCGGCCTGCCACGTATCGGCGGTCACGTAGTAGATCTTGCTCTGCTCGGGCTTCATGCGCGACACGTAGTCGGCGAGCGACACGTCCTGCGCGTCGGTGTCGCCGTGCGTCGATGCGAAGCGCAGCAGCTTCGCGATCCGCTCGCGGTTCGCGTGATCCTCGCCCAGACCTTCCTTCAGCACCTGGCCGAACGCGCTCCAGAACGTCTTGTACTTCTCCTTGCCGGCATCCTCTTCCGCGTTCGCGAGTTCCTCGAGCATCGACAGCGCGCGCTTGGTCACGCCTTCGCGGATCGCCTTCACGTCGCGGCTTTCCTGCAGGATTTCACGCGACACGTTCAGCGGCAGGTCGGCCGAATCGACGACACCCTTCACGAAGCGCAGGTATTGCGGCAGCAGCTGCTCGGCGTCGTCCATGATGAACACGCGCTTCACGTACAGCTTCAGGCCGCCGCGGTAATCGCGGTTCCAGAGGTCGAACGGCGCGTGCGCCGGCACGAACAGCAGCTGCGTGTATTCGCTGCGGCCCTCGACGCGGTTGTGCGTCCACGTGAGCGGATCCTGGTGGTCGTGCGCGATGTGCTGGTAGAACTGCGTGTACTGCTCGTCGGTGACGTCGCTCTTCGAACGCGTCCAGAGCGCGCTCGCCTGGTTGACGGTCTCGTCCTCGTCCTTCAGGACCATCTCGCCCTTTTCCTGATCCCACTCTTCCTTCTGCATCAGGATCGGCAGCGCGATGTGATCGGAATACTTCTGGATGATCGACTTCAGGCGGTGCGACGACAGCAGTTCGTCCTCGCCTTCGCGCAGATGCAGCGTGATCGTCGTGCCGCGCTGCGCGCGCTCGATCGCGTCGATCGTGAAATCGCCCTCGCCCGCGCTTTCCCAGCGCACGGCTTCGTTCGCCGGCAGGCCGGCGCGGCGCGTCTCGACGGTGATCCTGTCTGCGACGATGAAGCCCGAGTAGAAGCCCACGCCGAACTGGCCGATCAGCGCCGCGTCCTTCTGCTGGTCGCCGGACAGCTTCGTGAAGAATTCCTTGGTGCCCGAACGCGCGATCGTGCCGAGGTTCGCGATCGCCTCGTCGCGGCTCATGCCGATGCCGTTGTCCTCGATCGTGATCGTGCGTGCGGCCTTGTCGAAGCCGATGCGGATGCGCAGATTCGGATCGTTCTCGTACAGCGCGTTGTCCGCGAGCGCTTCGAAACGCAGCTTGTCGGCCGCGTCGGACGCGTTCGACACCAGTTCGCGCAGGAAGATTTCCTTGTTGCTGTAGAGCGAATGAATCATCAGGTGGAGGAGTTGCTTGACCTCTGCCTGAAAGCTCATCGTTTCGTGTGCCATGGATGCTGTTTCCTCTTACATGAATGGTGTAACCCCGGGCACCCGGCGCACGATGCCGGGGCCGACCGGTTGTTGCCGCCATCTGGGGGCGGCCGGCTGGATTTCAAGGGCTCGGCCGTGTGCTTCGGTGCCTTGTCCGGATGCACGTGTGGGTCGAGTCGCGAATTAGCGCTTTTACCGCGCGAATTTCGGACCGATCCAATGTTCGCGCCGCTTTCAATTCGCTGAAATACCGTATCGCTACCCGAATTGAGAACGAAATGATTCCATGCAGCTTTGAGCTTAATGATCAACCCATCAGCCACTTCCAGATTCGCGGCCTTGAACTGCCGGCATTCTCAGGACTTCCCCCTTACGTCAACGCTCGGACGGCTGCCTGCGTTGCAGAACGCGGACCGATTCCGCCCGGAGAATATTACGTTGTCGACCGACGATCAGGGGGCAGGCTCGGATGGCTGCATGATCGTGTCGGCGGAAAATCGGAATGGTTCGCACTATATGCGGCCGATGGCTCGATTGACGACGCCACACTGTGCGACGACGTGCAACGAGGCCAGTTCCGCCTGCATCCGCGCGGCCTTCGCGGAATCAGCCGTGGATGCATCGTGATCGACAGTCAAAGCGACTTCCGGCGTTTGCGGGAGCTCCTGGTCAACAACGGCCTGCATCCCATACCCGGAAGCATGCTGCGCGCATACGGAATGGTGGCAGTGTGGTGAAGCGGCTACTCCGAATCTGCACGGTCATTGCATGGATTTCGTTTGCATCGCTTGCACTGACCTATTGGTGGATTCGTCATCCCGACCTTGTCCCTGCCCCGCCGCCAGCGCTCTCGCTGTGGCTGGACCGCCTGTTCTCCGCGCACGATTGCGAGTCTTCAGCGAATTTCGATATCTACTACGCACTTGTCGTGTCCGCGGTGGTAGTAAGCCTTCTTACGTTCATCTGCTGCCGGATCTTCGGACGGTTCAATCGATCCCGTCTCGAATGACCTCTTGAGCGCCGCGTCCCGCGCGCCGGACCGCCCGCTTCGCAATTGCTGGAACCGGGCGGCGGGATGACGAAGCGCGGCACGCCGCCGTCACGACGCGCGCCGCGCCGCCGCTTCGATATAGCGCGCGAGAAACCCCGGCAGTGCCGGATCGCCGCAGTTCGCGACGTTGAAGCGCGTCCATGTCGACGACGACTGCTGCGGCGAGAACAGGCTTCCCGGCGTCAGCAGGAACCCTTCCTCGTGCGCGGCGGCCGCGAGCGCGTCCGAATCGACGCCCGTGTCGGCCCACAGGAACATCCCCGCCGCCGGCATCGTGAAGAGCCGCAGCCCGGTACGCTCGAGCATCCGCGCGGTCTTGTCGCGCACGCCGTCGAGCCGCGCGCGCAGCCGCTCCACGTGACGCCGGTAATGCCCTTCGGTCAGGATCTTGTACAACACGCGCTCGTTGAGCTCCGGCGTCGTCATCCCGACCAGCATCTTCTGGTCGGTGACCGCCTTCGCGATCTCCGGCGCGCAGGCAACATAGCCGACCCGCAAATTCGCCGCGAGCGTCTTCGAATAGCTGCCCAGGTAGATCACGCGCTTCAGCTGGTCGAGACTCGCGAGTCGCGTGGCCGGATAGCTCGGTGGGCACAGGTCGCCGTACACGTCGTCCTCGACCACGAGGAAGTCGTACGCCTCGGCAAGCTTCAGGATCCGGAACGCCTGTGCGGCGGACAGCGACGTGCCGGTCGGATTCTGCAGCACCGAATTGATCACGAGCATCTTGGGCCGCCACATCTGCACGAGCGTTTCCAGCGCGTCGAGATCGGGGCCGTCGGGCGTATAGGGCATGCCGACCAGTTGCGCGCCCTGCGACGCGAAGCGGCCGAACATCTGGAACCACGCGGGATCGCCGACGATCACCGCATCGCCGGGCCGCACGTAGATCCGCGAGATCAGGTCGATCGCCTGCGTGATGCCCGACACCAGCACGAGCTGCTCGGGTTTCGCGCCGATCTCGACTTCCGCGAGCCGCGTCTGCAATTGCTGGCGCAGCGGCAGGAAGCCCTGCGCGGTGCCGAAACCGAGCATCTGCGCGCCGGACTGGCGCCCGAGCGCGCGCAGCGCGCCGGTGATCAGCTCGCCGTCGAGCCAGCGGCCCGGCAGGTAGCCGAGACCCGGCCCTTTTTCCGGGCTGACGGTATGCAGCATGTTGCGCAGCAGCCAGACGACGTCGATCGTGTTGTGCACGGGCGCGGCCTCGGCCACGCGCACCCCGTTGTCGGCCGGCTGCGGGCCGGTGGCCGTGCGCTCGCGCACGTAGAAGCCCGAGCCGCGTCGCGAGTCGAGATAGCCCTGCGCGACGAGCCGTTCGTACGCTTCCACCACGGTAAAGCGCGACACGCTCTTGTCGAGCGCGAGCTTGCGGATCGACGGCATGCGCATGCCGGGCCGGAACACGCGTTCGTCGATGCGGCGCCGCGCCCACTGGACGAGCTGGTCGACGAGCGTGAGCGTGGCCGTATCGTGCGGCGCGGGAATCTGGGCGAGGGGGACGGTGGACATGAGCGGCGACTCCAACTGTACCGAAGGCTATCGCGCCGATTGTACCGTTACTGTGCCGGTGCCGACGATTACAGTTGACCGGAATGGCGATCGTGCGGCCGCCGTCGCGGCCTTGCCGCACGCGGCGCCGCACCGCCGGGCCCGTATCGCGGCCCGGGCACCGGCCGGTTCCGCAACCGCCCGGCGCATCGCCCGCCTACCATGACACTTTCGCTTCCCGACCGACGTTCATGCCAGCCCGCTCCCTGACCCTCGACCATCTCGTGATCGCCGCGCGCACGCTCGACGAAGGCGTGCGCCATGTCGCCGCGTCGCTCGGCATCGAACCGGCCGGCGGTGGCCGCCATCCGCTGATGCGCACCCATAACGCGCTGTTCGGCGCGTGGGGCGGGCTGTACCTCGAAGTGATCGCGATCGATCCCGATGCGCCCGCCACGGGCGACGACGCCACGCCGCCGCGCGCGCGGCTGTTCGGCCTCGACGATCCGGCGATGCATGCCAGGCTCGCGCAGGGCCCGTTCCTCGCGCACTGGGTCGCACGCGTCGACCGCCCGCGCCAGCTCGCGATGTGGCAACGCCAGTACCCGGCGCGCATCGCGCCGGTCGTCGCGATGCGGCGCGGCGACCTGAGCTGGGGTCTCACGGTGCCCGACGACGGCGCCTTCCCCGCTTGGCAAGGCGCCGGCGACGGCCTCGTGCCATCGCTGATCCAGTGGGACAGCCCGCGCCATCCGGCCGAATCGCTGCCGAACGACGGCGTCGCACTGAAGGCGCTCAAGGGCGTCCACCCGCGTGCGGACGTCATCCGCGAGCAGCTCGACTGGCTCGGCGCGGGCCATCTGCTCGACCTCGACATCGGCGACGCCCCGCCGGCGCTCGTCGCCGAATTCGACACGCCGCAAGGCGCACGCACGCTGCGCTGAACGCCGCTGCCGCCCCTCGATTACACGAAACCCGCAATACGGAGACACCCATTTCATGAATTCGCGCGAAACCCGGGGCATGCTGCTCGGCCTCATCGGCGTGATGATCTTCAGCCTGACGCTGCCGATGACGCGTATCGTCGTCTCCGAACTCAACCCGCTGCTGAACGGGCTCGGCCGCGCGCTCGCCGCGTCGGTGCCGGCCGGCCTGCTGCTGTGGTGGCGCCGCGAACGGCTGCCGACCCGCGCGCAGTTGAAAAGCCTCGCGGTCGTGTCGGCCGGCGTGATCATCGCGTATCCGGTGTTTTCCGCCTGGGCGATGAAAACCGTGCCGGCCTCGCACGGCGCGGTCGTCAACGGGCTGCAGCCGCTGTTCGTCGCACTGTACGCGGCGTGGCTGTCGCACGAACGGCCGTCGAAGGCGTTCTGGGCCAGCGCGCTGGCGGGCAGCGCGCTCGTGATCGCGTTCGCGCTGCGCGACGGCGGCGGCACGGTGCAGGCCGGCGACGCTTTGATGCTCGTCGCGGTCGGCATCGGCGCGCTCGGCTATGCGGAAGGCGCGCGCCTCGCGCGCCAGATCGGCGGCTGGCAGGTGATCTGCTGGGCGCTCGTCGTGTCCGCACCGTTCCTGGTGCTGCCGGTCGGCTGGCTCGCGTGGACGCAGCACGTCGCGCACCCTGCCCCGCTCGCGTTGCGTACGTGGCTCGCATTCGGCTACGTGACCCTTTTTTCGCAATTCATCGGCTTTTTCGCGTGGTACGCCGGGCTCGCCATGGGCGGCATCGCGCGCGTCGGCCAGGTGCAGCTGCTGCAGATATTCTTCACGATCGCCTTTTCCGCGCTGCTGTTCGGCGAGACGGTGACGCCGTCGACGTGGCTGTTCGCGGCCGCCGTGATCGCGACCGTGATGCTCGGCCGGCGCTCGGCGGTGGCCACGGCCCCGCGTCCCGCTCGCGCCGGTTGATGAGGTGCGCCATAATGTTCGTTTTGCCTGAACGGTTTTGCCCACCCGGCCGCGACGGCCCGGTCGCGCTCCCGCACGCCCACCCGGCCGCGTCGACGCGATCAGCCCGATCGACCTTTCTTGACTGACCACGATATCCGAACGAGGAGACTATGAATCCGAGCGACCTGCATCCGCCGCACTGGCAGCTTTCCGAACGCGCCCGCAAGCTGACGAGCTCTGCGATCCGCGAGATCCTGAAGGTCACGGAACGCCCCGAGGTCATCTCGTTCGCAGGCGGCCTGCCCGCTCCCGCGACGTTCCCGGCCGAACGCATGCGCGCCGCGGCCGACCGCGTGCTGCGCGATGCGCCCGCCGCCGCACTCCAGTACAGCGCGACCGAAGGCTACCTGCCGCTGCGCGAATGGATCGCCGAGCGCTACAGCGTGCGCGTGTCGCAGGTGCTGATCACGACCGGCTCGCAGCAGGCGCTCGACCTGCTCGGCAAGGCGCTGATCGATCCGGACAGCCCGATCCTCGTCGAAACCCCGACCTACCTCGGCGCGCTGCAGTCGTTCTCGCTGTACGAGCCGCGCTACGTGCAGGTGCCGACCGACGAACTGGGCCTGCTGCCCGAGGGCCTCACGCCCGACCTGACGCAAGGCGCGCGCCTGCTGTACGCGCAGCCGAACTTCCAGAATCCGACCGGCCGCCGCCTGCCCGTCGAGCGGCGCCGCGCGCTCGCCGCGTTCGCGCAGTCGAGCCCGTTCCCGGTGCTGGAAGACGACCCGTACGGCGCGCTGAACTATCAGGGCGAGCCGCTGCCGACGATGCTGTCGATGGCGCCCGACCATATCGTGCACCTCGGCACGTTCTCGAAGGTGCTCGCGCCGGGCCTGCGGATCGGCTACATCATTGCCCCCGAGGAACTCCACTTCAAGCTCGTGCAGGCCAAGCAGGCCACCGACCTGCACACGCCGACGCTCACGCAGCGCATCGCGCACGAAGTGATCAAGGACGGCTTCCTCGACGAGCACATCCCGACGATCCGCCAGCTGTACGGCGCGCAATGCGAAGCGATGCTCGCGTCGCTCGCGCGCCACATGCCGGAAGGCGTCACGTGGAATCGCCCGGACGGCGGCATGTTCATCTGGGTGAACCTGCCCGCGCAGATCGACAGCATGAAGCTGCTCGAAGCCGCGGTCGCCAACCACGTCGCCTTCGTGCCGGGCGCGCCGTTCTTCGCGAACGACCCGCAGCAGAACACGCTGCGCCTGTCGTTCGTGACGGTGCCGCCGGAGAAGATCGAGGAAGGCGTTGCGCGTCTCGGCAAGCTGCTGCGCGAGCGTCTCTGATCCCCTTTTTCCTGTCACGACTCTCAACGAGGAATCGAACACATGGCTAACGTCTACGACAAACTGAAGTCGCTCGGCATCGAACTCCCGACCGCCGGCGCACCGGCCGCCGCCTACGTGATGAGCGCGCAAAGCGGCAACACGGTCTACCTGTCGGGCCACATCGCGAAGAAGGACGGCAAGGTCTGGGCCGGCAAGCTCGGCGCGGATCTGCAGACGGAAGACGGCAAGGCGGCCGCCCGCTCGATCGCGATCGACCTGCTCGCGACGCTGCACGCGCACACCGGCGACCTGAACAAGGTCACGCGCATCGTGAAGCTGATGAGCCTCGTCAACTCGACGCTCGACTTCACCGAACAGCACGTCGTGACGAACGGTGCGTCGGAACTGATCGCCGAAGTGTTCGGCGACGCAGGCAAGCATGCGCGTTCGGCGTTCGGCGTCGCGCAGATTCCGCTCGGCGCGTGCGTCGAGATCGAACTGATCGCCGAAGTCGCGTAACGGGCGCATCGAGATGACCGGTCGTCTCGTCCGCTTCAAGCAGGTCGACGTCTTCACGTCGGTGCCGTTCAAGGGCAACCCGCTCGCCGTCGTGTTCGACGCCGATTCGCTCGGCGACGACGCCATGCTCGAGATCGCCCGCTGGACGAACCTGTCGGAAACGACGTTCGTCTGCACGCCGACCGATCCGGACGCCGACTACCGCGTACGGATCTTCACGACGGCCGGTGAACTGCCGTTCGCCGGCCACCCGACGCTCGGCACCGCGCATGCGTTCCTGGAAAGCGGCGCGCGGCCGCGCACGCCGGGCCGGCTGATCCAGCAGTGCGGGGTCGGCCGGGTCGCGCTGCGCGAGCAGGCCGGCGGCTGGGCGTTCGCCGCGCCGCCGGCCCGCGTCACGCCGCTCGACCGTTCGGACTACGCGGCGCTGGCTGCCGCGTTGCGCAGCGACGCGATCGACCTGGAAGCCGAGCCGTGCGCGGTGGACAACGGCGCGCCGTGGCTGGTCGTGCGGCTGAAGTCGGCCGACGCGTGCATCGGTCTGTCGCCGGATCCGGCCGCGCTGGCGGCGCTCACGCACCGCTACGGCATGGACGGCCTCGCGGTCTACGCGCCGCACGCCGAAGGCGGCCCCGCGACGTTCGAAATCCGCTGCCTGATGACGGGCGGCAACTTCGGCTTCGGCGAGGACCCGGTCACCGGCAGCGCAAACGCCGCGCTGGCCGGGCTGCTGACGCGGCAGGAACGCCGCCCCGGCCCGTCGTATACGGCCCGCCAGGGTACGGCGATCGGCCGCGACGGCCGCATCTCCGTCAGCTATGACGAAGATGGCACCACGTGGATCGGCGGCCACGTCGTCACGGTCGTCGACGGCACCTTCCGGTCGCCCGTGTAACATTCCGCGATGTGCGCCGGCGCCGGCCCGCCCGGCGCCCCTACGATTCGCCCAACTATCGCAAAAACGTTCCAGCCAGTAATATCGGGCCTAATCCGTTGTTTCGGAGGTCTGTCCATGGTTGCGTGTCCCGCGAACGAACAGACGTCGGGACAACCCGAACCATAGCCAGCCATCCTGACGGATGACGCACGCGAGCAGGACGCCGCCCTCTCAGATGAGCTCCGCCCGGTCAAACCACACGCCGCCGACCCGACCGCTGCGCGCGCCGCGCAAGTCGCGCCGGCGCGCGCTGTTCGCGATCCCGCTGCTCGGGATGCTGGCGCTCGCGCTGCTGTGGGCGGTGATCGTCGCGCGGCTGTCGGTCGAAAAGGACAGCGCATACAAGGAAGCGGCGGCTTCCGCGGCGATCCTGTCGTCCGCGCTCGAACAGCACACGGTCAAGGCCATCCATCAGGTCGACCAGATCACCCGCTTCGTCAAGTTCGAATTCGAGAAATCGCCCGCGCACTTCAACCTCGCGAGCGCGGTCGAAAAAGGCGTCGTGCCGAGCGACACGCTGATCCAGGTTTCGCTCGTCAACGCAAAGGGCGTCCTGTTCGCGAACACGGCCGAACTCCATCCGAAGCCGATCAACCTGGCCGACCGCGAGCACTTCAAGGTCCACCTCGCGCACAACGACGATCGCCTGTACATCAGCAAGCCCGTGCTCGGCCGCGTGTCGAGCCATTGGACGCTGCAGATGACACGACGCCTGAACAATCCGGACGGCAGCTTCGCGGGCATCGTCGTGGTGTCGGAAGACCCGAGCTACTTCACGAACGACTTCTACAACAACGCGGCGATCGGCAAGGAAGGCGTGATCGCCGTGGTGTCCGACACGGGCACCGTCCTCGCGCGGCGAACCGGCTCGCTCAACAACGCGCCCGGTGCGTTCTCCGCGTCGGGCGTCTATCCGATCGCCGAGCGCGTGACGGGCACGATCATCGACCCGATCGACGGCGTGACGCGCATCGTGTCGTACCGCCACCTCGACGGCTATCCGCTCGCGGTGATGGTCGGGCTGTCGCAGTCCGAGGAATTCGCGGACTACTACCACACGCGCAACGTCTATCTGCTGATGACGAGCTTTATCACGCTCGCGATGCTCGCATTCTTCGGCGTCGCGACGGGGTTGATCGGCAAACTGCTCGGCCGCGAGCGCGAGATGACCCAGCTCGCCGAATACGACCTCCTCACCGGCCTCGCGAACCGCTACGCGACGCTGCGCGGGCTGCGCAACGACGTGTCGATGCCGGCCAGCCTGTCGCGGCTCGGCCTGCTGTTCATCGACCTCGACAACTTCAAGACCGTCAACGACACGCTCGGCCACAACGCCGGCGACATCGTGCTGCAGATGACCGCGTCGCGCCTGTCGGATGCCGTCGGCGACGAAGGGTCGCTCGCGCGGATCGGCGGCGACGAGTTCGTTGTCGTGATGAAGGGCGACGACGTCGAACGGCGCGCGGTGCGGCTCGCGGAAGCGATCATCCGGATGTTCGCCGAGCCGTTCGACGTGCGCGGCAGTTCGTTCGTGCTGCACGCGAGCATCGGCATCGCGCTGCACACCGTCGCGAACGAAAGCGAGATCGACCTGCTGAAGAAGGCCGACCTCGCGATGTACAGCGCGAAGGACGCGGGCAAGAACTGCTACCAGTTCTACGCGCCGCACCTGTCGCATCGCGCGGACCACCTGATGCGCTGGGAACAGCAATTGCGCGTCGCGCTCGCCGAGGGGCAGCTGTTCCTCGCCTACCAGCCGAAGATCGACCTGACGCACCGCACGATCACCGGCTTCGAGGCGCTCGCGCGCTGGGATCACCCGGAGCACGGCATCATCTCCGCGAACGAATTCATTTCGATTGCCGAATCGACGGGCCTGATCGTGCCGATCGGCGACTTCGTGATCCGCACCGCGTGCGAACAGATCGCGCGCTGGCGCGACGACGGCCACGACACGCTGACGCTCGCGGTCAACATCTCGCCGGTGCAGTTCTGGCGCGGCGACCTGATCGAGACGATTTCGCAGGCGCTGCAGGACACCGGCATCGAGGCGAACCGGCTCGAAATCGAGATCACCGAGACCGCGATGATGGAATATCCGGAGCTCGTGTCCGAGAAGATCGTCGCGTTGAAGAAGCTCGGCATCCGGATCGCGCTCGACGATTTCGGCACCGGCTATTCGTCGCTGTCGTACCTGCACCGCTTCTCCGTCGATACGCTGAAGGTCGACCGCTCGTTCGTGCAGGCGATCCCGAACGATCGCAGCGTGTGCGTGATGGTGTCGTCGATCGTGCATCTCGCGCGCTCGCTCGGCCTGACGGTGGTCGTCGAAGGCACCGAAACCGAGGAGCAGATCGCATGGCTGTCCGCGCTCGGCGAGATCGAAGCGCAGGGCTTCCTGTTCTCCCGCCCCGTGCCGGCCGACGCGATCCCGGCGCTGATCGCGCGCTTCGGCGTGCGCGGCGACCGGCCGAGTGTCCTCGCGCACCGCGCAACCGGCAGCACCGGCGCCTGAGCCCGCGGCCCGCGCGGCCATGTTGCGCAGCACACCGATTATTTCGGTTTCCGATCCGGTTGTTTAGTTCATTAACTAGCGTTTTCGCGCATGGCAGTGTCACGACGCGCGGCGGACAATCGGGAGGGCCATCGTGTCGGCGGGCCGCCGGCACGTTTCCACGCGCGAGACCAGGCCCAGCGCCAACAGCACCGTCATGACAACCATCGAAGTCGAAGCGGCCGAACGTGTCGAACAGACACAGGCATCCCTATGGGCCTTGTTCAAGGTCGTGGCCGGCATTTCCGCCGTGTCGTGGGGCGGGCTTTCGATGATGGCGCAGCTCGAACGCCACTACGTCGACCGGTTGCAGCGCATCGAGCCGCACGTGTTCGCCGATCTCGTCGCCCTCGCATGGCTCGTGCCAGGCCCCGTCGGTTGCAATGTCGCGGTGCAGGTCGGCCAGACGCTGCATGGCCGCATCGGCGCATGGATCGCCGGCATCGCGAGCGTGCTGCCGTTCTCCGTGCTGATGACGCTGTTCGCGATCTTCTATCGCACGCCGATCGTGCGCTCGCTCGCCGCGCCGATGCTGATCAATCACTTCGGGATGGTGCTTGCCGCGCTGATCGGCGTCACGTGGGTCAAGCAGTTGCGCACGCTCGCGAGCACGCGGCTCGAACGGGCGATCGCCGCGCTCTCGACGATTCTGCTCGCTTTCGCGCATAGTCCGGCCGCTTTCGTCGGGATTCTCTTCGCTGCGTTCGCAGCCGGCTGGCTGACCGGGCCGCCGCAACACGACGCGGTCGACTTCACGCTGTCCAAACGCGACCGCAACCTGCTCGTGCTGCTCGCCGTGCTCGTCGCACTGTTCGCGCTGCCGCTGCCCGGCGACTACCAGGAGACGCTGCTGTGGCCGCGGCTCGCCGGCGCCGGCATGACGCTGTTCGGCGGCGGCTTCTCCGCGCTGCCCGTGCTCAAGACGCTGTTCGTGTCGCCGGCCACCGGCATCTCCGATCACGACTTCACGCTCGCGTTCGCGCTATCGCCGGTGTCGCCCGGCCCGCTGCTGAACGTCGTGCCGTTTCTCGGCTACCTGACCGACGGCTGGACCGGCGCGCTGCTCGCGACCGCCGCGCTGTTCATTCCGTCGGGGTGTCTCGTCGTGTTCGCGCAGAACCATCTGTTCCGGCTCAAGCGCCACTCGCGCTTCGAGCACGGGATGCGCCTGCTGCGCGCGGCGACGACGGGTTTTCTCGTCGTCGCCGTCGTGAGGATCCTGCACCGCGAACCGGCCGATCCCGTCTACTGGCTCACGGGCGCCTTCGCGACGCTGTGCTTCGCGCGCTTCAAGGTGCCCGTGTACGCCGTCTACGGTGCGGTCGCGATCGTATGCGGCGGATGGCTGTTGTGGGCCGCCATCGCGCACTGACGGCAACCCCTCCCACCACCGCCGGACGATTGCCGCTCAGCTCGCCTGCACCGCGACGCGGCGCGCGACCCAGCGTGCACGCAGCGCGTCGTACGCGAGGTTGAAGCAGAACGTGTACGGCAGGAAGAACAGCACGATGCCGAGGTCGAGCAGCAGCGCCTCGACGAGGCTCACGTTCAGCCACCACGCCGCCACCGGCACCACCATCGCGACGAGGCCGAGCTCGAACACGACCGCGTGCGCGATCCGCATCCCGAGCGTGCGCGTGAGGCCGGCGCGGCGCTCGAAACGGTCGAACAGCGTGTTGAACGTCATGTTCCAGGCCATCGCGATCAGCGACACCATCACCGTCAGCACGCCGACGTGCGACACCGGCATGTCGAGCAGCCACGCGCCGATCGGCGCGCACAGCGCGATCGCCACCAGCTCGAACGTCAGCGCGTGAACGAGGCGTTCCGTCACCGTTTTGTTCATCTGTTTCATGGTTCCCTCCAATTCGGTTGTGCAGCAAATGTCGGCCATTTTGATCGGCGTACATGCATGAATCCAGTTTGATATCATCGGTTTTACCGATACAACGATGTGAGATCCACGCATGCGCCACGCCCCCGAAGCCCTGCTCGCCTTCGCCGAAGCCGCGCTGCTCGGCTCGTTCACGGCCGCCGCGCGCAAGCTCGGCAAGCGCCAGTCGACGGTGTCCGAAGCGATCGCGAACCTCGAGATCGATCTCGGCGTGCAGCTGTTCGATCGCTCGACGCGCACACCGACGCTGACCGATGCCGGACGCGCGCTGCTGCCGCAGGTGCAGCGCGCACTGGAAGCCGGCGCGGCGATCGACCGCACCGCCGCGCGGCTCGCGCAGGGGGAGGAAGCACGGCTGACGCTCGTCGTGTCCGATACGTATCAATCGAAGCGTTACGAGGAAACCTTGATGGCGCTCGAGCGGCGCTTTCCGACGCTGGAACTCGAATGCCAGATTGCCGAACACGAGGACGTGCTCGACCTGATCCAGCAGGGCCGCGCACAGCTCGGGCTGATGGCCGCGCGCGCCGTCTACCCGCCCGATATCGGCGCGGCGACGGTGGCGGAGGAATCGGAGATCGGGCTGTTCGTCGGGCGCACGCACGCGCTGGCGGCCTGCGGCGACGCTGACGTGCCGCATTCGGCGCTGCGCGACGCGCGCGAGCTGCGCCTCAACACGTACGTGAAACCGGAGGATCGCGGCGCCGACGACCGGATCGTCATCGGCACGCAGCGCTGGCTCGCGCCGAGCTACCTGATGCTGCTGGAGATGGCGGTGCTGGGGTTCGGCTGGGCCGAGCTGCCGCGCTGGATGGTCGAGCACTTCGCGCGCGATCGCCTCTGCGAGCTGCGCTCGCGCGGCTGGCCGCGCCGCGTGCGGGTCGATGCGGTGTGGTCGCGCAACCGGCCGCTCGGCCCGGCCGGCGCGTGGCTGCTCGATGCGATGCTGGCCGCGTAGCGGCGCGCGGCATCGCGCCGGCGGCAGGCGCCGAACGGCGCCGCAAGGTCAGGGGTTCGCGCTCAGAAACCGCGCGACAGCACGGCCGCGCCGATCGTCACGACGCCGAGCACGAGGTTGACGACGACGAGCAGGCGCACCGTGTTCACCGCGCGCGCGCCGTCCGGCCAGTTCTGCGCCTGCACCGCGCGGCGGATGCGCGGGAACAGCGCGAAGCGGATGTGGCCGAAGATCAGCATCATCACGACACCGAGCCCCGCCATCGCGTGCAGCGTCCACGTCGCGTGCGCGCCGCCGAATGCCGTGAGCAGGAAACCGCCGGACAGCAGGATCACGATCACCGAGCCCGACACCCAGTTGAAGAAACGGCCGAACACGCCCTCGATCAACGGCAGTCGCAACTGCGGCGTCAGGTCGGACAGCGCCGGGCGCAGGCAGAAGTTCGCGAAGACCATCCCGCCCACCCACACGGCGACGGCCAGCAGATGAAGAAACAGCGCGACGGCAACGGCGTGGGACATGGCGGCAATCCTGGTATGAGTTGAATGCAACGAACGGCCGCGTCACGCGCGGTCTCGAGCGACGTTCGACCGGCGCGCCGCCGCGCGGTTCAGACCCCTGGCGGAATTTCACAATATTTTGCAAGTTCCGCGTGACGGCGCCACTCGCGCTTACCTGAATGCGTCGCGCAAAAAAGAACCGGCCGCACGCCCGCCGAAGCGGAGGTGCGGCCTTCGATGCCGGTCGAACCGGCCAACGGATGCGGCGTCAGCCGAGCAGCGGACGCAGCTCGTTGACGACCTTGAGCTTCGTTTCCGGCGCGCGGCCCTTGCGTGCACGCTTGCCGACGTGCGGCGCGAGCCCCGCGTACGACAGCGTTTCGTCCTGCGCCTTGCCGCCGCGACCGGTGCCGATCAGCACGACGCCGGCCGGGTCGATCGCGAGCGCCTGCACGAGCGTTTCCTTGTCGTCGAGCGCCATCAGGATCACGCCGCGACCGCCGCCCGACAGCGTCTTCATCTCGTCCATCCCGAACACCAGCAGACGGCCGCCGCTCGACAGACACGCGACCTGCGTCGCGTTCGGCAGCACGGGCATCGGCGCGAGCGGCACCGCGCCCGCATCGATGGTCATGAACGACTTGCCGGCCTTCACGCGGCTCACCATGTCGCCGACCTTCGCGAGGAAGCCGAAGCCGTTGCTCGACGCGAGCAGCAGTTGCTGGTCGGCCGGCGCCGCGTAGTAGTGCATCAGGTGCGAGCCCGACTCGAGCTCGATCAGCGACGTCACCGGCACGCCGTCGCCGCGCCCGCCCGGCAGCACCGACACGTCGACCGAGTACACGCGGCCGCTGCTGCCCCACGCGATCAGTCGATCGGGCGTGCGGCACTGGAACGCCGCATACAGGTGATCGCCTGCCTTGAACGAGAAGCCGGCCGGGTCGAGCCCGTGCCCCTTCAGCGCACGCACCCAGCCCTTCTGCGACACGACGACCGTCACCGGCTCGTCGACGACCTTCGCCTCGAACGTCGCGCGCTTTTCCTGCTGGATCAGCGTGCGGCGATCGTCGCCGTACTGCTTCGCATCGGCCTCGATCTCCTTGATCATCAGCCGCTTCATCGCGCTTTCGTTCGCGAGCAGTTCCTCGAGCTTCGCCTTCTCGTCGCGCAGCGCCTCGAGTTCCTTCTCGATCTTGATCTTCTCGAGCCGCGCGAGCTGACGCAGGCGGATTTCGAGGATGTCTTCGGCCTGGCGGTCGCTGAGACCGAACGCGCTCATCAGCGCGGCCTTCGGCTCATCCGACTCGCGGATGATGCGGATCACCTCGTCGATGTTCAGGAAGACGATCATCCGTCCTTCGAGGATGTGGATGCGGTCGTCGACCTTCGCGAGACGATGGCGGCAGCGGCGCGTCATCGTCAGCTGGCGGAACTTCACCCATTCGTCGAGGATCGTCAGCAGCCCCTTCTGGCCCGGCCGGCCGTCGGCGCCGATCATCACGAGGTTCAGTGTCGCGTTCGACTCGAGGCTCGTGTACGCGAGCAGCGTGTTCACGAATTCCGTCTGGTCGATCGTGCGCGACTTCGGCTCGAACACGAGCCGCACCGCCGCTTCCTTGCCCGACTCGTCGCGCACCGCGTCGAGCAGGTCGAGCATCGCCTTCTTGGTGTTGAGCTGCTCGGGCGTGAGCGTCTTCTTGCCGAGCTTGAGCTTCGGATTGGTGAGTTCCTCGATTTCCTCGAGCACCTTCTGGCCCGACGTGTTCGGCGGCAGCTCGGTGACGACCAGCTGCCACTGGCCGCGCGCGAGATCTTCGATCTTCCAGCGCGCGCGCACCTTCAGGCTGCCGCGGCCGCTTTCATAGGCCGCCGCGATTTCGGTGTCGCTCGAGATGATCTGGCCGCCGCCCGGGAAGTCGGGGCCGGGGATCAGGTTCATCAGCTCCGCATGCGTGAGCTTCGGATTGCGGATCAACGCGACCGCCGCCGCCGCGACCTCGCGCAGGTTGTGCGACGGAATCTCGGTCGCGAGACCGACCGCGATGCCCGACGCGCCGTTCAGCAGCACGAACGGCATGCGGCTCGGCAGCGTCTTCGGTTCCTCGAACGAGCCGTCGTAGTTCGGCATGAAGTCGACCGTGCCCTGGTCGATCTCGTCGAGCAGCAGCTTCGAGATCGGCGTGAGCCGAGCTTCGGTGTATCGCATCGCCGCCGCGCCGTCGCCGTCGCGCGAGCCGAAGTTGCCCTGCCCGTCGATCAGCGGATAGCGCAGCGAAAAATCCTGCGCGAGACGCACGAGCGCGTCGTATGCCGACTGGTCGCCGTGCGGGTGGTATTTACCGAGCACGTCGCCGACCACGCGCGCCGACTTCACCGGCTTCGCATCCGGGCCGAGGCCCATTTCGTTCATCGCGAACAGGATCCGGCGCTGCACCGGCTTCTGGCCGTCGCACACGTCGGGCAGCGCGCGGCTCTTCACGACGCTGACCGCGTAGCTGAGGTACGCCTGCTCCGCGTAGTTGCCGAGCGTCAGCGCATCGGCGTCCGGTGCGTCGGATCCAGCGAAGAGATCGGAAGTATTGTCGTCCATCTGAATTCCGTATTCGTAAGTGGCGTGAGGCCGGGCCGGGCGTCATGCCCGGCCGCGCGGGTTTAGATGTCCGCTTCGACGTCGTTGCCCTTTTCCTCGAGCCAGCCGCGTCGCGCGGCTGCCTCGCCCTTGCCCATCAGCATGGTCATCCGCGCGACGGTCGCCTCGTAGTCGAGTTCGCCGAGCTTCACCGGCATCAGGCGGCGCGTGTCGGGGTTCATCGTCGTGTCCCACAACTGCTCCGCGCTCATTTCGCCGAGACCCTTGAAGCGGCTGATGCTCCATTGCGTTTCGCGCACGCCGTCCTTGCGCAGCTTGTCGAGCGTCGCCTCGAGTTCGCCTTCGTCGAGCGCATAGAGCTTCTGCGCGGGCTTCTTGCCGCGCGCGGGCGCATCGACGCGGAACAGCGGCGGCCGCGCGACATGCACGTGACCGCGCTCGATCAGCTGCGGGAAATGCTTGAAGAACAGCGTGAGCAGCAGCACCTGGATGTGCGAGCCGTCGACGTCCGCGTCCGACAGGATGCAGATCTTGCCGTAGCGCAGGTTCGACAGGTCGACGGTGTCGTCGGGGCTGTGCGGATCGACGCCGATCGCGACCGAGATGTCGTGCACCTCGTTGTTCGCGAACAGGCGGTCACGCTCGGTTTCCCATGTGTTCAGCACCTTGCCGCGCAGCGGCAGGATCGCCTGGTATTCCTTGTCGCGGCCCATCTTCGCGGAACCGCCCGCCGAGTCGCCCTCGACGAGGAACAGTTCGTTGCGCGCGATATCTTCCGTCTCGCAGTCGGTCAGCTTGCCCGGCAGCACCGCGACGCCCGAGCTCTTGCGCTTCTCGACCTTCTGGCCGGCGCGCGTGCGCGCCTGCGCCTGCTTGATCACCAGTTCGGCGAGCTTCTTGCCGTGCTCGACGTGCTGATTCAGCCACAATTCGAGCGCCGGACGCGAGAACGACGATACGAGCTTCACCGCGTCGCGGCTGTTCAGACGCTCCTTGATCTGCCCCTGGAACTGCGGATCGAGCACCTTCGCGGACAGCACGAACGACACGCGCGCGAACACGTCTTCCGCGAGCAGCTTCACGCCCTTCGGCTGCAGGTTGTGCAGTTCGACGAAGCTCTTGACCGCCTGGTAGAGACCGTCGCGCAGGCCCGACTCGTGCGTGCCGCCGGCCGGCGTCGGGATCAGGTTCACGTACGACTCGCGCACGAGCGATCCTTCCTCGCTCCAGGCGACGACCCACGACGCGCCTTCCCCTTCGGCGAAGGTTTCGTCGGTCGAACGCGCATCGGCGAAGCGCTCGCCTTCGAACAGCGGAATCAGCAGCTCGCTGCCGTTCATCTCGTCGAGCAGGTAGCCGCGCAGGCCGTCCTCGTACTTCCACGCCTGGCGCTCGCCGGTCTTCTCGTTGACGAGCACCACCTCGACGCCCGGCAGCAGCACGGCCTTCGAGCGCAGCAGACGCTGCAGCTCGCCGAGCGGAAGGTTCGGCGAATCGAAATACTTCGGATTCGGCCAGACCTGCACGCGCGTGCCGGACTTCTTCTCGCCGCGGCCCGCGCCTTGCGTCGCGAGCGGCTTCACGACGTCGCCTTCGGCGAAGCCGAGCTCGGCGATCTTGCCGTCGCGCCAGACCGTCACGTCGAGACGCGTCGCGAGCGCGTTCGTCACCGACACGCCGACGCCGTGCAGGCCGCCCGAGAACGTGTACGCGCCGCCGGCGGCCTTGTCGAACTTGCCGCCCGCGTGCAGGCGCGTGAACACGATCTCGACGACCGGCACGCCCTCTTCGGGGTGCATCCCGAACGGGATGCCGCGGCCGTCGTCCTCGACCGACACCGACTGGTCGGCATGCAGCGTGACCGTGATCTGCTTGCCGTAGCCGCCGAGCGCCTCGTCAGACGCGTTGTCGATGACTTCCTGAATGATGTGCAGCGGATTTTCGGTACGGGTGTACATGCCGGGCCGCTGCTTGACCGGCTCGAGACCCTTGAGCACCTTGATCGATGCTTCGCTATAGGCCGCGCTGGGCTTCTTTGTTGACATAGGCGCTGAATTTCGTCATTCATCGGGACGTTGTCCACACCTCGTGTGGATAACGTCGTGGACAAAACGTTGAGTTCCGTAAAAAAGCGAATCGAAACAACGGTGTGCTTGGACTGCTCCGAAAGCGGGCGCGCGGCGTTCGCTGCGCTGCCCGGGACGCGCGGTATTTTACTGGTTCCGCGTGGCGCGCCGTCGCAAGTTCAATTACACGGCGCACGGGGCGTCAGACCGGCTTGCGCTTTGCCTCGAGCGTCTCCCACCGTTCGAGCGCGGCGAGGAGCTCGTCGTCGATCGCCGCGAACCGTTCGGTCAGGCGCGTGCCTTCCTGCGGATCCTTCGCGAAGATCGAACCGTCCTCCAGCTGCGCGTTGATCGTCTTCTGCTCTTCCTCGAGCGCCGCGATCTTCTCCGGCAGTGCATCGAGTTCGCGCTGCTCGTTGAACGACAGCTTCACCGTGCGCTGTGCGTTGCGGCCGGCCGCGCTTTTCGCCGCGTCTTCCTTGACCGGCGCCGCCTCCTTCACCGCGCGCTTCGCCGCCTCCTGCTGCGCGAGTTGCTGCGAACGCTCGCTCTGGATCTGCCAGTCGGTGAAGCCGCCGACGTATTCGCGCCACTTGCCGTCGCCCTCGGCCGCGATCACCGACGTGACGACGTTGTCGAGGAACGCGCGATCGTGGCTGACCAGCAGCACCGTGCCGTCGTAGTCGGCCAGCAGCTCTTCGAGCAGTTCGAGCGTCGGGATGTCGAGGTCGTTGGTCGGTTCGTCGAGCACCAGCACGTTGGCCGGCCGCGCGAACAGGCGCGCGAGCAGCAGCCGGTTGCGCTCACCGCCCGACAGCGACTTCACCGGCGAGCGTGCGCGCTCCGGCGCGAACAGGAAGTCGCCGAGATAGCTCATCACGTGCTTGCGCACGCCGCCGATCTCGACCCATTCGCTACCGGGGCTGATCGTGTCGGCCAGGCTCTTTTCCTGGTCGAGCTGCGCGCGCATCTGGTCGAAATAGGCGACCTGCAGGTTCGTGCCGGTGCGCACCGTGCCCGCGTCGGGCTTCAGTTCGCCGAGGATCAGCTTGAGCAGCGTGGTCTTGCCGGCGCCGTTCGGGCCGACGAAACCGATCTTGTCGCCGCGCATGACCGTCGTCGAGAAGGTATCGACGACGGTGCGATCGCCGTAGCGCTTCGTCACGTCCGTCAACTCCGCGACGATCTTGCCCGACTTCTCGCCCTGCGCGACGTCGAGCTTCACGTTGCCCTGCGAATTGCGGCGCTCCGCGCGCTCGTTGCGCATCTGCACGAGCCGCGCGATGCGCCCGACGCTGCGCGTGCGGCGCGCCTCGACGCCCTTGCGGATCCACACTTCTTCCTGCGCGAGCAGCTTGTCGAACTTCTCGTTTTCCACGCGCTCGACTTCGAGCTGCTGCGCCTTGCGCGTCTGATACGCGGAGAAGTTGCCCGGATACGACAGCAGCCGGCCGCGGTCGAGCTCGACGATGCGCGTCGCGACGCGGTCGAGGAACGCGCGATCGTGGGTGATGAACAGCAGGCCCGCGCGCTGCGCGACGAGCAGTTCTTCCAGCCAGCGGATGCCGTCGAAGTCGAGGTGGTTGGTCGGTTCGTCGAGCAGCAGCACGTCGGGCTGGAGCACGAGCGCGCGCGCCAGCGCGACACGCTTCTGCATCCCGCCCGACAGCGCGTCGACCTGCGCGTCGCCGTCCGTCAGGCCGATCTGCGCGAGCGTCATCGACACGCGCGTACGCCAGTTCCATGCATCGTGGGCATCGAGCGACGACTGCAGCGCGTTCATCCGCGCGAGCAACGCGTCGTGCTCGGCGCCTTCGGGCGTCTCCGCGAGGCGGTGCGCGATCGAATCGTATTCTTCGAGCACTTCGCGCGTGTGCGTGAGCCCCGACGCGACGGCATCGAACACGGTCGCGCCCGGTTCGAATTCGGGCTCCTGCGGCACGTAGACGGTCACGAGCTCCTGCTGGCGCGTGATCAGCCCGTCGTCGGGCTTCGCCAGCCCGGCGACGATCTTCAGCAGCGACGACTTGCCCGCGCCGTTGCGACCGATCAGGCCGACGCGCTCGCCGGCCTCCAGCGAGAAATCCGCGTGATCGAGCAACGCGACGTGACCGAACGCGAGTTGCGCGCCGGTAATGGAATAAAGCGACATGGGGAGACGGCGAAGAGAGAAATCGGAAGCGCCCATTGTACCGGTGGCGGACGCCTGCGCCGGGATGGCCGGACGGACTAGGCCGGTGCGCGGTTCATTTCGTGCCGCGGCGGCATGACGGCGCGCCCGGCGGACGGGGCCGGCACGCGACGCGGCGATGTTGCGCAGCCCGCGCGGCGGGCATCCGGCCGCAGCTTCCCGGCCGGGTGCGCGCATGCGGGCGGTGCGATTACTTCACGTTGACCGAGATCGTCGAGCTCAGTTCGGGACCGTACGAGCGGTGCGCGCCGTCGCCGAGCTGCAGCGTCAGCGTGTGCTGGCCGGGCGGCAGCGTCACGTCGGTTTCGGTCTGGCCCTTGCCGAAGTGCAGCGAATGGTCCGTCGCGGGGATCACGTCGCCCTTCGGCACCGGTTTGCCGTCGATCAGCAGGTGATGATGGCCCGTATCCGGCGTCATGTCGCCGGCCGGCTTGAGCCCCATGCCTTCGAGGCCGAACTTCACGTGCACGGGGCTCGACACCGTCGCGCCGTCCTTCGGCTCGACGAAGAACACGCGCGCCTCGGCGCGCGCGAGCGTCGACACGGCCAGCGCCGCGACACATACCGCACCCGCGATCCACTTCTTGTTGAGCATCGTTTCCTCCTTCAGATTGAAAGGCTCACGAAGCATACACTGCGTGCGCGGCCCGCGCGATGACGTCCGTTGTTCGCGATGCGCACGTTTAAAACGACGTTGCAGAGGCGTTCGGCGAAATTCCGGTACCATTGCGCCTTTCGTCCGCCGGCCACGCCGCGGACGGCATCACAGATTTCCATCATTCCGAGCACCACATGAGCGAAGTAACCGAATACCAGAGCTGGGTCTGCCTGATTTGCGGGTGGGTCTACAACGAAGCGGAAGGCCTGCCCGACGAGGGCATCCCCGCCGGCACCCGTTTCGCCGACATTCCCGCCGACTGGCGCTGCCCGCTGTGCGACGTGGGCAAGGAAGATTTCGTCGTCGTCGATTTCTGATTCGGGCTTCCGGACACGATCGAGCGCGCGCGGCGCGCATCGGCACGCATTCCGTCCGCCGATGCGCCGCGCGTTTGCTATACTCTGCGCGCTGTCCACATCGCCGTCCCGTTCGCGTCTTCTGTGCGTGAAACTGCGGACATGGCTCTCCCCGTAGTTCAATGGATAGAACAAGCGCCTCCTAAGCGCTAGATACAGGTTCGATTCCTGTCGGGGGGACCAGCAATTTCCCGATTTTCCGCCCTGTTCCAAACCCGCGTCGCCCGCATTTGCTGCATCCGGGCGCTGGGTCGTGCACGTGCCCACCTAGTCGCTGCTCGGCCGCAACCACCTCCATCGGGCTTTGCCACGACGCCCACCCGCCTTCCGGCCTCACCGCCCCGTCACTGCATCAACCCCGTCCTGACCTGCGGCATCAGACTCGCATTCACGCCCGTCACGGCAAACGTCCCCGTCGGCGACGCCCCGGCCGGCAGCACCAGCAGACTGCCGTCCCCGAGCCGATTCGCATCGACGACGATCTGGTTCGCCGCGCAACCATTCGTCAACAACCAGACCGGCAAGCCGGCAATCGACGAGAACGTGTTGCCCGTCACACTGAACGAACAGACGTTCCCGTACGCCCGGAAACCCGCATAGCCGGAGCCCGACACGCGGTTGTCCGCCACCGTGACATCCGACACGGTTCCCGACCACGTATCCAGCTCGATCGCGGCCTGCTGCGTCGGCTGCAGCCCGTTGTTCACGTTCGCGTTCTGGATGTTGGTCACGGTATTGCCCTTGATGACGACGTTCGAAGACCCGTAGGTTTTCCAGCTGTCTTCCTGCGCGACCAGAATCCCCGCCGCCTTCTCGACGCCGTCGACCGTATTGTTCGAGATCGTTACCGCCTGCCCGCCGACGACGGTGATGCCGCGCCCCCACGCGTTGCCCGACACCGCGTTATGGTCGATCAGCACGTTGCTGCTCAGGCGACCGTCGCCGAGATAGCTGACCACGGCGATCAGATCGTCGCCGGTGCCGGCCACCGTATTGTTCTGCACCAGCACGTTGGCCGAACCGTAAGTCGTATGGATGCCGTCGGCCAGCGTCGCCCGCACGCTATTGCCCACGATCGCGATACCGTTGCCGCCGAACACGAAGATCCCGGCGCTCGCTCCACCCTGGATCGTCACGCCGAGCACCTGGACGTCCGAGCCCGTCACCTCGACTTTCGTCGACTCGGGCGTCGTGAGGCGCGTCGTGCCGGTGCCGGCCAGCGTCACGCCGACGAGCGTCGAACCGGCACCGCGCATCACGATCGTCTGGTCGGCCGGATTCGTGGCGGCCAGCGTCGCGCCGTATCCGGAAATCACTGCCTGGGGCGCCGTCACGGCAAGCGAATGCCCGACGACGTAGCGTCCTGGTGCGATGACCAGGCGTTGGCCGGCGCGCAGGCTGTCGAATGCCTTCTGCAACGCGTCGGCCTGGTCGCTGCCGTCGGCGGCCGGGAAGACCGTCACATCGGCGACGGGAACGGGCGTGGTGCCATTGGAGGGCTGACGCGTCGCACCGGACGCCGTACCGGTCGCCCCGGCGGTCGACACAGGGCTGCCGGAATTCGTCGATGAAGCCGATGCGCCGGATGCAGCACCGGCAGGTGCGATGGACGATGTCGATGTGCCCGCAACGGTCTGCGTGCCTGCGGCAGCGTTGTCGTCACCGCCGCCACATGCGGCAAGACAAAGGCAGAGCGCGGCAAACGTCGCCCGATCGACTGTACGCATACGAAGTTCCGCTAGCCCAAATTGGCGTCATCGTAAGTACGCTTGATCACTTTGTAAATGAATTCCACATTTCACCTGTGAAATATTTCGTTATCCTCTTCCATTCATCGCAACGTCATCACGACGGCATGCGACACGCGATCGCACCCTGACCGAGCGCAGTCGACATGTACCGGAGATTACGTAGAATCCCGAACCTTCATCTGCACACGGACCTCGACCATGATTCGAACACTCACGGCCCTGGCCATGTTTTCGGCGCTGATCTGCACGGCTAATGCCGCCGATGTCGCAAGCGCGACCGGCACACGCTGATCGCGATGCGCGAGCAGACGGTCGCCGCGTTACGCGCGCGCCTTGGCGAAGACGTGGTAACCGGCGAGCTCGCCGCGCACGCGAACCTCGATGCGATCGGGCGCTTCTACGAGACGCTGCAACAAGGGATGTCGATTCAGACGCGCTACGGCGCGAGCCGTCGCGATCTGGAGGTGGCCGCGCAAACCGCGCTGGCCGCATGGCCGGCGCTCGCGGACGCGAGCGGCGGATAGCGTAACGGGCTCCGGAGAGAAACCCGCAAGACCGCGCGGTCATGCAGCGGCAAGCGCCCCCGCATGACCGCGCCGGTCGGTGCGTTACTGCGTGACGGCGTGCTGCACGTCCTTCGACGCATGCCACACGCGGTAGCGCACGTCGAAACCGTCCGGTACGTATACGACGAGCGGCAGGCGGCTGTTGTAGCGCAGCAGCTGGCCGTCACCGCGCACCTGCACGAAGCGCTGCTGCGGCGCCTGGCCGGGGCAGGCCATCAGCGTCGATGCCGGCCCCTTCACGTCGGTCAGCCGGTAATACGTATAGCCCCAGCCCTTCACGTCCTCGGCGGTCAGCTCGCCGCCGAACCATTGCTGGTTGCAGTCGGTCTGCAGCGTCTTGCCGATCATCAGCTCGACGCGCGCGTCGCCTTCGTTCTCGAGCGCGGGCAGCGCGATCACCGCGCGCTGCTGGCCAGTCGCCGGCTGCGGGAACATCTTGATCGATTCTGCCGACACGGCGGGCGCCGATGCGGGCCCGGCCGCGCAGGCGGCGGCAGCGGTCGTCACGCAAAAGGCGGCCAGGACGGCCCGGATCGCGAATTTCATCGATGTGCTCCTGATAAACAAAATAGGCCCCGATGCTAACACTTTCGTCGCACGACCTTACGAGGCTGTAATTTGACGACACAATTGCAAACAGCCGGCAATCCCCGCGCGCGGTACTTATAGGGGAACCAACGGAGATCATCATGCTCAAGCTCATTGCCGCCGCCGGCGTCGCCACGCTGCTGGCCGGGTGCGTCGTCGGGCCGGACGCCGGATACGGATACGGCTACGGACCGACCTACTATTCCGATCCGGGCTATGCGTACGGCCCGGCCTACGCACCATCGCCCGTGTACGGCACGGTCAACATCTGGGGCGGTGGCGGCGGGCGCGACTGGGACCGCGACCGCCGCGGCTGGGATCGCGGACGCGACGGCTGGAATCGTGACCGCGGCGGCTGGGACCGCGACCGCGGCGAGCGCGCCCGTCATGGCGGCTGGGGCCGCGGCGACGGACGTCGCGCCGACTGGAATGACGGCGGCGGGAACGGCCAAGGCAACGGCGGCGGCCATCGCCACTGACGCAATTGCAACCGTTTGTATCCGCACACGGTTCACACGAGACCGAAACGAACCGATAGACGACCGCCAAAACATGAAGGCCCTCGCATCACTGCGAGGGCCTTTTGTCGTCCGCCCTGCCGGGAGTCCGGCAACGCCGGCGATGCAGCACCGAGCCTGCCCACTCGTCAGACGCGTGCCCGCTTACCACCCGGCCGGCCGCGCATAGCCGCCCGACACCGGCGCGCCGCACACGTACGGGCGCTGATAGCGGTCGTAGCAGTAGTCCGGGCCGTCGTCCTGGTACTGCGCCTGCTGATAGGTCGGATAAGCCGGCTGCTGGTAAGCCGGTGCCTGGTAGTACGTCGGCGGCTGATAGGCCGGTGCCTGATACACCGGCGCCTGGTACGCGACGGGCGGATTCATCGCCGACGTCACGATCGCGCCGAGCACCGCGCCGCCGATCAGTGCGCCGATGATGGCGCCCCCGTCGCGGCCATGCGCGGACGCCGGGCCCGCCACGGCGAGCGAACCGGCGAGGACACACACTGCGGCAATTCTTTTCATGATGGACTCCCACGCGAAGTGGTACTTGATGCGATGCATTGTGGCTGCGCACGGCCGTAATAGATGCAGCAAGTGGTAACGCGCCATTACGCGTATCACGCACACCGAAATGCGGCACCGTCGTGCTACGATTTTCGGCACACAGGAGACGCCTTCATGCAGCCCGAAACCGCCCGCCGTTTCGATACCGAATTCGCGCCGCGCATTGCGCAGGCGATCGCCGCCTACTTCGCCGACCACGTGCTGACCGGCGTCGTCCCATACGGCGGGCACGGGCAACCGACGCGCGTGCAGATCCGCAGCGCGCCGCACGAGCACGTGAGCGGCTTCGCGCATCCGCTGAACCTCGAGCTGACCTGGGACACCGACGAGATCGAACGACTGATGGCACCCGACGGGCCCGCGCGATTCGAGTACTACCTGAGCGCGCTGCCGAGGAAACTGAGCGCATGGCAGGGCGCGCGCGACATCGATCTCGCGTCGCGCACGCAGGCCGACCCGCTCGTGCGGCTCGGCGGCCTCGACTTCGAAGGCTGAGCGCACGCCCCGGCCGCCGGCCGGACGCTGGCGGCGTCGCGCGAAACGGTCCGGTGATACACTCGACCGGTCCCGCTCCGGCGCCGCCAGGCTGACCGGACCGTTCACCGCCGCCACCCGCGAGCATGGTTGCGCACGCAACCGGCATCCGGGCACGCGGACAATCACGCCTTTGCTCCCGTCATGAACGCCGATACCGGCCTGCCGCTTCCGCAACGCTACTGGGCAATCGTCTGCGTCGCACTGGGCATCACGCTCGCCGTGCTCGACGGCGCCATCGCGAACGTCGCGCTGCCGACGATCGCGCGCGACCTGCACGCGTCCGATGCCGCGTCGATCTGGATCGTCAACGCGTACCAGCTCGCGGTCACGATCACGCTGCTGCCGCTCGCGTCGCTCGGCGAACGCGTCGGCTATCGCCGCATCTACATCGCCGGGCTTGCGCTCTTCACCGCGGCGTCGCTCGGCTGCGCGCTCGCCGGCTCGCTGCCCGTGCTCGCCGTGATGCGCGTGATACAGGGCTTCGGTGCAGCCGGCATCATGAGCGTAAACGCCGCGCTCGTGCGGATGATCTACCCGTCGTCGATGCTCGGGCGCGGGCTGTCGATCAACGCGATGGTGGTCGCGCTGTCGTCGGCGATCGGCCCGACGGTCGCATCGGCGATCCTGTCGGTCGCGTCGTGGCCCTGGCTGTTCGCGGTCAACGTGCCGATCGGCATCGCCGCGGTGTTCGGCAGCCTCCGGGCGCTGCCGGCCAACCCGCTGCACGACGCGCCGTACGACTTCCCGAGCGCGCTGATGAACGCGTGCGTGTTCGGCCTGCTCATCATGGCCGTCGACGGGCTCGGTCACGGCGAAAGCCACGCGTACGTCGCAGGCGAACTGGCGATCGCGTGCGCCGTCGGCTACTTCTTCGTGAAACGGCAGCTGTCGCAGCCGGCACCGCTGCTGCCGGTCGACCTGATGCGCATCCCGATGTTCGCGCTGTCGATCTGCACGTCGGTTGCGTCGTTCACGTCGCAGATGCTCGCGTTCGTCGCGCTGCCGTTCTGGCTGCAGCATTCGCTCGGATTCTCGCAGGTCGAAACCGGCCTCTACATGACGCCGTGGCCGCTCGTGATCGTATTCGCCGCGCCACTTGCCGGCGTGCTGTCGGATCGCTACTCGGCCGGCATCCTCGGCGGAATCGGGCTCGCGCTGTTCGCGGCCGGGCTGCTGTCGCTCGCGACGATCGGCGCGCATCCGGGCACCGTCGACATCGTGTGGCGGATGGCACTGTGCGGCGCAGGTTTCGGGTTGTTCCAGTCGCCGAACAATCGCGCGATGTTGTCGTCGGCGCCGCGCGAGCGCAGCGGCGGCGCGGGCGGGATGCTGAGCACGGCACGCCTGACGGGCCAGACGCTCGGGGCCGCGCTCGTCGCACTGATTTTCGGGCTGGCGCCCGACCGCGGGCCGACGATCGCGCTCTATGTCGCCACGGTGTTCGCGGCGCTCGCCGCGGTGGTCAGCATGCTGCGCATCGCATCGCCGCGCTCCGACGCGACGACCTGACGCCGCCGCGCGCGGCGCCCGCCCGTCACGCGGCGTCGAGGGCGTCCATCACGAAGCGCACGCGCGCCTTCACGCTCACGCACGGCAGCTCGATCAGCCGATACCCGTAGGCCGTATAGCAATCGACCATCGCGTCGTAGGTGCGCACTGCCTCGGCAAAATCCTGCCGGCGCTCGGTGTCCCGCGTGTAGATGTCGGGCCACGGCGGCGCGATGAACACGCGCCGGTGATAACGGAAGCGCCGCGCCGCAGCCTCCGCATGCGCGGGCACCGCGAGGCCCGTCAGACGCAAGTAGCCGATCACGTCCGGCACGCCGCGGTCGAAGAACACGGGTCCGCGCGCGCCTCGTGCGAGATGATACGAACGCATCTCCCAGTTCAGCATCTGCTCGGCAAACGCGGCCCGGTCGCGCCAGGGCAGCGCCGGACCGTCGATCGCCATCTGGTCGCGGATCACACCTCGCCCGGCCTCGTGCGAGCGCGCGAAACCGCAGCGCTCGAGCGCATCGAGCAGCGTGCTCTTACCGGAGCCGGGGCCGCCCGTGACGACGAAGAAGCGAGCGGACGCCGCCTCCGCGCCGCCCTCCTCCATGCGCTCAGACATGCACGGCTCGCCGGCCCGCGCGCTGCGTGACCGACGCGGCCGCCGCGACGCTGCGCAGGTCGGCGACGAACGTATCGCGCCAGACCGACAGGTTGTTCTCGCGCAGGCGCGCGAGGTTCTCTTCGTGACGCGCCTGCCGCTCGGCGAGCGGCATCGACAGCGCGCGCTCGAGCGCGTCGGCCATCTGCGACAGGTCGTAAGGATTGACGAGCAGCGCGCCGGTCAGCTCGGCCGCCGCGCCCGCGAACTCCGACAGCACGAGCACGCCCGGATCGGCCGGATCCTGCGACGCGACGTATTCCTTCGCGACGAGATTCATCCCGTCGCGCAACGGCGTCACATAGCCGACCTGCGACATCCGGAAGAACGCCATCAGCAGATTGCGCTCGTACTTGCGGTTCAGGTACTGGATCGGCGTCCAGTCGAGCTGCGAGAAGCGGCCGTTGATGCGGCCGGCCTCGCCTTCGAGCGTTTCGCGAATGCGCTGGTAGGTCTGAACGTCGGAGCGCGTCGGCGGCGCGATCTGCACGAGCGACACGCGCCCCTGCCAGCCCGGCGCGTTGGCGAGCATCCGCTCGAACGACTGGAAGCGTTCGACGAGCCCCTTCGAATAGTCGAGCCGGTCGACGCTCATCACGAGCTTGCGGCCGGCGAGCGCATCGCGCAGCATCTTCACCGGCTTGCGCGAGCCGTACTGAACAGCCGCCTCGGCGATCGCATCCGGATGCACGCCGATCGGATAGGCGGCGACCTTCACGACGCGGCCGTGCGCATGCAGCATCCCGTCGTCGCTCGCCGCGCCGATGCCGCGCCGCTCGATGTAGTCGGTGAATGCCTGCTTGTCGGCATCGGTCTGGAAACCCGCGATGTCGTACGCGCACATGAACTTCACGAGTTCCTCGTGCGGCGGCACGACGCGCAGCATGTCGGGCGACGGAAACGGGATGTGCAGGAAGAAGCCGATCGGGTTCTTCACGCCGAGTTCGCGCAGGCAATGCGCGAACGGCAGCAGGTGATAGTCGTGCACCCAGATCAGGTCGTCGGGCCGCAGCAGCGCGGCGAGCTGCTTCGCGAGCATCGCGTTCACGCGCAAATAGCCGGCATACTCCTGCCGGTCGAAGCGCGCGAGATCGCCGCGGTAGTGGAACACCGGCCACAGCGTCGCGTTCGAGAAGCCGCGGTAGTACTGATCGTAATCGCGCCGGGTCAGCCCGAGCGTCGCATACGTGACGTTGCCGTCCCGCTGGATCGCGGGTGCGGCGTCGGGCGTACCGACGATCTCGCCGTTCCAGCCGAACCACACGCCGCCGGTTTCCTTCAGCGCGTCCATCACGCCGACCGCGAGGCCGCCTGCGCTCGGGCGCGTGTCCTCGCCGGCGGCGACACGGTTCGATACCACGATCAATCTGCTCATGCGGCTTCCCCTCCTCGATTCGATTGGATGACGCGCGGCGCGCGCCAAGGCAAACGCGACGGCCCGAAGGCGGTCGCGCGGCGATTCAGATGTGAGCGATGCAACAAAGAGCGCAATGAAATGCGGCGGCGGAATGCAACGGCGACGGCATCAGGCGTCCTGCTCCTGGCCGAGGTCGCGTTGATAGTCGAGCCCTTCCGGGCGTGCGCCGCCCTGGTTGTGATCGCCGTCGGACGGCGTCTCGTCGGGCGCGCCGGCCGGCGCGTCGGTCTGCGGACGCGGGCGCTCGGCACCCGCATCGGGCGGCCGGGGAGAAAACCGTTTCGAACGGCGCATGGCTGGGTGTCTCATATGCAACGCGGCTCGGGGCCGTCGTAGAAACATTCCATAACAAAACAGTCTAGGTGCCTTGCTCGCATGGCACGGTAACAATTGCCTTCAATTTGTAACGTTTCGACCCCCGCTCAGCCAACTGTCCGACAATAGCGCCGCGCGTACGCGCGCGAGCCGTCGCCCGCCGATTTGTCAAAGCTTTGCAATTTTCCTATGACAATTGCGAAACAATGACGCGGCATGGGGCGCGCATGCGCCGCCGCTCACCCAGACAGGACTTGCACTCAGGGATGAACATTCGTTTCGAACCGCCGCGTCGGGCCATGCCGGCGCGCATCGTGCTGGCCGCGATCGCCACGGCCGCACTGCTGTCCGGCTGCAACTCGCTGTACAGCGAAGGCGCGACTGCCGGCGCCGGTATCGCGGGCGCCGCGATTGCCTCCAAGGTCACCAGCAACGCCGCCGTCGCGACGGGTATCGGCCTCGGCGCCGTCGCCGGCGCGCGTGCGGGCGTCCAGTACACGCAGCGGGTCGCGCACCGCTACACGCAGGAGCAGATCGCGAAAGCGGCCGGCCCGCTCGACGTCGGCGGCGTCGCGCCGTGGACGACCCACCACTCGTTCCCGATCGAGGACGACGAACAGGGCCGCGTGACGGTCAGCCGGATGATCAGCATCGGCCCGCTCGACTGCAAGGAAATCGTGTTCGCGGTCGACACGCCCGCGAAGGCCGACAAGGCCGCCGAATCGGCGTTCTACGTCGCCACGATCTGCCGCGACGGCCCCGTGTGGAAATGGGCGTCGGCGGAACCCGCGACCGAACGCTGGGGCGCGCTGCAATGAGCGTCGCGATCCGTATCGCGGCGATCGGCGCGCTGTGCGCGGCCAGCGCCGCGCTGTCGGGCTGCGGCTCGGTCGGCGCGGCGAGCGGCGCGCTCGCCGGCGCGGCGACGGGCCTCGTCACCGCGAACCCGGCCGTGGGCGTCGGTGTCGGGATCGCCGTGCAGGCGGCGACCGACGAGGCCGTCAACCGCACGATGAAGCAGCTTCATCAGAATCAGCAGGACGCGATCGCGAAGGCGGCGGGCAGCCTGGCCGTCGGCGAAGTGAAGCCGTGGAAGGTGAAGAACACGCTGCCGCTCGAAAACGGCGAAGGCGAGGTGCGCGTCACGCGTGCGTACTCGACGGCACTCGCGCTGTGCAAGGAATTCGCGTTCTCGGTGAAGGACGGCGACAAGGCCGACTGGTATTTCGCGAATGCGTGCCAGCAAGGCACGCACTGGAAGTGGGCGTCGGCCGAACCGGCCGTCGACCGCTGGGGCAACCTGCAGTAACGAGGCGATGCGCGGCGCCCGACACGCGCGGCGCATACGAATGCCGGGCCCTGCGGCCCGGCGCGATGGCTCAGGACTCGACGTCCTCGAGACTGAAGATTTCGGTCTGGTCGTTGTACGAGAAGATCTCGCCGTAACGGCCCCAGTCGATCACCGCGTCGAGGGTTTCCTCGGCCGCGCCGTCCGACAGGAAATCCTCCAGCTCCTGCTCGAAGCGCACGCGCGGCGCGCGATGGCCAGGGCGCTCGTTCAATACCTTCTTGATCCGCGCGGCGAGCGGCACGTGCTTCAGCAGGTGATCCGCAAACATCAGCTTGCGCTCCTGCGTGCCGAATTCCGCGAACACGCGCCCCGGCGGCGTCAGGAACACGTCACCTTCGCGCACGTCGGCGAAGCCGAGGTATTGCAGCACTTCTGCGATCGGGAACAGGTCGTCGACCTCCAGATGCAGCGTGCGCGCGATTTCCGGCATGTCGGCACGGCCGTGGTACGGCGCCATCGCGAGCGTCTCGATCAGGCCGGCCATCAGGTTGGTCGACACCTGCGGCAGCCAGCTTCCGAGCTCGAGCCCCTTCTTCGTCGCCTCGCCGGTTTGGCGTGCGGTCATCTTTGCGTAGATGTCGTCGACGAGCTTGCGGAAGGCCGGGTCGAGGCGATTGCGCGGATGCTTGAACGGCACCTTGATCTCGGCGATCACCCGGCCCGGGTTCGACGACAGCACGAGAATCCGGTCGCACATGAACACCGCTTCCTCGATGTTGTGCGTGACGATCAGCACCGACTTGATCGGCATGCGGCCTTGCGTCCACAGGTCGAGCAGGTCGGTGCGCAGCGTTTCGGCCGTCAGCACGTCGAGCGCCGAGAACGGCTCGTCCATCAGCAGGATCGTCGGGTCGACGACGAGCGCACGCGCGAAGCCCACGCGCTGACGCATGCCGCCCGACAACTCGCGCGGGTAGGCGTTCTCGAAGCCGTCGAGACCGATCAGGTCGATCGCGGCGAGCGCGCGTTCGCGCCGCTCGCGCGCGCCAACGCCGAGCGCTTCCAGCCCGGCTTCCACGTTCTGCAGCACGGTCAGCCACGGAAACAGCGCGAAGGTCTGGAACACCATCGCGACGCCTTCGGCCGGGCCGGTCAGCGGCTTGCCGAGGTAGGTCACTTCACCGCCGGTCGGCTCGATCAGCCCGGCGATGATCCGCAGCAGCGTGGACTTGCCCGAGCCCGAACGGCCGAGCAGCCCGACGATCTCGCCTTCGCGCAGCGACAGGTTCGCGTCGTCGAGCACGAGCAGTTCGCCCTGCGTCTTGTTGAAGCCGCGGCAGACGTGATCGACGCGCAGGATTTCCTCACCGAGGCGCGGCGGCTGGGACGTCTGGACGGGGGCGTTTACAGCATTCGGATTGTGCATCGCGTTTCGCTCTCAATCGGTCTCAGTCGAGCCGCAGCTTCGCTTCGGCGAAGGCATACAGCGGGCGCCACAGCAGGCGGTTGAACAGGGTAACGAACAGGGACATCACGGCGATGCCCAGGATGATCTTCGGAAAGTCGCCGGCGGCGGTGGTCTGCGCGATATAGGCGCCGAGGCCGTGCGCCTCGATCCGGGTCGTGCCCCACTGCACCGCTTCCGACACGATGCTCGCGTTCCACGCGCCGCCCGATGCGGTGATCGCGCCGGTCACGTAGTACGGGAAGATGCCGGGCAGGATCGCCTGGCGCCACCACTGCCAGCCGCGGATCCGGAAGTTCGTCGCGGCTTCGCGATAGTCGTTCGGATAGGACGTCGCGCCCGCGATCACGTTGAACAGGATATACCACTGCGTGCCGAGCACGATCAGCGGCGACAGCCAGATGTCGGCGTTCAGGTGGAAGCGCGCGATCACGATCACGAACACCGGGAACAACAGGTTTGCCGGGAACGCGGCGAGGAACTGCGCGAGCGGCTGCAGCTTCTCGGCGAGTTTCGGGCGCAGCCCGACCCACACGCCGACAGGCACCCAGATCACGGACGCGATCGAGATCAGCACGACCACGCGCAGCAGCGTGATGAGCCCAAGCACGATCACGTGGCCGACTTCGGCCATCGTCACGCCGGTCGACACGAAGCTGACGACACGCCACACGATATAGGCCGTGCCGAGCAGCACGAGCACCGCCCACGCGATGTCGACCGTGCGCGACGCCTTCTTCTCGACCTTGGGCAGCGTGAAGCGCATCGCGCCCGACACCGGCAGACGCAGCGGAATCCGCGCGGCCTTCGCGAAGAACCAGCCGGCCGGCACGAGCAGTTGATGGATCAGGCGCGTACGGCGCACGAGGTCGAGCAGCCAGGATTGCGGCGCGTCGCCCGACGCGGTGTTCTCCATCCGGAACTTGTCGGCCCACGCGATCAGCGGGCGGAACAGGAACTGGTCATAGGCCAGGATCACCACCGTCATCGTCAGGATCACCCAGCCGATCGCGCCGAGGTTCTTGTCCGAGATCGCCTGCGCGAGATACGCGCCGATCCCGGGCAGCGTGATGGTCTGGTTGCCGACGGTGATGGCCTCCGACGCGACGACGAAGAACCAGCCGCCCGACATCGACATCATCATGTTCCAGATCAGCCCCGGCATCGAGAACGGCACCTCGAGCTTCCAGAAGCGCTGCCACGACGTCAGGTGGAAGCCGCGCGACACTTCGTCCAGATCGCGCGGCACCGTGCGCAGCGACTGGTAGAAGCTGAACGTCATGTTCCACGCCTGGCTCGTGAAGATCGCGAAGATCGCGGCCAGTTCGGCGCCGAGCACGCGGCTCGGGAACAGCGCGAGGAAGAACGTGACCGTAAACGAGATGAAGCCGAGCACCGGCACCGACTGCAGGATGTCGAGGATCGGGATCAGCACCATGCCGGCGCGGCGGCTTTTCGCGGCGAGCGTGCCGTAGACCAGCGTAAACGCAAGCGACGCGACCATCGCGGCGAGCATCCGCAGCGTGGTGCGCAACGCGTATTCGGGCAGGTTCGACGGATCGAGCGAGATCTTCTGGGTTTGAAGGGTCCCGATCGGCGCCATCGTTTCATGAAAGCCGACGACCGCCATCGCGATCAGGCAGATGATCAGCGGGAACGCGATGAAGTCCCACCGGTTCGGCAGAACGCGCCACGCGGACGCGTTGGCGGTCCGGTTCGGATTGAAGAATCCGACGTCCATCAGGCGCCCTCCCCGGTAAGGCCGAACGAAGCCGGCAGACGATGTTGATTCATGGCAAAGCGCACGGGCGCGGTAATTCGACGCGGTAATTCGATTGATTCACGATCTGACGCCGGCGCGAGGCGCCGTGCGTGCACGCTGCGCCCCCGGCGCGGCGAGTCGGGCCGCGACGGCACGACACTACACCAACCTGTATTTCAGGTTCAACCGTCCGGGGCCGGCGCGGCGCCATGCGACGCGCGGACGGCGCACGGATCGTGCCCGGCACGCGGGCGAACAGCAGGCGTGCGATGCGGAGCAGCCCGGCCGCAGTCCTCCGGCCGGCATGCAGGCCCCGAATTATGCCGTGATCCGGGCCGGCCGGGAACCCGCCAGCCGCATGCGGACGCAAACCATGCCGGACGTCATCGGACGATTGCGGCGAAGCAGGTATGATCGGGGCTAGCCCCTGGCGTCGGTGTCGACCACAGCCGCCAGGGATCGACCGACCAGCGGGAGGAAGGGAATGGCAGGAAACTTGGTGATCGTCTGCCGCGATCAGGATGCCGATGCGTTCTACGAGCTGATGCAGGAATATGGGTCGTTCCAGACGCGGCTGTCGTCGACGGCATGGTATCTGAACATGAACGTCGTGCCGGAATCGCTGCAGGACGAGATTCTGGAGCGCCTTGGCCGCTATACGACCGTCTATATCTTCGAGGCCACGAGCGTGACCTACAACACCATCGACAGCAACGCCGCCGAGACGCTCGGCACGCTGTTCGGCGAATGATGCCGCGCGGCGCCTGCCCGGCAGGCGCCGCATCCGCCGCTTACGCGGCCTGGGCGTGCAGTTCGTCCTTCGGCACCACGTCGAACGGGAACGTCATCGCCACGCGCAGGCCGCCCTCGGGACGATTGCCGATCTCGCACGCCCCGCCCAGCCTCAGCACCAGCCGCTCGACGATCGCGAGCCCGAGCCCGCTGTGGCCATTGCCGCCGCGCGCGGGGTCGAGCCGCACGAACGGCCGTGTCGCGGCCGCCAGGTCGCGCGGCGCGATCCCGCCGCCGCTGTCGCTGACCGACAACACGTAACCCGTCGGCGTACGCAACGTCTCGATGAGCACGGGTGGCGCGCCGTACGCATGCGCATTGTCCAGCAGGTTCGACAGGATCCGGTCAAGTGTCGCGGTCGGCAGGCGGAAACCTTCGTCGGCGGCCAGATGCGTCTGGACTGCCGGCGCGTTCGGTGCGACCGCGCGATAGCTGCGCGCGATCCGCTCGCAGGTCTGGTCGACCGGTACGGGCTCGCTGCGGTCCGCCCCGCCGTGCGCGAACACGAGGAACTGGTCGACGATGTGCGACATCGAGTCGACATCGCGCACCACGCCGTCGCGCAGCCGCGCGTCGTCCATCATTTCCGCCCGCAGGCGCATCCGCGCGAGCGGCGTGCGCAGATCGTGCGCGACGCCAGCCAGCATCACCGCGCGATCGCTCTCGGCCTGCGACACCTGTTCCACCATCTGATTGAAGCCATGCGTGAGCTGGCGCAGCTCGCGCGGGCCGCGCTCGCGCAGCGGCGGCACCGGCTGGCCGCGGCCGAAGCGCGCGACGGCGCGCGCCAGCGAACGCAGTGGCTGCTGCAACTGCCAGGCCGCGAACAGCGCGGCGATCACGCCTGCCGAGAAGATCGTGCCGAGCCACAGCAGCATCCGGTCGAGCGAGCGCGGCGGGCGCAGCGGCTGCACCGGCACCACGATCCAGTTGCGGTCGGTCGGCTCCTTGACCCACAGCACCGGCGGGTGGCCCGGCGCGCCGATCTCGACCAGGGTGCCAGCCGGCATGCGCTCGCTCACGTCGTCGCGAAAACGCTTGAGCGGCGCCGGCAGGTTCGAGCCTGCGCTCGTCGGCACGTCCGGACTGTCCGGCGACACCAGCCGCACCCGCGACGGCAGCGGCTGGTCGGGCGTGCGCTCGACGTGCTGGCGCACGGCATCGACGAGGAAGGCGGCCTCCTCGACCGCGTAACGCGTCTGCATCTGGCTGCGCTCGAGGCGCATCGCGAAGAACCACGCGAAGTGCGACAGGAGCAGCACGCCGACGACCAGCAGCGCCAGCCGTCCGAACAGTGAATCAATGGGTTTGCGCATGGGCCTCGCCGTCGGGCACGAACACGTAGCCGCGCCCGCGCACCGTCTGGATGAAGCGCGGCGTCGACGGATCCGTTTCCAGGATACGGCGCAGGCGCCACACCTGGACGTCGATGCCGCGGTCGGTGCCGTCGTACTCGGGCCCGTGCAGCAGCTCGAGCAACCGCTCGCGCGTGAGCGTGCGCAGCGCGTGGTTCACGAAGATCTTCAGCAGCGCGAATTCGCTGCTCGACAGCGTTGCCGGCTTGCCGTCGACCGCCAGCGTGCGCGCCTGGAAGTCGAGCACGAAACGGCCGAACGCGAACGGCTCGCGCTGCTCGGGCGCCGCCGCCGACGGCGTCGCCCGGCGGCGGCGCAGCACCGCCTGCACGCGCGCGAGCAGCTCGCGCGGGTTGAACGGCTTGCCGAGGTAGTCGTCCGCGCCGAGTTCGAGCCCGACGATGCGGTCGACGTCGTCCGCGCGCGCCGTCAGCATGATCACGGGGATGTCGTCGCCGGCCGCGCGCAGCTGGCGCAGCGCGGTCAGGCCGTCCACGCCCGGCATCATCAGGTCCAGCACGATCAGGTCGGGCCGCTCGCGCTCGAGACGCTTCTCGAGCGTCGCCGCGTCGTGCAGCACGGACACTTCCATCCCCTGGCGCACGAGATAGTCGCGCAGCAGGTCACGGAGTTCTTGGTCGTCGTCGACGATGAGGATCTGGGTAGTCATGGCTCGAAGTTTACCGCGCGAGTGCGGAGTCGAAGAACGAAACAAAGGAACGAAAGGGTTACTGCGGGTTACGGCGCAAGGGAACTGTAATGCACCGTAACCCGGCAGCCACCCCGCGTAACACCCGCCGGGACACGCGCCGCTAACCTGCGTCTTACCGGATGCGGCACACGCGTCACCCGCGCACCGCATCGCCGGACCCTTTGGATACAGGAGTTTCTGAAATGTATAAGAAGACTTCCCGCGTGGCCATCGCGGCCGCCACCGTGCTCGCTCTCGCATTCGGCACCGCGCATGCCGCGCAGCCCAACGACATGCCGCCGCCGGGCGGCCCCGGCATGCACCAGATGCACGGCGGCCATGACGGCGGCCCGTTCGGCGTGATCATGAAGCTGCACGATCAGTTGAAGCTCAACGCATCGCAGGAGCAGCAATGGCAGACGGCCGTCAACACGATGAAGCAGAACCATGAGGCGATGCGCAAGAGCCACGAGCAGATGCGCGAGCAGTTCAAGGCGCAGCAGAATCAGCCGATCCTCGACCTGAACGCGATGCACGCCGCCCGCCAGCAGGCCGAGCAGCAGAATGCGCAGCTGCGCGAGCAAAGCTCGGCCGCCTGGCTCGCGTTCTACAACGGACTGAACGACCAGCAGAAGACGACGGTCAGCACCGCGCTGAAGCAACAGTTTGCGCGGATGGAACAGCGTCACGAGAAGATGAAGGAACGCTGGCAGGAGCACCGCGCGGCCAAGGCCGCGTCGGCGCCGGCGCAGTAAGCCGGCGGGCCGCCTCCCCGGGCGGCATCGCAGGGGACGCGGGTACTTGGCCCGCGTCCCCTGTTTCGCTTCAGGCGACGTCGAACAGCAGCACCTCGGCTGCCCGCCCGCGTGCGAACGCGATCGCGTCCACCCCGGCGATCTGCGCGCCGTCGCCCGCGGCCAGCGCGCGGCCGTTGACCTCCACGTCGCCACGCGCCACGTGCACATAAGTGCCACGTCCGGCCGGCACACCGAATACCGCCTCCTCGTCGCCGTCGATCAGCCCCGCGAAAATCCGCGCATCCGCACCGATCGACAGCGCGCCGTCGCCGCCGTCCGGCGACGCGACGAGCCGCAGGCGGCCGCGCTTCTCGTGGTCGGCGAAATGCCGCTCCGCGTAACCGGGCCGCCCGCCGCGCCCGGCCGGCTGCAGCCAGATCTGCAGCAGATGCAGCACCCGGTCGCGCGACGCATTGGTTTCGCTGTGCATGAGCCCCGTGCCGGCACTCATCCGCTGGATGCCGCCGGCCCGCACGATGGCGCCGCTGCCAAGGCTGTCGCGGTGCGCGAGCGCGCCGTCCAGCACGTAAGTGACGATTTCGAGGTCGCGGCGCGGCTGCATCCCGAAGCCGCGCGTCGGCGCGATCCGGTCCTCGCTCAGCGCGCGCAGCGCGCCGAACGGCGGACGGGCGGCCTCGGCGTCGCCGACAGGCGGAAAGCTGTGACTCGACTCGAGCCAGCCTTGGCGCGTGTGGCAGCGGTCGGCGGCGCGGCGGATCTGGAACATGGGGCGGGCACTCCGGCAGGCAGACATTCTTTCTTCGGGTTTACCTGCACTGTAGGGGCACGCCAAGCGCGCCACAATCCGCCGCCCGCGCACCGCATCGTTGCACCCACGAATCCAATCGGCGCAATGCTCGTTGCGAATACCACGATTGCCGCAACGCCCGGATCGAAGAATCCATCGGTCGCGCCGGATTGCCGTTTTCCGGGTATCGCGTTCGGGTAAAATACCGCCCTTTTGGCGTTCGCCCGTCCGGCGAGCGCCGTTGCCCGCGCGCCGAAACACGAATTTTGGCCGTCTAGAATACGCCGCGGCGCCCGGCCCGACCGGCCGCGAGCGCCCCCCGGAAGTGAGCGACAAAAGGATGGAAATGAAGAAGGCCGCCCTGTGCGCCGCCCTCGCCCTCGTGGCGGGCAGCGCCTTCGCGAAAGAATGGAAGACCGTGCGGATCGGTGTCGATGCCAGCTACCCGCCGTTCGAGTCGACCGCGCCGAGCGGCGAGATCGTCGGTTTCGACGTCGATCTCACCAAGGAAATCTGCAAGCGCATCAACGTGAAGTGCGTGTGGGTCGCGCAGGATCTCGACGGGATCATTCCCGCGCTGAAGGCGAAGAAGTACGACGTCATCGTGTCGTCGCTGACCGTCACGGACAAGCGTCGCGAACAGATCGACTTCTCCGACAAGGTGTACGACGCGCCCGCGCGGATGATCGCGAAGGCCGGCTCGCCGCTGCTGCCGACGGTCGCGTCGCTCAAGGGCAAGCGCGTCGGCGTCGAGCAGGGTTCGACGCAGGAATCCTACGCGAAGGCGTACTGGGAACCGCAAGGCGTCACGATCATTCCTTACCAGAACCAGGACCAGGTCTATGCCGATCTCGGCTCGGGCCGCCTCGACGCGACGCTGCAGGATGAACTGCAGGCCGACTACGGCTTCCTGCGCACGCCGCGCGGCAAGGGCTTCGCGTTCGCCGGTCCGGAAGTGAAGGATCCGAAGACGATCGGCGACGGCACCGCGATCGGCCTGCGCAAGGAAGACACGGACCTGAAGCTCAAGATCAACAAGGCGCTGGCCGACATGCACAAGGACGGCACGTACGACCGGCTGTCGCACAAGTATTTCTCGTTCAGCGTCTACTCGGCTCGCTGAGCGCAGACAATGACGGGAAGCGGATGCGGGGGCGCCCCGCGTCCGGCAGTACAGGCAGTCCACCACGCGCCGCCCGCCCCTCGCCCGCCGCTCCCCGCGACGGGCTGGCCCGGCACCGTTGCCGGGGCGGACGGTCATGATACGCACGGGGCGTTCCGCGCAGCTTGGCGGGCGCGTCTTTCGCGGCGCACCGCGTGCGCCGTCCGGGACCACACCAGGGACCACATATGTTTCTACAAGGCTACGGCCCGCTGATCCTCGCAGGCACCTGGCAAACCGTCAAACTGGCGGTGCTTTCGCTCGCGCTGTCGTTCCTGCTTGGCCTGCTCGGCGCGGGCGCGAAGCTGTCGCGCAACCGCTTCACGAACGGTGTCGGCACCGTCTACACCACGTTGATCCGCGGCGTGCCGGACCTCGTGCTGATGCTGCTGCTGTTCTACAGCCTGCAGATCTGGCTGAACATGGCGACCGACGCACTCGGCTGGGACCAGATCGACATCGATCCGTTCCTCGCCGGCGTGCTCGTGCTCGGCTTCATCTACGGCGCGTACTTCACCGAGACCTTCCGCGGTGCATTCCTGTCGGTGCCGCGCGGCCAGCTCGAGGCCGGCAGCGCGTACGGGATGACCAACTGGCAGGTGTTCACGCGGATCATGTTCCCGCAGATGATGCGCTTCGCGCTGCCGGGCATCGGCAACAACTGGCAGGTGCTCGTGAAGTCGACCGCACTGGTGTCGATCATCGGCCTCGCGGACGTCGTGAAGGCGTCGCAGGACGCCGGCAAGGGCACGCTGCGGTTCTTCTTCTTCACGCTGATCGCCGGTGCGGTCTACCTCGCCATCACGACGATCTCGAACTTCGTGCTGATTTGGCTCGAAAAGCGCTACTCGACCGGTGTCCGCAAGGCTGACCTATGATCGAACTCATCCAAGAATACTGGCGCAACTACCTCTACACCGACGGCTTCCGGATCACCGGCGTCGCGATCACGCTGTGGCTGCTGGTCGTGTCGATCGGCCTCGGCTTCTGCCTGTCGGTGCCGCTCGCCGTGGCCCGCGTGTCGAAAAGGAAGTGGCTGTCGGGCGCGGTGTGGCTCTACACGTACGTGTTTCGCGGCACGCCGCTCTACGTGCAATTGCTGCTCTGCTACACCGGCCTCTACAGCCTGCAGGTCGTGCGCGGCACGCCGCTGCTCGACGCGTTCTTCCGCGACGGGATGCACTGCACGCTGCTCGCGTTCACGCTGAACACCTGCGCGTACACCACCGAGATCTTCGCGGGCGCGATCAAGGCGACGTCGTACGGCGAGATCGAGGCCGCGCGCGCATACGGGATGTCCACCTTCACGATGTATCGCCGCGTGATCCTGCCGTCGGCGCTGCGCCGCGCGCTGCCGCTCTACAGCAACGAAGTGATCCTGATGCTGCACGCGACCACCGTCGCGTTCACCGCGACCGTGCCGGACATCCTGAAGATCGCGCGCGACGTGAACTCGGCGACCTACATGTCGTTCCACGCATTCGGGATCGCCGCCCTGCTCTATCTCGCGATCTCGTTCACGCTCGTGTGGCTGTTCCGCCAGGCCGAGCGTCGCTGGCTCGCGTATCTGCGCCCGCAAGGCAAGTAAGTTTTCGCAGGACTATTGATGAATTCCCAGACTCAAAAGCTTTTCGTCGACGATCTGCACAAGCGGTACGGCGACAACGAGGTGCTCAAGGGCGTGTCGCTGAAGGCGAACTCGGGCGACGTGATCAGCGTGATCGGCTCGTCCGGTTCCGGCAAGAGCACGATGCTGCGCTGTATCAACTTCCTCGAGCAGCCGAACGCGGGCCGCATCATCGTCGACGGCGAGGAAGTGCGCACCACGCCGGACAAGACGGGCGCGCTGCGCGCGGCCGATTCGAAGCAGCTGCAACGCGTGCGCACCAAGCTGTCGATGGTGTTCCAGCATTTCAATCTCTGGTCGCACATGAACGTGATCGAGAACGTGATGGAAGCGCCCGTCAACGTGCTCGGCATCCCGAAAAAGGAAGCCGAAGACCGTGCGCGCGAGTATCTCGAAAAGGTCGGCCTCGCGCCGCGCGTCGAGAAGCAGTATCCGTCGCACCTGTCGGGCGGGCAGCAGCAGCGTGTCGCGATCGCGCGCGCGCTGGCGATGCATCCGGACGTCATGCTGTTCGACGAACCCACGTCCGCGCTCGACCCGGAACTGGTCGGCGAAGTGCTGAAGGTGATGCAGAAGCTGGCCGAGGAAGGCCGCACGATGATCGTCGTCACGCACGAGATGGGCTTCGCGCGCAACGTGTCGAATCACGTGATGTTCCTGCACCAGGGGCGCGTCGAGGAGGAAGGCGTGCCGTCCGAGGTGTTCGCCAACCCGAAGAGCGAACGCCTGCGCGGGTTCCTGTCGGGCAGCCTCAAGTAACGCGCGCGACGCGCGACGACACGCGAACGGGCGCCATGCGGCGCCCGTTTTGCGTTTACACGGCGTCCACCGGTGCGCCGTCGGCGAACGCGCGCAGCGCATCGCCCGCGAGCCGGTAGCGCACCCATTCGCTTTGCGGCGCCGCGCCGACGCTTTCGTAGAAGCGGATCGCCGGCTCGTTCCAGTCGAGCACGCTCCATTCGAAGCGCCCGCAGCCGGTGTCCACGGCGATGCGCGCGAGCGCCTTCAGCAGCCGCAGCCCGGCACCCGCGCCGCGAAAGCGCGGCGATACGTACAGATCCTCGAGATACAAGCCCTGGCGGCCGAGCCACGTCGAATACGACGAGAAATACACGGCGAAGCCGGCCGGCTCGCCGTCGACCTCGCAGATCAGTGCGCGCGCGGGCGTTCCTTCGCCGAACAGGCTGCGCTCGAGCGACGCAGGCGTCGCGACCACTTCATGCTCCGCCTTCTCGTAGATGGCCAGCTCGGTGATGAAGCGCAGGATTTGCGGCACGTCGGTGACGGTGGCGGAACGAATGTCGATTTGCACGGTGAGGAGCCCTCCTTCGGCCCGGACTGAAAACGGAATGCGGCGCCCGCGCAAGCGCGCCTGGCGCCGGACAGATCGACATGCTACGTTCGCGGTTCAACTGCAGGAAGTGCAGTTTCTTCATCTTGACATGAACATGATGCATCCCGACCTGCGCCGTCTCGACCTGAACCTGCTGCTCGCGTTCGACGCGTTGTACCGCCACAGGTCGGTCGCCGCGGCCGCACACGAACTGGCGATGAGCCCGTCCGCGCTGAGCCACGCGCTCGCCCGGCTGCGCGACGCGATCGGCGATGCGCTGTTCGTGCGGCTCGGCAACGAGATGCAGCCGACCGTGCGCGCCGACGACATCGCCACCTGGGCCGGCGATGCGCTCGACACGATGTCGAAGGGGCTCGCCCGCGCGCGCCGGTTCGATCCCGCGCAAAGCGACCGCACATTCGTGTTCGCCGCGAGCGACTACACGGCATTCGCCGTGCTGCCGGCATTGCTCGCGCGCATCGAGCAGGTCGCGCCGCGGCTGCGGATCCGCGTCGTCCACTCCGACCGCAAGATTTCGATCGACGAACTCGCGGCCGGACGCATCGACTTCGCGCTCGGCTATCACGAGGAGTCGGCCGGCGACGCGCCGGGCATCGAGGATTTCGACTGGTTCTCGGACGACTACGTGGTGATCGCGAGCGCCACGCATCCGGACATCCGCCGGCGGCTGACGCTCGACCAGTACCTCGCGGCACGCCACGTGGTCGTCACGCCGTGGAACGAGTCGCGCGGCGTCGTCGACTACGTGCTCGACCGTCTCGGCCTCGCGCGGCAGGTCGCCGTGCAGTTGCCCAGCGTGCTGGCCGCGCCGTTCGTGATCGCGGAATCGGCACTCCTGATGACGGTGCCGAACCGCGCCGCGCAGGCGCTGCGCCACGCGGCGCCGATCCGCATCGTCCCCGCGCCGTTCGAGATCCCGCGCTACACCGTGAAAATCTACTCGCACGCGAAGCACGCGCGCACCGACGCGCACCGATGGCTTCGCGCGCAGTTGCTCGACGCCCGGGCGGCATCCGCTTGAGCCTGGCGCGCGTCCACGGCGGGCGGCGGTCAGCCGTTGCCGGACAAGCGTTGTTGGGCCTCGCCCGGCAACGGCTGACCGCCGCCAAATCATTACGAAATACTTACCAATTTCGTCTCTGCGGCGCTTACGCTCGCGCCCCGATGGCGTCAATAGTGGCAATCCTTGACCCATGCTTATCGAATCCATGTCTCCCTTGTGTGACAAGGGTTTTCCGGGAATCGACGCCCCTTTGGGCAGCCATCGCGCACGGTGTTGCATGGCAAATTGGCGACAGCGGTTAGTCAAACAACGATTTCCATCGCCACAAAATTGTATTTTTGCTAAATTAGTAACCAAAGTAGCAAAACGAAGTTCGTGAAATGTAGTTTAGCTTCACGACACAACAAGGAGACCCCGCAAGCCGACCCGGCCGCGCGGGACCGCTCAACGGTTTTCCGTCCGCTTGCCCGCGTGCCGCGCTTACCGGCTCTGCACGAGGTCTCCCTGGTTATCCCGCTTTTCGCTTTTGCCCGGCGCTCGCTGCTCCGGGCATCTCGTGCAGTCTGGGTTGACTTTTTGACAGGGTATGGAGGAGATGATGAAGAAAGCTTTGGTCGCGGCCGCGCTGATGGCTGCTGGGGTGGTTACGGCGCACGCGCAGAGCAGCGTCACGCTGTATGGTCGCCTGGATGCCGGCCTCGAGTACATGAACGGACTGCAGGACGGCCATCGCGTTCGCGCAGAAAGCGGCGACTGGGGCACGAGCCTGTGGGGCTTGAAGGGCAGCGAGGACATCGGCGGCGGCAACAAGGTCCTGTTCCACCTCGAAGGCGCGTTCAACACAATGAACGGCACCGTCACCCAAGGCTCGATCTGGGATCGTTTCGCGACCGTCGGTATCTCGAACGACCGCTACGGTACGCTGCTGCTGGGTCGCGAACTCGCGATCGCCAACGGTGTGTGGGACTTCGATCCGCTGGGCCAGTCGAGCTGGTCGTCGGCATCGCTGGTGCGCGGCCGCAACTGGAACAAGACCAGCAACAACGTGTCGTACCAGTCGCCGTCGCTCTACGGCCTCGACTTCTACGGCCAGTTCGCGTTCTCGAACTCGACCAGCTTCAACGGCAACACCGACCCGAAACAACCCGGTCGTGCAGCCGGCGCTCAGATCACGTACACGAACGCGCTGTTCCAATTGCGCGGCATCTATGACGAAACGCGCGACAGCAACGGCCGCTTCTCGGACGTGTTCAACTATTCGCGTGAATACTTTGCCGGCTTGAACGTGTTCCTCGGCCAGTTCAAGCTGCAGGCAGCTTACCAGGCATCGCACGCAGACGGCAGCGGCGGCCCGCCCGCGAACAATGGCGTGACCAGCACCCAGCAGGTCTGGGGCGGCGTGACGTGGCAGGCAACGCCGGCGGCAGCGCTGATCGCGGCCGTGTACCACGTGAACGCCAACCACGGCGGCGGCAACGCGAACATCTACACGGTCGGCGGCTCGTACAACATCTCGAAGCGCACGCTGTTCGACGTGCAAGTCGCGACGGTACGCAACAGCAAGACCGCGAACTTCGGCCTGAACGCAAACGGCGCGGGTACCGACGTCTCGACCGGCAACCCGCATCCGGGCGGCAGCCAGACCGGCGTCTACGCCGGCATCCAGCACCTGTTCTGATCAGGCGCCGTCCAGAGAACGATTCGACAACACTTTCCACGCTGCTGCGAGAGGCGCGTATCGGTGCGGTACCCTTCCGGGTATCCGCACCGTTTTTTATTGGCGGGCCGAGATCGTATGATCCACGGCCCGATCGACCGATTGGGTCAACCGTGCCCGAAGCGGCGCTCAGACCGCCGCTTCGTTCTCTTCGCCGGTGCGGATGCGGATCACGCGCTCGACGTCCGACACGAAGATCTTGCCGTCGCCGATCTTGCCGGTGCGCGCCGCGCCGATCACCGCGTCGATCACCTGGTCGACCTGCGCTTCCGCGACGACGACCTCGATCTTCATCTTCGGCAGGAAGTCGACCACGTATTCGGCGCCGCGATACAGCTCCGTGTGCCCTTTCTGGCGGCCGAAGCCCTTCACTTCCGTCACGGTCAGGCCGGTGAGGCCCACTTCGGCGAGCGCTTCGCGGACTTCGTCCAGCTTGAACGGCTTGATGATGGCGGTGATGCGTTTCATGATGGTTGTCCCTCAATGCTCGTTTGGATGCAGAATCGCGATCCCGATTGTAAGCCGGCCGGCCGCGTACGGCCCAGCGCGGCTCAGTCGAGACGTTCGGTAAAGCGTGACGTGATCGGATAGCGCCAGTCGCGCCCGAATGCGCGATGCGTGACGCGAATGCCGATGGGCGCCTGGCGGCGCTTGTATTCGTTGACCTTGATGAGCCGCGTCACGCGCGCGACGTCGGCCTCCGCATAGCCGGCCGCGACGATCTCCGCGAGCGGCCGGTCCTCCTCCATGTACATCCGCATGATCGCGTCGAGCACGTCGTACGGCGGCAGGCTGTCCTGGTCCGTCTGGTTCTCGCGCAGCTCGGCCGACGGCGCGCGCGTCAGGATTCGCTCGGGAATCACGTCGCGCAGCCCGTAGTCCGTCGTTGCGTTGCGATAGCGGCACAGCCGGTAGACCAGCGTTTTCGCGATGTCCTTGATCACCGCGAAGCCGCCGGCCATGTCGCCGTACAGCGTGCAGTAACCGACCGCCATCTCGCTCTTGTTGCCGGTCGTCAGCACGATCGAGCCGAACTTGTTCGACAGCGCCATCAGCAGCGTGCCGCGGATGCGCGCCTGGATGTTCTCTTCCGTCGCATCCTCCGCGCGGCCCGCGAATTCGCCCGCGAGCGCCGCACGGAACGCGTCGAACATCGGCGCGATCGCGATCTCGTCGTAGCGCACGCCGACGCGCCGCGCCATCTCCGCCGCGTCGGTGGTCGAGATGTCGGCCGTGTAGCGCGACGGCATCATCACCGCGCGCACGCGCTCGGGCCCGAGCGCGTCGCAGGCGACCGCGAGCACCAGCGCCGAATCGACGCCGCCCGACAGCCCGATCAGCACACCGGGAAAACCGTTCTTGCCGATGTAGTCGCGCACGCCGGTCACGAGCGCGCGATAGACCTGCGCGTCGACCGGCAACTCGGGCGCGATCGCGCCGGGCAGCGGGCGCGCCCCGTCGAACTCGACGATCGCGTGCCCTTCGTCGAACTGCGGCATCTTCGCGACGAGCGCGCCCTGCGCGTCGAGCACGAACGAGCCGCCGTCGAACACGAGCTCGTCCTGGCCGCCGACGAGGTTCACGTACACCATCGGCAGCCCGGTTTCGCGGATCCGCGCGCGCAGGATGTCGATGCGCAGCGCTTCCTTGTTCATGTGGTACGGGGAGCCGTTCGGGATCAGCAGCACCTGTGCGCCGGCGGCCTTCGCGATCTGCGCGGCCGACGCATGCCAGGCGTCCTCGCAGATGATCACGCCGTATCTGACGCCTTCCAGCTCGAACACGAGCGGCTCGGTGTCCGTCGCGAAGTAGCGCTTCTCGTCGAATACGTCCGCGTTCGGCAGATCCTGCTTGCGGTACGTCCCGACGATCTCGCCGCCGACGATCAGCGACACCGCGTTGTAGGTGTCGGTCGGCGGCACCCCGCGCTCGATCGGGCGGTTTGCATTACCATCGACGGCTGGCGCGTGCGGATCGCCGCCCGCGCTCCGCAGCGGATGGCCGACCAGCACCGCGAGCCCGTCGAACGCGCGCAGCGCATCGGCGAGCGTGTCGAGCGCGGCGGCCGCCGCCGTGTAGAACGCGGGCCGCAGCAGCAGGTCTTCCGGCGGGTAGCCGGACAGCGCGAGTTCGGGCGCGATCATCAGGTGCGCACCGTCGTTGTGCGCGGCGCGGGCGGCGGCGATGATCCGCGCGGCGTTGCCGGCGAAATCGCCGACGGTGACGTTGATCTGGGCGAGAGCGAGTCGGGTCTTCATGACGGGATCGGCGCAGCCCGGCGGCGCGCCCTGAACGGCTGACGAAATCGTCCCGGATGCGGGCCACGGCGGCACGCATCCGGCGGCATCCAACAGTACGGATTCACGCTTGAAACACGAACGCATCGATTATCGCACGGGCATCCTGTCGTCCCCCGCTGAGGTGCCGGCCGACGAATGGAACGCACTGCTCGAGCGCGACGCGCAGCCGACGCCGTTCCTGCGCCACGAATTCCTCGACGCGCTGCACGTCGCGCGCTGCGCGGTCGACGACACCGGCTGGTCGCCGCACTTCGTCACGCTGACCGACGCGCGCACGGGCCGGCTCGCGGCCGCCGCGCCCGTGTACGCGAAACAGCATTCGTACGGCGAATACGTGTTCGACTGGGCGTGGGCCGATGCGTACCAGCGCAACGACCTGCCCTATTACCCGAAGCTGCTGTGCGCGGTACCGTTCACGCCCGTGCAGGGCACGCGCCTGCTCGCCGCCGATGATGACGCACGCCGCCGGCTCGCGGCCACGCTGTTGGCGTTCGCCGAGCAGAGCGACGTGTCGTCGCTGCACGTGCTGTTCCCGACCGGAGACGAAGCGCGGCTGCTCGAGTCAATGGGAATGATGCTGCGCGAAGGCGTGCAGTTCCACTGGCTCAACGACGGCTATCGCGATTTCGACGACTTCCTCGGCACGCTCGAGCAGAAGAAGCGCAAGAACATCCGCGCGGAACGGCGCAAGGTGCGCGATGCCGGCGTCACGTTCCGGCGGCTTACCGGCGAACAGATCACCGACGCCGACTGGCGCTTCTTCACGCGCTGCTACCGGCAGACCTACCGCGAGCACTATTCGAGCCCGTACCTGAACCTCGACTTCTTTCGCGCGATCGGCGCGACGATGCCGGAGAACCTGCTGCTCGTGATCGCCGAAGCCGACGGGAAGCCGATCGCGAGCTCGCTCGCCGTGTACCGGCGCGGCGCGAACGGCAGCGGCGGCACGCTGTACGGACGCTACTGGGGCGCGCTCGAACACGTGCCGTGCCTGCATTTCGAAACGGCGTATTACCAGTTGCTCGAGTTCTGCATCGAGGCCGGGCTCGACACGTTCGAAGGCGGTGCACAGGGCGAGCACAAGCTCGCGCGCGGCTTCCTGCCGACCGTCACGCATTCCGCGCACTGGCTCGCGCATCCGGCGTTCTCCGATGCGGTCGCGCGCTTTCTCGAACGCGAGACCGAGCATATCCACGCGTACGTCGACGAGCTGCGCGAACACGATCCGTTCCGGCGGAGTGCCGGGTAGCATTGGCCGGCCGGCACATCCGCTTCGGCGACGGTCACGGCGATCGGTGGCGTTGACGCCCGCCATTTCTGAGACACTGACGGCTTCGCATCCCGCCGCCTTCCCATGTCCTGGTTTCTGTATCTGATCGAGTGCGCCGACGACAGCGTCTACACGGGCATCACGACCGACGTCGCCGCGCGCTTCGACGAGCACGCGTCCGGCAAGGGCGCGCGCTATACGCGCTCGCGCAAGCCGCGCGCCGTGCTCGCATCGTTCCCGCTGCCCGACCGGTCGATCGCGTCGCGCGCCGAATATTGGGTGAAGCGGCTCACGGCCGCGCAGAAACGCGAGCTGGCGGCCGGGATCCGGACGCTCGAATCGGTGTTGCCGGCCGGGATGTCGATCGACGGAAACGTCGACGCCGCAGTGCCGCAGGACGGCAAGAAGGTGAAGGCGAAGCGCGCCGACATTGCGAACGAGCCGGCCGAAACTGAAGAGGCTCGCGATAAGCCCGCGAAGAACGGAACTGCCGGAAAAAAGACCGCGTCCGCGAAAACCGCGAAGACCCGACGCGCCGCAACGGCGCCAACGTCGGCAAAAACCTCGCCTGTCTCGAGGAAACGTGCCGGGACCGCCGACGACACGGAAAGGAAAAAGACCGCCGCGCGCGGCACGCCGGCAAAACGGGACAAGCCGGCCACGAACGCATTGCCGAAACGGAAAGCGTCGGCAGCCGGCGGCAAGCCTGCTGCGAACGGACCCGCCGCCCCTGCTTCCGCCCCGGCGCGCGGCCGTCCGTCGGCAAGGAAGGCCACCGCCGAAGTCATCGAGGCCGTCACGCCCCCCGTTGCCCCGGCGCGCCGCGCAACGGGCGCGAAACGTGCGAAGGCCGCGCCGAGTGCCGGCGCCCAGCCGGCGCCGGCCCGCAAGAAAACCCTCGCACGCGCCACCGCGCGCACAAAACAAAACCGCGCGGCCTCCTGAGGAGACACGCGCGGTTTTGCGTTCCGAACGAACCGGCCTCGAGGCCGACCTGCCGGCTTACTTCTTGTAGTTCGCGGCGCCGTCGGCGATTTCCTTGTGCGCGGCGTCGATGCCGGCCCAGCCTTCGACCTTCACCCACTTGCCCTTCTCGAGCGCCTTGTATTGCTCGAAGAAGTGCTTGATCTGGTCCTTCAGGTACTCGGGCACGTCGTCGATCGACTTCAGGTTCGCCGTCATCGGGCAGACCTTGTCGTGCGGCACGGCGACGAGCTTCGCGTCGACGCCCGACTCGTCGGTCATTTGCAGCATGCCGAGCACGCGCGAACGCACGATCGAGCCGGCCAGCAGCGGGAACGGCGTGATCACCAGCACGTCGACCGGATCGCCGTCGCCCGACAGCGTCTGCGGGATGTAGCCGTAGTTGACCGGGTAGCGCATGCCCGTGCCGATGAAGCGGTCGACGACGAGGAGACCCAGCTCCTTGTCCGCCTCGTACTTCACCGGATCGCTTTGCGCGGGGATCTCGATGATCACGTTGAAATCGTGCGGCAGGTCCTTGCCGGCCGGAACATGATTGAAGCTCATAGCGCTCTCTGTTGGTCGATGGGAATTCGGGACAGGGCGCCGCAGCCGATGCACCGCCGCGGGCGTCCCCGCAGGGAATGCGCCATTATAGCCAATCGACCGGTGGCGTCCGGATGACGATCGGCGCGATAATCGTTCCGGATGTCCGGCCATCGAACCGCGGGCGACGTTGCATGGGATCCGCGTAACCGCTGAAGCACCAACAGATTTGCATGGGGCCCGAGCAAGCGCCGAAGCGCCAACCCGGGTCGACAGGAGCAGGCATGGAAGAGGCGAAGCACTTCATCGCGGGCGAATGGACGCTGCCCGCGCAACTGGAGACGATTCCGGTCGTCGACCCATCCGACGGTCAGCCGTTCGCAACGATCGCGCGCGGCACCGCGCCCGACATCGAGCGCGCGGTCGCCGCGGCCCGCGACGCGTTCGCGGGCCCCTGGGGCGCGGCGAGCGCCGCCGAGCGCGGCCGCGTGCTGATGCGGCTGTCCGCGCGCGTCGCCGACCACCTCGAGGAACTCGCCGCGATCGAGGCGCGCGACACCGGCAAGCCATTGAAGCAGGCACGTGCCGACGCCGCCGCGCTCGCGCGCTACTTCGAGTTCTACGCGGGCGCCGCCGACAAGCTGCACGGCGAGACCCTTCCCTATCAAGCCGGCTACACGGTGCTGACGGTGCGCGAGCCGCACGGCGTCACCGGCCACATCGTGCCGTGGAACTACCCGATGCAGATCTTCGGGCGCAGCGTCGGCGCGGCGCTCGCGGCCGGCAACGCATGCGTCGTGAAACCGGCCGAGGATGCGTGCCTGTCCGTGCTGCGCGTGGCCGAGCTGGCCGCCGAAGCCGGGCTGCCGTCCGGTGCGCTGAACGTCGTCACCGGCTACGGCCATGAAGCAGGCGCCGCGCTCGCGCGCCATCCCGGCATCGACCACATCTCGTTCACCGGCTCGCCCGCAACCGGCAAGCTGGTCACGCAGATGGCGGCGGAGAATCATGTCCCCGTCACGCTCGAGCTCGGCGGCAAGTCGCCGCAGATCGTGTTCGCCGACGCCGATCTCGACGCGGCGCTGCCCGTGCTCGTGTCGGCGATCGTGCAGAACGGCGGGCAGACCTGCTCGGCCGGCAGCCGCGTGCTGATCGAGCGCGCGGTGTACGAGCCGCTCGTCGAACGGCTCGCCACCGCCTTCAACGGGCTGCGTGTCGGCCCGAGCCGCGCGGATCTCGACTGCGGCCCGCTGATCAACGCGAAGCAGCAGCAGCGCGTGTGGGATTTCCTGTCCGACGCGCAGCACGACGGCATTCCGATGGCCGCGCACGGCCAGGTCGTCGCCGAGGCGCCCGAAAGCGGCTTCTATCAGGCCCCCGCGCTGCTGCGCGACGTGCCGCCGTCGCATCGTCTCGCGCAGGAAGAAGTGTTCGGCCCGGTGCTTGCCGCAATGCGCTTCGTCGACGAAGACGAAGCGGTTGCGCTCGCGAACGGCACGCCGTACGGCCTCGTCGCCGGCATCTGGACCCGCGACGGCGCACGTCAGCTGCGTCTCGCGCGCCGCTTGCGCGCGGGCCAGGTGTTCATCAACAACTACGGCGCGGGCGGCGGCGTCGAGCTGCCGTTCGGCGGCGTCGGCCATTCGGGGCATGGTCGCGAGAAAGGCTTCGAGGCGCTGTACGGCTTCACCGCGCTGAAGACGATCGCGATCCGGCACGGCTGAACCGGACGAACGCGGCCGGCGACGACCGGCCGCGCACCGAAACACCACGCACGCTTCCAACACAGGAGACACATCATGCGGCTGAGCGGCAAGACGGCCATCGTCACGGGCGGCGGTTCGGGCTTCGGCGAGGGCATCGCGAAGACCTATGCGCGAGAAGGCGCGAACGTCGTCGTCAACGACCTGAACGGCGCGGCGGCCGAGCGCGTCGCGAGCGAGATCGCGCTGGCGGGCGGCAAGGCGATCGCGGTCGCGGGCGACGTGTCGAAGGACACCGACTGGCGCGCGCTGCTGCAAGCCGCGCTCGACGATTTCCATTCGGTGCAGATCGTCGTGAACAACGCCGGCACCACGCACCGCAACAAGCCGGTGCTCGACGTGACGGAAGCCGAGTTCGACCGCGTGTATGCCGTCAACATGAAGAGCCTGTTCTGGAGCGTGCAGACCTTCGTGCCATATTTCCGCACCCAGGGCGGCGGCGTGTTCGTGAACGTCGCGTCGACGGCCGGCGTGCGGCCGCGCCCGGGCCTCGTCTGGTACAACAGCACGAAGGGTGCGATGATCACCGCGAGCAAGTCGCTCGCGGCCGAGCTCGGCGCCGACCGGATCCGCGTGAACTGCATCAACCCGGTGCTCGGCGAGACGGGCCTGATGACCGAGTTCATGGGCTGCGAGGACACGCCGGAGAATCGCCGCCGGTTCCTGGCGACGATTCCGCTCGGCCGCTTTTCGACGCCGCAGGACATTGCGAACGCGGCGTTGTACCTTGCATCCGACGAAGCCGAGTTCATCACCGGCGTCTGCCTCGAAGTCGACGGCGGGCGCTGCATCTAGCCGCACCGCCGTGAATTGCGCGCACCGGCATCGCCGGCCTGCGCCGTATCCAAGCATCATCATTGCTTCGCACGACACCGGATCGGGCGCCGACGCGCCAGGTCCGGACAACGACAAGAACTGGAGACAACATGGCAACATCGACGCAGTCGCTGCCGGGCTCGTCCGGCGCATTCGAGGAAGCAACCTACCGCAAGGTGTCCTGGCGGCTCACGCCGCTCCTGCTGCTGTGCTACGTGGTCGCGTATCTCGACCGCGTGAACGTCGGCTTCGCGAAGTTGCAGATGGCGAGCGACCTGAATCTCAGCGACACGGTCTACGGGCTCGGCGCCGGGATTTTCTTCTTCGGCTACTTCCTGTTCGAAGTGCCGAGCAACATCATCCTGCACAAGGTCGGCGCGCGCGTCTGGATCGCGCGCATCATGGCGACGTGGGGCGTGATCTCGATCCTGACGATGTTCGTCACGACGCCCGCGATGTTCTACGTGATGCGCTTCCTGCTCGGCGTCGCCGAAGCCGGCTTCTTCCCCGGCGTGATCCTGTACCTCACCTACTGGTATCCCGCGCACCGGCGCGGCCGGATGACGACGTTCTTCATGACGGCAGTCGCGTTGTCCGGCGTGATCGGCGGGCCGATCTCCGGCTTCATCCTGAAGGCGTTCAACGGGGTGAGCGGCTGGCACGGCTGGCAATGGCTGTTCCTGCTCGAAGGGATCCCGTCGGTGCTGGCCGGCGTGCTCGTGTTCTTCGCGCTCGACGACCGGATCGCGAAGGCCAAATGGCTCACCGACGACGAAAAGGCGCTGCTCGCGCGCAACGTCGACGCGGAGGAAGCAACGAAGGAAGACCTGCCGCTCGGCGCGGTGATGGCGAGTCCGCGCGTGTGGCTGATGGCGCTCATCTACTTCTCGTTCGTGATGGGGCTGTACGGCGTCGGCTTCTGGCTGCCGACGATCATCAAGGCAACCGGCGTGACCGACACGTTCATGATCGGCCTGCTGTCGGCGGTTCCGTATGCGGCGGCGGTGGTCGCGATGATCCTGATCGCGCACAGTGCGGACAAGCGCCGCGAACGACGCTGGCACCTCGCGATTCCGGCCGCGTTCGGCGCGCTCGGGCTCGTGCTGTCGGTGATCTGGGCGCACCAGACGGCGCTCGCGATGCTCGGCCTCACGCTCGCGACCATGGGCATCCTGACGACGCTGCCGCTGTTCTGGAGCCTGCCGACCGCGTTCCTCGGTGGTGCGGCCGCTGCAGCGGGCATCGCGATGATCAATTCGATCGGCAACCTCGCGGGCTTCCTGAGCCCGTACATGATGGGCTGGCTCAAGCAGGCGACGGGCGCCAACGACGCGGGCATGTACATGCTCGCCGGGTTCCTCGTGCTCGGCGGACTGCTTGCGCTGTCGGTGCCGAAGCGGCTGGTCGACAGGTGATGCCGCACGTCACGACGTGCCTGCCGCAGTGCAATGCATGAAAAAGCCCCGAAGGCCGATTGGCGTTCGGGGCTTTTTTACGCGCGGCTGGCAAGCGCCGCCGCATCAGACCACGGTGATCGCGAGCGCGCTTTCGCGGTAATGCTTGGCCGCCTTGTCGGTTTCGCCGAGATGCTCGAACAGGCGGGCGAGCGCACGGTGCGCACGCACCTTCAGCGCCTCGTTGTCGGCCTGCTTCAGCGCGGCTTCGAGGAACGACTGCGCCTTGCCCCACAGCTGCTGCTGCTGGCAGAGACGGCCGAGCGCGAACAGCAGGTCGGCATCCTCCGGGTGATCCTTCTTCCACCCTTCGGCCTTCTGGATCAGCGGCAACGCATCGCCGCCGGCCGTGTCCGGATAGCGGCGCAGGAGGCGCGCGTCCCAGTTGTGCGCGAGCGCTTCCTCGACGATGCGGCGCGCTTCGGTGCGGCGCTCGAGCGTCACCAGCAAGTCGGCCGCGAGATCGGCCAGGCGCGGCGACTGGCGCTCGAGCGGCGACAGCGACTGCCACACCTCGAGGAGCGCGTCCGGGTCGTGCCGGCGTTCGCGCAGCAGATTCTCCGCCGCCTGCTGGCGCAGCCGCACGGCGGCGGCCGGATGCAGCGCCTCGCGCTTCTCGAGCGCCTTCGCGAGCTTCAGCACCTCGGCCCAGTTCTTCAACTGCTGCTGTGCGCGCAGCGCGACCTGCTGCGCATGGATGCGCTTGCCGCCCGCCTGCAGGTCGGCCAGCGCGGCGAGCGCACCGTCGGCATCGCGCGCATCCGCGCGCATGTCGGCCGCGGCAAGCAGCCGTGCGTCCTGCCATTCCGGCGCGTCGATCTTCGACAGCCAGTCGTCGCGGCGCGTGTATTCGTGCATCCGGTGCGCGGCGGTCGCCGCGACGAGACTCGCGGCGCCCTGGTTCGCATCGACCGCGAGCGCGTCGCGCGCGGCCTTCTCGGCGCGCGAGAAGCGGCCTGCGTACAGGTTCGCGATCGCGTCGCGCAGCGACGCCTGTGCCTTCTCGTTGCGCGAGCGCGCACGATATGCGGCGACCCGTTGCGGCATGCGCCAGATGTTGCGCACGATGCGCAGCAGCGCGTACACGACGATGAACAACACGACGATGGAGATCACGAACAGGTTCAGCGACACGTCGACCCGATACGGCGGATAGACGAGCAGCACCTGCCCCGCGTCGAAATGGCCGACGGTGGCGAGTGCCGCGGCGATCGCGAACAGGATCGCGAGCCAGACGATTCCTCGAAGCGTCATCGTTACCCCCGGCTCTTGAACTGCTGAACGGCGTTCAGGCTCGTGTTCAGGTTCGGCACCGCGACCGTCAGCGATGCGCCGTCGACCTGCTTGAGCAGATCCTCGACGGTTTGCGTGTCCCTCGATGCCTGGTCGAAATACTTGCCGAGCGACGCCTGCGCCGCATGCAGGTCGGCCTTCATCGCGCCGTCATTGCGCGCGAGCAGCGACAGCCGCGCGGTGAGCAGGCGCAGTTTCACGTTCTCGCGCACGAAGTAGCCCTGGTCCGGCGATGCGAGCATCGCGTCGGCGTTGTCGATCCGGCGCACCTGCACGAGGCCCTTCAACTGCTGACCGAGCCCGGCCGAGAAGTCATGCCACCACACCTTCCAGCGCGGCTCGCCGGCCACGGCCGCGGCCGACGAAGCAGCGTCGGTCGGCACGGCCTTCGGTGCCGCATGCGGGACGATCGCCTCGCCGGACAGCGGCAGCGCGTCGATCTTCGCGATCGCGTCGTCGAGCTTGATCGCGAGGCCCGTGAGGTCGGCCGACGGTGCGGCCTTCAGCTTCTCGATGTCCTGCGCGAGCGCCTTGCGCACCGTCACGGCCTGCGCGCTCTGCGACGTCGCGAGGCGCGCATCGGCATTCTGCAGCGCGATCAGCGCGAGTTGCGTGTTCCCCGTCAGCTGCAGTTGCTGGCTCGCGCTCGACAGCATCTGATCGACCTCCTCGAGCATCCAGGCGTCGCGGTTGCGCGACAGGTCCTGGTATTGCTGCTGCAGCGCCTGCTGCGCGCTCTGCGCGTCGGCGAGCTTGCCGTCGAGCTGCGCAAGCTGCGTGTCGACCTGATGCGTGCTCGCGAGCGCCTGCTCGGTCTTCGTGCGGGTTTCGGCCGTCTGCGCATCGAGCGCCTTCTGGCGCGCGACGAACGACTCGTCGAGCCGATCGACCTTGCGGTTCAGCGCGTAGCCGCCCACACCCGCCGCGCAGCCGAGCACGACGACGACGAACCACAGCGCCGCGCTGCCGCCGCGGCGCGCATGCGGTTCGGACGCGAGATAAGGAGGACTGGACGGCGGTGCGGATGCAGCGGCCGGCTGGGAAGCGACGCCTTTGGAATCGTTGGTATCTGTCATGCGTTTAGTCACCGGTGCGGCTGTCGCCGGTTGGACGGCCTCGTCGGCCATCGTTCGAAACGCGCGGACGATGCGCTCATCGCCCGCGCCGGTCAGCGTAATCCTATCAAAACCCAGTGCGCGCGCGGTCTGCTCGATGCGCGGATGCGGCGTCACGAGCGGCGCATGCTTCAGCGCCTCGATCTCGGCGTCGTTCAGATGCGCGCGAGAGAGTTCGTGCAGGTTGCGCACGCCCTCCGAGCTCGTGACGAGCCACGCGTGCGGCGCGCCGGCGAGCAGCGCATGCACGCGCTCCCACGCGCCGATGCGCGGCTCGGGCACGACGCGCCGGTACGCGGCGACCAGCGTGACCTCCGCCCCGGCTTCGCGCAGCCGCTCGGCGAGCCATTCGCGGCCGCCGTCGCCGCGCACGATCAGCACGTGCCGGCCGGCGAGCGCGTGCGCGCCGCCGAACGCGGCCTCGATGCTCGCGAACAGGCTTTCCGAATCGTAATGCGGGACGCCGCCATCGGCGGGCGCCTGCGGCGCGATCACGCGATGCGCGGGCGCCGCGATGCCGTGGCGCTCGAGCGCCGCGACGCTGCCGGGGCCGACGACGCCGACCGGCAGCGCATTCGGCCAGATCGCGCCGTACTGCGCGAGCGCGCGGTCGATCGCGTTCGGCGACACGAAGATCACGAGCGCGTAACGCTCAAGCGCCGCGAACGCGGCGTCGAGCGGCGCCGGATCGTCGACCGGCGCGATGTCGATCAGCGGGAATTCGAGCACGTCGCAACCGGCCTCGGCCAGTTGGGCCGCAAGTGCGGCCGACTGACCGTACGGGCGTGTCAGGACGGCGGTGAACGCGCGCGCGCCGCCCGCCATCAGGCGTCGCCCTTGCCGGCCTGCGAGCCGGCGAGCAGTGCGTTGACGATGTCGCGCGCGCCCTGCGCCTCGAGCTCGTCGGACACGGCACGGCCGAGCGCGAGCGCATCGGCGACGGTCATGACGGCACCGCACTCCTCCGCGGTCAGCACGCGCTGTCCGTCGGTCGTCGACACGCGGCCCGTCAGGTACAGCTCGCCCGCGCGCCACACCGCGTGGGCGGCGAGCGGCACCTCGCAGCTGCCGCCGAGCGCGCGCGACACCATCCGCTCGGCCTCGACCGCGAGCGCGGTCCGCGGGTCGTGCAGCGGCGCGAGCCATCCGGCGACGTCCGTGCGATGCGCGGCGATTTCGATGCCGAGCGCGCCCTGGCCGGCGGCCGGCGGGCTGTCCTCGACGCCGATCAGCGCGCGGATTCGCGCTTCGAGGCCAAGGCGCTTCAGGCCCGCGGCCGCGAGAATGATCGCCGCATAACCGCCGCGATCGAGCTTCGACAGGCGCGTGTCGAGGTTGCCGCGCAGCGGCAGCACGTTCAGGTGCGGATAACGCGCGCGCAGCATCGCCTCGCGGCGCAGGCTCGACGTCCCGACGACCGCGCCGGCCGGCAGCGCGTCGAGCGACGCGTAGTCGTTCGACACGAACGCGTCGCGCGGATCCTCGCGCTCCATGATCGCGGCGAGCGAGAAGCCGTCGGGCAGCGCCATCGGCACGTCCTTCAGCGAATGCACTGCCAGGTCGGCACGGCCGTCGGCGAGCGCGTTCTCCAGTTCCTTCACGAACAGGCCCTTGCCGCCGACCTTCGACAGCGTGCGGTCGAGAATCTGATCGCCACGGGTCGTCATCCCGAGGATTTTCACGTCACAAGCTGGATATAATTTGCGCAGCGCATCACGCACATGTTCGGCTTGCCACATCGCCAGGCGACTCTCGCGCGAAGCAATCGTCAGCGTCACGGGGGCTTGTGCCGACCGCGGCCCGGCCGAAGAGATCTCGGAATTCATTGCAGGAACAATCGAAGGACGGGATTGAAGATCGAACAATGGTAGCACGCACGCCCCGGCCCGCCCGGGCCCGGCGCCTGCGCCCGCCGCGCTTCGGCGCCGGCGGCGACACCGATGCGCGGATGTGCCGCACGTAGCTGGTTGCTTGACCGCAGTTCCCGTAGTTTCCGCAGTCCCCGCAGTCCCTTTTGACTCGAGCTTTCCCAAGGAAACCCATCGTGAAGTCTTCCGGATCGGCGCGTACGACGCGCCGCAATGCTGCCTTGCCCTCCTCCGACGCCCAGACGGGCTCCATCGCCACCGCCGCGAGCGGCCGTGCGAAAACGGCAACGAAACCGAAAGACCCGATACGTCAGACAAAACGCGCGATCAAGACCGCCACCCCGGCCAACGGCAAGGCCGGCGCGGCGAAGCCCGGCGCCCGCACGCGCGAGGACAAGGACGGCCCGCTGTTCGAGGACATCCGCTACCTCGGCCGCCTGCTCGGCGACGTGGTGCGCGAACAGGAAGGCGACACCGTGTTCGACGTCGTCGAGACCATTCGCCAGACGGCGGTGAAGTTTCGCCGCGAGGACGACAGCGAGGCCGCGCAAACGCTGGAGAAAAAGCTGCGCAAGCTGACGCCGGAGCAGACGGTGAGCGTCGTGCGCGCGTTCAGCTATTTCTCGCATCTGGCGAACATCGCGGAAGACCGCCATCACAACCGCCGCCGCCGCATCCACGCGCTAGCCGGCTCCGCGGCACAGCCCGGCACCGTCGCGTACGCGCTCGAGCAGCTGAAGACGACCGGCAACGCGTCGAAGCGCCTGCTGCAGCGCTTCTTCGACGATGCGCTGATCGTCCCGGTGCTGACTGCGCACCCGACCGAAGTGCAGCGCAAGAGCATCCTCGACGCGCAGCACGACATCGCGCGCCTGCTCGCCGAGCGCGACCAGCCGCTGACGGCGCGCGAACGCTCGTACAACGAATCGATGCTGCGCGCGCGCGTGACCGCGCTGTGGCAGACCCGTATGCTGCGCGACGCGCGCCTGACGGTCGGCGACGAGATCGAGAACGCGCTGTCGTACTACCGCGCGACGTTCCTCGACGAGCTGCCCGCGCTGTACGGCGACATCGAGGCCGCGCTCGCCGAGCACGGCCTGTCCGCGCGCGTGCCCGCGTTCTTCCAGATGGGCAGCTGGATCGGCGGCGACCGCGACGGCAATCCGAACGTGACCGCCCCGACGCTCGAAGAAGCGATCAACCGCCAGGCCGCCGTGATTCTCGAACACTACCTGGAACAGGTGCACAAGCTCGGCGCCGAGCTGTCGGTGTCGAACCTGCTGGTCGGCGCGAACGACGCGGTGAAAGCGCTCGCAGCCGCGTCGCCGGACCAGTCGCCGCACCGTGTCGACGAACCGTATCGCCGTGCGCTGATCGGCATCTACACGCGGCTCGCCGCAAGCGCGCGCGTACGACTCGGCGAAGGCACGGTGCCCGTGCGCAGCGCCGGCCGCGGCGCGCCGCCGGTGCGCGCGGTGCCGTATGCCGATTCCGAGGCCTTCGTCGCCGACCTCAAGGTGCTGACCGCCTCGCTCGACGAACACCACGGCACGTCGCTCGCCGCGCCGCGCCTCGCACCGCTCGTGCGCGCGGCCGAGGTGTTCGGCTTCCATCTCGCGAGCATCGACCTGCGCCAGAGCTCCGACATCCACGAAGCCGTGGTCGCCGAGCTGTTCGCGCGTGCCGGCGTGCACGCAGACTACGCGTCGCTCTCCGAGGACGACAAGCTGATCGCGCTGCTTGCCGCGCTTGCCGATCCGCGTCCGCTGCGCTCGCCGTACATCGAATACTCGGCGCTCGCGCAGAGTGAGCTGGGCGTGTTCGAGAAGGCACGCGAGGTGCGTGCGCAGTTCGGCCCGCGCGCGGTACGCAACTACATCATTTCGCACACCGAGACGGTCAGCGACCTCGTCGAAGTCCTGCTGCTGCAGAAGGAAACCGGGCTGCTCGAGGGCGCGTTCGGCGCCGCTCACGACAGCGCGCGCAACGGCCTGATGGTGATTCCGCTGTTCGAGACGATCCCCGACCTGCGCGACGCCGCGCGCATCATGCGCGAATACTTCGCACTGCCGGGCATCGACGCGCTGATCGCGCACCAGGGCGCCGAGCAGGAAGTGATGCTCGGCTACTCGGACAGCAACAAGGACGGCGGCTTCCTGACGTCGAACTGGGAGCTGTATCGCGCGGAGCTCGCGCTCGTCGACCTGTTCCGCGAACGCAAGATCACGCTGCGGCTGTTCCACGGCCGCGGCGGCACGGTCGGCCGCGGAGGCGGCCCGACTTACCAGGCGATCCTGTCGCAGCCGCCGGGCACCGTGAACGGCCAGATCCGCCTGACCGAACAGGGCGAGGTGATCGCGAGCAAGTTCGCGAACCCCGAGATCGGCCGGCGCAATCTCGAGACGGTGGTCGCCGCGACGCTCGAGGCGTCGCTGCTGCCGCAATCGAACGCGCCCGCCCAGCTGCCCGCGTTCGAAGCCGTGATGCAGACGCTGTCCGACGCCGCGATGGCGTCGTATCGCGCGCTCGTCTATGAAACGCCCGGTTTCACCGACTACTTCTTCTCGTCGACGCCGATCACCGAGATCGCCGAGCTGAACATCGGCAGCCGCCCGGCCTCGCGCAAGCTGCAGGATCCGAAGCACCGCAGGATCGAAGACCTGCGCGCGATTCCGTGGGGCTTCTCGTGGGGCCAGTGCCGGCTGCTGCTGACGGGCTGGTACGGCTTCGGCAGCGCGGTGAGCGCGTATCTCGACGGCGCGCAGGACGCGGCCGAACGCACGAAGCGCGTCGCGCTGCTGAAGAAGATGAACAAGACCTGGCCGTTCTTCGCGAATCTGCTGTCGAACATGGACATGGTGCTCGCGAAGACCGATCTCGCGGTCGCGTCGCGCTATGCGCAACTGGTCGCCGACCGCAAGCTGCGCAAGCACGTGTTCGAGCGGATCGTCGCGGAATGGGAGCGCACGTCGCAGGCGCTCGCGGAAATCACCGGTCACACAGGCCGCCTCGCGACCAACCCGCTGCTCGCGCGCTCGATCAAGAACCGCTTCCCGTATCTCGATCCGCTGAACCACCTGCAGGTCGAGCTGATCAAGCGTCACCGCGCGGGCGACACGAACGCGCGGTTGCGCCGCGGGATTCACCTGACCATCAACGGGATCGCGGCCGGCCTGCGCAATACGGGCTGATCCGTGCGCGGCGCGGGCCTGCCCGGCGCCGCGCCGGCATCGCGAAGCGAAAGCCGCAAAACGAAAGCCGCGATACGCAACCACGCGTATCGCGGCTTTTTTTCATGGAGCGGCCGACGGCGCCGGCCGCCGTGTTGCCTCATACGCTCATTGCGCGTCGATCAGCAACGCGTCGTGCTCGAACGAGCCGTCCGTCCGCACCGCGTAGTAGCCGCGCACCTCGTCGGGCGCATGCGCCCACAGCGCGCGGATGCCCGCGACGCTGTCGGCCGGCGTGCGGATCCGCTCGACCCATGTATCGAAATCGATCGGCAAGCGCCAGCGGCTCTGCACGTGCGCGTCGAACCCGGCGTCGCGGAACATCGCGAGCCATTCGTCGGCACGGTAGTCGCGCACGTGCGACGCGTCGCGCAGCACTTCGGCGGCCTGCAGATAGGTGTCGAGCAGCGGATGGTCGTTGCCTGCGATGTCGATCATCAGCACGCGGCCGCCCGGCTTCAGCACGCGACGCACCTCGGCGAGCGCCGCGCGCACGTCGTGCCAATGGTGCGCGCTCATCCGGCTGACCACCCAGTCGAACGTGCCGGCTTCGAACGGCAGCCGTTCGGCCGGCCCCTGCTGCGTGCGGATGTTCGCGAGCCCGCGCTCGCGCGCGGCGGCGTCGACGGTCGCGAGCATCGGCGCCGCGAGATCGTATGCGACCACCTCGCGCACGTGCGGCGCGACCGCGAAGCTCGCGTGGCCCGCACCGCAACCGAGATCGAGCACCGCGGCGTCGGGCGTCGCGCGCACGGCGTCGGCCAGCGCCTGCAGATCGGCGCCCGTCGCGTGGACCGTGCTCGTCAGGTAGGCGGCGGCCGTCGTGCCGAATGCGTCGGCGACCTGGTCGTGGTGTTTCATCGTTCGCTCCTTCTTTGGGTGGTGCGCTCGCTGCCTGTCAGCGCGCGAATCGCTACAATAGGGCCGCGCTTGTACCAGTACAAGTTAAGCAGTTATTCTGGTATTTGTTACACCTGCCTGATCCTTGTCGCGCCTTCGGCGCCCCTTTTCAGCCGTTTCCGCATGAACCTGCCGCCCTCCGCCCCCACCCCGCCCCTCGACGCGACGCCCGCCCGCGCACTCGGCGAATTCATCCGCGCGCACCGCGAACGGCTGTCGCCGCAGGCCGTCGGCCTGCCGCCCGGCCCGCGCCGCCGCACGCCGGGGCTGCGGCGCGAGGAAGTCGCGCAGCTGTGCGGCGTCAGCCCCACCTGGTACACGTGGATCGAGCAGGGCCGCCCGGTGTCGGCATCGGCCGATGCGCTGGCGCGGATCGCCGTCGCACTGCAACTGTCGAAGGCCGAACGCGCGTACCTGTTCGAACTGGCCGCGCAGCGCGATCCGGCCGAGCCCGACGTCGCGGCCGGCGACCTGCCGCCGACGCTCGCGGCAACCGTCGCCGCGATCGCCACGCCCGCCTACGTGCTCGACCGGCAATGGAACGCGCTCGCATGGAATGCACCGGCCGCCGCGCTGTTCACGGGCTGGCTCGACGGCGAACACGACCGCAACCTGCTGCGCTTCACGTTCATGGCGCCGGCCGCGCGCACGCTGATCGTCGATTGGGAAACCCGCGCGCGGCGACTCGCGGCCGAATTCCGCGCCGACTCGATCCGCCATCTCGCCGATGCGCCGACCCGCGCGCTGATCGACGCACTGATGGCCGGCAGCGATGCCTTCGCGCAGTATTGGGCGTCGCAGGACGTGTTCGAGCGCGAAGGCGGCCTGCGCGAATTCGACCATCCGGCCGACGGCCGCCTCGTGTATCAGCAGATCACGCTGAAGCCCGCGCATCGCGAAGACCTGAAGCTGGTCGTGCTCGTGCGCGATTGACGCGGCTCAGAAGCTGATCGTCGCGGTAATGGTGTCGCTGTAGTTGCCGGGCGCCGGTGTCGTCTGCGCGGGTACGCGGCCGTATATCGTGATCGCCTGCGCGAACCCGCTCCCGGTTCCGGTCGCCATCGTCGTGCCGCCGGTGCCGTCGCCCCACGGTTGCGTGAAGGCGCTGTCCTGATAGAGCTGATAGCTGACCGAGCCGCCGCCCGTGCGTCGCATCGTGCGTGCAGTGACACTGCCGCTGGCGCCGCCGTTCAACGCAATCTGGAATGCATCGCCGTTCGTGCATCGCGCACTGATCGAGCCGCTCGCGGTCAGCGCCGACGCCAGCACGCCCGACGCCGGAAACGCAACGCCGGTCGCGCTGATGATGCAGTTGTTGATGACGGTGGCGGTGGCGGTAAAACTCATCGTGCCCGCCGTCGCCTGCGATGCGCATGGCGTCGGCAGCACGCCGAGCAGCGAAAAACTGTAGCTGTAGGCGGCCTGGTTGCCGCTGAAGCTCTGCGTATAGACCGTGCTGGCATTGTTCACGGTCGGCACGGTGGGCTGGTTCGCCGCGATGCGGCCGTAGATGGTCACGTTCGTACTCGCGGACGTGCCGAGCCCCGGTTTCGTCAACGAGACGGATATCGGCGTCGTGCCGGTGCTGACGGCGCCCCAGGGCTGCGAATAACCCGAGTCCTGATACAGGTCGTACTGCATCTGGTTCGCCCCGTTGGTCAGGTAGCGCGGGCTCGTGCCGGCGAGGTTCACGCAAACGAGCACACCTGTGTTCAGGCTCAGTGTGTCCCACGTGCAACTCACGGTCATCGTGCTGTTCGTCGTATAGGCCTGCTGCGTAATCGGACTGACCGAGCCGAAGCTCGGCACCGGCGGCGTCACCGAACACGAGTCCGCGCGGGCCGACATCCACGGCAAGCCGAGCAGCACGACCAGCAACAGGCACGATAGCGCACGCAACCAGCGGCGCGCCGTGTGGAGTCCGTGATCCGCCATGCATTCCCCCGAAAATGCCCGTCCGTTCGACCCGGCTTCCGGCCCGGGCAGCGTCCTCATGGTATCCGTCCGCGCACCGATCATTCGCACTGTTACTTGATCCATGTCAAAACCGCCGATGGCCATCGATCTCGAACCCCTGACAATGCGCTCCGAGTCGGCGTTTTCTCCATTGCGCGCGACCGAATCCGTGGAGTAGTCTTCCACCAACGACAGAGCGGTTACGGCGACCGGCAACAGACCACGCGGCAGGCACTCCGCGGCCGGGCGACCCCATTGAACGGCAGGAGATAATCATAATGAACGCTTCCCGACGTCGTATTCTTTCAGCCGCGCTCGCGGCCATCTTCGCATTCGCGCCCGCGCTGCAGCCCGTCACCGTTGCCGCAGTCTATTCGAACGGCACGGCCACCGCCCAGTTCAACGTCACGCTCACGATCCAGGCAAACTGCGCGATCGCCGCGAATCCGCTTGCATTCGGCTCGTCCGGCGTGCTCACGGCGGCGATCAACCAGCAGACCACTGTCTCCGTCACCTGCTCGAACTCGACGCCGTACAACATCGGACTCGATGCCGGCTCGGTCAGCGGCTCGACGGTCTCCAGCCGGCTGATGGCCGGGACGACGAGCGGCAATACCGGCACGACGGTCGGCTACCAGCTCTACCAGGACTCGGGCCACACGACGGTCTGGGGCAACACGCAAGGCACCGACACGGTCGGCGGCACCGGCACCGGCTCCGCGCAGGTGCTGAACGTGTACGGCCAGGTGCCGACGCAAGCGACGCCGAAGCCGGACACCTACCAAGCCGCCGTCACCGCCACCGTGTACTTCTGACGCGCCGTGGCATCGATCCCGCGCGCCCTGGCCGCGCTGTGCGTCGCGTCGGCGTCCGCGGCCACGTGCGCCGCCACACTGCAGATCACGCCCGTGACGATCGAGCTGCCGCCGTCGGCGGCCGCGGCGAGCATGACGCTCAGCAATCCGGGCGGGCAGCCGATCTACGGCCAGGTCCGCGCCTATCGCTGGACGCAGGAAAACGGCGACGACGTGATGACGCCGACCGACGCGCTCGCCGCCTCGCCGCCGCTGCTGCAGATCGGCGCGAACGCCGAGCAGTTGATCCGGCTCGTACGCACGGGGCGCGGCGCGCCGGCCGCCGAGGAGAGCTATCGCGTGCTGATCGACGAACTGCCCGCGCCCGGCACGCCGGCCGAGAACGGCATCACGATCCGGCTGCGCTATTCCGTGCCCATCTTCGTCGAGCCCGCCGGCACACCGCAAACGCCACGCCTCGACTGGCGCGTCGAGCGCGACGGATCCGGCACGCGGCTCGCGGTCGACAACCGCGGCGGACGTCGTGCGCAGATTTCCGCGGTGCGTCTCGTCGACGCGCGCGGCACCGTGCACGACGTCACGCGCGGCCTGCTCGGTTATGCGCTCGCGGGCAGCACGCGACGCTGGCCGCTCAAGCTGGACGCGGGCGCGGCCGGGTTCGTCAGGATCCAGGCGACCGTCAACGCGCAGCCGGTCGAAGCCCGGCTGGCACCGCCCTGATCCACGCCGGAGGATCGCACGACGTTGCCCGTTCCGACAACGAGCACGGCCCTCCGGGCTGCCTGCCCCGCCCGATACGCCCGGCCCGCCGCCGCGGTGCTGGCACTCGCGGCGGCGCTGGCACCGCATGCCGGCGCCGTCCGTGCGCAGCCGGCGCCGGTGCCGATGCAGGCGGCAGCCGCAGCCGCGCCTGCACCCGACACACTGTTTCTCGACGTGTCGCTCAACGGTGAACCGACGCACCGCATCGCGCGCTTCCAGCGAATCGACGGCCGGCTGTACGCTGCGTCCGCCGACCTGAACGACCTGGGCATCGCGACCGGCGACCGGGCGACCGTGCCGTCGAACACGCTCGTCGCACTCGATACGCTCGCGGGGCTGCGCTACGACTACGACGCGGGTCGGCAGACGCTCGATCTGCGCGTGTCCGATGCGCTGCGCATCCCGCACACGTTCGATACGCGCGCGCTCGCGGCCGCGCCGCCCGCCACCTCCGGCCGCGGCTTCGTGCTGAACTACGACGCCTACGCGCAAACCATCGCCCACGCCCCGCTCGCGGTCTGGAGCGAGGCGCGCTATTTCGATCCGGCCGGCGTGTTCAGCAGCACCGGCATCGCGTACCTGTACGACGACCGCCGGCGCTACGTGCGCTACGACACGTCGTGGAGCCACTCGAATCCCGGCACGCTCACGACGACCCAGATCGGCGACACGATTTCGTCGTCGTTGTCATGGACCCGCTCGCTGCGCCTCGGCGGCGTGCAGTGGCGCAGCAACTTCGGCCTGCGCCCCGACCTCGTCACGTTCCCGGTGCCGGCGCTGTCCGGCAGCGCGGTCGTGCCGACTTCCGTCGACCTCTACGTGAACAACGTGCGCCAGTTCAGCGGCGACGTGCCGAGCGGGCCGTTCGTGATCAACAGCGTGCCCGGAATCACCGGCGCGGGCAACGCGACGGTCGTCACGCGCGACGCGCTCGGCCGCTCGATCGCGACGACCATTCCGCTGTACGTCGACACGCGCCTGCTCGCGCCCGGCCTCGCCAGCTATTCGGCGGAAGCCGGGTTCCTGCGCCGCGCGTATGGCAATGATTCGTTCGACTATGCGCGCACGCCGGCGGCGAGCGGCTCGCTGCGCTACGGCATCAGCGAGCGGCTGACCGTCGAGGCGCATGCGGAAGCGACGGCCGGCGTCTACAACGCGGGCGCCGGCGCGCTCGCGCGCCTCGGCGAGCGTGGCGTGGCGAACGCATCGCTGGCGCTCAGCGCGCCGGGCCGCGCGGGCGTGCAGGCCGGCGTCGGCTACCAGTACGTGACGCCGCGCTTCTCGATCGATGCGCAGACGCTGCGCGCCTTCGGCGACTACGGCGACCTCGGCAGCCGCGAAGGCGTGCCGGTCTCGCGCGCCACCGACCGCGTGACGGTCTCGTTCCCGTTCCTGCGCGCGCAGACGCTGTCGTTCAGCTATCTCGGCCTCAAGTATCCGGGCGTCGCCCCGTCGCGGATCGGCTCGATCGCGTACCTCGTCAATCTCGGCGGGCTGAGCTCGATCACGTTCAGCGGCTTCCAGGATTTCCGGCAGCACGACGCACGCGGCTTCTTCGTGAGCCTGAGCATCGGGCTCGGCGGCAACACCTCCGTCTCGGCGAACGCCGGCCGGCAGAACGGCGACTCGACCTACACGCTGAACGCGACGAAGCCGCCCGATTACGGCGGCGGCATCGGCTGGAACGTGCAGGCGGGCGCCAACGCGGGTATCCGCTACGCGCAGGGGCAGTTGCAGTATCTCGGCCGCGCCGGCCAGGTCACGCTGCTCGCGCAATCGTTCGACGGGCGCGGCAACGCGTCGGTCAACGTCACGGGTGCGTTCGTGCTGATGGACGGCCGGCTGATGACCGCGCGCCGCGTCGACGACAGTTTCGCGCTCGTCTCGACCGACACCGGGCGCGTCCCCGTGCTGCACCAGAACCGGCTGATCGGCGAGACGGACCGGGCCGGCTACCTGCTCGTGCCCGACCTGAATGCGTACCAGAGCAATCGCGTCGCGATCGACGGCACCGCGCTGCCCGCCGACGCGCGGATCGCCGACACGACGCTCGACGTCGTGCCGCAGGCGCGTTCCGGCGTGCTCGCGCACTTCGCGGTGACGCGCTACAGCGCCGCGTCGATCGCGCTGCGCGCGCCGGACGGCACCCCGCTGCCGCCCGGGCTCGAGGTTCGCCACGTCGAAAGCGGCCAGCGCACGATCGTCGGCTACGACGGCCTGACCTTCGTCGACGGCCTCGGCGCGGACAATCATCTCGAAATCTCGGGCGGCGGCCGCGACTGCGCCGTCGAATTCGCGTACCGGCGCCCGGACGACGGCACGCTGCCGCGCATCGGGCCGCTGACCTGCGGCCCCCGGTAATCCGCGCCCGTTTGCGGCCGACGCGCGCGCCGGCCGCCAGCCCCGCGAATGCTAGAATTGCGGGATTCCCTCGGCGGCGCACGCCGCCCAACTCCCCTTCGAAGAATCGCCATGACGTCCCAACTGCACAAAAAGGGCGAGGCCTGGTCGGCCCGCTTCTCGGAACCGATGTCGGAGCTGGTCAAGCGCTACACGTCGTCGGTGTTTTTCGACAAGCGCCTCGCGCTCGTCGACATCGCCGGCTCGCTCGCGCACGCGAGCATGCTCGCGGCGCAGAAGATCATCAGCGCCGACGACCTCGCCGCCATCGAACGCGGGATGACGCAAATCAAGGGCGAGATCGAGCGCGGCGAATTCGAATGGCAGCTGGATCTCGAGGACGTCCACCTGAACATCGAGGCGCGCCTGACCGCGCTGATCGGCGACGCCGGCAAGCGCCTGCACACCGGCCGCTCGCGCAACGACCAGGTCGCGACCGACATCCGTCTGTGGCTGCGCGGCGAGATCGACCGCATCGGCGGCCTCCTGAACGACCTGCGCGGCGCGCTGATCGACCTCGCCGAACAGAACGCGGACACGATCATGCCGGGCTTCACGCACCTGCAGGTCGCGCAGCCGGTGACCTTCGGCCACCACCTGCTCGCGTACGTCGAGATGTTCACGCGCGACGCCGAGCGCATGCGCGACTGCCGCACCCGCGTGAACCGCCTGCCGCTCGGCGCGGCCGCGCTCGCCGGCACCAGCTATCCGATCGACCGTCACGCCGTGGCGAAGACGCTCGGCTTCGACGGCATCTGCGCGAACTCGCTCGACGCGGTGTCGGATCGCGACTTCGCGATCGAATTCACGGCGGCCTCCGCGCTCGTGATGACGCACGTGTCGCGTTTCTCCGAAGAACTCGTGCTGTGGATGAGCCCGCGCGTCGGCTTCATCGACATCGCCGACCGCTTCTGCACCGGCAGCTCGATCATGCCGCAGAAGAAGAACCCGGACGTGCCCGAGCTCGCGCGCGGCAAGACGGGCCGCGTGAACGGCCACCTGATGGCGCTCCTCACGCTGATGAAGGGCCAGCCGCTCGCGTACAACAAGGACAACCAGGAAGACAAGGAACCGCTGTTCGACACGGTCGACACCGTCGCCGACACGCTGCGGATCTTCGCCGAAATGGTCGCCGGCATCACGGTGAAGCCGGACGCGATGCGCGCGGCCGCGCTGCAGGGCTTCTCGACCGCGACCGACCTCGCCGACTATCTCGTGAAGCGCGGGCTGCCGTTCCGCGATGCGCACGAAGCCGTCGCGCACGCGGTGCGGATCTGCGACGATCGCGGGATCGACCTCGCCGACCTGACGCTCGACGAAATGAAGCAGGAACTGCCGAACGTCGCGCACCTGATCGGCGACGACGTGTTCGGCTACCTGACGCTCGAAGGTTCGGTCGCAAGCCGCAACCACCCGGGCGGCACCGCGCCCGATCAAGTGCGTGCGGCGGTCAAGGCCGCTCGCGCCGCGCTCGGCAAGTAAGCCAGCCGGCACGGACCGGCGCCTTCGGCGTCGGTCTTTCGCTCGGGCGGCCGCCGCGCCGCCCGACGCCCTTCCCGCTTCCCGGATACCGCCGATGACCTTCTCCGCCGCGCTCTTCGACATGGACGGCCTGCTCGTCGATTCCGAGCGGACCATCATGAACACGTGGATCGACGTGTCGACCGCACACGGCGTCGTGCTGACCGAGATCGACTACCTGCAGATCGTCGGCCGCTCGTTCGCCGAGGGCCAGGTCATTCTCGCGAGGCTGATCGGCGACACCGACACGTTCGACGCCGTGCGCACCCTCGTGCGCGAACGGCTCGCCGCGCCCGAACCTCATCCGAAATTTCCGCTGAAGTCGGGCGCACTGGCGCTGCTCGAGACGCTCGCGCAGGCCGGCATTCCGTGCGCGGTCGCATCGTCGTCCGCGCGCGACGTGATCCGTGCGCGGCTCGATGCGGTCGGCGTGCTGCCGTTCTTCCGCGCGATCGCGGGCGGCGACGAAGTCGCGCGCGGCAAGCCCGACCCGGCCGTGTACCGGCTCGCGGCCGAACGCCTCGGCGTGCCGGCGCACGCGTGCGTCGCGTTCGAGGACAGCGACTTCGGCGCGCAATCGGCCGCCGGCGCGGGCGCATCGGTCGTCACCGTGCCCGACCTGAAGGCGCCGACGCCCGAAATCGTCGCGCTGAGCCTGCACGTGCTCGCGTCGCTCGACGATGCGGTCGCGCTCGTGCCGTCGTGGTTCGGCCGTCTGGACACGCAGCAGCCCGCGTAGGCGCCGCGCGCGGCACGCCACATGCAAAACGGGCACCCTCGGGTGCCCGTTTTCCGTTTCCGCGCCGAATGACCGGCGTCGCGGCGATCGTCAGTCGTTGCCGGCAGTTTCCGACAGACGCTTCATCGTCGCGATGCGCGCGCCGATCAGGTCGACGCGTCCGTCCTCGCCGACGAGCGGCGCCGTCGCATCGCTGAACGCGACCCACGCGCGCTGCGCGCGCACGAGCGTCGCGGCCGAATGCGCGGGCATCTTGCGACGCAGCTTCTGGTAATAGCGATTCAAATCGAACAGCGCGTGCTCGCACGCGGCATCCTGCACGCACGGCCGCACGCGGCGAATGGCCGGTTCGCGCGGCGCGTTCGCCGGCTTGCCGGTGGCTGCCGCGGCAGTGCCCGCACCGCCCCGGGTGTCGCCTTGCGCACCGCTCGTGGCCGCCACCGGCACGGCGGCAGGCGGCGCATAGCGGTCGGCCGCCGCGCGCAGCGCCAATGCGCGATCGCGCACCGGCTGCAACTGCATGTCGGCGCTCGACATCGCGTACGCGGTGCCGCGCGTCGTGTCGTACACGGCCTTCAGCAGATGAACTTCATCCTTGCGCCACGTGACCCACCGGCGCTGGCTGTCCTGCCAGCCGCGCTTCGCGTCGGCCGGCGCGTCGTTCGACAGGCGCTGGTACGCACCGTCCATCACCGCCTGCCACTGCTGCTGCGCTTCGCCCATGCACTGGATCTGGCCGGCCGTCGACGACCGGTCGCGCCGCGCGAGACACTGCCGCATCGCGACGTCGATCGGGTCGGCCGCCGCCACTTCCGCATGCGCGGCGTTCAGCCCCGCCGGCCCTGCCGACCAGCCTGCCCAGACGACGAGCGCGGCCAGCGCCGCACGCATCGTCCGGATTCGTCCCTGCGCCGCCATCAGTCGCGCACGCAATCGACGAAGTACTCGACGCGGCCGTTCACCTCTTCCGCGACGAGGCCGTGGATGTCGGTGTGGAAGCCCGGGAAGCGCTCGTTGAAGTCGCGCGCGAACCGCAGGTAGTTCACGATCGTCTTGTTGAAGCGCTCGCCCGGAATCAGCAGCGGGATGCCCGGCGGGTACGGCGTGAGCAGAATGCTCGTCACGCGGCCTTCGAGCTCGTCGAGCGGCACGCGGTCGATCTTGCGGTGCGCGAGCTTCGCGAACGCGTCCGACGGCTTCATCGCCGGCTCCATGTCCGACAGGTACATCTCCGTCGTCAGGCGCGCGATGTCGTTCGCGCGGTACACGTCGTGGATCTGCGTGCACAGGTCGCGCAGGCCGACGCGCTCGTAGCGCGGATGCTGCGCGACGAATTCCGGCAGCACGCGCCACAGCGGCTGGTTGTTGTCGTAGTCGTCCTTGAACTGCTGCAGCTCGGTGACCATCGAGTTCCAGCGGCCCTTCGTGATGCCGATCGTGAACATGATGAAGAACGAGTACAGGCCCGTCTTCTCGACGATGATCCCGTGCTCCGCCAGGTACTTCGTGACGATCGCGGCCGGAATGCCCGTCTCGCCGAACTCGCCGTCGACGTCGAGCCCCGGCGTGATGATCGTCGCCTTGATCGGGTCGAGCATGTTGAAGCCTTCCGCCAGCGGGCCGAAGCCGTGCCAGTGGTCGTTGGGCTTCAGCATCCAGTCCTCGCGCGAGCCGATGCCTTCTTCCGACAGTTCGTCCGGACCCCACACGCTGAAGAACCAGTCGTCGCCGTATTCGGCGTCGACCTTGCGCATCGCGCGGCGGAAGTCGATCGCCTCGGCGATCGATTCCTCGACGAGCGCGGTGCCGCCCGGCGGCTCCATCATCGCGGCCGCGACGTCGCACGACGCGATGATCGCGTACTGCGGGCTCGTCGACGTGTGCATCAGGTACGCCTCGTTGAAGCGGTGCTTGTCGAACGTGCGGTTCTCCGAATCCTGCACGACGATCTGCGACGCCTGCGAGATGCCCGCGAGCAGCTTGTGCGTCGAGTGCGTCGCGAACACGAGCGCGCCCGTGCGCGGACGGCCGTCGCCGATCGCGTGCATGTCGCGGTAGAAATCGTGGAAGGTCGCATGCGGCAGCCACGCTTCGTCGAAGTGCAGCGTGTCGAGCAGGTCGCCGAGCAGGTCCTTGATCATCTCGACGTTGTAGACGACGCCGTCGTACGTGCTCTGCGTGATCGTCAGGATCCGCGGCTTCATGTCCGGGTTCTCGCGCAGCGCCTCGCGCGCGAACGGGTTCGCCTCGATCTTCTTGCGGATGTTCTCCGGCTTGAATTCGTCGCGCGGGATCGGGCCGATGATGCCGAAGTGATTGCGCGTCGGCGTGAGGAACACCGGAATCGCGCCCGTCATCGTGATCGCGTGCAGGATCGACTTGTGGCAGTTGCGGTCGACCAGCACGATGTCGCCCGGCGCCACCGTCGCATGCCAGACGATCTTGTTCGACGTCGACGTGCCGTTGGTCACGAAGAACAGGTGGTCCGCGCTGAAGATGCGCGCCGCGTTGCGCTCGGACGCCGCGACCGGGCCCGTGTGATCGAGCAGCTGGCCGAGTTCGTCGACCGCGTTGCAGACGTCGGCGCGCAGCATGTTCTCGCCGAAGAACTGGTGGAACATCTGGCCGAGCGGGTTCTTCAGGAACGCGACGCCGCCCGAGTGGCCCGGGCAGTGCCACGAGTACGAGCCTTCGTCCGCGTACTTCACCAGCTCCTTGAAGAACGGCGGCGCGAGCGAGTCGAGATAGACCTTCGCCTCGCGGATGATGTGGCGCGCGACGAACTCCGGCGTGTCCTCGAACATGTGGATGAAGCCGTGCAGTTCGCGCAGGATGTCGTTCGGCAAGTGGCGCGACGTGCGCGTTTCGCCGTACAGGAAGATCGGGATGTCCGCGTTGCGGCGGCGCACTTCGGTGACGAACGCGCGCAGCTCGATGATCGCGGTCGCGAGTTCGGGCAGCTCGCCGTCCGGGCCCGTTTCGCCGAGCATGAGTTCGTCGTCGTCGATCGACAGGATGAAGCACGACGCGCGGCTCGACTGCTGCGCGAACGACGTCAGATCGCCGTAGCTCGTGAGGCCGAGGACTTCGACGCCCTCCTTCTCGATCGCTTCGGCCAACGCCCGGATGCCGGAGCCCGAGATGTTCTCGGAGCGGAAATCTTCGTCGATGATGACGACGGGGAAACGAAACTTCATGGGCGATTCTCCAAAAAGAACGACCGCGGCGCGTCACGCGCAGCGGTCACCCGGAAACTGGTGAGACGTTATGCAACCAGATCAGGTTTTCGGCAGCGTGACACCGCGCTGACCCTGATACTTGCCGCCGCGATCGGCGTACGACACGTCGCACACTTCGTCGCTTTCGAAGAACAGCACCTGCGCGACACCTTCGTTCGCGTAGATCTTCGCGGGCAGCGGCGTGGTATTCGAGAATTCCAGCGTGACGTAGCCTTCCCACTCGGGTTCGAACGGCGTCACGTTGACGATGATCCCGCAGCGCGCGTACGTCGACTTGCCGAGGCAGACGGTGAGCACGGTGCGCGGGATGCGGAAATATTCGACGGTGCGGGCCAGCGCGAACGAGTTCGGCGGGATGATGCACACGTCGCCCTTGAAATCGACAAACGAACCCTCGTCGAAGTTCTTCGGATCGACGATCGTCGAGTTGATGTTCGTGAAGATCTTGAATTCGTCCGCGCAGCGGATGTCGTAGCCGTAGCTCGACGTGCCGTAGCTGACGATCCTGCGACCGTCCTCGGACGCGCGAACCTGATCGGGCACGAACGGCTCGATCATCTTGTGTTCTTCGGCCATGCGCCGAATCCACTTGTCGGACTTGATGCTCATAACGGGGCGCCAGGAAACGCTGCGTGACGGTAAACGACGGCCGCCGGTTCAAGGCGGCGGCCGGGGAAGGCGGACATTTTACGCGATCATCGGCGCGCGCACGCGGCGGCCGTCAACGGATCACGCCGCAAGCGAGCGCGGGGCCCGCCGCATGCTGCGGAAACGCCGGGTCGCTCGGTTCGCGGTGCACCAGCGCCGCGCGATTCAGCGCGGAGCGCACGCCGTCGAGGGCCAGATCGGGCGCGACGATGAAACCGGCCGCGACGCCGTTCGCATCCGCATGGATGTTGCCGAGATCGCCGGCGACGCGCGCGCCCGCGCGCAACCGGTCGGCGGCCGGCGCGAACACCTGGCCGGCGCTCGAGCCGTCGCCCGCGTTGCAGTCGCCGCGCTCGTGCACCTGCAGCGCGTGATCGCTGTTCGGCGGCAGGCCGGCCAGGTTGTACGTGACCTGGACGCCGTCCGGGCGTTCGACGAACGTTACCGCGCCGCGTGTCTGCGAGCCGACGGTCGGCTGCAGTTGCGCGTCGGCGCGCTTCTCGTGCGACGAGGAAAAAGAGGTACAGCCGGCCAGCAGGCCCAGCGCGGCGGCGGCCAGCAGCGCGCGCCGCGCGCGGCCGGCGTACACGCCGTGATGTCGTTGGTTCATTCGATCCTCATGCCGGCTGGCGGCCGTTCGATACGGCGGCCATGCCGGGCGGGTAAAGGGACCCGGGAAAAGTCGCCATGATACCGCGCCTCGCGGCGCCGTAAACAGCGTGAGGCCCCGCCCCGCAAGGGTTTTACGTATTTTGAACAACGATCGACGGGAACTTCGACGTCATGTCGCGCGCGCGCTCGGCGATCGCCAGCGCGACCCCGCGCGCGATGTCGCGGTAGCGCCGCGCCAGCGCGCCGTCCGGCTCGGCCGCGACCGTCGGCGTGCCGCTGTCGGCGCGCTCGCGGATCGCGATGTCGAGCGGCAGGCTGCCGAGTACGTTCACGCCGTAATCCTTGGCCATCCGCTCGGCGCCGCCCGCGCCGAAGATGTGCTCTTCGTGGCCGCAGTTCGAGCAGATGTGGATGCTCATGTTCTCGACGATGCCGAGGATCGGAATCCCGACCTTCTCGAACATCTTCAGGCCCTTCTTCGCGTCGAGCAGCGCGATGTCCTGCGGCGTCGTCACGATCACGGCGCCCGTCACCGGCACGCGCTGCGCGAGCGTGAGCTGGATGTCGCCCGTGCCCGGCGGCATGTCGACGATCAGGTAGTCGAGCTCGCGCCAGTTGGTCTGCCGCAGCAGCTGCTCGAGCGCCGACGTCGCCATCGGGCCGCGCCACACCATCGGGTTGTCTTCCTCGATCAGGAAGCCGATCGAGTTCGCCTGCAGCCCATGGCCGACCAGCGGATTCATCGACTGGTTGTCCGGCGACTCGGGGCGCTGGCCGTGAATGCCGAGCATGGTCGGCAGCGACGGACCGTAGATGTCGGCGTCGAGAATGCCGACCGACGCGCCTTCCGCGGCGAGCGCGAGCGCGAGGTTCACGGCCGTCGTGCTCTTGCCGACGCCGCCCTTGCCCGATGCGACCGCGACGATGTTCTTCACGTTCGGCAGCAGCTTCACGCCGCGCTGCACCGTGTGCGCGACGATCTCCTGCGACACGGCGACGCGTGCGTCGCGCACGCCCGGCACGGCTTTCAGCGCGTCTTCAATGCGCGCGCGCACGTCGTCGTGCTGGCTGCGCGCGGGATAGCCGAGCACCACGTCGACCGCCACGGCGTCGCCGTCGATCGCGACGTTGCGCACGCCCTTGTTCGCCGCGTACGGACGGCCGGTATTGGGGTCGACGACAGCCGCCAATGCGGCGTCGACTTGTGCCCGGTCAATGCTCATCGAAACTCCGTGAAAACGTTTTTCTCTCGCGCGAACGTCAAAAAATATCAAATAACGCTGCGAAAATCGGGAAAAGTGAAAGAATCTGTTGCACGCCATTGCGCGAACGCGCGCGTCGGAGCAATCTTCGCGTGCGGCATGCTATGGGGCCAAATCGGCCGCCCACCGCCTATATTGTAGAGGCTGATGCGTCGCCCTGTCCGGAACAGCCCCGCTGGCGAACAGGGCATGCAGCCGCCTCGGCGGCTGCCGCGAGCACGGGCCTGCCCTTCCTTTTTCGGGCGTCCGTGCAGGGAGCCGTAACTGTTGTTTGTCGTTGTCGACTCGTTCAACCAAGAGAGGAATCCAAGATGAACATGAAAATCGCGACTCGCCTGTCCGTCTTCGCACTCGCCGGCGCGCTGCTGGCAGGCTGCGCCACGCAGCAAGGCAACAATACGGCCGTCGGCACCGGCACGGGTGCGGCGCTGGGCGCGGGCATCGGCGCGCTGGCCGGCGGCGGCAAGGGCGCGGCGATCGGCGCGGGCGTCGGCGCACTGGTCGGCGGCGTGACGGGTTACAACTGGCAAGCGATCAAGAACAAGCTCGCGCCGTCGGCAGCCAAGACGGGCACGCAGGTGACCGAGCAGCCGGACGGCTCGCTGAAGCTGAACGTGCCGAGCTCGGTGACGTTCGCGACGAACCAGTACGCGATCACGCCGGCCTTCACGCCGCTGCTGAACGACCTGGCGACGACGCTGAACCAGAACCCGCAAGTGACGGCATCGATCGTCGGCTACACGGACAGCACGGGCTCGGCACAGCTGAACCAGACGCTGTCGCAGAACCGTGCGCAGAGCGTCGTGAACGCGCTGGTGCAGCGCGGCGTCGCCGGCGGCCGCCTGTCGGCACAAGGCATGGGCCCGTCGAACCCGATCGCGGACAACGCGACCGAAGCCGGCCGTGCGCAAAACCGCCGCGTCGAGATCTACCTGCGCGCAGCACAGCAGTAAGCATCGCCGCGAGAGGAGGAAACGGGGGCGCGCGCCCCCGCCGCACAAGGCTTCCCGCGGGGCCCGTAACAAATCGAAAAAAATTTCGAACTTCTGTCTCGGCCCGCGGTCTGTCTTTACGGTACGCGGCTGGCGCAGCCGGCGCGTCACCATTCTCCTCTTGTCGTTGTTGCTCCGGGGCCGTATCCGCCCCGGTTTTTTTTGCCCGGAATTTGCGTGCTGCGCCGCAGCATCGCGCCGCCGGGCACGCCGCCACGGCGGCCCCGCCCCCTCCGGCGCCCGGTCCATGGCGCCCGCGCCGGCTGACCTGCCCGCGCCCCTGCTAGAATCGCAGTTTCCGTCGTTTCCCGCCGTTCTTCTACAGACCCTATGTCCGCATCCGACCTCACTTCCGTGCAGGCCGCGGCGCCGCAAGGCAGCCGCCAGATCCTCGTTACGTCCGCACTGCCCTATGCCAACGGCCAGATTCATATCGGCCATCTGGTCGAGTACATTCAGACCGACATCTGGGTGCGGACGCTGCGAATGCACGGCCATGAGGTCTACTACATCGGCGCCGACGACACGCACGGCACGCCGGTCATGCTGCGCGCGGAGAAGGAAGGCCTCACGCCGAAGCAGCTGATCGACCGCGTGTGGACCGAGCACAAGCGCGATTTCGACAGCTTCGGCGTGTCGTTCGACAACTTCTACTCGACCGACTCGGACGAGAACCGCGTGCTGAGCGAGAAGATCTACCTCGCGCTGAAGGACAACGACCTGATCGCCGAGCGCGAGATCGAGCAGGCGTACGACCCGGTCAAGGAAATGTTCCTGCCGGACCGCTTCATCAAGGGCGAATGCCCGAAGTGCCACGCGAAGGACCAGTACGGCGACAACTGCGAAGTGTGCGGTTCGACCTACCTGCCGACCGAACTGCTTAATCCGTATTCGGTCGTGTCCGGTGCGACGCCGGTGCGCAAGACGTCGACGCACTACTTCTTCCGCCTGTCGGACCCGCGCTGCGAGTCGTTCCTGCGCGAATGGGTCAGCGGCCTCGCGCAGCCCGAAGCCACCAACAAGATGCGCGAATGGCTCGGCGACGCCGGCGAAGCCCGCCTCGCCGACTGGGACATCTCGCGCGACGCGCCGTACTTCGGCTTCGAGATCCCGGGCGCGCCCGGCAAGTACTTCTACGTGTGGCTCGATGCGCCGGTCGGTTATTACGCGAGCTTCAAGAACCTGTGCGACCGCAAGGGCATCGACTTCGACGCGTGGATCCGGTCGGGCTCGACCGCCGAGCAGTACCACTTCATCGGCAAGGACATCCTGTATTTCCACACGCTGTTCTGGCCGGCGATGCTCGAGTTCTCGGGCCATCGCACGCCGACCAACGTGTTCGCGCACGGCTTCCTGACGGTCGACGGCGCGAAGATGTCGAAGTCGCGCGGCACGTTCATCACCGCGCAGAGCTACATCGACACCGGCCTGAATCCGGAATGGCTGCGCTACTACTTCGCCGCGAAGCTGAACGCGACGATGGAAGACATCGACCTGAACCTCGACGACTTCCAGGCGCGCGTGAACAGCGATCTCGTCGGCAAGTACGTCAACATCGCGAGCCGCGCGGCCGGCTTCCTGCTGAAGCGCTTCGATGGCCGCGTGCAGGACAGCGCGATGAACCATCCGCTCGTCGCGAAGCTGCGCGATGCGATTCCCGCGATCGCCGCGCACTACGAAGCGCGCGAATACAGCCGCGCGCTGCGCCAGACGATGGAACTCGCCGACGAAGTGAACGCATACGTCGACGGCGCGAAGCCGTGGGAACTCGCGAAGGATCCGGCCAATGCGGTCGCCCTCCACGAAACCTGCAGCGTGAGCCTCGAGGCGTTCCGCCTGCTGTCGCTCGCGCTGAAGCCGGTGATGCCGCGCGTGGCCGAAGCCGTCGAGGCCTTCTTCGGGATCGCGCCGCTCGCGTGGGCCGACGCCGCGAAACCGCTGTCGTCCACGCGGCCGATCAAGGCGTACCAGCACCTGATGACGCGGGTCGATCCGAAGCAGATCGACGCGCTGCTCGCCGCGAACCGCGATTCGCTGCAGGCGGAGGCCTCCGGCGCCGCTGCCGCGGCCACGGCCAACGCCGCGAAGGAAGGCAAGAACGCCAAGGCGAACGCGAAGGCGGCCGCCGCGAGCGGCGCCGACGACGGTCCGATCTCGATCGACGATTTCGCGAAGGTCGACCTGCGTATCGCGAAGATCGTCGCGTGCCAGGCCGTCGAAGGCTCGGACAAGCTGCTGCAGCTCACGCTCGACATCGGCGAGGAAAAGACCCGCAACGTTTTCTCGGGCATCAAGTCCGCGTACCAGCCCGAGCAGCTCGTCGGCAAGCTGACGGTGATGGTCGCGAACCTCGCGCCGCGCAAGATGAAGTTCGGGCTGTCCGAAGGGATGGTGCTCGCCGCGTCGGCTGCCGACGAGAAGGCCGAGCCGGGTCTCTACATCCTCGAGCCGCACAGCGGCGCGAAGCCCGGCATGCGCGTGAAGTAAGCCGCACGCACGGCCGCTTGCACGAGAAAGCCCCGCACCGATGTGA
>NZ_JBSAXA010000016.1:0-147710 GCF_053427615.1 Burkholderia sp. AW33-5 | reverse complement strand
TAGGAACCGTGGAATCGACCTGCCTGCGTGGGCTCGTGATGTTACCAAGGCCGTGGATATTTCGACTCACTCGTTCGATGTGGCACTGTCGTTCCCTGGCGAAGCCCGGCCCGTGGTTGAACAGATCGCTCAAGAGTTGGAACGGCTGATTGGCCCGAATTCATACTTCTACGACAATAACTATGTGTCCCAGCTTGCACGGCCGTCGCTTGATACCCTGCTTCAGGACATTTATAGAAACCGCTCTAAACTGATCGTGGTTTTCATCGGCGGTGACTATCAGTTAAAAGATTGGTGTGGCATAGAGTTTCGAGCGATCAAAGAAATCATCATGGAGCGCGACCACAAGAAGATTATGTTCGTAAAGATGGACGATGGCTCAGTCGACGGCGTCTTCAAAACGGACGGCTACGTAGATAGCCAAAGATTCAGTCCGCAGGAAATCGCTCACTTTATTCAGGAGCGGGTTGAGCTATTACCGTAGCGGAGTTCATGGCCGGTAGCAGACTCACGTGGAGGCCCGCTTCCGACTGCGGATTCAACCCGTGGCGTCATCAAATTCGCATCTCTGCCGTTGCCACCGTCTAACCTAGACCTGAGCACCTAACATTGCTCGAAGGATGGCGGACCACGCACCTCGAAACCATCTAGATCTGCAACCCACAAGCAATACGCCGGCCTGCGGCCCGAGTTCCTCTCGCCACTGCTTGAATGTGTTGGCGATCTTGCATCATTTTGAACCTCAATCGGAGAATCAGCCTCGATCTGCTATGCCAGTAATGGCTCGTCCCTAAACGCTGCTTAAGGCTGCTCGGCGTCGTCAGCCCGCTGACTTGGTTGTGCAGCTTCAAGCTCGGTGGCCAGCGCTGTCGTGGCGAACAATCTCTTCATCAACTTGGCCAGTCGCGCTGATTCAGGGCTCTGGTCGTTCGCAATCGCTCGGCAGGCCTCCATGAAGCGGTCCGTTGCGTGACCGAAATGCGGATCGTACGCTCCTCGCTGGAGTCGCATCTGAATCATGCGACGCATGAATTTCGGCAAGTCGTCGATGCCCATCTCTCGGATGGCCGACTCAAAATCGGCGGCCGTCGCCCGCTTCATGGCCACTTCTTGCAAAGTGCCCCAACCGCTGTGTTCGATGATGTGATTGCAGGCCTCTACCACGGTCGCCTGAGCCTGCTGTTGCGAGACGACGACGTCAAATGTGGCTTGAATGTCAGGATGTAAGGGGTTGCCAAACGGATTGTCGTCGTCCGGGGCGGGGCCTCCGCGATCCCGGAACGCCGCGATCCAAGCCTGGATCACCTGCTCGGCCAACCGCTGTCCGCCATCCAATTCGCTCAGCACGCCGTGGAGCTCCGTAGCGACATAGGGATCGAGCTGGCCTGCGACGGCGGGGAAAACGGTGGCTTCGGCAATGAGATCCGAATCGGTCGCCCGGTGGTCCCAGATTGCCTTCTTGATGAAAATGCGAGCATTTTGGCGAGCCTCAATGGTTTGCGCCTCGCCGATGTAACGTTCGATGATAGCCTGGACCTTCTCACTTTCGAAAAGGCCGGATTCCAGGAACTCCACGAGTACCTTCTCGAAGTCGTCGCAGCTGTTGATGCCGAGTTCGCTCATGAGCATCCGCCAACGGTCTTCGCGCTTTTCTTCTTCGGTGGGCTTATCCTTTTTGTCGCGGAGGAATGTGGACCAGTCTGGGTTTCCGACGTTTAAAGCGAACTGGAAGTCGGGACCATCCTCGAGTCCCCGGTAATGAATAGCTCCGAAGAGAACGATCGAGGGCACAACTCGCGCTTGAATCGGATCGCTCAGCTCCCTATTCGCGAGGATTTGATTGGCTGCCCGGATCACCTTCCCAATAATCCGAATGTTCGTGAGGCCACACGCGACGACGGCTAGTTTTAGTATTGCCTCGTATTTGGGCGACACTAGGAGCTTGATCGCGATGGAGAACGCTTCATCCGGCGTCGTCGAGAGTTTGATCTCTTGGTCGATCACTTTCTCTCGAAATGTGGCCCAAAGCGTCCGCTGCTCGCCCTCTGTCGCAAGCTGGTCGTCGTTGAGAACAAGAACGAACCGCGCCTCGAATTCCTTGGAATATTCGTCGATGAAACCAAGGATCTCGTCGATCCCGAGCTTCGCGTGCTTGCGTTCGATGTCGTCAATTACGATCAACCTCCCCCTCAGAGCGAGTGGCGCGACGAGCAGCAAGTTGAGATCATTGATGGCTGCGAGCGCCTTGTAATGGGTAGCAGCAGCCTGCACCCCGCTCTTGAAAAAGTTCTTAACGATTTCAAGCCTGCCGCCGCCCACCGCCGCGTCGGGCAAAGCGCCCTCCATCAGCTTGCGTTTGACTTGGTCAATATTCGACAGGCCGAACAGCGATACGTAGAGCGCCTTCTTGACCTTCCCGTCTTTGGATTCCGTCTTGACCTCGTTCCAAAGATGGGTCTTGCCCGTTCCCCACCTGCCCGACAAAGCGATGACTTTGTTGTCGGCGTTTTCGAGCAGCTCAATTAGTTGTTTCTTGGTTCTCTCAAGCGACATGGCGCTCCTCCGTCGACTTCCAGGGGCAGCAGCCAACGTCGACTACGGCTCACCGGGTAAGCTCGTCGGCATTATCGCAGTGCAGAGGGGTATTCAGTCCAAAATCAGCGAACGACTCACCTCGGCCTGAAATGGCCCTTTAAACGCTCGCACTGGCTGGCACCTCCTGGCCGACTGCCGCCCGACGCAGTCGGCCGTAGCCGACCCTTCTCGGCCCTTTGGGGCATTATTTGCGAGCGCCGCTATCGTGCTCGATTGCAGTCGTTCCTGGGAATACTCCTTAACGGTCCATTCGAAGTATTCGCCTGCGGTTCCGCTGTCGCAACACATCAGCTTGCTGGACTTTGCCCGGTGGGAGTGCCTCAATACTTAAACGCATGAAAATATTAGAGAGGCAAAATCTCGTTGGTGTCGATCGCCTTGAGCAGGCTCACGACGACTTCTCGCGTTTCACTAAGTTCGCGCAGCTTGACGTCGAGTTTTTCGACCTCGCTGCGGAGCAATGCTCGCCCTTGGGCGCATGGATGAAACACGGGTTTCTCGCCTAGCACGCAAGGCAGCAACAGCCGAATACTGTTGATCTTCAACCCCACCGCAGTCAGCGTGCGGATGCGCAGTGCACAGCGCTCTTCCTCAGAACCGTAATCGCGGTAGCCTGACTCGGTTCGCTTCGGGTTCAACAGACCTTCATGCTCGTAATACCGTAGCATCCGCTCACTGATGCCGGTGCGGCGGGCGAGTTCTCCAATACGCATCGTCACGTCTCCTGAAACATACGCGTACTTGACCTTGACAGCGATGTCAAAGTTTAACCTCTTTCGGCCGGCAGGATTACCTGCCGCCACATTCGTCAAGGACAACCGTATATGAATCAATCTAACGACACGTTTGATGGAACGTTTCCGTTCACCCCACGCTTTAGCGACGCGGCAGGCTTTCGCCTGCACTACGTCGATGAAGGACCTGCCAATGGTCAGGTCGTCCTTTGTCTTCATGGGGAGCCGACGTGGGGATATCTGTTTCGCGACCTTATCGCGGCGCTTTCAGGCAACTATCGTGTGATTGCTGTCGATCACATGGGTTTCGGCAAGAGCGAAACCCCGAGACATCGCACGTACTGGTTGCAGGATCATATCGACAACCTTGAAACGTTCGTGCTTGCCCTGGACTTGAACGACATCACGCTTGTCATGCACGACTTCGGGGGCCCTGTTGGCATGGGACTCGCTGCACGACATCCAAACCGCATTAGCCGAATCGTCAGCGCAAACGGCCCTACACCGTTTGGTCAAAGCACGTTATTCGAGCGAGTGAGCGCAAATGCTGCATCCTCACCTTGGTTCCAGTGGATTCTCAATGCCGAAGCAGAAGGGCGGCTCGAAGCTGTGCTCAACGAATTGGGCTTCAATATCCTAAGTGTCCTGAAGCTCAACGGATTCGAAAACCACTCGCGTGTTAATGACGCGTCTTTCCTGCGTGCCTATGGCTCGCGATTCGCCACCCCGGCAGACAGCGCTGGCGCTATTGGTTGGGCAAAGGGCTTTGCCCTCGGGGCACATCGTTTCGAAGTGCCAGACGCGACGGCACTCGACACGATCCGTTCAAAACCAGCGCTCGCCATTTGGGGCGAGGCCGACTGCACGCTGGCAGCTCAGCACTTTTTGCCTCTGTTCAGCGAAATATTTCCCGCGGCGCCGATTCACCGGCTCGCGGGAGTCGGCCATTACTGCTTCGAGGATGCACCGCAAGAGATTCTCGAACTGATTACAGCGTTCTTGAAGGCCCATTAAATCGTGCTCAGCCGGTCCTCAAGGCCGGCTTGATGCGTCCGGAATCGAGTGCTGCAATTTTCCGCGTCCTGGAGCGAATTGAATGTCGCAAAGTCCCAGGACAACGGCCAGTCGCTCGAACTTTGTCGAAGTCTGCTCCTGGCCGGTAGCAGTCGTCCACGGGCTCGCCACTCGCTTACGGGATCACGTGCCCGGCCACATTGACCGAGTTCCGCCCCCCTTGCACTGAAATGGTTGACGACGTATAACGAGCGATCGATTTTCTGAGACACCGAAATGACTCATGGGAGAGCATCAGTCATGCAACCGGAACACGCTTCAGATCTCGCAACGACTCATCACGCCAACGCGGAAGGCCGCACGCACACATCGATTCCCCCGATCGTGCCCGCGCAAACCGCACTGATCGTCATGCACTACCAGACCGACATCCTCGGTCTCTTTCCATCGGTCGCCCCCACCCTGCTCGCCAACACGCGCAAGCTGTGCGATGCAGCCCGGGCGGACGGCGTCCACGTCTGTTTCGCGAATCTCCGCTTCAGCCACGGCTATCCGGAGGTCAGTCCACGCAACAAGAACGGCCAAGGAATCAAGCAGCTCGGCCTGTTCGTCGACGACGGTCCGTGCCCGGAACTCGGGCGGCTGGACAACGAGCCGCTGACCATCGCACATCGCGCGAGCGTGTTCTTTCGCACCGACTTGCAGGCACGGCTCGTCGCGCAGGGCATCGACACGCTGATCCTCGTCGGGATCGCGTCGACCGGCGTCGTGCTGTCGTCGGTTGCGCACGCAAGCGATGCGGATTTCCGGCTGTATACGGTGAAGGACTGCTGCTACGACCCGGATGAGGTCGTGCACGAGCACCTGTTCGCGACGGCGTTCGAGACGCGCACGACGGTGCTGTCGCTCGCGGATGCACTGCGATTGCTCGCATAGACGCGCACCACCCGCACCACGCCGGCCGGAACGCACCCGACCTGCGCTCCCCACGCAACTTCGCGCGTTACTTCGCGATATACACGCCGGACGTCGGGCACGTGCCCTGCGTATTCCCGTCCGTCACGAGCGACGCGGCGCTCGGAAACTGGGTAGTCGCATTCGTCTTGACCGCGATCCACGCTTCCGTGAAATAGCTGACGCCGTTCGTCTTCGTGCACTTCAGCGACACCGCGCTGCGCGTATTGCTGCCGAACGCGCCTTCGAACGCGGACAACAGCTGATTGCGTGTCACGGTCTTACCCGCGTTCGCCTGCAGGAACGCGTTGAACGACGTGTTGCCGAGCCGGCTGATCATGCCTGCCGCCTCGTTCCAGTACGCATCCGGCGACGCCGAATTCGAGCAGGTGCCGTGCTTGAACCATTCGTGCTTGTCGAGGCACGACGCCACGCCCGGCATGTAGGTCGACAGCGTGTTGCGGGTCGCGGTGCTGACCGGATACGCATCCATGCTGCACCACTGGTGCGCGTTGTCGAGATCGACGTCGCTCTGCGGCACGCCGCAGTAGAACGGCTGGTTGCCGTCATATCTGTTCGGCCACAGGCCATGCAGCGACAGGCTCGTCGCCGCGTACGTGCCGGCAAGGTTCGTACATTCCGGCGTGTCGTGCGACGCGCAGAAGCCGGGCTCCCACGAAGCCGCGAGCAACAGGTAGTCGTAGCTGGTCTGCGCGACGGCGTGCAGCGAGGCGGATGCGACGGCGAGTGCGGCCGCGGCGCGGGCGAGCGTCTTGAGCATGGCGTTTCCTCGGAAAAGGCTTGCGGTCGCGGGATGCGCCGCAAGATTGTCGAATGTCTGCCCGCGATTGTTGCCTGCGCAACGTTGCATCAATATGAAGGTGGACGAAGGAATTCGTAGTGCAACGCCGAACCTCTTGTTTCCTGCAACGGATCCTCCCCACGATGACGGCACCCGGCCAGGCAAGCCATACCGCGTCGAGATCGGAAACGGGCGAAGCCATGTGCTCACCGACGACACCCCCGCGCTCACGACCCGCTGCCGAGCTGCGTGCACGCACGCGCGAGACCGGCGCCACGCGATTATTTCGCCGACGCGGCTTCCGATCCACCCGGCGACAGTGCCGCACTGTCCTGCTCGCGCCACGCGCGGCGCGACGCCATGATCGCCTTCACGGCCGAGCGCGCGACCTTCCACCACGCGAACGGCCGCGGATCGGCGAGCATGCTGAGCGCGCGCGCATAGTCGAGCGTGAGCCCGGGCGTCCAGGCCATCGTCACCGCACGCTTGCGGATCTGCGCGGCGACCCACAGCTCGGGCGTGAGCAGCAGCCGGATGAATGCGCCCCACCCGGCCCGCGTGCCCCTGAGCCGCCACACCGCGCCGTCGAGCGCAGCTTCGAGCGCATTCGACACGGTGCTCGAGCAATTGCGGTGCGTGAGGTTGTACGTGACGGTCTGCCGATACGACGACCAGAATGCGGCCAGCTTCGCCGGATCGTAATTGCGGATCCGCACGCGCACGGTCGACGGACACCACGCTTTCGACTCGGTCGCATAGTCGGGCTGAAACAGGCCCGGCACGTCGTTCTCGCGCGTCGCACGCAGGATCCGCGTGAATTCATCCGGAGAACGATCGATCTCGACGGCCGGATAGAGGCTGATGTAGATGCCCTCGGGCGACTCCAGCGCCGCGTGACCCGTGGAGATCACGCCGTTGACGTCCACCGCCGCGATGTAGCGGTCGATCACCGGATAGCGCTGCGCTTCGGCCTTCGACGTGCCGGTCGGCGTCCACACGTGCACGGTCAGCGCGTGCTCGTGGTCGGCGGGCGGGCCGTCCCATTCGGATTGCGTGAAGCGCGGGATGTCGGGCGCCGCGTCGATGTCCGGCACGATCGACGGTGCCGGCGACGTGACGAACGCGGGGTTGCGCGTCAGCCGCCGCACGCGCGCGGCAAGGCTCAGCATGTGCATCCCGCCGAACATCAGCAGCAGGCCGAGGCAGTACGGCACGGTGCCCACATAATGGGTCGGATACGGCTGATAGAAGAAGACCGCGAGCAGGATCTCGACGACGCCCCACGCGAATGCGACGTTCCAGCGCCGATAACGCACCATCCACGCGGACGTGCATTGCAGCAAACCGTCGACGAGGAACAGCGTGCCGAAGATCATCGACAACAGGAAGTGGCCGTGATGATGGCCCGCGAACACGAGCCCGGCAGCCACCACGACCGCGATGCCCTTCACGTAGCGCAGGATGCGCTGCCCGCCGACGCCGCTGCCGGCCACCGCGAGCGTCGCGAGCCCCTCGATCAGGAACAGCCATGCGAACAGTTCGATCGGAAAATGCAGCGCACCGTCGAGCGCGTCGACGAAGATGCCGACGCCCGCGACGACCCACAGCCAGCCCAGCACGGTCAGCCCGCGCCAGCGCGTTCGCAGATATTCGATGCCCAGCAGCAGCAAGACCAGTCGTACCATGGCGCCCTCGTATGTTTTTTCGGGATACGCGCTGGCACGCATCTCCTGTCATGCCGACCGCCGCATCATGCCTCGACATGCACAATGGCAGCCGGCGCGCTCCGCTTTCGCCGAATAATAAGATATGGAGGAGCTGGTTGAAAGCCTGGCGAAAACAATTCCGGCGAGTCAGAACGCCCGACGTCACGCTCTTCGTGATCCAGGCACCCCTGGAATAACGGCCGATTCATCCATTTCGCAACGCGGCGCCAGCACGGCCCGCATCCCGAACGGAACACGAACATGCCCGCCTCACCGCTTCACACCCCGCCGCTCGGCCCGCAACTCAAGCGTTGGCGCACGCTGCATCGCGTAAAGCAGAGCCACGCGGCCGAGCTGTTCGGCGTCGCGCAATCGACGATTTCGCGCTGGGAAGCCGGCATCCAGCAGATGTCGCCCGACGAGCGCGCGATGGCCGAGCGGCTGCTTGCCGCGCGTCTCGATTCGGCCGGCGACCACGCGCTCGCGCGGCTGATCGCGAGCAGCACGGCGCGCATGCATCTCGTGTGCGATCTCACGCATCGTCTGCTCGCGTGCTCGCCGTCGCGCGCGGCCGAGTTTTCGCGGCCGCTGCCGACACTGCTCGGCACATCGCTGTGGCGCTACGCGACGCCGGAAATCGTCCGCATGGAAGCCGCGCTCGACCCGCTCGGCTGGCACGATCGCGCGGGGCCGCCGAGCGTCGAGTTCGCGACCGGCGCCAATGCGTCGCGCATCGTGCCGATCCGCGGCAGCACCTGCCGATGGACGCGGATGACGCTGTCGGACGGCTCCGCCGCGCGGCTCGTCGAAACGCTGTAGCAAGCGCGGCGCGCATATTTCATGCGTGGACGCATCGCGTCCGCGCGACGTACGCTTGAGGGCTCGATTCAAGCACTTCACTGCCATGAACCTCGACACGATCCACGCGCGGCTCGATTTCCTGCGCGAAGCCGAACGCCTGAAAAACGTGCTGCGCAGCGGCCATACGTCGACCGGGCGCGCCGAAAGCACGGCCGAACACAGCTGGCGGCTGTGCCTGATGGCGCTCGTGTTCGCCGATGCGCTGCCCGACGTCGACACGACGAAGCTGCTGAAGCTGTGCGTCGTCCACGATCTCGGCGAAGCGCTGCACGGCGACATCCCCGCGATCGAGCAGGCCGCGCATCCGGACAAGAGCACGCATGAACGCGACGACCTGCTGACGCTGACGGCCGGGCTCGATCGCGCGCTGCGCGACGAGATCGTCGCGCTGTGGGACGAATACGAGGCGGCGGCATCACCGGAAGCGCGCGCCGCGAAGGCACTCGACAAGCTCGAGACGATCCTCCAGCACAACCAGGGCAGTAATCCGCCGGATTTCGACTATGCGTTCAATCTCGGCTACGGCCGGCGCTACACCGACGCGGCGCCGCTGTTCGGCGCGATCCGCGCGATCGTCGACGCGGACACGCAACGCCGGATCGACGCTCGCGGCGACGGCGCGTAAGCGCGCGGAACCGGCCGCGCGCGACACTGCGCGCATCATTCGCACACCGCCGCCCTGCGCCTTGCCGGCGCGAACGCCACCGCGCTCGCCGTCGCGAGCACGGCCACGCCGGCCGCGCCGTACACCATCACCCAGCCGAACCCGTGCACGAGCGCGGCGTGCAGCGCCGTGCCGGTCGGGTCGGCCTTTGCGAGCGCCGGCGCGATCGCCTGCAGCCCGTCGGTGCGGCCCGACGCGATCTGCTGTGCCAGCATGCGCAGCGTCCCCGCATCGACCGCCCCCGCGACGCCCGCCTTCAGGCTCGCGACGATCCCCGCGACCAGCACGAAGCCCATCGCCGCGATGTTCAGCGCGAGCGAGATCATCCGCGCGCTCATGTCGATGCCCGACGCCATCCCGGCCCGCGAACTCGGCACCGCGCCCGTCGTCGTGTTCGTGACGGGCGTATTGGTGAGCCCGAGCCCGATGCCGGCGATCACGCAGCCTGGCAGCATCGTGAGCCAGCTGGCAGGCTCGACGCCGCTGCCGATCCGCATCAGCGCGAATCCGGCCGCGATCGTGAACAGGCCGCCCGGAATCACGACACCGGGCCCGTAGCGCAGCGCGAGCCGCTCGCCGAATGGCGGCGCGACGAGCGTCGGCAGCGTGTACGCGAGCAGCGCGAGGCCGGCCGTCACGCTGTCGTAGCCGAGCGCGACCTGGAACCAGATCGGCAGGTAGATCATGAACGGCCAGAAGCTGAAGTTCATCCCCATCGAGCCGAAGATCGCGCCGGTGAACGCGCGAATCCGGAACACGGAAAAGTCGAACATCGGCCGCGCGCTCGTGCGCTCCGCGATGAAGAAGCCGGCCAGCGCGAGCACGGTCGCGCCGAGCACGCCAAGCCCGGCCGCACTCGTGAGCCCCAGTTCCGCGCTCTGCGTGATATAGAACGCGAGACCGAGCACGGCCAGCGACAGCGTGACGATGCCCGCGACGTCGAGCGTGCCCGCATGCGGATCGCGCGACTCCTGCACCGCGCCGCCGATCAGCACGAGCGCGACGGCCGCGAGCGGCGCATGCACGAGGAACACCCACGGCCAGCTCGCCAGCGCGACGATCGCGCCGCCGACGATCGGCCCGAAGCCGAGACCGATCCCGAACACGATCCCCCAGATTCCGAACGCGCGACCGCGCTCGCGCCCTTCGCGGAACTGGTGCGACAGCACCGCGATCTGGCAGATCAGCATCGCGCCGCCGCTCGCGCCCTGCAGCAGCCGGCCCGCGACGAGCACCGGCACGTTCGGCGCGAGCCCGCACAGCAACGACGTCGCGCCGAACAGCACGGTGCCGATCACGTACACGCGCTTGCGGCCGAACCGGTCGGCGAGCGTGCCGGCCGCCATCAGCACCGTCGTGCACGCGATCGTGTACGCGTTCATGATCCACTGCATGCCGTTGAAGTCGCCATGCAGCACGTGTTCGAGCGTCGGCAGGATCACCGGCACGCTCGATATCTCGAGGCCGAACATCAGCGACGTGAGACAGACGGCCGCGAGCGCGACCGCATTCCTGCGGGAGTCGGATAGCGTCATGCGTATTGCGCGACGGCCCGCGACAGGCCGCGCGCCTCCAGATAAGAAAGATGCGCCGCGTGCGGCCGGCAACGCACGCTGAACGGGAATCGGTACTATAGTGAGAATTTCCCTCCCCATTGACGCGACAATTTCTCCAGACTGGGGAATCACAGGACGCAATCAACCCATCCTGCCATGACGGACAGACTCGACGGTGTCAGGACCTTCGTCCAGGTCGTGGAATCCGGCAGCTTCGCGCTCGCCGCGGAACGGCTCGACATGACGCGCTCGGCGGTCGGCAAGGCGATCGCGCGGCTCGAGAAGCGGCTCGGCGCGCGGCTGCTGCAGCGCACGACCCGCAGCCAGAGCCTGACGGACGACGGCCAGGCGTACTACGACCGCTGCGTGCGCGCGCTGGCGGAGCTGGAAGCGGCCGAAGCCGATCTCGATAGCGGTCGCAACGAAGCGCGCGGCAAGCTGCGGCTGAGCGTGCCGCTCGCATTCGGGCATCACTGCGTGACGCCGATCGTGCTCGACCTCGCGCGCACCTATCCGCATCTGCGGATCGACGTGTCGATCACGGACCGTTTCGTCGATCTGATCGAGGAAGGGATCGACCTCGCGGTGCGGATCGGCACGCTCGCGGACAGCACGAGCCTCGCCGTGCGGCGGCTCGGCACGCAATACGGCAGTCTCGGCGCGGCGCCGTCGTATCTCGCGCGCTACGGGATACCGCAATCGCTCGACGACCTCAGGCACCACCGGACGATCGCGTATTCACGTTCGGGCGTCGTGCAGCCGTGGGACCTGCGCGCGCCGGACGGCTCGACGGTGCGCATTGACATGCCGCACCAGCTCAGTTTCGACGACGTGCAGGCGATCGCGGCGGCGGGCGCCTCGGGGTTCGGAATCGCATGGCTGCCGAGCTGGCTGCTCGATCATTACGTGAAGCGCGGCGAGATGGTCGTCGTGCTCGATCGCTGCTTCGTGTGCGAAGGCGACATCCACGCGATCTGGCCGAAAACGCGCTACCTGCCGCGCAAGACGCGCTGCGTGATCGACGCGCTCGTGCAGGCGGTGCCGCCGATGATCGAGCGCTGAGCGCGAAAGCGCGGAAAGAATAATGAATTGACCGACGCGCCGCACGGGCGCGTCGGCACATCGCGTCACTTCACGCCGCGCCGAGATCGGCGAGCGGATGCGCGAACAGTTTCCACGGCGACGTCAGAAAATGCCGCACGCGCTCGGCGCGCAGCTCGACGAGCGACGCCGGCGCCCAGCGCGGCTTGCGATCCTTGTCGACCAGATGCGCGCGCACGCCTTCGCAGAAGTCGCCCTCCTCGATCGCGCGCGCCACGATGCCGAGTTCCATCCGGAACGACTCGGCCAGCGTCATCTGACGGCCGCGCAGCAGCGCTTCGCGTGTCACGCACAACATCGTCGGCGAATGGCCGGTGAGCGCGTCGAGCGTCGCCTGCAGCCATTGACGGTGCTCGCGCGCCAGCTCGTCGCGTTCAAGATCCTGCTTCAGCGTCGCGACGATCCGCTCGACGGTCGAGCGCTTGTCGAAATGGCGAACGATCCACGCCATCTGGCTGTCGAGCGCCGAATGCGGCACGACGTTGCACGGCGGCTCGAACACCTTGCGCAGCGCCGGCAGCACGTCGCCGTCCCACTTGACGCTCTCGATGCGCGTCTCGAACGTATCGAGCCACGACGACGGCACGCACAGGTCCGCGAGCTTCGCGGTCAGCGCATCGGCGCCCGACAGCATCGCGCCCGTCAACCCCACGTACAGTTCGAGTTCGACCGGCATGCGCGACAGGAAATGCGTCGCGCCGACGTCGGGCACGAGGCCGATGCGCGTCTCCGGCATCGCGATCTTGCTGCGCTCGGTCGCGACGCGCAGCGCCGCGCCTTGCGCAAGGCCCATTCCGCCGCCCATCGTCACGCCGTCCATCAGCGCGACGATCGGCTTCGGGAACGTATGGATCGCGTAGTCGAGCCGGTATTCGTCGACGAAGAACGGCAGCCAGGTCTCGCGCTGCGCGACCATCCGGTGCAGCGCGCGCACGTCGCCGCCCGCGCAAAAGCCCTTCTCGCCCGCGCCGCGCAGCACGACCGCGACGATCTGGTCGTCGGTGCGGCAGCGTTCGAGACGCGCGGCCAGCTCGCCGATCATCGGATAGGACAACGCATTGAGCGCGGCCGGCCGGTTCAGCGTGATGAGCGCCACGCGGTTCACCACACGGAACAGCACCTCCGGTGCGGGCTCTACGAAACTGCCATGAGTCGTGACCGGCGTGCTCATCGTTGCGGCTCTCCATCGGTATGCCATTGCGGCGCGCGCTTGCCGAGAAACGCGGCCACGCCTTCGCGCGGATCGTTCGTGTCGAACAGGTCGACGAAGCGTTCGCGCTCGACCGCGAGCGCCGCGCCGCGCGGCACGCCGCGGCGCGCGAGGCCGATCAGTTCCTTGCTGTATGCAACCGCGTGCGGGCTCTGCCGCGCGACGTTGCGCGCGAGCGCCAGCGCCGCATCGCGCGCCGCGCCGCTTTCGACCACGTCCTCGACGAGGCCGATCCTGAGCGCCGTCGACGCGTCGACGCGCGTGCCGGCCAGGATGATCTTCTTCGCCCAGCCTTCGCCGACGAGCCAGGGCAGCGTCTGCGTGCCGAGCCCGCACGGCAGCAGGCCGACCGACGGTTCGGGCAGCGCCATCTGCGCGTGCGTCTCGGCGATCCGCAGGTCGCACGCGAGCGCGCATTCGAGGCCGCCGCCCATCGCGTAGCCGTTGATCGCCGCGATCGTCACGACGCGCGAGTCGTGCAGCGCCTCGAATGCCGCGCCGAAGCGCGCGGCCATCGCACGCGCGACCGCGCGGTCGCCGTCGGCGAACGTGTTGAGATCGGCGCCCGCGCTGAAGAACTTCGGGCCGTCGCCGGTGATCACCAGCGCGCGCACGCGCGGGTTCGCGTTCAATTCGGCGACGGTGTCCTGCAGTTGCCGCAGCCCGTCGGCGGTAAAGGCGTTCGCGGGCGGACGCTTGAGCGTCGCGCACGCGATCACGCCGTCGTCGACGTAGTCCAGTTCGATCATGAGGCGTCCTTCTTCGTGGCCGGTTGGTACAGGCGGATCACCGCCGAGAAATCGAGTTGCCCGTCGCCGCGGCTGCTCATCGTCTGGTAAAGCTGCTGCGCGAGCGCGCCGAGATAGACGGGCTGGCGCGCCTGCTTCGCGGCGTCGTTCGCGAGGCCGAGATCCTTCAGCATCAGGTCGGTGCCGAAGCCGCCGCTGTAGCCGCGCGACGACGGCGCGGTGTCGATCACGCCCGGATACGGGTTATAGGTGTCCGAGCTCCAGCAGCGGCCCGTCGACGTGTTGACGATGCCGGCCAGCACCTTCGGATCGATGCCGAGCGCGACGCCGAGCGACATCGCCTCCGACACCGCCGCCATCGAGATGCCGAGCACGAGGTTGTTGCAGACCTTCGCGACCTGCCCCATGCCCGTCGCGCCGCAATGGACGATGTTCTTGCCCATGCCGGCGAGCACGGGCTTCACGCGCTCGAAATCGGCGTCGCTGCCGCCGACCATGAAGGTCAGGGTGCCGGCCGCCGCGCCGCCGGTGCCGCCCGACACGGGCGCATCGACGAACGCGCCGCCGTGCTCGCGCACGAGCGCGCCGAACGCCTGCGCGCTCGCCGGGTCGATCGTGCTCGAATCGATCACGGTCGCGCCCGCGCCGAGGCCGGCCAGCACGCCGTTCTCGCCGGCGAGCACCGAGCGCACGTGCGGCGCGGCCGGCAGCATCGTGATCACGAACGCCGCGCCCGATGCCGCATCGCGCGGCGACGCGGCCACCTGCGCGCCGGCGTCCTGCAGCGCGCGCAACGCGTCGGCGCTCAGGTCGAACGCGTGCACTTCATGGCCGGCCTTCAGGAGGTTCAGCGCCATCGGCGCACCCATGTGGCCCAGTCCGATAAATCCGATCTTCATGTTCGTGTCCTCCCCGGCTCAATGCAGCCGGATCGTCGTGTTCACGGGGCCGGCCGTCGTGTCGTCGTCGAACCAGCGCGCGGTGACCGTCTTCGTCTGCGTGTAGAACTGCACGACCTGCTTGCCGTACGGGCCGAGATCGCCGAGCTTCGAGCCGCGCGAACCGGTGAAGCTGAAGAACGGCACGGGCACCGGAATCGGAATGTTGATGCCGACCTGGCCGACGTCGATCTCGCTCTGGAACTTGCGCGCGGCCGCGCCGCTCTGCGTGAAGATGCCCACGCCGTTGCCCATCGGGTTCGCGTTGACGAGCGCGATCGCTTCGTCGAGCGTGTCGACTTCCATCACGACCAGCACCGGCCCGAAGATTTCATGCGTGTAGACCGTCATGTCGGTCTTCACGCCGGAGAAGATCGTCGGCCCGATGAAGTTGCCTTCCTCGAAGCCGGCGACCTTCACGTCGCGGCCGTCGAGTTCGAGCTTCGCGCCTTCCTTGATGCCCGTGTCGATCAGCGACAGGATGCGCGCCTTCGCGCCGCGCGACACCACCGGCCCGACGTCGGTGCCCGCTTCCGAGCCCGCGTTGACCTTCAGCAGCTTCGCCTTCGCGACGATGTCCGGCAGCCAGTCGCGCGCGTTGCCGACGAGCACCGCGACGGAGGTCGCCATGCAGCGCTGGCCGGCCGCGCCGAAGCCCGCGCCGACCAGCGCGTTGATCGCCTGCTCGCGGTTCGCGTCGGGCAGCAGGATCGCGTGGTTCTTCGCGCCCATCATCGACTGCACGCGCTTGCCGTGCTGGCTGCCGAGGTTGTACACGTGCGTGCCGACGGCCGTCGAGCCGACGAACGAGATCGCCTTCACGAGCGGATGCGTGCAGATCGCGTCGACCACTTCCTTGCCGCCGTGCACGACGTTCAGCACGCCCTTCGGCACGCCGGCCTCGATCGCGAGTTCGACGAGTTCCATCGTCGACATCGGATCCTGCTCCGACGGCTTCAGCACGAACGTGTTGCCGCACACGATCGCCATCGGGAACATCCACAGCGGAATCATCGCGGGAAAGTTGAACGGCGTGATGCCCGCGCACACGCCGAGCGGCTGGCGCAGCGTGTAGGTGTCCACACCGCCCGCGACGTTCTCCGCGAATTCGCCGAGCTGCAGCGTGCCGACCGAGCACGCGTGCTCGACCACTTCGAGGCCGCGGAAGATGTCGCCTTCGGCATCGGGCAGCGTCTTGCCCTGCTCGGCCGTCAGCGTCTTCGCGATGCGCTGCAGGTTCGCGCGCACGAGATCCTGGAACTTCAGCATGATGCGCATGCGCGCGGAAATCGGCGTGTTCTTCCACGTCGCATACGCGGCGTGCGCGGCCTGCACGGCCGCGTCGACTTCCGCGACGGTCGCGAACGGCACGCGCGCGAGGACCTGCTGCGTCGCCGGATTGACGATGTCGCGCCACTCGCTCGTGGTGGACTCGACGAAGGCGCCGTCGATCAGCAGCTTGACCGTCGGCACGTCTTGCCCCGTGCGGGGCGTCGGATTCGCGTTCATCGATGCACTCTCCTTGCAGTGGGCCGTGTAGCGTCATGCCACGCGCGGCCGGTTCAATCGGTGTTGCGGGCGACGGCCGCGACATGCGGCGCGCATGGCCCGCGACAGCTCATTTCAGTTCCGCGGCGAAATCTTCTTCCCAGTATTCGCCGGGCATCCGTGTCGCCGCATCGTCGCCGCGCTCGATTTCGCGGCGGCGCAGCTCGACGCGGCGGATCTTCCCGGAGATGGTCTTCGGCAGCTCCGCGAACTGCAGGCGGCGGATGCGCTTGTACGGCGCGAGCTTCTCGCGCGAGAAGCGGAAAATCTCCAGCGCGAGCGCGGGGCTTTCCTCGTAGCCCTGGCGCAGCGTGATGAAGGTTTTCGGCACCGACAGCCGTACCGGGTCCGGGCTCGGCACGACGGCCGCTTCCGCGATCGCCGGATGCTCGATCAGCACGCTTTCCAGTTCGAACGGGCTCAGCCGGTAGTCGGACGACTTGAACACGTCGTCCGCGCGGCCGATGTAGACGTAGTAGCCGTCGTCGCCGCGCATCGCGATGTCCGACGTGCGGTAATGGCCATCGCGCATCGCGTGGGCCGTCGCGTCGGGATTGTTCGCGTAGCCCGTCATCAGCCCGACCGGACGCATCACGCCCGCACCGATCGGCAGCGCGACCTCGCCTTCGCCGACGGGCGCGCCGTCCGGGTCGAGCAGCGCGATCCGGTAGCCGGGCAGCGGGCGGCCCATCGAACCGGCGACGACCGGCTGGCCCGGCGTGTTGCCGATCAGGCAGGTCGTCTCGGTCTGGCCATAGCCGTCGCGAATCGTGATGCCCCACGCCTTCTTCACGCGCTCGATGATCTCGGGATTCAGCGGCTCGCCCGCGCCGACGATCTCGCGCAGCTTCACGTCGAACGACGCGAGCGGCTGCTGCACGAGCATGCGCCACACGGTCGGCGGCGCGCACAGCGTGGTCACCTGGTATTTGACGAGCGCGTCGAGCACGACCTTCGGCTCGAAGCGCGCGTAGTTGAACGCGAACACGCACGCCTGCGCGTTCCACGGCGCGAAGAAGCAGCTCCACGCATGCTTCGCCCAGCCCGGCGAGCTGATGTTCCAGTGAATGTCGCCCGGCTGCAGGCCGACCCAGTACATCGTCGACAGGTGCCCGACGGGATAGGTTCGGTGCGTATGCTCGACGAGCTTCGGTTTCGACGTCGTGCCCGACGTGAAGTACAGCAGCATCGGATCGTTCGCGTGCGTGACGGCGTCCGGCTCGAATGCGGCGCTCGCCGCGTAGCCGTCGTTCATCGCGAGCCAGCCCGCGCGCGGTGCGCCGGCGACGATTTTCTGCGTGAGGCCAAGATCGGCCTGTTCGAATTTCGCGGTTTCGCTCTCGTCGACGATCGCGTATTTCGCGCCGCCGATCTGCACGCGATCGCGCACGTCGTCGGCCGACAGCTGCGTGGTCGCGGGCAGCACGATCGCGCCGAGCTTCATCGCGGCGAGCATCGCGTCCCACAGCTCGACACGGTTCGGCAGCATCAGCAGGATCCGGTCGCCGCGCACGACGCCGATGCCGCGCAGCCAGTTCGCGATCCGCGACGAGCGCTCGGACATCTGCGCGAAGGAATACGGGTCGCCCGTGCCGGTTGCCGCGTCGACGATCCACAGCGCGGGCTTGTCGTTGCCGCGCGCCATCGGGTCGAAGTAGTCGAGCGCCCAGTTGAATGCATCGAGCACCGGCCATTCGAAATCGCGGTACGCGGTTTCGTAGTCGGTGCGATGGCGCAGCAGAAAGTCGCGTGCGTCCAGGAATGCCTGTACCGTCATCGTGTCGTCTCCGTCTCGAGTCTCCATGCCCAGCGGTCAACCGGGCACGCGCCGCGGCGCATGCACGGTTCCGTGTCGCGCGGCGCACGGTCACGTCGTTGCGTGCCGCGTTTGCCGCGCTGCCCTCGTGCCCTGCCTGTTTGCCTGCCTTATTGGTTTGTGTGATTGCCGATAGCGCGCGCGTCGCGATTCAGGACTCAAAGCTGTCGCGCGATCACCATCCGCTGCACTTCGCTGGTGCCCTCGTAGATCTGCGTGATGCGCGCGTCGCGATAGTGACGCTCGACTTCGTAATCGGCGAGATAGCCGTAACCGCCGTGAATCTGGATCGCATCCGAACACACGCGCTCGGCCATCTCGGACGCGAACAGCTTCGCCTGCGATGCTTCGGACAGGCACGGCAGCCCGGCCGTGCGCAGCTTCGCCGCGTGATGCACGAGCAGGCGCGCCGCGTTGATCTGCGTGGCCATGTCGGCGAGCTTTTGCTGGATCGCCTGATGCTCGGCGATCGGCTTGCCGAACTGCACGCGCTCGCCCGCATAGCGGCGCGCCTTGTCGAACGCGGCGCGCGCAATGCCGAGCGCCTGCGCGGCAATGCCGATGCGCCCGCCTTCCAGGTTCGACAGCGCGATCTTCAATCCTTCGCCGCGATTGCCGAGCAGGTTTTCTTCCGGAATCGCGCAGTTCTCGAACGTGATCGGGCACGTGTCGGACGCGCGGATGCCCATCTTCTTTTCCGGCTTGCCGACGATGAAGCCGGGCGTGTCGGTCGGCACCAGGAACGCGGAAATGCCGCGCTTGCCGGCTTCCGGGTCGGTCATGGCAAAAACGATCGCGACCCCGGCACGCTGGCCGTTGGTCACGAACTGCTTCGCGCCGTTCAGCACCCACTTGCCGTCGCGCAATTCCGCCCGCGTGCGCAGGTTGTGCGCCTCGGAGCCGGCCTGCGGCTCGGTCAGGCAGAACGCGCCGATGATGCGGCCCGCCGCCATCTCGGCCAGCCAGCGATCCTTCTGCGCGGGCGTGCCGAAGCCGAGGATCGGCCCGCAGCCGACGGAGTTGTGCACGCTCATCATCGTCGCGCATGCGGCGTCGCCGGCGGCGATTTCCTCCATCGCCAGCGCGTAGGCGACGTAATCCGTATACGCGCCGCCCAGCTCCTGCGGCACGATCATCCCGAGCAGGCCGAGTTCGCCGAGCTGCGCGACGACGGCGTCGGGCAGGTGCGCGTCGTGGTCCCACTGCGCGGCGTTCGGCGCCAGCACCTCGGTGGCAAAAGCGCGCGCGGCGTCGCGGATCATCCGCTGGTCTTCGGTGTAAAGCTCGTCCATGGCGCTGCTGTCTCCCGCGGCCGCGTGCCGCGACCGACCTTTCGTTTCGATGCAACAAGTGTAGGCAAGCGCGCGCGACTGTTCGATGCTCGCGCCGCTCATTTACACTGAGCGTTTTTGCCATACCGGCGGCTTCGATGAAGCAGGAAGACAAGGGAACCGTCGCGATCAGCCTCGTCGCCTACAGCGTGGCGCTCGCCACCCGGCGCGGCGTCGCGGCCGAGCCGCTGCTCGCGCAGGCCGGCATCGCGCCGGCGCTGCTCGCGCAGCCGCGTGCGCGGGTGTCCGCGCAGCAATACGGCGCGCTGTGGAACGCCATTGCGCGCGCGCTCGATGACGAGTTTTTCGGGCAGGATCGCCATCCGATGCGCAGCGGCAGCTTCATCGCGATGAGCCAGGCGGCGCTGTCCGCGCAGGACGGGCTGCACGCGATGGCGCGCGCGGTGAATTTCATGCACTGCGTGCTCGACGACCTGCACGCGGAACTCGACGCCAACCCGCAGCGCGTGCGGCTGCGTTTCGTGCACCGCAACAGCACCGCGACGCCCGCGATGTTCACGTACGCGACCTATTTCATCATCGTGTACGGGCTGACCTGCTGGCTGATCGGGCGGCGCATCCCGCTGCTGCACGCGAGCTTCCGCTGCGACACGCCGCCGGCCGACCACGAATATCCGTCGATGCTGTGCGACGACATGCGGTTCAACCAGCCCGATTCGTATGTCGATTTCGATCCCGAATTCGCGACGCTGCCGGTCGTGCAGAACGCCAGGACGCTGAAAACGTTTCTGCGCAACGCGCCGGCCAGCTTCATCGTCAAGTACCGCAACCCGAACGCGCTCGCGCAACGCGTGCGCACCGTGCTGCGCGGCATGCCGCCCGCCGCGTGGCCCGGCGCCGACGGGATGGCCGCGCGGCTGCACGTCGCCGAGGCGACGCTGCGCCGCAAGCTGCACCAGGAAGGTCATGCGTACCAGGCGATCAAGGACACGCTGCGGCGCGACCTCGCGTTCGAGGCGCTGGCCGATCCGTCGCGGACCATCGCCGACGTCGCGGCGGCCACCGGTTTCGCCGAACCGAGCGCGTTCTACCGCGCGTTTCGCAAATGGAGCGGGCGCAGCCCGGCCGAATATCGGGAAGAAGCGCTCGCGCGCGGCGGCGGCGCCGGCTGATTCCGCGGCCTGCCGCGTCGCCTTCGCGCTTTCCGCCGAAACCGCCTAATCTTCAAATATCGGGCCAACGCCCTTTCCGCGAGCCGGACGGCGTGCGGCCGCGCGCCGCCCGGACGCCCCGATGCGCATTCACCGTCATGGGCCGTCGCCGGCACCTGCATCGCCCGGCGCCCGCCCCCGTCACCCGCTGTCCGCGCGGGTCGCGCGCGCCGCGCTGTTCGCGGCGCTGCTCGTCGTGTGCGCGGCCGTTGCCGCCCCGCCTCCCGCCGCCGCACCCGCGGCCGCGCCTCCGGTGTTCGTGATTCCGGTCAACGGCGCGATCGGGCCGGCCAGCGCCGACTTCATCGTCCGCTCGCTCGACCGCGCGGCGCGCGAGCACGCGCCGCTCGCGATCCTGCAACTCGATACGCCGGGCGGCCTCGACACGTCGATGCGGCAGATCATCAAGGCGATCCTCGGCTCGCCGGTGCCGGTCGCCGCGTTCGTCGCGCCGGGCGGCGCACGGGCCGCGAGCGCGGGCACCTATATCGTCTACGCGAGCCACATCGCCGCGATGGCGCCCGGCACCAATCTCGGCGCGGCGTCGCCGGTGCAGTTCGGCATCGGCGGTGGCGCGCCGGGTGCGCCAGGGACGCCGGGCGCGCCCCGACCGTCGCCGGCCGGCGCATCGGGTGCTGCCGGCGCATCGGGCGCATCCGCGACGCCGGCCGAGTTGCCGAACGATACGCAGTCGACCGAGATCCGCAAGGCGACCCAGGACGCCGCCGCGTACATCCGCGGCCTCGCGCAGTTGCGCGGACGCAATGCCGGATGGGCCGAGCGCGCGGTGCGCGAGGCCTTGAGCCTGTCGGCGACCGAGGCGCGCGCGCAACATGTCGTCGACCTGATCGCACAGGACCCGGCCGACCTCGCGCGCCAGCTCGACGGCCGCACCGTGACGACGACCGCCGGCACGGTGCGCGTCGCGACCGCGCATGCGCCGCTCGTCGTGCTCGCGCCCGACTGGCGCAGCCGCTTCCTGTCGATCATCGCCGATCCGAACGTCGCGCTGATCCTGCTGACGATCGGCATCTACGGTCTGTTCTTCGAATTCGCGAATCCCGGCTTCGTGCTGCCGGGCGTCGCCGGCACCATCTGCCTGCTGATCGGGCTGTTCGCGATGCAATTGCTGCCGATCAGCTATGCGGGCCTCGGGCTCGTGCTGCTCGGTCTCGGCTGCCTCGTCGCCGAGGCGTTCCTGCCGACCTTCGGCGTGCTCGGGTTTGGCGGAATCGTATCGTTCACGATCGGCGCATTAATGCTGATCGATACCGACGTGCCCGGCTACGGCATTCCGTGGCAGGTGATCGCGGGCCTCGCGGTCGGCGGCGGGCTGCTCGTCGCCGGCGTGTCGAGCGTCGCGCTGCGCGCGCGGCGGCGGCCGGTCGTGACGGGCGCCGAGGCGATGGTCGGCAGCATCGGCGAAGTGCTCGACGACGGCCTGCGCGCCGACCAGCCGCAGGACGCGGCCGGCCCCGCCCCGTCGGCGGCGGGCTGGGCGCGCGTGCACGGCGAGCGCTGGCGCGTCGCGAGCAGCATGCCGCTGGCCGCCGGCTGCCGCGTGCGCGTCACCGGCCGCCACGGGCTGACGCTCACCGTCGCGCCGCTCTACGACGTGCCGGCACACGAACAACAACACCAGGGAGCACCGTCATGATGGGCTACACGTTCGGCTTCAGCGGCGTCCTGATCGTCTTCGTCGTGGTGCTGGTCGCATCGTCGATCCGCATCTTCCGCGAGTACGAACGCGGCGTCGTGTTCATGCTCGGCCGGTTCTGGAAGGTGAAGGGGCCGGGGCTCGTGCTGATCATCCCGATCGTCCAGCAGGTCGTGCGGATCGACCTGCGCACCGTCGTGTTCGACGTGCCCGCGCAGGACGTGATCACGCGCGACAACGTGTCGGTGAAGGTCAATGCGGTCGTGTATTTCCGCGTCGTCGATCCGGAGAAGGCCGTGATCCAGGTCGCGCGCTTCTTCGAGGCGACGAGCCAGCTCGCGCAGACGACGCTGCGCGCGGTGCTCGGCAAGCACGAACTCGACGCGTTGCTCGCCGAGCGCGAGCAGTTGAATGCCGACATCCAGAAGACGCTCGATGCGCAGACCGATGCGTGGGGAATCAAGGTGTCGACGGTCGAGATCAAGCACGTGGACCTGAACGAAACGATGATCCGGGCGATCGCGCGGCAGGCCGAGGCCGAACGCGAACGGCGCGCGAAGGTGATTCACGCGGAAGGCGAATTGCAGGCGTCGGAGAAGCTGCTGCAGGCGGCGCAGCGGCTTGCGCAGCAGCCGCAGGCGATGCAGCTGCGCTACCTGCAGACGCTGACGACGATCGCGGCGGACAAGAATTCGACGATCGTGTTTCCGCTGCCGGTGGATCTGCTGAGCGCGTTGCTGGATCGGTTGGGGCCGCCGCGCGAGCGGTGAGGGTCAGCGGTTACCGGCATCGAGAAGCGTTCAGGCGCAATCTGTCGACATCCCGAAACGCGAACCCGCTACCCGCCATGCGGATGAGCGTCAGTGTATGGCCATGCCGGCTATGCAGCCGATGCCAAGATCGAATCGATCAGCTCCGCCCCGCCCTCAATGTCTTCGTTGCCAACGAATCGGGAAACTTCCATGTGCCCGTCTTCGAACACGTCAATCTCGATACGTTGCCCAACGACCGTTACGGAAACGAGGATGGAGTCCGACCGGTGACGACTGAGCGCGTAAGAAACACGCGCAACGTCCAGCTTCGTCAGCAAGTCAAATATCGGGTGAGTCATGTTAGATCCTACTTTTTGAATCGGTTGTCGTTCAGGAGTTTGAGGGCTTTGCGGGCATCCTTGACTCCGCCGCGCGCGTCGCTCTGAATATCGTTGAGTGTCGCGTTCAGATACTGGCTCGGAAACACGCGCAATACGGAGCCTTTGCACTCCGCCGAGATCACGTCGCAAGCGTACATTCTGCCGCGATCCGCACCTGCCATCTCCATCACGTCACCGGTCAGATCATCGGGAACGTATTCAAACGGCTGCGCGCTACCCAGCGCCGTGGCTATGGTGCCATCGGGCAGCATGTCGCCCGGTTTCGCAAACCATATCGCGATTCCATCGTTGACGGAAAGCTTGCGTACCGCGCGATTCGACGTGTCCAAACTGGTCGCTGCGCCGGCCGCGCGCTTGAATAGCTGAGACGGCGAGAATGTGATCGATCGCGGGCGCGGCGGCTCATCGGTTCCTCGACTGCCTACCCCGGATGAGCGTAGCTGCTCAACAATCGCAATAACGTCACCGCCGCTCATGGCGCGCTGCAATGCCGGCAAAAGTTGTTGCGGCTCGATGCTCTGGGCGTAGTGCCCGACGCGGCAGTCCTCAAGAAAATCGCGCAGGCGCGCCAGTTGTGCGGTATCGCGTGCCAGGTCTCCCACGCCGGCCGCCCCCACAAGCTCCTTTCCCGCCTTTTCCCCCGGTGTGCCGGAAGGGAAACGCGAGCGATGTTCACTTCGCGAATACAGTGTGCAACGCCTGCCGACGCCCACCGCAAAATCAAAGGGCATATGGACTCCACCGGGATAAGCGCTCAACGACACTCGAGTTCATGCACTTGCATCGTCATTGCTCGCTGAGAGGACGCATCGTATGCATCCGTCCGTCACGCAGGCATGCGCCATCTCGCCGCACTTCGCCTGTATCGGCGACGGAATCCACGAAACGTACGACGGAGCGCAAGGAAGTTCTGCGAATTCACAGCGACGCGCACACAAGCTTGGAAAGTGTCACGGCGGCACTGTGCGATCGCGGCAAGGGCTGACCTACCGTGGCCAGCACCTTATGTCCGGAGGTATTTTTGGGGGGTATGTCTGGCGAACAAAACTTGCGTGCTTCAACCAGCAGCGGATGGCGGCCGGAAATTCAGTCCGGCCCCCACCCGCCACGCGTCAAGCCAGCAGCTTGCGATCCGTCTTGCCGTACTTGATCGACTTCTCGTCCGGGATCATCAGGCCCGTGTGCTCGTCGCGGCCCTGCAGCAGAAAACGCGCGTCCGGATTGCCGATCTGTTCGGCCGCGAGCTTGCTGTCCGCGCCGATCTCGCCCTTCTTCATCCGGTTGACGATCACGCCGGCCGCGGTGTCCTTGAAGTCGCGCAGCATCCACGCGTCGCCGTCGCTGTCGCCGAACACCAGCAGCGGGCCGTAGCCCTTCTTCGACGCGAGCACGTTGCGGATGCCCACCGTCTTGCCGGGCCCCCAGTTGAAATGCCAGCCGGCCGGATAGGTGCTCGTGTACTTGCCGTCCTGCATGTCGAGCCGCAGGCCGATCACGTTCTCGGGCGGCACGCCGTAGCCATAGTTCGGATTGCCGGCGAATACGCGCACGACATCGTCGAGCGACGCGGTGCTCACGTACACGTCGATGCCGTTCGCACGCAGCGTGTGCATCACCGCGCGGATTTCCTCGTGAATGCGGATGCCGTGGAAATGCGTGTCGGCCACCACGCCGGCCTTGCCCGGCAGCGTCTTCGGGCTTTCGTAGCGGACCTTGCGCAGCGCGTCGCCGATACCGTAGTTGTTCGACGCTTCCGCCATCGCCTGCAGCTCGGCGGTCGTCATGTTCTTGTAGAAGTAGATGATCCACTTGTAGCCGACTTCGAGCGGATGCGTGTCGCAGATCGCGTCGTACATGAAGTACAGCTTCGCGCGAAAATCCTTGAACTGGTCGGTCTCGCGAATCTCGTCGAGGCTCTTGTCGCCGCCGAGGCCCTTGTAGTTCGCATGGAGCCAGCGGTAGTCGGACTCGACGTCGGCGGCGAGATCCTCCATCGTCACCGGCTTGCCGTCGACGGTCGTGTAGTCCTTCATGAACGCGCCCTTCGGCACGTCCTTCCACATCACACCGACGAACTCGTCCGGCGTCAGCTTGTACTGCAGATGGTTGATCTGGTACATCAGTAACGCCTCTTCGCAGTCGTTCATGATGCACGTGTTGTCCCAGTCGAACACCGCGTACGGGCGGCGCTTTCCGTCGTAGCGCGCGCTCGCGACGCCGTGCCGGTCGAGCACCGCCTGCAGGCGCGCGGCGTTGAACGGCGACCAGCGGCCCGGGTCCAGCGCGTCCGGCGCGGTCGCGCTCTTCGCGCCGGCCATGCCGGCCTTGAGCATCAGCGGCGTCGCAGCGGTCGCAGCGGCAAGGGTGTTCATGAACTTGCGGCGTTGCATGGTCTCTCTCCGTGGAATGGTCGAATCGGCTTGGGTCGCTGCCCCGCGCAACGCGCGGCACACCCGCTCCGCGAAGCCGGAAAGGCTTCGAATCGGGGGCGAATGATGTGACGAAATTATTTCGGCAATTTGACAGCGTCTCGCCACGACACGACGGGGAATTGATCCGGTGCGACATGCCGGGCCGGCGCCGCCACCGCGCGCGCGCTCCGGCCGGCCCTCCCGCACCGGCCACGTGCACGGCGACGGCCATCCGGCCCCGACCGCCGAAAACCTAGAGCGTCCCCTCCATTTCGGCCTTCATTAGGAGAAGCCCTCACCTCCGCGCCACGTGGAACCGGCTATGATCTTTACATCGATCAATGACACATTAAATGCTGACTGAATAATTCGCCCGCGTCGCCGAACGCAGGCCGACACATGGAGACGCAACATGCCCGATCATCCGCTGCCGGAAGTCCATCTCGACGAGCTGCCGCAATTCCGCGCGGTCCAGCAGCTTGCCTATCGCTGCGTCGAGACCGTCGGCGCGATGCTCTACCCCGGCATCACCGAGAAGGAAGCCGCGCGCCTGCTGACCGAATGGCTGCAGGACAACGGCGTGCACGACTGGCTGCACAAACCGTTCGCGTGGTTCGGCGACCGCACGGCGTTCCAAGGCTTCTCCGGCCTGAAGCACATGGGCGGCTTCAACCTCGCGTTCTTCCCGAGCAACCGCCAGCTCGAGACCGACATGCCCGTGATCCTCGACGTCGCGCCCGTGCTCGACGGGATCGTCGCGGACGTCGGCTACGCGCACTGCCTCGGCCAGAACCCGATCCTCGAACAGTTGCAGGACGACCTGATGGACCATCGCGACATGATCGTGCGGCTGGTCAAAGAGCGTCGCCCGATGGCCGAGGTCGCGCAGGCGGTCGACGCGCTGTGTCGCCGCCAGGGCGTCGAGCCGCGCCACAAGGCCTATCCGTTCAAGGTGCTCGCGCATCGCGTCGCGAAGATCCACAAGCTGTCGACACCGCGCTTCGTCGCGCGCTTCGGGCTGAACGCGACGCGCAACCTGCTGCTCGACCAGGGCCGCGCGGCGAAGCAGCAGGGCTGGTCGCCGCTGTGGTCGATCGACCGCCGCTCCGAACACGCGCCGGTGCCGGGCCTGTGGGCCGTGGAGCCGCATCTCGGCTTCGCCGGCGTCGGCGCGAAATTCGAGGAACTGCTGGTGATCACCGACGACGACGCGTACTGGCTCGACGACGACCTGCCGCACGTGCGCCGCTGGCAGCGCCGCCAGGCCGAACGCGCGCAGGCCGTCGCGAGCGTGCCGGCGGCCGCCTGACACGAACGCCGCCTTCCACCGAATCCCTGAACGACGGACACACGATGCAGCCTCTTTCCGATGAAGCGCCGCTGGCCCTGTTCGAATCGGTTCACAGCGAGACGGCCGTCGCCTCCGGCGACCTGACGCTCGCGGTCAGGACCTGGGGCGACCCGGCCCGCTCGCCGGTCGTGCTCGTGCACGGCTACCCCGACGACAGCAGCGTCTGGCAGCACGTCGCGCCGCTGCTCGCGCGCACGCACTACGTGATCGCCTACGACGTGCGCGGCGCGGGCCTGTCCGGCGCGCCGAAGCGCACGGCCGATTACCACCTCGCGAAGCTGACCGACGACTTCATCGCGGTGATCGACGCGCTCTGCCCCGGCCGCGCGGTGCACCTGATCGCGCACGACTGGGGCTCGATCCAGGGCTGGGAGTTCGTCACGGACCCGCGGCTCGCCGACCGCATCGCGTCGTATACGTCGTGCTCGGGGCCATGCCTCGACCACGTCGGCTTCTGGCTGCGCGAACGCGTGCTGCATCCGACGCCCGCGTCATTGGCCAGGCTCGGCGGGCAGCTCGTGCGCTCGTGGTACGTGTATCTGTTCCATCTGCCGTTCATCCCCGAGCTCGGCTGGCGGCTGTGGCTCGGCCGCGCATGGCCGGGCCTGCTGCGCCGGGTCGAGAAGACCCCCGCCACGCCGCGCGCGACGCAGGCCGACGACGGCGCGCGCGGCGTGCGCCTCTATCGCGCGAATTTCATCCGCTGCCTGTTCGCGCCGCGCGAGCGCTACGCGCACGCGCCGGTGCAGACGATCGTGCCGCTCGGCGACAAATACGTGAGCCCGGCGCTGTCCGAGAACCTGTCGCGCTGGGTGCCGCAGTATTACCGCCGCGAAGTCGCGGCCGGCCACTGGCTGCCGCTCGCCGATCCCGCGCGCTTCGCGGGCCTCGCCGAACAGTTGATCGACGCGGTCGAATCGGGCGACGAGCCGCCCGCGCTCGCGAACGCACGCCGCCGCGCGACCAGCGGCCGCTTCAGCGGCAAGGTCGCGGTCGTCACCGGCGCGGGCAGCGGCATCGGCCGCTGCGCGGCGCTCGCATTCGCCCGCGAAGGCGCGACCGTCGTCGCGTGCGACATCGATCTCGCGAGCGCCGAGCGCACCGCGCTGCTGCTCGGGCTGACCGGCGCGCAGGCGCATGCGAAACGCGTGGATGTCGGCTCCGCCGACGAGATGGAAGCGCTCGCGGCATGGGTCGGCAGCGAACTCGGCGGCGCCGACGTCGTGATCAACAACGCGGGCATCGGCATGGCCGGCGGCATTCTCGACACGAGCGAACGGCACTGGGAGCGCATCCTGCACGTGAACCTGTGGGGCGTGATCCACGGCTCGCGGCTGTTCGCGCAGCAGATGGCCGCACGCGGCACGGGCGGCCACATCGTCAACACCGCGTCCGCCGCCGCGTTCGGGCCGTCGCGCGACCTGCCCGCGTACGCGACGACGAAGGCCGCCGTGCTGATGCTCAGCGAATGCATGCGCGCGGAACTCGCGGAAAAAGGCATCGGCGTGACGGCCGTCTGCCCCGGCTTCGCGGAAACCGGAATCATGGCGTCGACGCAATACGCGGGCGCCAACGCACAGGACGAGGCGCGGCTGCGCAAACGCGCGACGAAGCTGTACCAGATGCGCGGCCTGAAGCCGGAAACCGTCGCGCAGGCGATGGTCGACGGCGTGCTGCGCAACCGGCCGGTCGTGGCCGTGGGCACCGAGGCGCACGCGCTGCGCTTCGTCGGCCGCTTCATGCCGTGGCTCGGCCGGATGCTCGCCCGCGTCAGCATGGCATCGCATTGACGGCGCGGCGCGCCGCACAGGAACGGAGACACAGATGACCGCTACCGCCGACTATCACAAGATCAAGGCCCGGCACGTGAAGTTCGACTTCAGCGACACGCCGATCACGTGGGTGCCGAACGACCCGGGCAGCACGCACATCATCAACACGCTGAACCTGCTGTTCCCGGAAGGCGAACTGTGGTTCTGCCGCGTATACAACAAGGCGCTGCCGAACATCACCGATGCGCGCCTGCGCGACGAAGCCGAGGGCTTCCTGCGCCAGGAAGCCGTGCATTCGCGCTCGCACGGCGGCGTGCTCAAGCATTACTACGATCGGCACGGGATCGACACGAAGCCATTCACGCAGAAGCTGAACTGGCTGTTCACGCGCGTGCTGGGCGAAGCGCCGTTCGGGCTGAAGATCGGCCACACGCGCTTCTGGCTGCGTCAGCAGCTCGCGGTGATCGCGTCGCTCGAACATTTCTTCGGCTATCTCGGCAACTGGGTGCTCAACGCGCACGGGCTCGACGAAGGCCGCGCCGACCCGACGATGGTCGACCTGCTGCGCTGGCACGGCGCGGAGGAAGTCGAACACCGGACCGTCGCGTTCGACATCTACAACCACATGGGCGGCAACTATCCGGAACGCTGCGTGCACATGGCGTTCGTGATCGTGCTGCTGCTCTACTTCATCACGAGCGGCGCGAAATTCATGTACCGGCGAGATCCCGTCGCCGGCCGTTATCCGGGTTTCGTGCTGTCGTGGTGGAAGGGTTCGCGGCGCGGGCATCTGCCGTCGTTCTGGAAGGTGATCGGCGCGGCGCTGCGCTATTTCAGGCCGGGCTATACGCCGCACCACGAAGGCTCGACCGAGCAGGCACTCGCGTATCTGGCGCGCTCGCCGGCCGCGCAGGCGGCCGCGCACGGCGGCAACTGGGGCACGACGAAGGGCGCGTGACCGGGCCCGCACGCGGGTTCGCGACGGTTTCGGCGGGGGCGCCCGCCGAAATGCGTACAATCGCGGCTTCATTTCCCGGAGGTGCCGCGATGGCCATGAAGAAAACCGATCTAGAAAAGAACAAGGCGCTCAAGCTGACGCACGCGATGAAGCAGTCCAGCTCCGCCCGCTTCGGCAAGGGCGCCGAGGACGCGGCGAAGCTCGACCGCCGCGCGCAGCGCAAGCTCGACCAGGAGCAGGGCCTCGTGCCGTTCGCGTGCAAGCTCAACGCCGACCTCGTCGAACAGCTGAAGGCACGCGCCGCCACGCATCCGAACGGGATGACGGGCCTGCTGTCCGAACTGCTCGTCAACGGCCTCGCCCAGCGCGACGCGTGATCGTCACATATCTCGAAAATAGTCGTTGACAACGCCGTACGACATCGACAAACTCGTTCGCATGCCTACGTTCAAGCTCATCGCCATCGCGAATCATTGCCCGCTGAACATTCGAAAGAATGGATCACGGGAGGCGCTTGTGCGTTAGCATCCGAGCAGTACCGCATGTCACACAAGGCCTCACCGGAAACGGATGAGGCCTTTTTGTTCTGGTGCGCGTCATCCGTCCGGCTCAACGAATGGAGAAGACGATGGACCAGGCAAGCCCGTTGTTCGACCGTCCCGATTCGCGCCGCGTCGGCGCGATCGCGTTACCGACCGTCGTGATCCGTTTCGCGGTCGCGCCGCGCACGACGCTGACCTGGCGCGCGCCGAGCGATGCGGAAATCCGCGCGCACGGCGCGCCGCTGTGGATCACGCGGCCGCCGAGCGTCGACGACTACTGGGTACAACCCGGCGACGTGCTGCGCATCGCGCGCGGCGATCGCATCTGGCTCGGCACCGATGACGACCGGCCGGCCGAGGCATCGATCACGACGGCGTACGTGAAGCGCGGCGAACGGCTGAGACGCACGCTCGCGCGCATGCAACGTTTGCTCGTCGGACGATGGCGAATACGGGATTGACGATGCGCGCTCACGCGCGCGACGGGATGCCGGAACGCACTGAATCAGCGCATCCGGAAACGGACGCACCCGCGACGCGACGCGTCGCAGGTGCGCATCGAATGACGCGGCACGCACGTGCGTGCCGCGAGCGATCGCGCGCCGTGCGCAACCCTGACATGCATCACGTGCATCAGGTGCTGGCGGCGAGACGCGGGCCCGTGCTGCGAGGCGTGGAATCGAGGTCGGGGCGTTGCGCCGCCTGCGAGGTCACCCACGGGTCGATGCCTTGCTTTTGCACCTCCTCGAGAAATGACACCCGCGTACGCCAGTAATCCGCCTGTAATTTCGCATCGATGACGCGCTGTTCGGCTGCGAACAGTTCCATGCGCGCCGTCACGAGCATCGACGCAGCGGTTTTTTCCGGCGTGGGGGCGTGCCGCATCGCCCAACGGCTGATCCAGTTCAACATGCTGACCTCCGTGATGACGGACAAACCCGCATCGGGCAATCGCAACCGGTCGCGCCTGCCCGAATGCGCAACGACCGTCACCGCGCTTCACCGCCTGGCCTGCACGGACTGCGACTCCCCCGCGTCGGCAACAACTGGCCGACGTGTGTGCGCGGTGTATCTATCCTAGAAAGACTTGCCGGTTAACGCGATGACGTCTTGCAATCTTTTACACAGAAACCACAGTCCGGCCCGCGTCGCGAAATGACAGTTGCGGACGCGACGGCTTCGGCGCAGGATAGCCCGATATCTGCAACCGCCTGGACTGACGAATGGCCGCTGCGCGCCGCCGCGCACCCGCGCCGGTCATGTGCGCGCGCATTGCGTCCGTCCTGTGTTCGCCCCTCGTGCGGGCGTGCCGTTGCGGTCGCGTACCATCGCATACCGTCGCGTGGCGGCCATGCACCGCACGTCGATCATGCCGTTGCGCCCGCATCGGCCGACACGTCCCGCCCGCCATCGAATCGTTTCCATCGTTTCTACCTGCCCGCCTGGTCCGAACCGGTAAAATGCGCGCCTTCGTCGCGCGGCCGGCCTGTCCGACCGTTCGCGCGAACGCTGCCGATCGTGCCCCGCAACTATATCGTCCGAGCTATCCGCGCTATTACAATCCGCCGATAGCGTCGCAATAGTGGCTGGTTACAGTAGGCCGGCCTCGCCGCTGCCTTACAACAATTCGGCATAAACAACAAGCAACACGACAACCCGACCGGAGAAACGCCTTCATGGAATCCATCAAGCGGTATTTCGGCTTCGACGAAGCCGGCACCGACTTCCGCACCGAAATACTCGCGGGCGTCACCACGTTCCTGACGATGGCCTACATCATCTTCGTCAACCCCGCGATCCTCGGCGATGCCGGCATGCCCAAGGAATCCGTGTTCGTCGCGACCTGCCTCGTCGCGGCGCTGGCGTCGATCATCATGGGGCTGTACGCGAACTACCCGATCGCCTGCGCGCCCGGCATGGGCCTGAACGCGTATTTCGCGTACACGGTCGTCAAGGGGATGGGCTTCACGTGGCAGGCCGCGCTCGGCGCCGTGTTCATCTCCGGCTGCCTGTTCCTGCTCGTCACGCTGTTCCGCGTGCGCGAGGCGATCGTCAACGGCATTCCGAAATCGCTGCGCATCTCGATCACCGCCGGCATCGGCCTGTTCCTCGGCATCATCTCGCTGAAAACCTCGGGCGTGATCGTCGGCAGCCCGGCCACGCTCGTCACGCTCGGCGACCTGCACAAGCACGACACGATCCTCGCGATCATCGGCTTCTTCACCATCGTCACGCTCGACCACCTGCGCGTGCGCGGCGCGATCCTGATCGGCATCATCGGCGTCACGATCCTGTCGTTCTTCTTCGGCGACAACCAGTTCCACGGCGTGTTCTCCGCGCCGCCGTCGATCGACGCGACGCTGTTCAAGCTCGACATCGGCGCCGCGCTGTCGACCGGCATCATCAACGTGATCCTCGTGTTCTTCCTCGTCGAACTGTTCGACGCGACCGGCACGCTGATGGGCGTCGCGAACCGCGCGGGCCTGCTCGTCGAAGGCAAGATGAACCGCCTGAACAAGGCGCTGCTCGCCGACAGCACCGCGATCGTCGCGGGCTCGGTGCTCGGCACGTCGTCGACCACCGCGTATATCGAAAGCGCGTCGGGCGTGCAGGCCGGCGGCCGCACGGGCGTGACGGCGATCACCGTCGCCGTGCTGTTCCTCGCGTGCCTGTTCATCGCGCCGCTCGCCGGCGTCGTGCCGGCCTACGCCACGGCACCGGCACTGCTGTACGTGTCGTGCCTGATGCTGCGCGAGATGGTCGACGTGCCGTGGGACGACGCGACCGAAGCCGTGCCGGCCGCGCTGACCGCGCTGCTGATGCCGTTCACTTACTCGATCGCGAACGGCGTCGCGTTCGGCTTCATCGCGTACGGCGGCCTGAAGCTGCTGACGGGCCAGGCCCGCACGGTCAAGCCGATCGTGTGGATCATCGCGGCCGTGTTCCTGTTCCGCTTCTTCTATCTCGGCAGCGAGTGACGCACGCGCGCCCCGGTGCGCCGCACGATGAAACGAAAACGCCACCTTCGGGTGGCGTTTTTTGTTGTGTTCTTGATTTGGCTACGCGCGTGGTGCGAGTGAACGCCGGTCAAGCTTTCGCCTGCCGAAGCACCCAGCGCGCGAAGGTCTGCACCGGCCCTTCTCCCAGTTCCAGCGCGTCGGGCAACACGAGACAGAAGCGCTTGACCACGCCCCGCCCGTCGGGCCACGGCGCGGCGAGCAACCCTTGCGCGATCTCGGCGTCGACATAGAGACGCGGCACCAGCGCAACGCCGAGCCCCGCCAGCGCCGCCGCGATCAGCATCGAGTAAAGGTCGTAGCGTGCGCCGGCGGCCGGATTACTCACCGGCAACCCCGTCTCCTGCACGTACGCCGACCACGCGTCGGGCGTCTGGCGCTTGTGCAGGCGCGGCAGCGTGCCCAGCAACATATCCGGCTGCCCGCCCGCGAGCAGCGACGGATGGCAGACCGGCACCAGCACCTCCTCGCACAACCGGTACGTGTGCATGCCGGCCCAGGCCGGATGCTCGAAGTGAATCGCCGCATCGAAACCGCTGCCGGCCAGAACGAACGGCTCCGCACGATCGGCGAAGTGCACCGTGATGTTCGGATGCTGCGTCTGGAATCCCTTGAGCCGCGGAATCAGCCAGCGCGTCGCGAACGTCGGCGTCACGGCGATATCGACGCTGCCGCCGTCGCCGGGCTGCCCCATCATGTACTGGCTGTCGCGCTCGAGCCGGTCCAGCACTTCGCGAACCTGCGCCGCGTAGCGCACGCCGTTCGGCGCCAACCGCACGCGGTTGCCGACCCGCTCGAACAACGGGACGCCCAGGAACGTCTCCAGCCGGCCGATCTGCCGGCTGATCGCGCCTTCCGTCAACGCCAGTTCGTCGGCGGCGCGCGCGAAGCTTCCATGCCGCGCCGCGGCCTCGAATGCCATCAATGCCGAATTGCTCGGAATCCTGCGTCGCGTCACGATTGCTCCCGGTCCGACCGCCGTCGGTCATGGCTTGATCAAATGTCATTGAACGGTGACGAATCATCGTTTTTCGCCCGTCGTGGCGCTCATTATCATGACAAAAACTCAACCCGTCGAGCCATCCGTTCGATTCCGACGGCCGCTCGCCCCCCTGCGGAGAAGTCATGATCTATGCCGTTGAATGCAGCATCGCCGAGGCCGCCGTCGAAGCCGAGTGGAACGACTTCTACAGCCGGATCAAACTGCCGGCGCTGATTTCCGTATCCGGCTTTCGCACGTCGCAACGCTTTCGCGCGCTCGGCGGCGACGGCCCCGTCTACCTCGCGCTGCATACGATCGACGGCCCGGACGTGCTGACGTCAGCCGAGTATCGCGACAAGGGCGGCGGCAATTTCGCGCGCTGGCAGCCGCACATCGTCGAGTGGCGCCGCAACGTATACGACTGCGCGGCACCCGCGCCCGCCGTCTCCGGCCATCAATGGCTGGCCGTTTGCGACGACCTCGCCCCGTTCGCGCGAGCAGGTATCGCCGCCACGGCCATGCATGCAGTCGCGCTGGATCGCCGGCCGGCGGCGCGCTGGCTGGCCGTACTCGCGCACGATCAGGCTCGACTCGCGTCCGATGCCGCGATCCGGCTCTATGCGCCGATGGGTGACCGACTCGTCAGCACGACGACGTCGGCAACCGCACGCTGACCGGAGCCCGATCATGCCCAGCGTCACGATTTCGATCCCCGAAGCGAGCATGCCGACCAGCGCGGCGCTCGACGCGTTGTCGTCGGCGTGCGAGAGGATTTGCACCGACGTGTTGAGCGCCGCACCCGGCACGGTCCATGTCGTATATGTGCCGGTCCGGCACGGCTGCGGACATCCGGTCAGCGCGGAGATCCGCTTTCGCGTCACATCATTTCGCACCACTGAACTGATGGACCGGTTCATGACGGAACTGGATCGCGAGATTCTTCGCCACACCGGATTCGTCGCACGGATCCGCTGCTTCGGCTATGACACCACCCACCTTCACGCCCGACATTGACCCATGAGCGCCTCGGTTCCCCGTCCTTCTTTCCCGTGCCGCCAGGTCGGCGATTTCACGGTGACCGCGATCAGCGACGGCACGCTGACGGCCGGCCTCGACCTGCTGTCGAACATCGACGTCGACGACGCGATCGGCATCATGCACAGGGCCGGCATACACGCGCCGTCCGACGTCAACATCAACTGCTACGTCATACGCGGGCACGGGCGCACCGTGCTCGTCGATACCGGCGCCGGCGGCATCCGGAACTGGGGCGGCTTGCTGCGTCCGTCGCTGTCGCGAGCCGGCATCGATGCACGCGACATCGACACGGTCCTGCTGACGCACGCCCATCCTGACCACATCGGCGGCCTGCTCGACACGGACGGACAGCCGGCCTTTCCGCAAGCGGAGGTGTTCATTCACGAACGGGAACGTGCGTTCTGGCTGGACGACGGCATGTACGAGCGGGCAAGCGAGCGCGCACGCGGCAATTTCCGGATCGCGCGGCGCACGTTCGACGTGTATCGCGCGCAGCTACGCACCATCGAGGCGGCAGGCGACGTGCTGCCCGGCATCGTCGCCGTGCCGCTGCCGGGGCACACGCCCGGCCACACCGGCTATCGCGTCGAATCGCACGGAGAGCGCCTGCTGATCTGGGGCGATCTCGTGCATTTCGCGCCGATTCAGGTTGCTCGCCCCGACGTGTCGATTGCGTTCGATCACGATCCGTCGCAGGCATCGTCGACGCGCGCGGCCACGCTCGACGAAGTCGCTTCGGATAACTTGCTGATTGCGGGCATGCACCTGGCCGACACGGGCTTCGCACGCATCGCGCGCGCGAACGGCGCAACCGGCGACGCGTACGTGCTGAGCGGCGCGGATTGAGCGAAACGGAACCCGGGAACGCACGCACGCCAGCGCGCTGGCACGACGTTCGAATCGTGCCGGGCACCGCCCCGCGCGGGCGCGCTACCGGACGAGCATGCGCCGATATGACACGGGCGCCGGTATCCGACGCCCGCTCCGTCGCTGCCCGGTCGTCCGGTTCAGCGCCAGTTCGCCTCGTAGAAGCGCACGTAGCCGCTGCGCAGCGTCACGCATTGCGCGCGCGTCTCGGACAGCAACCGCCGTGCGGCCGCCTCGATACGCTCGCGGTGCTGATCGTACGCACCGACCATGTCCTCGAAGCGCGGCGATGCCGCACCGAAATGATCCTCCAGCGCCTCGGCGGTGATCTGACATTGGACGCGCTCGCCATTGACCAGCGCCGTAAAACCAAGCATCAGGTCGCGCCCCGAATATTCGGGCTTCTCATTCGTGAAATGGATCTGCATGGGAGCCGCCTTGTCCGGTAGAAAGCAAATGACCGCGTCCGTCGTCCGCTACCGGCCGGACGAAAATTTACGCGGGCTCGCCGGCAGAGGCAGCATCCACGGGGGTATGGCGCAGACAATGCGTGCCGGTTGCATTCCACTGTAGACGGTTTCGCGCAGGAGGCAAAATTTACGATGTGCGTCGTTCCGACGCGCTTTTTCATCAGACCAGCGCGACATCCGGCACCGTTTTGCCGAGCGGCGTCAGTGGGGATCGGTGGGCCAGATGTTCAGTGCGATGGCGGCGGTCGTGGCACCTACCGCGATCGCGGCGGCCCCGTATTGCACCGCATCGCTCAGGTCGAACAGCAGACCGTGGATCGCGACGGCGATGCCGCCCAGCATGATGAAAGTGGCGATGGCCGCCAACACGACTCTCAGTTCCGTCCGAACCATGATGGGTCTCCCGAACGGATGCATGTCACGTCGCATGCATGTTGCGATGCGGAACACGGCGCGTGCGTGCTCCACTTTCATCATTGCAGGCGGACGCTTAAAAGCAAGGGGGTTTTGTACGCAGTCGCACAACGCGCGCGGCGCTTGTATGATGAGGCGATATCGATGGCGGCGGCCCGGGTGGCGGATGGTGCGGTGCAAAGCGTGAGCTGGGGGCGACCGCGGAGCATGGGGCCCTGGCAAGCGCTGAAGTGCTACCTCCGGCCGACCGCGAAGCATGGGACCAAAGTAAGCGCTAAAGCGCTAACTCCGGCCGACCGCGAAGCATGGGACCAGAGTAAGCGCTGAAGCGCTAACTCTGGCCGACCGCGAAGCATGGGACCAGAGTAAGCGCTAAAGCGCTAACTCTGGTCGACAGGAGACAAGACATGCCTCAACCTTTCGTGCTGCCCGCCACCGCGGGCCGCAACGACCTGCTCGCGCAGGCGCATGCCCGTTCGACCGCGGTCGGCCTGCGCGCAAACGAGCGCCCCGATTTCTCGCCGCTGTCGCGGCTCGCGCTGCGCGAACTGCTCGACACGAACCACGCATTGTTCGCGCACGCGCGCCCGGTGATGGAGAACCTCCACGCGCAGATCGCCGACACGCAAAGCCTCGTGCTGCTCACCGACGCCGACGGCGTGATCCTGCACAGCATCGGCGATGCGGACTTCATCGAAAAAGCAAACCGCGTCGCGCTGTGCACCGGCGTGTCGTGGGCCGAAGGCGCACGCGGCACCAACGCGATCGGCACCGCGCTCGCATCGGGCCAGGCGGTCGCCGTGCACGGGGCCGAACACTTCCTGCGCGCGAACCATATCCTCACCTGCTCGTGCGCGCCGATCATCGACCCGTTCGGCCGCACGCTCGGCACGCTCGACGTGAGCGGCGACCCGCGCGGCTTCAGCCCCCATACGCTCGCGCTCGTGCGGATGTCCGCGCAGTTGATCGAGAACCATCTGTTCGCGAACCAGTGCGCAGAAGCACTGCGGCTGCGCTTCCACGCCCACGAGGATTGCGTCGACTCGCTGTTCGCCGGGCTCGTCGCGTTCGGCCCCGACGGCGGGCTGATCGCCGCGAACCGCAGCGCGCAATTCCAGCTCGGCGCGACCTTCGATGCGTTGCAGCATCAAGGCTGCGATGCGCTGTTCGGCATGCACTTCGGACAGCTCGCGCAGCAGGCGGCCCGCGCACCCGGCGCACCGTTCCGCCTCACGCTGTCGACCGGCGTGCGCGTGCTCGCGCGCTGCGAATTCGCGGAAGCGCACAAGACGGCCGTCGCCGTCACGCCACCCGCGCCCGCCGCGCGCACACGGGCGCCGGACCCCGACGCGATCACGTTCGCGACGCTCGACACCGGCGATGCGCGGATGGCCGCCGTGCTCGAACGCGTCGCGAAGATTCGTGGGCGCGACCTGCCGTTGCTGATCCTCGGCCAGACCGGCACCGGCAAGGAATGGCTCGCGCGTGCGCTGCACCAGGCATCGCCGCGCGCGGACGGCCCGTTCGTCGCGGTCAACTGCGCGGCGCTGCCGGATTCGCTGATCGAAGCCGAACTGTTCGGCTACGAGGACGGCGCCTTCACCGGTGCGCGCAAGCGCGGCAGCCCCGGCAAGATCGCGCAGGCCGACGGCGGCACGCTGTTTCTCGACGAAATCGGCGACATGCCGCTCGCGCAGCAGGTCAGGCTGATGCGCGTGCTGCAGGAGCGCGCGGTGATGCCGCTTGGCGGCGCACGCGCGGTGCCGGTCGACGTGCGCGTGGTCTGCGCGACCCACCGCGACCTGCGTGCGATGATCGCCGAAGGCACGTTCCGCGAAGACCTGTTCTACCGGATCAACGGCCTTGCCGTCACGCTGCCGCCGCTCGCCGCGCGCACCGACCTGCCGGCACTGGTCGAGCGGATCCTCGCGCGGCTCGGTCGCAGCGAGCCGATGCCGAACCGCCTCGCGACCGACGTGCTCGACGCGTTCATGCGGCACCGCTGGCCCGGCAACCTGCGGCAAATGACCAACGTGCTGCGCACGGCCGGCATGCTCGCCGAAGACGAAGCCGAAATCACGCTCGCGCACCTGCCCGACGATTTCTGGCTCGACTGCGACGACGCGCCCGTGGCGCAGGCCGCGCCGTCCGACACGCGCGAAGCAACGACCCTGCAGAGCCACCAGGCCGCGGTGATCGACGCGGTGCTCGCGCGGCACGGCGGCAACGTATCGGCCGCCGCGCGGGAGCTCGGGCTCGCGCGCAATACCGTGTACCGCTACCTGCGCCGACACTGACGTCCCGGGCCGGCTGCCCGACGGGCGCCGGCCGCACCGCCTTCGGGTATGCTTGGCGCTTGCCTTGTCTTGCCGCCGCGCCGCCGCCCGCTTCGCCCCATGACCGATCCCGACCACCCGCCTCTCGTACGCATCGAGCCGCTCGGCGCGACGTTCGACGCCCCCGATTCGCTGACGCTCCTCGAGGCCGCCGCGTTCGCGCACGTCAGGCTGCCGCGCTCGTGCCGCAACGGCACGTGCCGAAGCTGCCTGTGCAGGATCGTCAGCGGCAGCGTACGCTATACGATCGAATGGCCGGGCCTGAGCCGCGAGGAAAAGGCCGACGGCTATACGCTGCCGTGCGTGGCCGTCGCGACCTCGGATGTCGTGCTCGACGTGCCCGACGCGGTGATGATCGACTGAACGCGGCGCGCGGCCGTGCGCCGTCCCGCATCAAGCATGCCCGCCAGGAGAACGCGATGACTCAGTCCACCGATCGCATCGAGAAACAAGCCTTGCTCGCCGCGCCGCTGGCGCGCGTCTGGGAAGCCGTCAGCAATGCCGGGGAATTCGGCACCTGGTTCGGCGTGACGTTCGACGGACCGTTCGTCGCCGATCGGCCACTGTTCGGCCGCATCACGCCGACGCGCGTCGACGACGACGTCGCCAGGGCACAGGAGCCGTATGCCGGCACCGTGTTCGAAATCGTCGTCGATCGCGTCGAGCCGAAGCAACGGTTTTCCTTTCGCTGGCACCCGTTCGCGATCGATCCGAACGTCGATTACGCGTCCGAGCCGATGACGCTCGTCACGTTCGCACTCGCCGAAGCGAACGGCGGCACGCTGCTGACGATCACCGAAACGGGTTTCGACCAGTTGATCGCAACGCGTCGCGCGAAGGCGCGCGAGATGAACGATCAGGGCTGGGCCGCGCAGATGATGCTGATCACGAAATATCTCGCGAAGCACGCGTAAGCGTGCCGCGCATCATTCCCGGAATCCGCGTGCCCGCATGCCCTCGCGGCGGGTGCGTGGCATAATCCGCTCCATCGTCGTTCATACGCCGCCCCGCGCATCGCATGCTGAGTCGTCGTTTCCGGAAGATCGTCAGTCTGATCGGGATGCTCGCCATCCTGATGACGGCGCTCGCGCCGACGATCTCGCAAGCGCTGACGACGCAAGACCGCGTCGATTCGCTGCTTGCCGGTTACTGCACGGCCGGGCCGGCGGGCGGCAACCATGCCGGCGATGCGTCGTCGAAAAGCCTGCAGGCCCATCTGCAGGCTTGCGGCTATTGCAGCTTGCTCGCCCATACACCCGCCCTGCCCGCGCCCGAACTGACGTTCGCGGCCAACTTCCAACCGCTCCGGCATCGCGAAGCAACCCGCTTCGAAAGCCTGCGCCGCACGCAGCCGCTTACGGCCGCGCAACCGCGCGCGCCGCCGCTCGCGTCCTGATTCGTCGTCACCGCGCGTGATGCCGTCGCGCATCACGCCGTCCGCACGCGCGCTGCGCGTGCATGCCGTGTCACGTTTCGAAGGACGATCTCATGTTCGACCGTATCGCTCGCGGCGTCGCGCCGTGCGTGCGCTCGCCCGCCTCCGGCGGTTGCGTGTGCACGAACGCGCGGCCGTTCGTCGAATGCATCGTTCTCCTTGTCATTTCCAACCGGATCATCCTGTCATGAAAATCACTGCTTTCGTCCGCGGCGCACTCGTCGCACTCGGCTTCGTCGTCGCCCAGGCCGCTCACGCGCACGCACACGCGAAAAACCTCGAACCGGCCGCCGACGCCACGCTGTCGAGCGCGCCGCACGCGGTCACGATCGACTTCAGCGAAACGCTCGAACCCGCATTCAGTTCGATCGCCGTCACCGACAGCCATGGACAATCGGTCGCCGACGGGAAATCCGCCATCGACGCCGGCAACCGGAAGCGGATGCATGTGGCGCTGGCGAACCTGACGCCTGGTACGTACACGGTCGCATGGGTTGCGGTGGCGAGCGACGGGCACCGCACGCAGGGCCGCTACACGTTCACGGTGAAATAACGCGCACGACGCCCGCGCGGCGACCTTCCCTACCCGATCAGGAACACACTCGATGAAACGCTCGATTCCGACCAGCCTGCTGTTTGCACTGCTGGCGCTGCAGGAGCCCGCCACGTTCGCCGCATCGGCCGTCCAGGCCGATGCATGCTGGATCCGCACGATGCCGGCGACGGTACCGTCGTCCGGTTATTTCACGCTGACGAACGACGGCGACAAGCCCGTCACGCTCACGGGCATCGATACGCCCGCGTTCGGGATGGCGATGATGCACGAAACCCAGACGGCCGGCAGCACCGCGAAGATGGTTCACGTCGAAGCGGTCGACGTGCCCGCGCACGGCACGGTGACGTTCAGGCCGAAGGGCTATCACGTGATGCTGGAGGAACCGCGCCAGCCCGTCGCGCCCGGCGCGAAGGTGCCGCTCCGGCTGCATTTCGCCGACGGCGCGACGGTGTCCGTGACCTGCGACGCGAAAGCGCCCTCCTACACCGGCCAGTAACGCCGCATCCGCAACGACCGAAGGAGATGCACATGAGCAAGGAACGCGTGCCGCTGGCCAATCTGATCGTCCGCTACCGGACGCCGCTGAACGTCGCCGTGCTGATCGCCTGCGGGTTATGGGCGGCGTGGATCGCGTGGATGACGCGGCCGTCCGCGATCGATTCGCCGTCGTCGATCGCCGCATACTGCGCGCGCGACGCACGCTGACGCGCCGCGCCGGTTCCGGCGGCGGTCCGCGTCATTTTGGCGTGGCATCATCGCTTCATCCCGACCGCCGGAACCGCCTCTCGGAGCAACGCATGTCCATTCAGACTTGGATGCTGTTTGCCGCTGCCTATCTCGCGACGACGCTGTCGCCGGGCCCCAACGTGCTGCTCGTCATCCGCAACACGGTGCGCTACGGCTCGCGCGGCACCGCCGCGACGATCGCGGGCAACCTCGTCGCGCAAGGCGCGGTGGTCATGCTCGTCGCGTTCGGCGTCGGCGCGGTGCTGGCCGCGATGCCGCCGCTGTTCGTCGCGATGAAGGTCGTCGGCGCCGCGTACCTGATCTTTCTGGGCATCCGGCAACTGCGCGGCGACCGCAACGCGCCCTCGCCCGAAGGCCGGGCCGCGATCGTCGAGCCCGACCGCAGGAAGCTGTTCCGCGAAGCACTGTTCGTGTCGGGCAGCAACCCGAAGACGATGATCTTCCTGTCGGCGTTCATGCCGCAGTTCATTGCACATGGTCGCCCGCTCGCGATGCAGTTCGTCGTGATGTACATGACGATCGCATGCACCGTCGTCGTCGTGCACAGCGTCTATTCGTTCGGCGTGCACCGGCTCCATCGCGGCATCGGCGTCGGCCCGTGGGTACGCGCGGCCAAGCGCGCCAGCGGGCTGCTGTTCGTCGGCCTCGGGATCAAGCTGCTGACTGCGCGGCAGGCGTAAGCATTCCTGCGGCGACGGCCGGCGCCACGGCGCGGGCGGAACCGTCAGCCCTTCGATGCGGCCAGCACGGCCGCAATCTCGCCGAACGACGGCCGCGCGTCGATCTCCTCGTTCAAGCAGGCGGCCGCCAGCGCATCGAGTGCATGCGAACCTTCCCACGCACGCGGCTCGCATCGCGCCAGCAACTCGCCGAGCAGATAACCGAACGCCCTGACTTCCAGCCGTTCGAGCCGTGCCGCGCGCACGCGGTCGTTCACATCGTAGACCGACGCCGCGCCGAAATCGCCGAGCAGCGCGCCGCCGTTGCCGTCGTGCAGGATGTTGTGCGCGTACAGGTCGCCGTGCATGATGCCGCGCGCGTGCAGATGCGCTGCAACCGACGCGATGCCGAGCGCGATCCGCGATGCCTCGGCCGGCGCGAATCGCGCATCGGCCCCATATACATCGCGCGTGCAGGACGCGAAGCTCGGCGGCCCGGCGAGGTTCGTCAGCGCCGGATCGACCAGTTCCATCACGAGGCCGTGCGCGCCCTCCGGATGGCCGTGCACCTTGCCGATCACCGGAATCATGTTCGGATGACGCCCGGCGTGCAGGCACGCGGCCATTTCGCAATCGGGCAGGCCGTCGCTCGTCACGGCCCCCTTGAACAGCTTGACCGCGACCGCGCGCGGCACCTGGCCGTCCGCCCGCCACTGCGCGCGATAAATGACACCCGATGCGCCTTCGCCGAGCTTCTGTTCGAACGTGAGCGACGTCCAGTCGATGTCCGCGACGCCCGGCTCGGCCGACGCCGCTGCTTCCGGCGCGGCGCCGAACGGATTGCCCGCGGACGCGAGCCACGCAAGGCGCGGCAGGCGCAACAGCCAATCCGGCAGCGCGTCGAGCCGGTTCGCCGACAGCCGCACCAGTTCGAGCGCACGGCACGCGGCCATTTCGGGCGGCAACGCGCGCAGCCGGTTGCCCGCCAGCATCAGCTTCTGCAAGCGCGAACAATCGCCGATCCCGGCGGGCAGCTCATCGATTTCGTTGTCGGTCAGGATCAGCCAGCGCAGCGCGCGCGGCAGCGACCCGCGCGGCACCGTGCGGATCCGATTCGCCTTGAAGCCGATCATGTCGAGCTGCGCGCACGTGCCGAGCACGTCCGGAAATTCGGTGAAGCGATTGCCCGACGCGAACAGGATGCGCAGCCGATGCAGCCGCGACAGGTCGTCCGGCAGCGCCGACAGCGCATTGCCGGACAGGTCGAGCACTTCGAGCGTGTCCGCCAGATCGAAGATCTCGCGCGGAAATTCGGTCAGCCCGCATGCGAGCTTGAGTTGCCGGGCGCCCGACAGCTGGCCGGCCTGCAGTTGTTCGAGGGTGGTGGTCACGGTGGAAAACGGGTAGCCATGGCGATGGTCGTCGGACCGGTCGCCCGAATTCTACCGGGATCGCTTTCGCGTATCCGCTCGCCGTGTCACACCCCCTTCACAAACGCGCAATGTAACGCTACAATTTGCCCCCTTGCAGTGCCGACGTGGTGAAATTGGTAGACACGCTATCTTGAGGGGGTAGTGGCGAAAGCTGTGCGAGTTCGAGTCTCGCCGTCGGCACCAAATACGGGTTTTCCGTGTTTCGTGCATCTGTAAAAAACCCGCGACAGCGCATGGCTTCGCGGGTTTTTTGTTGCCTGCGGCAATACCGTTGCGATCCGGCGATGCGCCGCGATAGTCCGGACGTCCAAGGAGATATCCACGTCGTCGCACGGGGACATCGCCACCGCCACCTCAGACGCGAGTCCCGACTTCCGCTTCCTCAGCCGTCCACCCGGCGCCGCGCTCGCTACTTCCCGGCTTTCCGGGCGCGCGACCGGAAAGCCGTCAGCGATAATCCATCAGCACCTCGACGACGCCCGTCACGGCGCCCACGCCGATTGTCTCGGCTGTCTGGATATATCGTGCAACCAGCGGAACCGTGTACGACCCGCCCGTCGCCGTGTCATACGAGGTGAGGTTCATCGGCGTGTTGAACTGAACCGGCGTGCCGCCCGGGTCCGTCAACTGGATCGCGACACCGGAAGCCGTCGTCCCGGGGCCGTTCGGCAGCACGCCATTGGCGGAAGCCGGAGCCCCACCGGCCGGCGCCAACGTGTAGCCAACATGGTTGTAACCGGCCGGGCACGCTTCCATCTGCAAGTCGAACGGCACTTCGACATTCGTTGTCGTACCAACGCCACCAAATTGATACACGACCGTTTGCGGCAAATTCACTGTCTTGTCCGGAACATTGCACGTTCCGACGATCGGTGTAACCGGCGCCTGACCGGCATTCACGCTGAACGATGATCCGCCGCCGACGCCGAACACCGTCATGCCGGTCGTCGTCAGGTATGAGAGGCCAGTCGTGTACACGGCACTCGAAGTCCTGATCGCGATCAACTCCACACGCGATGGTTTGACGCCGACCGAGCTCGACGTAACCGGCTGACCATCGAACAGCACCTGCATTTTCAAACCCGGGTTTCGCGAACTGATGTCAGGGCCGGCGATCGGAGGGTTGGTGGCAAGACCCTTGTCGTAAAGCGTGACGCTGGTGATCTCGCATGATGGTTGACCGCATAAGGCCATCCAGTCGACCGGTATGAGCGCGCGCAGCACGACGGTCCCTGGCGGCGCGGTGGTCGGAATGGAAAGAGGGGAACCCCACGGGGAATACCACAGCTTGACTGGCGTGACCGTTTGTCCGACACCTGACGGCGAATAGACGAACGCGCCCAACGCGAAAAGCCAGACACAGGCGACCACGCCTCGAATTGTCCTCATACGTTTCCTCACGAGGGTTGAGCCGAATCGCCCGTCGAGAGATTCGGCCGGTAATCCGCGTGCTCCACCGATACACACGGCAACTCGACGCGCTGCGGCAGCCCGCCGGCGCCCCGACCCCGCCTGGCGCGCCGTTCAGGAAGCGCATACGAGACTTTGCAGAGCGACTTTTCGCCACTGCCATTCCACTCCACGAACAGATCGCCGCGCTCCGACAATCCGCGTGCGAAGAGCTTGCCGCCCTGCCCCACCACACCGATATCCGCGCCATCCTGATCGACGACCGACGCGCCGAACGGCACCGGCGCGCCATCCGGCCGATGCATGCGGATCACCGCCGAGCGACCGAACGTCGTCCTGAACTCGAGCAGCGGCACGGCGCCCGCGAGCGGCGCGACGCGCTGGCTCGTTTCCTGCAATTCGACATCCGTCGACAACCCCTTCGGATCGAGCGTGATCTCGTTCATCCTGAACGGCGACAGAAACGGCACGACCGCATAGCCGTTGCGTCCGACGCGCACGCCCGACATGTTCGTGACGCGCGCCCCTTCCGCATGGGGCGCCTTGACGATCGCGAATGTCTCCGACAACGGCTGAGACAACGTGACACCGCCCGGATGCGCGACCATCGCGCCGCGCAAGCCCAGCGAGAATTGCTGAAAATCCGTGCTGACACCGAAACTGCCGCTGACGTCCGCAATCGAGCCGCGATACATCGCGTTCGCGCCGCCGGCGGTTTGTGATCGACCACGACTTGCATCGTGATCGACGTTCACGCCATACGAGAAATTGCCTTCGCGCCCAAGCGCGCCGGACAGACTCGTTTGCGCCCGCGTCGACCCTTGCGTGTCGCGATTGAAGTTGAGCGACAGCATCGCAGGCCGCTTCGATCCGAGCGGAATGGTCAGGCCTGCGTACAGCAACGTGCTCGATCGCCCCCACGCGTCGCGCTGGCGGGTCGCCGACAGGTTGTACGACACATCGCGGAAGCTGTTGTTGTAGCCGATCGTATAGTCGACGTCCGACCCGCCGCGATTCCAGTACGTCATCGCGGACGCGGTCACGTTGAGGCTGCCGCCCTTGCTGCCGAGCTGTTGACTCATCGTGAACGACATGCGATTGCGCTGCCGGTATATTCCCGCCGAGCCCATGAAAACCTTGGCCTGGTCGCGCGCGGACATCGCATCGTTCAGACCGAAAAAACCATCCGTCGAATAGCGGTAAGCCGCAATGGCGATGTTCGTGCCGGTCGCATCGATCTGTTTCGCGTAGTTGATGCGGACGCTTTGTCCCGAATAGCGCCGCTCGCGCGGAATCGACGTCACGGCATGGGTGACGTCCACGCCGAATGCGCCCCAGGACGTGTTGAGCACGCCGCCGAGCATCGCGGCCGCGTAGCCCTCCGCGACCGTCGCGCCGCCATAGCCCGTCAGCATGTTGGTGAAACCGTGCTGCCAGGTTGCCTGCGTGAAGAAAGGCGTCGTCTCGGGAAGGTTGCGCACGAAACCGGCCGTGAAGCTGTAGCGGTTTTGCCCGGGACGCAACGACAACGGAACCGCGGCATACGGCACCGTAAACGAATGCACCGAGCCGTCGGCCTCCATCACGGAGACGTGCAGATCGCCGCCGTAACCGGTCGGATAAAGATCGTCGATGATGAACGCGCCCGGCGCAACGGTCGTTTCGTACAGCTTCACGCCGTTCTGCATGACGGTCACCTTCGCGTTGGTGTTGGCGACACCCCGCACGACCGGTGCATAACCGCGCTGCGACTCCGGCAGCATTCGGTCGTCCGTGTAGACGCGCACGCCGCGAAACGACGTCGAATCGAACAGATCGCCCGACGTGTACGATTCGCCGATCACCAGTTGCGACATCCAGGACGTCAGGTCGCGCTGCGCATAGGTCGAAACCGCTTCGTAGCGCGTCCGACCGCGGTTGTCCACGTTCATCGAGCCGCTGTGACGAAAATGCCAGCGCTGGAAATTGAAGCCGCCGTCAAGACCCACGTAGCCCTGCGTGTTGCTTGCTGCGCCCTTGACGTGCGAATTGTAGACGTTGACGTTGTACCCCAGCATCGCGACCGGCGCGCCGGCGCTCCACTGGTCCGGATTCACCGCGTCACGCGCGTGCCGCCGCAGCGACGCTTGCGGGATACTCAGATCGACGCGCTGGTTGCCGAAGTCGAATTCAACCGATGCCTCCGGAAGCGCTTCGCCAACGCGCATGCATGCACCGGGCCGGCCGAGCGTCGTCCGGACCTCCTCGGACAGTTGCTCGACGTCGATGCCGACCGTCTCGAGCATCGACTGATCGAAGCACGGTTGCGCATCGGCGACGCCGGGCGCCGACTTGAACGTCAATTCGAACCGCCCGATCCAACGGCCGTCGACATACACGTCCGGAATGTACTTTCCGGCACGCACGACGTTGCCGCGCGCGTAGCGCGATACATCGATCCCGCCGCTCGCGTTGTTCAGGAATCCCCCCTGAAACTCAACCTGGGCAAATTCCGTTTGCGCGAGTTGTTGCGTCGTCGCATATGCAGACTCTGCCTGCCATCCCGCCATCGCGATCAGGCACGCCGCGCAAATCGATTTCAGCTTGGGCCGATTCTCTTGCGGCAAACTGGTACGCCGACGCACTATGATTTCCCTCTCTGAAGAGCATCGCTTTTCTTTTTTCACGCCGACATCGTCGGTGGGGCGACTGCGGTCCTTCTTCTCCCGACATCAGTGCGCGACAGCCGCCTCATGCGCACGACCGCTTCCCCAGTCGTCGACACTGCTGTACGTCACGGTCGCATCGCCAACGTCACGGGTGCCGAGCCCCTTGACCGGGAACGTTGCCGTCTCGCCCGGAAGGATGTGGCCGATTCCTGCCGTGAACGGCTTGCCGCGCACATTCAGCGTGACGCTGCCCAGATTGACGACGTAGGACGTCGGGTTTTCCGCCTTCAGAACGATTTGCTGCTTGTCGTCGCGGACGAGGCTCCATCTGAGCGCCTTCGGCGCCTCGGCAGAATCCCCGGACAGACCGGCCGGCCGGTACATCAGCTTGATGCGCGACCGAAAGGCAACCTGCAATACGTTTCGGTCTTCAGTAGCCGCCGCCTTCGGCGGCACGTCGAGCACGTTCAGCCAGAACAGCGACTCCTTGTCGGCCGGCAAGGGTTCGCCGCTGTAAATGATCCGCAGCGCCTGGCCCTTCCCGGGCTCCACGCGGAACACGGTCGGTGTCACCACAAACGGAACGTCGATTTCATCGACCGACGCACGCATGTCTCCATCGTCGATCCATGCCTGCACGAGCGACGGCTGTTTCCCTTCGTTCACCAGTTGAATCGTGGCTTCCTTGTCCTTGGCCTCGAAGACGATCCGCGTAGCGGAGAGCACCACGCTGGCGGACGCTTCGGTCAACGGCAACATCAGCGTCAGAATCGCCAGCGTGCCGAATGCCATCGTCGAAAACGCTTTTTTGTATGGATTCCTCAATTTCACTCTGCCTATCCTCTGGGAATTGTTCCGATGCGCGGCCAATCTGACAGCCTGTCGATCCGAACCTCGGCTGGCCACTGCGGAGGATGGCCAGCCGCCAATTCAGCTCATTTCCGGATCAGGGGTACACGAGCGAATACGTGACATAGGTGCTCGCGTCACCGGCCGTCGCCACGCCAGTCGCCACGTACTCCGCTGCGTATTGCAGCGTCGCGCCGCCGTCGACGATCTTCACTACCTGCGAGCTCTGATCCTCGAAAGCCGCACCGACCTTGATCGGCTGATACGTGTCGTTCAGCAGCCCGATTTCGACATTGGCCGCCGGATTCGCCGTACCGGTCGGCTTCAGCCGGCCCGTTGCCAGGTTCACGGCAGGACCGGGCTCGAACGCAACCGCGACTTGCGTCGGCGCATAAGCCGCCGTGCTGCACCCCGTCAACTGGAAGCTGAACGGTGTGCGGCCTGCGGTCTTGCCCGCCGCGGAAAGCTGCGCGGTGCCGACATTGGGCAGCATGACCGTGACATTGCCGTTGGCTGAGACGTTGCTGATCTTGCACGTCGAGGCAATGACCGCGCCCTGGAAAAGGACCGAGCCGTCCGATGCGTGTGCGACATTCGCGCCGAACGCGGCTGCCAGGCCGACAGCGGACATCAACATGGTGATTTTTTTCATTTGAGATTCCCTCAGGTTACACAAACAAACGAATAAAAAAATCCAGACTTATCTCCCACAGCGCCGATAAAGTCCAATCGATTTATTTATCCGGATAAGCGCCCACATTTACAAAGATCTTTTTTATCAATGGAGCGCGACGCCTATGCCACTACACAATCCTGGCCGGCCGGCCATTCCAGAGCGAATCGCGCCGATATACATCTTTCGGGTTTCGTTACAAGTCAGCGACCAAGTCAACGGCTTACCGATACACCCGCAAGACACCAGCGTCCGCCCCAAACCCGCGTCGATCTCGGCGCCTGCAGGAAAGCGCCCCGGGCCCACTGCCCGGAAAACCGGCAAAAGATGTGATGAGCCGATGCCCGAACTGCGCGCTTGATCAGTTCGAGATCGCGCTTCACTCCGGTTTTTATCGGCCCGGCCTTCTGCGCATTGCACGCTTGCCTTTGCTCGGATACCCGGCGGCCTCCGTTGACAGACGAGCCGAACGGGTGTGGAAGCGCAACCGCGTTCTCTCTCGAAGCTCATTCCAGCCGGCATCTGCCCTTATTATTTTTCTTGACGGCCGCGCTGCCGGCAGCGGCTTGACCGTGGGCGACAGGTATTCGCCATTGCAATACGCGGATTGCATTGCGATGACGATCTGGTTATCGGCGCTTGGCACACCTCGCGAAAATTCGAGAAAACGCCGGCGAATTCAGAATTACCCCATCGCAAACAACCGACCAAGGCAACCCTTCATACTTCCATTTTCTTGCATTGCGCAGCAGTAAAATTTCCCGTCGGCAACTAAACTATTTAAATGATACTTTTCTGGAATCCGCGCACGATATAAGAATCATCCTAATTTCATCCCATAAAATTTGGGATAAGCGCGGTTTGACAATGATTAACGGTTGGGGAGAGCGGATCGCTCCCAGAGCTGGCGGGGATGTTGAGCACGCATAATCCGAAGGGGAAACGCGCTCACTGATATGAATGGCCCGGCGGCACGCGATCGGGCCGCAAATGACCGGCCGGGCGATGGATTGCGACTGTTCCTGACGTCGGTGTCGCGCGGACAGTACCGAGTACCGCCGGCCCGTTGCAGGCCGGCGGCATCCAGCATCAACCGCCGAGATACGCCTGCTTGATCCGGTCGTTCGCGAGCAGGTTCGCGCCCGTATCGGCGAGCACCACGCGCCCCGTTTCGAGCACGTAGCCGCGATCGGCCACGCCGAGCGCCTTGTTAGCGTTCTGCTCGACGAGAAACACCGTGACGCCCTCGTCACGAATCGTCCGGATGATGTCGAAGATCTGCGCGATCACGAGCGGCGCGAGACCGAGCGTCGGCTCATCGAGCAGCAGCAGGCGCGGCTTGCTCATCAGCGCACGGCCGATCGCCAGCATCTGCTGCTCGCCGCCCGACATCGTGCCGGCCCGCTGCGCCGCGCGCTCCTTCAGGCGCGGAAACAGCTTGAAGACGTGCTCGATGCCGTCGTCGATCTCGTGACGGCTCGCGAAAAACCCGCCCATCTTCAGGTTTTCGAGCACCGTCAGGCTCGGGAACACGCGCCGCCCTTCCGGCGAGATCGCCATCCCCTGCCGCATGATCTGGTGCGTCGACATCGCGGTGATGTCGTTGCCCTCGAACAGCACGCGGCCCGACGATGCGCGCGGCGTGCCGCATACGGTCATCATCAGCGTCGTCTTGCCGGCGCCGTTGCTGCCGATCAGCGTGACGATCTCGCCCTTGTTCACCTCGATCGACACGCCCGCGAGCGCCTCGACCGCGCCGTAGTGCGTATGGACCTGTTCCAGCTTCAGCATCACTCTTCCCCCAGATACGCCTTGATCACGCGCGGGTCGTTGCGAACCGCTTCCGGCGTGCCGATCACGATCGGCCGGCCGTGCTCCATCACGAGGATGCGGTCCGACACGCCCATCACGAGGCTCATGTCGTGTTCGATCAGCAGCACCGATACGCCGAACTCGCGGCGCAGCTTGTCGATCAGGTGCTGCAGTTCGATCTTCTCCTGCGGGTTGAGACCGGCCGCCGGCTCGTCCAGCATCAACAGCCGCGGCTCGGTGATCATGCAGCGCGCGATCTCCAGGCGCCGCTGGTGCCCGTACGACAGCGTGCCGGCCTGCCGGTTGGCGACCGCCGTCAGCCCCATCCGGTCGAGCCACACGGCCGCGCGCTCGAGTGCTTCCTTCTCCGCGCGCCGATACGCGGGCGTCGCGAACAGGCCGTGCAGCATCCCCGACTTCACCTTGCGATGCTGCGCGACGAGCAGGTTCTCGACGACCGTCAGCGACTTGAACAGGCGGATGTTCTGGAACGTGCGCACGAGACCCTTCAACGCGATCTTGTGGCTCGGCAGCCCGGCGATCGCGTGGCCGTCGAGCACGACGTCGCCGCCGGTCGGCTTGTAGAAGCCGCCGACGCAGTTGAACACCGTGGTCTTGCCCGCGCCGTTCGGCCCGATGATCGCGAACACCTCGTTGCGGCGCACGTCGAAATCGATACCGTCCACCGCGAGCAACCCGCCGAAGCGCATCTGCAGCCCGGCGACCTTCAACAGTTCCGTATTCGCGCTCATTGCGGCAGCTCCACGTGGGGACGGCTCGCGGGCAGCAGGCCCTGCGGACGCCACATCATCATCAACACCATCACCAGACCGAAGATCAGCATCCGGTACTCGGCGAAGCCGCGCGCGACTTCCGGCAGCACGGTCAGCAGGATCGCCGCGAGAATCACGCCGAGCTGCGAACCCATCCCGCCGAGCACGACGATCGCGAGGATCAGTGCCGATTCGATGAAGGTGAACGATTCAGGATTCACGAGGCCCTGACGCGCGGCGAAGAACGCGCCGCCGATGCCCGCGAACGCCGCGCCGAGCGTGAACGCCGACAGCTTGATGCGCGTCGGGTTGAGACCCAGCGAGCGGCAGGCGATCTCGTCGTCGCGCAGCGCTTCCCACGCACGACCCATCGGCATGCGGATCAGGCGGCTCGTCACGAACAGCGTGAAGCCGACCAGCACCAGCGCGATCAGGTACAGGAAGATCACCATGTGCTCGCCGCTGTATTCCAGCCCGATCAGCTCATGGAAGGTCTTCGCGCCCTCGACGCTCGCCGAGCGCGCCATCTCGAAGCCGAACACCGTCGGCTTCGGAATGCTCGAGATGCCGTCCGGGCCACCCGTGAGGCTCGTCAGGTTGTTGGCGAGCAGGCGGATGATTTCGCCGAAGCCGAGCGTGACGATCGCGAGATAGTCGCCGCGCAGACGCAACACCGGGAAACCGAGCAGGAAGCCGAACGTCGCCGAGGCGATCGCCGCGATCGGCAGGCACTCCCAGAACGACAGCCCGAAATACTGGTTCAGCATCGCGTACGTATAGCCGCCGACCGCGTAGAACCCGACATAGCCGAGATCGAGCAGCCCCGCGAAACCGACCACGATGTTCAGCCCGAGGCCGAGGATCACGTAGATCAGCGCGAGCGTCGCGACGTCCACGGCGCCGCGCGAACCGAAGAACGGCCACACGAGGCCGACCGCGAGCAGCACCCAGATGATCGCGCGCTGCTGCTGCGCGCCCATCGCGGGCATCGCCGGCAGCTTCACGACGGATTTCGCGCGCACGAGCCACGGCTTGAACAACTGGAACAGGAACACGGCCGCGACCGCGATCCACACCGGACGCCAGTGCGGCGTCAGCACGACCTGATAGCCGTCGAGCTTCAACTGCAGGCCGAGCACCGGAATCGTGAGGATCGCCGTCAGCAGCGCGGCGGCCGCGGCATTCTTCAGCGCCTGGCCGACCGAAGCGTCGGCGGCCGGGCGGCGAACGGAAATGACTTGACTCATCTGCGTCTCCCTCAAACCTTTTCGATGTCCGACTTGCCGAGCAGGCCGGTCGGGCGGAAGAGCAGGATCAGCACGAGCAGGCCGAACGCGACGACGTCCTTGTACTCGGCCGGCATGTAGCCTGCGGCGAAGGTTTCGGCGAGGCCCAGCAGCACGCCGCCGAGCATCGCGCCCGGGATGCTGCCGATCCCGCCCAGCACCGCGGCGGTGAACGCCTTGATGCCCGCGACGAAGCCGATGTACGGATTCAGCTTGCCGATCGTCAGCCCGATCAGCACGCCGCCGACGGCCGCCAGCATCGCGCCGAGCACGAACGTGAACGAGATCACGCGGTTCGTGTCGATGCCGAGCAGGTTCGCCATCTTCATGTCTTCAGCGCATGCGCGGCAGGCACGGCCCATCCGCGAATGCGAGATGAACAGCGTCAGCGCGATCATCAGCACGATCGTCACGCAGACGATCAACAGACGCGCATACGGAATCGTCACGTCGTAGTCGCCGCCGAGGTGGATGTCGAATGCGCCGGAGATCAGCACCGGCACGGACACGTCGCGCGCGCCCTGGCCAATCTGCACGTAGTTCTGCAGGAAGATCGACATGCCGATCGCGGAGATCAGCGGCACGAGGCGCGGGCCGCCGCGCAGCGGGCGATACGCGACGCGCTCGACCGCGAAGCCGTACAGGCCGGTGACGATCACCGACACGATCAGCGCGGCGCCGAGCACGAGCGGCAGCGGATAGCCGGCGGAGATGCCGATGGCGGTGAGGGTCACGAGGCCCACGTATGCGCCGATCATGTAGATCTCGCCGTGGGCGAAGTTGATCATGCCGATGATGCCGTAGACCATCGAATAGCCGATGGCGATCAGCGCATAGATCGCACCCAGCGTCAGGCCGTTGACCAGCTGCTGGGCGAATTGAGGAAAGAAGTCAGTCATGTGCGGGAAGCTCCCGTTGGCGCTGGGTCGCATGCCGTCGCCGGATCACGGCGTTCGGCCGCGCGCAACGCACGGTGTCGTCTCGGGCCGCCCGTCGGCCGCGGAACGGCCAAATGCGCACGCGCTCCGCCCGGGTTACGGGCAGAGCGGGCGCGCGGGCGGATACTCCGTTGTTACTTGGCGGCGGTCTTCGTCGCGTCCTTGTGCCACGTGTAGACGACGAACTTGAACGCCTTCAGGTCGCCCTGGGCGTCATACGCGACCTTGCCGATCGGCGTGTCGAACGTCGTCTTGTGCATGTACGCGGCGACCTTCGTCGGGTCGGTCGTCTTCGCGCCGGCGATCGCGTCGGCGATGATCTTCACCGCTGCGTACGACGGCATCTGGAACGGGCCGTTCGGGTCGCGCTTCTTGTCCGCGAACGCCTTCACGAGCGCCGCGTTGGCCGGGTCGGCCGAGAAGTCGGCCGGCAGCGTGACCAGCATGCCTTCCGAAGCCGGGCCGGCGATTGCCGTCACGTCCTTGTTGCCCACGCCTTCAGGGCCCATGAACGTGGCCTTCACGCCCTGCTCGCGCGCCTGGCGCATCAGCAGGCCCATTTCCGGGTGGTAGCCGCCGAAGTAGACGAAATCGACGCCTTGCGACTTCAGCTTCGTGATGATCGCGGAGTAGTCCGAATCGCCGGCGTTGATGCCTTCGAACAGCACGACCGGGATCTTCGCGGCTTCGAGGTCCTTCTTCACCGACGACGCGATGCCCTGGCCGTACGACTGCTTGTCGTGCAGGACCGCGACCTTCTTCGGCTTCACGTTGTTGATGATGTAGTGCGCGGCGGCCGGGCCTTGCTGGTCGTCGCGGCCGATCGTGCGGAAGATGAAGTGGCGCTTCTTGCCTTCCGTCAGCTGCGGCGCGGTGGCCGACGGCGTGACCATCACGATGCCTTCGTTTTCGTAGATGTCGGATGCGGGGATCGTCGAACCCGAGCACACGTGGCCGATCACGTACTTGATCTTCTGGCTGACGATCTTGTTGGCGACGGCGACGGCCTGCTTCGGTTCGCATGCGTCGTCCATCTGCACGACTTCGAACTTGTTGCCGCCCGCGCCGCCGGCCGCGTTGATCTGTTCGATCGCGGTCAGCGCGCCGGCCTTCACCATGTCGCCGTACTGGGCGACCGAGCCGCTCATCGGACCAGCGATGGCGATCTTCACGGTTTCCGCTTGCGCGGCGGCGGCGGCGGCGCCGGCGGCGAACAGCACGGCGGCGGCGGAAATGGACGTAAGACGGGACAGCGTCATCTGGGAGCTCCTCGATGTTGTTTAGTCATACGGGCAAAGGCGGCATGACTTGCGCAATCGAACAGCACCCGGGGCGAGGACATGGAACACGCCCGAGACACATGAAGACGGACCTGCGGATGGATGTTGCGTAGCGGGGCCCGGCTCTTGCAGTCCCCCAAGGGGGACGTCTGGTTCGGAAAGACATCGTGATGCGTCTTGCATTGCGCAAGCGTTTCGCCTGCCCCGCTTGCCAACTGCTCGTCCGGAGGGATGGTCCGACAGCCGTTGGCAAGGCAGTCGAAATTATATGGGGGTTTTCAAATCGTCTGTCAAAAATGCCGCCTCCATGAGGGAAAACACGGAGAAACTTGACTCGCGCAAGGTGGCGATGCGGGAGCAACTGAGGTGGGCGGCGAATGTTTGCGGCGGGTGCAATTGGGTTGCGATTTTGGGTGGGCCTGTCGACGGATTCCTTGCCGGGTTTAGGTTTCGGCGATTTGTCGTCGTGCGTCGTGTGCACTTTTGGATGCTTAGGGTCCGATCGTCGACGATCAATCAACTGATGATTGTGTCGGCGTGCACCGTGTCGGGGCGATGCGACTGTGCCGCCAATCCTTCCGTTTGCCGACATTTACCCGTCATGCGAAAGCTGTTTGTGATTTTTATGAAATAATGCGGCCTCGCTTCTGCAATCCAGCCAGCCTTCCTGTGAGTCGCCCCTTCCGCGATTCGCAGTCGCTTCAGGGCCGCTTCGACGCCCATACGTCGCCGAGCCGCCAGCCAGTGATCTGCCGTTTTTTCTCATTGCACATCACCTGGTTCGGATCCCGATGAATCATCCTCTCCGTTTTTCTTCCGCCGCCGCGCTCGCTTGTGCGCTTTCTGTTTCGACTGCCGACGCCTCGAGCCACGATTCGCTGGTCGATCGTTCCGGCGGGGCCAATATGTTTCGCTCGGAACGCCGGGCTGTCGCCAGGGATGACGCGCGTGCCGCGCTAACGACGCGGCGCGCGAAGTACGCGGCGCGGGCTGAACGTAGTCCGTTCGATACGCCGGATACGCGGCCGTTGCGGGTTTCGGGCGATACGCTCGAGCCGCAGCCTTCGGTTGAACACGGGGCCGGCGATTCTGCATGGCCTTCGAATCGCGTTGCGCTTGGCGCGGGCGGAAGCGATAGCTTCGGTCGCGCGTTACCCCAATACGAACAGCGCGCGCAGAACTGGACTGATTATCTGAGGGCCAACGGGTCGCAAGCGCCTGGCGGCAGGATTTCGTATCCGCCCACGCGACCTTTCAATGCCGCGCGCGGTCCGCACGGTGCGCCTAATCCGTACGATCCATCGGTGCCGCAGCCGGTGACGCGGACGTTCTACGACAACGGCGCGGGTTCGCATTGCACGGCTACGGGTGGTGCGGGAGCGTCGCGGTCGTCTTGCAATATCGCTTGGTGATGTTTGGTGGCGGGTCGTGACTGCTGACGTCGCTGATCATCCGGACGTGACGCCCCTCACCTCGGCGAAACCACGATCGCCGCCCGCCGATTCTGCATTCTCCCGGCCGGTGTCCGGTTATCGCCCACCGGATCGCTCTTCCCCTTCGGGACAACCGCAATCCGCTTCCCGTCGAGCCCCACGTCCACCAGCTCGATCGCCACCACCTCCGCCCGCCGCCGCGACAACTCGAGATCGTAAGCAGCCTCCCCTTCCTCATCGGAGTATCCATAAACCCGCACGCCGTTGATCCCCGCCGACCTCAACGTCCTGCCGATCCGCTCGACGATCCGCCTGACATCCGGCTTGAGGTTGTACCGATCGAAATCGAACAGAATCGGCCCCGTCGACCCGAACTCGAACCCCTGCTCGGTCTCCTGGAAGCCGGCCGACTTCAGCGCCGTGACCTGCGTCTGCGTGAGCCCCCGATGAAGCGGCGGCGTCTTGCATCCGCCGAGCAGCAGGCACAGAAGCACCGCGCTCGCGACGCACATCCTCCCAATGCTCACAGGCAACGAGTCATCCATGATCGACCCCTTCGTACGCGCCCGCTTCGCGCGCGCTTATTATCCCGCCACCGCGGCCTCGCCCGCGGCGCGAAACGATAGACATCAAACCCGTCCCGCCATGCCCTCCGCCAGTTGCCACGACCCCGGCCGCGCACGCTTGGCGCGGTACATCGCGGCATCCGACGCGCGCAGCAAGCCGCTCGCGTCGGACGCATGATCGGGATACAGCGCAATACCGGCACTCATCATGGTGGCCACCATGCGTCCGTCGGGCAGTTCGATCGACGGCACCATGCCGGACAAGATCTCATCGGCGATCCGGCACACGCTGTCCGTATCGCGCACAGCGGTCAGCATCACCGCGAATTCATCGCCGCCCAGCCGGGCGACGAGATCGGTCTCGCGCACCTGCGCGCGCAACCGCGCCGCCACGCCGATCAGCACCGCGTCGCCGGCATCGTGGCCGAGGCCGTCGTTGATTTCCTTGAAGCGGTCGCAGTCGAGATACAGAATGGCGACACGCTGCCCCGTCACGACGGCGTCGCAGAGTGCAAGCGACAGACGCGACTCGAACTGCACGCGGTTGGGCAGCCCCGTGAGCGCATCGTGCGTGGCCTTGTGTTCGAGCGACGCGTTTTCGTCGCGCAGCGTGTTCTGCCAGTCTTCGAATTCGTCGAGCAACGCGTTGAAGTCGTCGCCGAGCTGATTCAGTTCGGCGATCGCCACGGGCTCGACGCGACGCGCGAACGCACGCTCGCGCCGCACGGCGTGCGCGACGCCGGCCAGCGCGCGCAGCGGGGCGACGATGTTGCGCAGCAAACGCTTCGAGCTGACATACGCGCCGAGCACGCTGACGGCCAGGCCGCCGAGAATGCCGCCGATACCGCCGAGCAGGAATCCGAAGAACTGATGCCCGCGACCGCGCACGATGACCTGGCCGACGACGATGCCGTCGTGCGTCACCGGGGCGCTCACGGGCCCGGGCAGCGCCAGCGCGGCGACGCCGCGCTCGAGCCGGGCGATCCGCCCTTCGGCGGGCAGCTTCCACGTCGCGAACAACTGGCCTTTGCCATCTGTGACCACCACCTGCGCGACGTCCTCGTCGGTGGCGATCATCGCGATCGCCTCGTTCGCCGCGACGCGGTCGCCGAACACGAGCGCCGCCTCGACCGTGTAACCGAGCGAGCGCGCCAGCAGGTTCAGGTTGTTGCCGGCGTACGCGCGCAGCGCGATCACGGCGACGACGATCAGCGACACGGCGGCCATCGCGACCGCGACGAACGCGAGGCGCAAATGCGCGCGGCGCAACACGCTTTGCAGCGTCGGGCGCGACACACGCGAAGGCGAAATGGAGGGCGCGGAACGTGTCATGGCGTCAGCGTCCGCCGCGCGAGATTGAGCACGTTCGGATGCACGCGCACGCCACTGCGCGCGACGGCGTCGAGATTGATGTCGAACGTGACGTGTTCGCCTTCGACCGCGAGACAGAACATGCTGCCCGCGGTGCATGACGGATCGTGTTCGGCGATGGTCAGCACCGGACGGCCGACCAGCGCGGTTCGCACCCGCTTTCGCTCGTCGCTTCCGAGCGCGCCGAGATACACCACGTCGCATGCGACACCGAGCGCGGGGTCGTCGAAGCGGACCCGCTGCACGTCGAGCACGGTCGAGCCGGCCTGCATCGAGTCGGTGAGGTCGCCCGCGTAGTCGGGCCTGCCCGTCACGCACAGATGCAGGCGAACGGGCGTCGTCGGCCAGCGCGTGAAACTGACGATGCCGAGCACGACCTGGCGTACGGCGGAGTCGTGTGACGAAAAGGCGGGACTCGTGGGATTGACGGGTGTCGTGGTGCCGACGAGCCGCACCGTGTCGTTCGGCTCGTCGGCATCGCCAGGCGCCCCGGCAAGAACGGCCGGGGCAACGCTCAGAACGCAAACGATTGCGATGAACGCGTGGCGCAACCCGGCGACTCGGCCCGACCGGCCGGACGCCGTCCGCGCGGCGATTGCCGCCGCGCCCGCTGGCGTCGATGCGGCCGCATGACTCGCGGCCGTCGCGCACACACTCGCATCCATGATGGAAACATCTGCTGCAGTCGTTCCCGGCCCTGCCTCCTGCCTGCCGTGCGCGCGCAGGCACCGTGTCGCGCGCACGAGTGCTTCCATCTTAGGTAAAAATTCGTATCCCAAACCAGTGGGATACACCCGCGATTCATGTCGGAAAGTATGCGGAATCGGCGCCGTTCGTGGCGATGCGATGCCGGGGATTGATCAGTTGACGGGGCGACCGTGCGACGCAAACTTCATACGTTCCGCAGTGGCGCGCCGGACCGGTTTCCCCCACGCGCCGATGCGAAGCCGGGGGAAGTCGCAGCGCAATTCGCACATCACCGCGTTCCCGAGTATCCTTGCTGATCATTCGATTGCAGTTCCGCGCACCGGACCGTCGCGCGCGTCGCCGACGCCGAGTGTCGATCATCAACCGTCTATCTCGTCTTCCCTCATGGACTTCGACGTAATCGTTCTGGGCGCGGGCATCGTCGGCGTCTCCGCCGCGCTGCACCTGCAGGATCGCGGCCGCAAGGTCGCCCTCGTCGACCGCGGCGCGCCCGGCGAAGGCACGAGCTTCGGCAACGCGGGGCTGATCGAGCGCTCGTCGATCGAACCGTATCCGTTCCCGCGCAGCCCGTTCACGCTGATGCGCTATGCGCTCAACCGCTCCACCGATCTCTATTGGCACAGCGCGTCGCTGCCCGCGTTCGCGCCGTGGCTCGCGCGCTTCTGGTGGGAATCGGCGCCGCTGCGTCACGCGGCAGCCTCGCGCGACATGCTGCCGCTGATCGAGCGCTGCATCGTCGAGCACGACGCGCTGATCGCGCGCGCCGGCGCCGGCGAACTGGTGCGCGCCAGCGGCTGGATGGAAGCGTTCCGCACGCCGGCCGCGTTCGACCGCGCGGTCGCCGATGCGGGACTCACCGCGCGCCGCCACGGGCTCGGCATCACGCCGCTCGATGCCGCGGCACTTCGCGCACAAGAACCGAACCTCGCCGCGGGCTTCTGCGGCGCGCTGCACTGGCTCGATCCGAAAAGCGTCGTCGATCCGTCCGCGCTCGTCAAAACCTACGCGCAACTCTTCGTGCAAGGCGGCGGCACGCTGCTCACCGGCGATGCCGCGAGCCTCGACGCGCTGTCGCCCGGCTGGCAGGTCGCGACGGACGACGGCAGGATCGCCGCGCCGGCCGTCGTCGTCGCGCTCGGCCCGTGGTCCGACACGGTGTTCGGCAAGTTCGGCTACAAGATTCCGCTGCGCGAGAAGCGCGGCTATCACATGCACTACGCGCCGTCCGAACGCGGCGCGCCGTCGGCGCCGATCGTCGATCGCGAATACGGCTACGTGATCGCGCCAATGCGGCGCGGATTGCGGTTGACCACCGGCGTCGAGATCGCCCGGCGCGGCCTGCCGCCGACGGGCGTGCAGCTCGATCGCGCGGAACGCGTCGCGCGCCCGGTGTTCGGCTTCGGCGAGCGGCTCGACCCGCACCCGTGGCTCGGCTTCCGGCCGTGCACGCCCGACATGCGGCCGGTGATCGGCCCCGCGCCCGCGCATCGCGGGTTGTGGTTCTCGTTCGGGCACAACCATCACGGGTTGACGCTCGGCCCCGTCTCCGGCCGCCTGCTGGCGGAGATGATGACCGGCGAGACGCCGTTCACCGATCCGACGCCCTACCGCGCCGACCGCTTCTGATGCCGATCGCCCGCGCTCAGTCGAGCGCGCGGCCGAAGATCCGGATCACTTCGTCGAGATGCTCGGCCATCGCGCGGCGCGCGGCCTCCGGGTCGCGCGCGCGGATCGCGTCGAGGATCGCGCGGTGTTCGAGCTCCGATCGATGCGGCATGTCGTTCGGCATGTACAGCGACTGCAGCCGCTGGAACATCAGGTCGTACTTGTGCGCGAGCAGTTGCTTGATCATCAGCGCATACGCGGGGTTGTCGCTCGCTTCCGCGATACGGATATGGAACAGCCGGTCGCCCGGATGCGTGAGCGAGCCGCTGCGGTTGTCTTCCTGGTTGCGCAGGAACGCCTCGTGAATCCCCTCGATCTGCGCGTCCGAGCCATGTTTCGCGGCGAGCGACGCGGCTTCCGGCTCGATCAGCCGGCGCGCCTGCAGCAGCGCGAACGGCGGGATTTCGGTATCGAGGTCGACTGCGATGCCGAGCTCCGGATCGATTTCGACGATCGAGAACGGCGCGACCGTCGTGTCGATCTGCGGTTGCGGTGCGGTGGCCGCCTCGAGCTGGCGCACCTTCACGCCGTCGCCGACCCGCACGCTGACGAGACCGTTCACCTCGAGCGCGATCAGCGCCTCGCGCACCGACGTGCGCGACACGCCGAACTGCTCGGCCAGTTCGCGCTCGGGCGGCAGGTAGCTGCCCGGCGGGAAGTCGCCTGACTCGATCATCGCGCTGAGCTTGTCGGCGATCTGCTGGTAGAGGCGGCGGTTCTGAATCGGCTGGATGGACATACGTTGATACAGGTAAGCGGTTGCGTGGCGGACGGTCTGACGAATGCGGGAGCGTCAGGCCGTTCGCGCCTATTCTATATGCCGGGCTTCGTATCGCCCGGCACCGCATAGCACCGCGCGGCCGTACCGCCCCACAACGCGTCGCGCTCGGCCGCCGACAACCGCGCTTCGGCCCAGCGTTCGACCAGCGACGCCACTTCGTCGTACGACGCCGCGAGCAGGCACACGGGCCAGTCCGAACCGAACATCAGCCGCTGCGGGCCGAACGCGTCGAGCGCCGCGTCGAGGCATTGCTCGATGTGGCGGATGTCCTGCCCGCGCAGGCCGCGCCGCCAGTCCGCTTCGGTCACGAGCCCCGACAGCTTGCACACGACGTGCGGCAGCGCGCCCAGCTCGCGCAGCCCGGCGCGCCAGCGGGCGAGCGCGGTGTCGTCGCGGTCGAACTCGGCGAGCGCGGGCTTGCCCGCGTGATCGAGCACGAGCCAGTGCGCATCGTGCCGCGCGCAGAACGCGCGCACGTCGCGCAACTGACGTTCGAACACGAGCACGTCGTACACGTAGCCGTTCGCCTGCAGCCACGCGACGCCGCGATTGAACGCGGGATCCGCGACGAACGCGCCGACGTCGGCTTCGTCCTGCAGCAGGTGACGAAAGCCGCGCAGCTTCGGGCTGTGCCATTCAGCGATACGGTCGGCGAGCGCCGGCGCACCGAGGTCCTCCCAGCCGACCACGGCCGCGATGCGCGCTTCGTCGCGGGCGAGATCGAGCAGGAACGCCGTCTCGTCGCGTCCGACACGCGCCTGCACCGCGATCGACGCGCCGAGCGCCTGCGCATGCATCTGCGGCCACAGCGCGTCGGGCATGTAATCGCGGGCAAGCACGCCCATCCCGGCGCCGATCCACGGGAATTCGGCCGCGCGATAACGCCAGAAGTGCTGATGAGAATCGATGCGCACTGCGCCCATGATGTCCTCGCGTTTCGCCGTCGTTCGCCGTGTCACGTCACGTTCAGTCGTACAACACCGCCGTGATCTTCGGGTCGTCGATGTTGGTCTTGTCGTACCAGTAGAAACCGGTATCGATGACCTTCGGCAGCTTCTCGCCCTTGATCGCCTTCACGGCCGCCTCGACGGTCTTGTAGCCGATCCCGACCGGATTCTGCGTGATCGCGCCGGCCATCATCCCGCTGCGGATCGCGTCCTTCTGCTGCTTGCCGGAATCGTAACCGATGATCACGACCTTGCGCTTCATCTCGCGCACGCCGTTCACCACGCCGATCGCCGAGCCTTCGTTGGTGCCGAACAAGCCCTTGAGCTTCGGGTATGCCTGCAGGATCGACTTCGTCACTTCGGTCGACTTCAGTTGGTCGCCTTCGCCGTACTGCACGGTCACGATCCGCACCTTCGGGTGCGCCGATTTCATCCGTTCGAGAAAGCCGTCGCGGCGATCGATGCCGGTGCGGCTCGTCTGGTCGTGCGCGACCACGGCCACCTCGCCCTCGTCGCCGATCAGCGCGGCGAGCTTGTCGGCGGCAAGCGCGGCGGCGGCCTTGTTGTTGGTCGCGGCGGTCGTCACCGGGATATCGCTGTCGACGCCGGAGTCGAACGCGATGACCGGGATCTTCTCGGCCTGCGCCTTCTTCAGGAGCGGCAGCGCGGCCTTGCTGTCGAGCGCCGCGAAGCCGAGCGCCGCCGGCTTCTTCGCGATCGCGGCGGACAGCATGTCGATCTGCTTGTCGACCATCGCCTCGGTTTCGGGGCCTTCGAACGTCACCTTCACCTTGTAGTCCTTCGCCGCCTGCATCGCGCCCGCCTTCACGGCCTGCCAGAACTGATGCTGGAAGCCCTTCGAAATCAGCGGGATGTAGGTTTCCTGCGCCTGCGCGCCGGCCGTCACGCCCACGGCGAACGTCAGTCCGACGATCGCGTTCAACACCTTGCTCCTGATCACTTCGCGTCTCCTTGGTTGGTATCGACTGAAATGCCGGACGGGCCGGCGGTGAAGCACATGTGCGTTCGTGCGTGCGTCAGCGGCGGCGCCGGCGCAGGATGTCCACGTAGACGGCGAGGATGATGATCACGCCCGTGACGACCGTCTGCCATTCCTGCGCGACCGACATGATGCGCAGGCCGTTGGTCAGCACGCTCATGATGAACGCGCCGATGATGGTGCCGACGATGCTGCCCGCGCCGCCCGACAGCGACGTGCCGCCGATCACGACGGCCGCGATCGCATCGAGCTCGTAGCCCTGCCCGAGCGCGGGCTGCGCGGAATTCAGCCGCGACGCGATCAGGAGCCCGGCGATCCCGCACACCGCGCCGCTGAACGTGTAGACGGCGATCTTCCACGCGTCGACGTTCACGCCGGACAGCCGCAGCGCTTCCTCGTTGCTGCCGAGCGCGAACGTGTAGCGGCCGAAGATTGTCCGGTTCAGCACGATCGACGCGCCGACCGCGACGAGGAACAGGATCAGCACGGCGTTCGGAATCGGCAACGCGGGAATCAGGCTGCCGATCAGCGAATCCTGCGCGATCGACGTGAAGCCCGGCGTGTCGTTGAAGTAGATCGGCCGCGTGCCCGAAATCACGAGCGACAGCCCCTTGAGCAGCATCATCATCCCGAGCGTCGCGATGAACGGCGGCACCTTCATCTTCGCGATCACGAAGCCCGACACGCTGCCCGACAGCGCGCCGAAGCACAGCGCGGCCAGGATGCCGAGCGGCAGCGGCATGCCCCAGTTCGTCAGCACGACGCCGGCCATCACCGCGCAGAACGTCATCAGCGTGCCGACCGACAGGTCGATGCCCGACGTGATGATCACGTAGGTACACGCGACGGCCAGCACGCCGTTCACGGCGGTGGCCTGCAGGATCGCCACGAGGTTGTCGACTTCGAGGAAGTTCGACGACGCGAAGCTGAAGAACACGATCAGCAGCACGAGGCTCGCGAACGCGAGCAGCTTCTGCCGCGCGGCCGGGTTGAAGAAGCGCGACTTCAGGCTCGATGCGGCGGCCGGCGTGTCGCCGGTGGCAAGGGGCGGGACGGGATGCGTATCGTTGGACATGGTCGGTAGGCCTAAGGATCGGCGTCTGAATCAGGACAATACGGTCGACTCGCGCTGCGTCGCGAGCTGCATGATCTTTTCCTGCGTGGCGTCGGCCGCGCGCAATTCGCCGGTCACGCGCCCTTCGCACATCACGAGAATCCGGTGGCTCATGCGCAGCACCTCGGGCAACTCCGACGAGATCATCACGATCGCCTTGCCGTCGGCGGCGAGCGCGTCGAGCAGCTTGTAGATCTCGCTTTTCGCGCCGACGTCGATGCCGCGCGTCGGCTCGTCGAAGAACAGGATGTCGCAGTCGCGCAGCAGCCACTTCGCGATCACGATCTTCTGCTGGTTGCCGCCCGACAGGAGGCGCGCCGGCTGCGCGACCGACGGCGTGCGGATCGCGAGCTGCCGCACGTACGACTGCGCGGTGTCGCGCATCCGGCGCGCATCGAGGAACATGCCGCGGCGCACGAAGCGCTGCATGCTCGACAGCGCGATGTTGTTCTGCACGTCCATCCCGACCGCGAGCCCGAAGTGCTTGCGGTCCTCCGACAGATAACCGATCCCGTGCGCGACCGCGTCGGCCGGCGTGCGGATCGTCACGGTCTTGCCGTGCACGCGAATCTCGCCCGCGTCGACCGGGTCCGCGCCGAACACCGCGCGCGCGACCTCGGTGCGGCCCGCGCCCATCAACCCCGCGAAGCCGAGAATCTCGCCGCGCCGCACCGTGAAGCCGACGTCGCGGATCGCGCGGCCGCGCGACAGCCCGCGCACTTCGAGCGCGACCTCGTTGGCCGACGTATCGGGCGGCGTGCGGAACGTCGTATCGAGCTGGCGGCCGACCATCATCGCGATGATCGCGTCCATCGACGTGTCCGCCATCGGCACGGTCGCGACGTACTTGCCGTCACGCATCACCGTCACGCGGTCGGCGATCTGGCGCAGTTCGTCCATCTTGTGCGAGATGTAGACGATGCCGACGCCGTGCGCGCGCAGGTCGCCGATGATGCGAAACAGCTCGGCGATCTCCGCGTTGTTCAGCGCGGCGGTCGGCTCGTCCATGATCAGCACGCGCGAGTCGAACGACAGCGCCTTCGCGATCTCGACCATCTGCTGCTTCGCGACCGTCAGCCGGCCGACCGGCGTGCGCGGATCGAGATCGAGCCGCATCCGCGCGAAGATCGCGGCCGCGTCGCGGTTGAGCTGGTCCTCGTCGACGAACACGCCGAAGCGGCCGCGCGGCTCGCGCCCGATGAAGATGTTCTGCGCGACGCTCAGGTGGTTCATCAGGTTCAGTTCCTGATGGATGATGCCGATGCCGAGCGCCTGCGCGGCGCGCGGATCGTCGATCTCCACCGCGCGGCCGTCCATCCGGATCTCGCCTTCATCCTTCTGATAGACACCGGCGAGAATCTTCATCAGCGTCGACTTGCCGGCGCCGTTCTCGCCCATCAGCGCGTGGACTTCGCCGGCATGCAGGTCGAACCGGCAATCGTCGAGCGCCTGCACGCCCGGAAAGCGCTTGCCGATGCCGGTCAGCGCAATCAGCGCGGCGGGTGCGGCGGTCGGGTTCAGATCGGGTTGCATGGCTCGATGCCCTCAGCCGATCGCGCGATCGAGATGCGTATAGCCGCCGTCGACGAACAGCCACTGGCCCGTCGTGTGCGACGCGCGGTCCGACAGCAGGAACACGGCCGTGTCGGCGATCTCGTCGGCGGTCGTGAAGCGCTTGCCGAGCGGCACCTTGCCGGCGATTTCCGCGAGCTTCGCTTCGGGATCGTCGAAACCGGCGATCCAGGTCTGGTAGAGCGGCGTCATCACCTCGGCCGGAATCACGGCGTTCACGCGCACGCCGTCGTCGCGCAATGCGACGGCCCATTCGCGCGTCAGCGCGAGTTGCGCGCCCTTCGATGCGCAATAGCCGCTCGTGTTGCCCTGCCCGGTGACGGCCGTCTTCGACGAGATGTTGACGATCGCGCCGCGCGTCGCCTTCAGATGCGGCACGCAGTAATGCGCCATCACGTAGTAGTGGACCAGGTTGCGTTCGAGCGATGCGACGAACGCGTCGCGCCCGGCATCGAGCCCAACGCTGTCGTTGATGCCCGCGTTGTTGACGAGGCCGTCGATGCGGCCGAAGCGCGCGATGGTTTGCGCAACCGCATCGCGGCACTGCGCGTCGTCCTGAAGTTCGACGGACATGCACGCGGCGCGCGGCTGCTTGCGCGTGAGTTCGCGCCAGAAGCCGTCGTCCGGCGTGTGGCGCGCGAATACCACCGGAATCGCGCCTTCGCCGGCCAGCCGCATCGAGATCGCGGCGCCGATGCCCGACGCGCCGCCCGTCACGATCACGATCTTGTCTTGCAGATTCAAATCCACTTCGCGTCTCCGTCGTTCATGTTGTCGCCGCGCGGGCCGCGCGCGGTGCATCGTGCGTTCTCGTGCCGCATGCCGCGTGCCACGTGCTTCAGCCGCGGAATCGATACCGTTCCAGCGATTCGGGCTTCATCTCGATCGAAAAGCCGGGCGCCGTCGGCGGCATATACGCCGCGCCGCGCACGACGCACGGTTCGACGAAATGCTCGTGCAGGTGATCGACGTACTCGGTCACGCGCCCTTCCTTCGTGCCGGAAATGCACACGTAGTCGATCATCGACAGATGCTGCACGTATTCGCACAGCCCGACGCCGCCCGCATGCGGACACACCGCCAGCCCGTACTTCGCGGCCAGCAGCATCACCGCGAGAATCTCGTTCACGCCGCCGAGCCGGCATGCGTCGATCTGCACGACGTCGATCGCGCCGCGCGCGATGAACTGCTTGAACAGCACGCGGTTCTGGCACATCTCGCCGGTCGCGACCTGCACCGGCGCGATCGCCTCGCGGATCTTGCGATGTCCTTCGACGTCGTCGGGGCTCGTCGGCTCCTCGATGAACCATGGTTTCGCGAAGGCCAGCTCGCGCACCCAGTCGATCGCCTCATCGACTTCCCACACCTGGTTCGCGTCGATCATCAGCTTGCGGTCCGGACCGATCACCTCGCGCGCGATCGTCACGCGACGGATGTCGTCCTCCAGGTTCGCGCCCACCTTCAGCTTCACGTAGTCGAAACCGGCGTCAACCGCCTCGCGGCACAACCGGCGCAGCTTGTCGTCGCTGTAGCCGAGCCAGCCCGCCGACGTCGTGTAGCACGGGTAGCCTTCGCGCTCGAGCGTCGCGATCCGCGCGGCCTTGCCCGGCGCCTGCCGACGCAGCAGATCGAGCGCCTCGTCCTGCGTCAGGCAGTCGGTCAGGTAGCGGAAATCGATCGCACGCACGATTTCCTCGGGGCTCATGTCCGCGACGAGCCGCCAGAGCGGCTTGCCGACCGCCTTCGCCCACAGGTCCCACACCGCGTTGACGACGGCGCCCGTCGCCAGATGGATCGCGCCCTTGTCGGGGCCGATCCAGCGCAACTGGCTGTCCGACGTCACGTGCCGCCAGAAGCGGCCCATGTCCTCGCGGATCCAGTCGAGGTCGAGGCCGACGACGAGGTGACGCATCGCGTCGATCGCCGCGCAGCAGATTTCGTTGCCGCGCCCGATGGTGAACGTGAGCCCGTGGCCTTCGAGCCCGTCGTGGTCGGTTTCCAGCACGACGTACGCGGCCGAATAGTCGGGGTCCGGGTTCATCGCATCGGAGCCGTCGAGCTGCTGCGAGGTCGGGAAGCGCACGTCGAGGACGCGCATCGATCGAATGATAGGCATGACGAACGGTCCGTAAAAGGAAATCAGGCCTGCACGGTGCGCTGGCGCTGCTCGCCGAGCCCGTCGATGCCGAGCGTGATCACCTGCCCGGCGCGCAGATAGACCGGCGGCTTCTGCCCGAGGCCGACGCCCGGCGGCGTGCCGGTCGAGATCACGTCGCCCGGCTGCAGGCTCATGAAGCGGCTCAGATAGCTGATCAGATGCGGCACGCGGAACACCATCGTCGCGGTCGTGCCGTTCTGGTAGCGGTGGCCGTCCACCTCGAGCCACAGCCGCAGCGCGTGCGGATCGGGCACTTCGTCGGCCGTCACGAGCCAGGGCCCAAGCGGGCCGAACGTGTCGTTGCCCTTGCCCTTGTCCCACGTGCCGCCGCGCTCGAGCTGGTATTCGCGCTCCGACACGTCGTTCACCACGCAGTAGCCGGCGACGTGCGACAGCGCGTCGGCCTCGTCGATGTAGCGGCCGCCCTGGCCGATCACCACGCCGAGCTCGACTTCCCAGTCGGTCTTCTCCGAGCCGCGCGGAATCTCGACGTCGTCGTTCGGGCCCGAGATCGCGCTCGTCCATTTGCCGAACACGACCGGCTCCTTCGGGACTTCCATGCCCGATTCGGCCGCGTGGTCGGAATAGTTGAGCCCGATGCAGATGAACTTGCCGACGCGGCCGACGCACGCGCCGAGTCGCGGCGTGCCTTCGACGAGCGGCAGCGACGACGGGTCGATGTCACGCAGCCGCGCGAGCGACGCGGGTGTGAGCGCATCGCCGGCGATGTCGTCGATCACGCCCGACAGGTCGCGGATCTTTCCCTGCGCATCGAGCAGGCCGGGCTTTTCGTGGTGTTTGTCGCCAAATCTCAGCAGTTTCATGTTGTGTGAGGAAACGGAAAGTGAATGGAACGGCGCGGTTCGCTAGACGCGGTCAGCTAGACGCGGTCGGCTAGACGCGGTCGGCCAGACGCGGTCGGCCAGACGCGGTCGGCCAGACGCGGTCAGTTCGACCAGCCGCCGTCGATCAGGTGAATCGCGCCGGTCGTGAACGACGCTTCGTCCGACGCGAGATACAACGCGAGCGCGGCCACTTCGTCCGCGGTGCCGATGCGGCCCATCGGCTGGCGCGCGACGAACGCCTCGCGCACGGTGTCGGTCGACACCTGACGCGTGCGCGCCTGCTCGGCGATCCGCTGTTCCAGCGACGGCGACTCGATCGTGCCCGGGCAGATCGCGTTGCAGCGGATGCGCTGCTCGACGAAATCGGCGGCCACGGACTTGGTCAGGCCGATCACGGCCGCCTTGGTGGTGCCGTAGACGAAGCGGTTCGGCACGCCCTTCACGCTCGACGCAGCCGACGCCATGTTGATGATCGACGCGCCGCCCGCTACCAGCATCGCCGGCAGCAGCGCGCGGATCAGCCGGTACATCGACGTGACGTTGAGGTTCAGCGAGAACGCCCACGCGGCATCGTCGCAATCGAGGATCGAGCCGTGGTGCACGAACCCCGCGCAGTTGAACAGCACCTCGAACGCACGCTCCTGCGCGGCGAGTGCCGACACGTCGCCCGCATCGGTCACGTCGAGCCGCCGCGTGGCCAGCCTGCCGCCCGCGCGTTCGGCGTCGGCCGCGAGTTGCGCGAGCGCGGCTTCGTTGATGTCGGTCGCCAGCACGTCGGCGCCCTCGCTTGCGAACCGCAGCGCGGTCGCGCGGCCGATACCCTGCCCGGCCGCCGTCACCAGCGCGCGCTTGCCCTGCAATCTCATGAGCACCACTCCTGTAGAAGCCGGCCGAGCCGACCAATTGGCACAAAGGACTAAAGGTCCAACCAATCATAGGAACAGATTCCGGATTTGTCACGATCGCGTGATTCAGTATTTTCCCGAACGGCAAAATCGGGCCGGCGGGCGGTGCGAGGTACTTCGGTTACCGTCTTTTTCCGATTCCGGAGCGCAATCACTTGCCCCGCAAAGCCAATGCCGGCGTGGGTTTGCGCCGGCCTCGGGTGCCTGTGTCGCGCCTCCGTCGCGGCGAAACTGACAAAAACGTCATGTTCCCGTCAGGGTGTCAACGGGGGACGCGCGCGATCATGGCGTTGCCGGACCGCGCTGCCCGGACCACCGCACCCCGCCCGTCGCAGATCCCTGACGGGCACCTCCGTCCCCCGCGGTGTCCACGTGACTGAGCGAGCAGACACGGTGGCGCGGGCCGATTTTCCGCCCCGGGCGTTCGCGTCCGGGGCGCTTTTGTCGTTGGTTTTTCAAGAAAATGCGCGTCGATTGTTTCTAAATCGGCAAAAGGTAATTTGAGCCAGACAGGATGTTTTTTCCGGTCACAGACGCTTACATTTAGCGCACCACTCATGGAAACCGCTACGGAATCGCCGTTGGGTAGTGACATCCACTGCCACGGCCGAAACCGCACGAGCTTTAGGAAACGGCAAATGAAGGCCTCCAAATCCCTGCCTGTGCTCGATCCCGCCGACGTCCACGTCGAAATTCTGGAACGCTCCGATACGCTGCTCGTCGTCCGCTGGGTCGAACCCGGCCGCTGTCACTACGGCGAACAGCGCTGGCGCCGCCGCTTCGCGCAGCGCACCGGCACCTGCGCGCTGTCGCGCCAGGTCATCCAGCGCGGCGACGAAGTCTTCCGCCCGGCCGAGCGCCCGGCACCGGCAAACGCGGCCGCGATGATCTCCGCCGCCGAAGTGCTCGCCCTGGCCGGCAGCCGGTAACGCGCGACGCGCAAGCCGGCCTAGAACCGCCGGTCTAGTTCCTCCGCTTGTCTGCCCCGCCCGCGCGGACTATCGTTACAGCATTCAATGTAACGATTACACGTCGTGGCGCACCGGCCACGCCGATGGAGGCAGACATGCATGCATGGAGCGCGCGCCACGTCCCGGCGCAAGGCGGCAAAGTCGCGGTCGTGACCGGCGCCAACAGCGGGCTCGGCTGGCAGATCGCGGAAACGCTGGCCGCCAAGGGCGCGACGGTCGTGATGGGCTGCCGCGATGCCACGCGCGGCGCGCAGGCCGCCGATGCGATCCGCCGATTCCATCCCGCCGCCCGGGTCGAAGTCGATCCGCTCGACCTCGCCGATCTCGCGTCGATCCAGCGCTTCGCCGCCGACGTCTCCGACCGCCACGGCCGCGTCGACATCCTCTGCAACAACGCCGGCGTGATGTTCCTGCCGCTGCGACACACGCAAGACGGCTTCGAGATGCAGTTCGGCACCAATCACCTCGGCCATTTCGCGTTGACCGGGCATCTGCTGCCCGCGCTGCGCGCCGCGCGGCGCGCGCGGGTCGTGACGATGTCGAGCGGCTTCAACCGCGGCGGCCGGATCCGCGTCGACGACCTGCGGGCCGAGCGCGGTTACAACCGTTATCTCGCCTACTGCGACAGCAAGCTCGCGAACCTCGTGTTCGCGATCGAACTGCAGCGCCGCTTCCAGCGCGCGGCGTTCGCGGGCATCAGCGTCGCCGCGCATCCCGGCTATGCGGCGACCAATCTGCAGTTCGCGGGCCCTGCGATGGACAGTTCGCCCACGCGCGCCGCGTTGATGCGCGCGGCGAACCGTTATCTCGCGCAACCGGCCGACCAGGGCGCACTTCCCGCGATTCACGCGGCGACGTCGCCCGACCTCACCGGCGGCTCGTACATCGGACCGTCCGGCTGGTTCGAGTCGCGCGGCCTGCCGGCGCCGGCGAGCGTGCCGCGCGCGGCGCGCGATGTGGCGACCGCCGCGCTGCTGTGGGAGGCCTCCGAAGCCGCGACGGGCGTGCATTTCCTGAGCTCGGGCATGGCCGCGGGTCGCCCGCCCGCCACGCCGTTCGACACGGCGACCGAGGTGCGTTGAATCACGCGCAGTTCTCCTCAACATTTGCCATGCTTATTACACTCGCAGAAATGAAAGCTTGATGAAAGCATGATTGAACGGCTGACTGTTACCAGTCCGGAAACAATCTATCGTCAAAATCAGCGTTTACCCTGCACGACCCGGTGACTAAGATTTAGTCAATCGCTGCAGACATGGTGTCGAAAGCGAACCCAATAAAACACCGGAGGTCATCATGAAATCGCTCGTTTCCGCAGTCGTTGCCGCTGTCGCCCTGTCCGCTTCGTTCGGCGCTTTCGCACAAAGCACCGTGACCCGCGCGCAAGTCCGCAACGAACTGGTCCAGCTCGAACAAGCCGGCTACAAGCCGGGCGTGTCGAGCCCGTACTACCCGAACGACATCCAGTCGGCGGAAGCGCGTGTTCATGGTGCCGACGCCAGCGGCTACGGCGCGCAACCGGTTCCGGTCGTCCACTCGGGCGCCCCGGTCGCCGCAGCGTCGTCGAACGCGCGCGACTCGATCTTCTTCGGCCAGTAAGCCGACGCGCCCCTGGCGGGCGCATCGCGCATCGCGCGACGAAGCCGTACCCGGACGAGCCCCTGATGCGGGCTCGTCTTGTTTTGTGAAACACATACCTCTGCCGCCCGGCAGCGGGTGGCTTCGCCCGGGCGCGCTGCGTCCGGGCGCTTTTTCGCGGCGAGGTATGCGTGGCGTTGCGGTATGCGTCGGTCAACGCCCCGCGGCGGCGGCAGGGGCCGCACGCGACAGCACACGCCAGCGCGACAGCAGTTCGTCGCGATCGACGTAGCAGCCCTGCAGATGCCGGCGGCCCGTCGACGGATCGAACTCGGTGCGCGCATGCAGCACGCGCCGGTTGTCGAACGCCCACATGTCGCCCGCCCGCAATCGGCGCTGCACCCGGAAACGCGGCTCGCGCGCGAGCGCGAGAAACCGCCGGTATGCGCGATAGACGGACGCGACCGATCCGGCCGGCGCATCGAGCGGCCCGCGCAGGAAGTTCGCGACGCGCACTTCCGTCACGTTGCCGTGTGCATCGAGGCCGATCACCGGCGCCGAGCAGCGGTAGTCGCTGTTCGCACTCTTGTTCCAGAACTCGAACGGCGTCGAGGCAAGGTATTCGAAATCGACGGGATAGTCGCGCCGCAGCGCTTGCGCGAGCGCAAAGCCGTCGAGGAAGATGCTGTCTCCGCCCGTTGCGTCGTTCGCGAGGCAATGCAGGAACTGCACGCCCGGCTGCAATTCACGCGTCGGCAGGTCGGTGTGCGGCGGCAGGTTGAGCGACGTATAGGCATTGCTGTCCGGTCGCGGCTTCGATTCGACATCGAACAGCACGCCAAAATTGCTTTCGCGGATCAGGCCGACACGACGCGCGATCTGGTCGACCCGGCCGCGTTCGGCCGGCACGCCCTCGACGAGCGTCAACCCCGTGCGCTGCAACGCGGCGAGCCACGCGCGCAACGCGCCGTCGTCCTCCATCACGTCACGCCACGCGAACACGCCGATCGCCGTCGCATCGTCGCCGGCCCATACGTGCCGCCCGTGCGCGGCCTGGCGTTCCGCGCGCGACGCATCGTCGTATGCATGCGCGCGCAACCATCCCGGCGACCAGGTGCTGCGATGCCCGTCGTTCCACTCGACGTGCAGCGCGCCGTCGGTTTCGACATGCACGGCGAGCGCCGACAGATCCTCGCGCGCGTCGGCGATCTCGAACACCTGTTCGCGCGTGAGCGCGTGCACGCACGCCGAACACGCGCAGTTGTCGCGCAGCCAGTCGAAGTGAAACGGCGATCGTCGCGTGTCGCTCCACTCGACGTCCACCGTTCCATCGCCGATCGTCGCCGCCGCAATGGCCGCGTCGGCGGAAAAGGTCCGCCAGTCCTCGATACGGTGTTGCGCTGCCTGCATCGTTGCCTCCCGGAAACGCCCGCTACGCGTGTGGTGCGAGCAGAAACCCGCCGATCATCCGGTGCATCCGCGCCGCCTGCGGGCTCGTTCCGAGCGCGCGCCAGCAGCCGTGCACCAGCCCCTCTCCCCTCCAGTAACGCGCGGCGCCGCCGGCCGCAAGGATCCGTTCGACGTAGACGCGCGCATCGTCGCGCAGCGGATCGTGTTCCGCGCCGATCGCGAGCACGGGCGGCAGCCCGTCGAAGCGCGACGCCGCGAGCGGCGCCGATGCGCGCAGCAGCGGATCGTCGTTCAGCGCGGTTTCATCCGCATCGCCCCAGTACAGCGCGCGATAGCGATGAACGTCGTCGAGCGTCAGCATCGGCGCGTGTGCTTCCGTCTCGCGCGCCGGCGCTTGCGGTTCGATGCCGAGCATCGGATACACGAGTGCGATCCCGTCGATGCCGCCTTCGCCCGCGTCGCGCAGCGCGGTCGCGACGGCCGCCGCGAGATTGCCGCCCGCACTGTCGCCCGCGAGCGTCAGCGGTCGTGCGTACGAGCCGAACGGCCAGCGGGTTGCGTCGCGCGCGGCGCGCGTGACGGCCAGGCAATCCTCGAGCGCGGCCGGCGCACGATGCTCGGGCGCGAGCCGGTAGTCGACCGCGATCACGGCCAGCCCCGTGTCGGCCGCTAGTTGCGCGGTGATCAACGCGTGACTGTCGAGCGAGCCGACGACGAAGCCGCCGCCATGAAAGAACAGCACGGTACCGCGCGGCTCGCCGTGCGCAGGCGCGTAGCGCCGGAGTGCGATGGCGCGTCCGTCCGGCGCGTGCCACGCGGCGTCCTGCTGCACGATGCCGGGCGGCAGTTCGGCGGGCGTCCATGCGGCCGCGAAGCGGTCGTAGACGCGGCGTTGCTCGACGGGCGAGCGCGCCGCCGCGTCGGCCGGATACCACGCGTCGACGGCTGCAACGAACGCCGCGATTTCCGGTTCGAGCATTGTGTGCGCTCCGCGGTCGAAAATTGAACGTTGAAACTTGAACGTTGAACGTCGACGCTAGCGACGCGGCGGCAGTCCGATCACGCGCCCCGCATACGCGGGCGCCGCGCAATCGCGCTGCAACGCATGCAGTTCGGCCACGCGCGCGGCGACGTCGTCGTCGAACGGCGCCGATTTCGCGCCGTCGCGCGTATCGACGTGCAGCAGCATCTGCTCGCTCGCCGACACCGCGCCGTCATGGCCGTCCGCGAACAGCTCGAGATACAGGTGCAGCCGCTTCGCGTCATGCGCGAACACCCGCGCATCGACGCGCACGCGCGTGCCTTCCTTGATCTCCTGCAGATAGTTCACGTGCGCTTCGAGCGTATAGACCGAGCGGCACCGCTCGCGACGCGCGGCGTCGTCGAGACCGATGCGGTCGAGCAGCGCATCGGTCGCGAAGCTGAAGATCAGCAGATAGAACGCGTCGCGCAAATGGCCGTTGTAGTCGACCCACTCGGGCCGCACGACGTCGTGGTAAATCGTCAGCGGGGTATCGCCGGTCATGTTCGTTCAGTCCTCGAATCGCATCCCGTGCCGCGCCTTCACCGCGGCGATCGCCTTCAGCACCTCGGTGATGCACTCGTCGCGATAGCGTTCGAGTTCCTTGATGCTGCGCGTGCCCTGCTGCTCGCGCGTGCCTTCGACGACGCTGTCGATCAGTTCGTCGGTCAGTTTCGGCGCGACCAGCTTCGTCCATGGCAGTTCGAGCGCGGGGCCAAACTGCTGCATGAAGTGTCGCATGCCGGCATCGCCGCCGGCCAGCGTGTAGGTCAGGAACGTGCCCATGAACGACCAGCGGATGCCCGCGCCGAAGCGGATCGCATCGTCGATCTCGCCGGTCGTCGCGACGCCTTCGTTGACGAGATGCAACGCCTCGCGCCACAGCGCTTCGAGCAGCCGGTCCGCGATGAAGCCCGGCACCTCCTTGCGCACGTGCAGCGGCCGCATGCCAAGCTTGCGATAGATCGCCATCGCGGCCTCGACCGCTTCCGGCGACGTGCGCGCGCCGCCGAGCACCTCGACGAGCGGCAGCAGGTAGACCGGATTGAACGGATGGCCGACCACGCAGCGCTCCGGGTGCGTCGCACGCGCGTAGAAGTCGGTCGGCAGCAGCCCCGACGTCGACGACGCGATGATCGCGTCGGGCTTCGCCGCGCGGCTGATCTGTTCGTGCAGTTCGAGCTTCAGCGTCTCGCGCTCGGGCGCGCTTTCCTGGATGAAGTCCGCGTCGGCGACGCAGGCCTCGATCGTCGACTCGAAGCGCAGCCGCGCGGGATCGGCGCCCGGCGCGAGGCCGACGCGTTCGAGCGCGGGCCACGCATTCGCGACGTTCGCGCGCAACCGCTCCTCGGCGCCCGGCGCGGGGTCCCACACGACCACGTCGAGACCGTGCGCGAGCGCACGGCAAATCCATCCGCTGCCGATCACGCCGGTGCCGATCGCGGCGAACGTCTTGATGTCGGTCTTCACTGCCATGTCACGCATCCTTCAAATCGGGGGAAATCGGACGGCGACCGCGCCCGTGCGCGCCGCCGCATTGAATCGGAATCAGCCTTGCAAACTCACGCGAATTCGGTCACCGCGCGGCGTTCGAGCGGACGCTCGCCGCGCGCCGGCAGGCCGAGCTTGCGACGCCCTTCGGCCGGCGTCAGCACGCGGCCGCCGAGGCGTTCGACGATTTCCCGCGCACGCTCGACGAGCGTGCCGTTGGTCGCGTGCACGCCGCGATCGAGCCAGATGTTGTCTTCGAGGCCGACGCGCACGTGACCGCCGAGCAGCATCGCCTGCGCGACCATCGGCATCTGCATGCGGCCGATCCCGAAGCCGGCCCAGTGCGCGCCCGGCGGCAGGTTGTCGACCATCGCCTTCATCGTGCCGGTGTCGGCCGGCGCGCCCCACGGAATGCCCAGGCACAGCTGGAACAGCGGCGGATCGTCGAGCAGCCCTTCCTTCAGCAACTGCTTCGCGAACCACAGATGGCCCGTATCGAAGATTTCCAGTTCCGGCTTCACGCCGAGTTCCTGGATGCGTTTCGCGCCGGCGCGCAGTTGCGCGGGCGTCGATACGTAGATGTAGTCGCCGTCGCCGAAATTCAGCGTGCCGCAGTCGAGCGTGCAGATTTCCGGCAGCAGTTCCTCGACGTGCGCGAGGCGCGTGAGGCCGCCGACGAGATCGGTGCCCTTGCCGAAGCGCATCGGGTCCTCGCCCGGGCCGATCTCCAGATCGCCGCCCATGCCGGCCGTCAGGTTGATGATGACGTCGACGTCCGCCGAGCGGATCCGGTCGACCACTTCGCGGTACAGGTTCGGGTCGCGGCTGCCGCGGCCCGTCTGCGGGTCGCGCACGTGGCAGTGCGCAACCGTCGCGCCGGCCTTCGCCGCTTCGATCGCGGCGGCCGCGATTTCCTTCGGCGTGACCGGAATCGCCGGATGCTTGCCGACCGTGTCGCCCGCGCCGGTGACCGCGCAGGTGATGATGACTTCGTGGTTCATGCTGAATGCCCTCGCTTGATGCTGTTCGTGTCGCTCGTTTTCCGTCGTACTGCAGATTATTTGTCGCTGCGCGCCGTCCGCTTGCGGCGCGCGCGGGCCGTTACAGGCCGAGATACGCCTTCACGGCAGGCAGGCCGTCCTTGCCGTCGAACGTCTTGACGCCGGCGAGCCAGGCATCGAGCACCTGCGGATTCTTCTTCAGGTATGCCTTCGCGGCGTCGGCCGGCTTCGTCTTGTTCATCACCGACTGCATCAGCTGGTTCTCGAGCTGCGTCGTGAAGCGCAGGTTCTCGACGAGCTTGCCCGCGTTCGGGCAGCGCGAGATGAAGTCGGGCGCCGTCAGCGTGTACACGCGGGCTTCGCCGTAGTTCGGGCCGAAACTCGCATCGCCGCCGGACAGGTAGTTCATGCTGATCTGGATGTTCATCGGATGCGGTTCCCAGCCGAGGAACACGACCCACTTCTTCTCGCGGATCGCGCGCTCGACCGTCACGAGCATCCCGGCCTCGCTCGATTCGACCAGCTTGAAGCCGCCCAGGCCGTACTGGTTCGTGTCGATCATCTTCTGGATCGTCGCGTTCGCGCTGCTGCCCGGCTCGATCCCGTAGATCTTGCCGTCGAGTTCCGCGCGGTGTTTCGCGATGTCATCGAAGGTCTTCAGGCCGGCCTGGTATTCATAGCTCGGCACCGCGAGCGTCGCCTTCGCGCCCGACAAATTCGGCGTCTCGACCACGTTGATCGACTTGCTGTCGAGGAACGGCTGGAGCTGCTTTTGCTGCACCGGCCACCAGTAGCCGAGCGAGATGTCGAGCTGCTTGCTCTTCAGGCCGGCGAACGAGATCGGCACCGATGCGATCGTCGTCGTCGGCTTGTAGCCGAGCCCTTCGAACACCGTCGACGCGAGCGCCGTGGTGGACGTGATGTCGGTCCAGCCGATGTCCGCGAAGCGTACGTTGCGGCAGGTCGCTGCTTCCGTTTCGGCGTGCGCCGCGGTCGCGAATGCGCCGGTCGCCAGCACGGCCGCGACGAACGCGGCGATCTTTGTCGACTTCATGGTTTCTCTCCCGATTGGACCGATGTCCGACGGGTTCGCGGAGTGCGTCCCGGCCTGCATCGTGGGAGTAAAAGTAACGAGCCATATTGGTCGAAAGACGACCGGCGGCGACCTTTTCTTGACTATTTGCGACTATGAGTGGAAACCACTATGCGCGAGCAATGGCTTGTGCGGCGGGGGTTTGAGGCGAATTTCGGCGAAGCGGGGGTTGCCCGGATGCGGCGTGATGGATGCCGACGGAGCGTGCTTCGGCGGTGGCGCCGGAACGCGCGTGATGTCGATTCCGGCCGGGCCGGTGCGGGCCGGCGCCCGACACGTTATCGCGGTACCTCGACGTAGGTTTCCCTGCAGATCTCGCGCAACGCCTGGACCAGCAGATCCCGCGTCGGCGCATGCGATTCGGCGGCGCGCGTAAACAGCGCGATGGGCGGCAGCGTCCAGACCAGCGAGTAAGGCACGATCGCCACGCCGGCGATGCGCACCATTTCTTCGGCGATATCGGCCGGCACGATCGATACGGCGTCGTCGCTCGACGCGATCATTTCGCCGATCAGCTTCGACGAGTAGCTTTCGACGATCGGCACGGGCGGCGCGATGCCGGCCGACAGGAACAGGTCCGTCACCTGCTCCCGCATCGGCGTATGCGGCGCGCCGAGAATCCAGTCCAGTTCGCGCAGCTTCTCCCAGTCGAGCTTCATGCGAGCCAGTTTCGCGGCGAGGCGCCGGCTCGCGATCATCCGCGGCTGCTGCTGGTACAGAACTTCGAAGGAAACCTGCCCCAGATCGACCGCCGACGACGCCCGCCCGATCACGAGATCGACGCTGTGGTCCTTGAGCTGGAGCAGCAACTGGTCGCTGGTGCCTTCGTGGATCGTCACGGTCAGGCGGCGCTCCATCCGGGATTGCAGCCGCTTGAGCGCCGCCGACAGCATCTGGCCCGAAATAAACGGAATCACGCCGATATGCAGGTGGGCCGCGTGGCCGGCGGCGACCGCCTCCATCTCGCGGGCGAGATGGTCGAGGTCCTTCAGCATCGCCCGGGCGCGCTCGAGCACCACCGAGCCGAGCGCGGTCGGCCGCATCCCGCGCGACGAGCGCTCGAACAGCGGCGTGCCGAACATGCTTTCCAGCTCGGACAGCGCGTTCGTCACGGCAGGCTGGCTGCTGGCCATGTGCTCCGCGACGCGCGTCAGCGACCCGTGCTGCTGGATCTGCAGCAACAGCATCAGGTGCCGCATCTTCAGGCGCGCACCGAGCCGCCGGACCACGTCGTTCGCGTCGAATGTCATTGCCGAACCGCCATACCATCATGAAAAAGTGATGGACCGATATTAAAACAGAATCATCTCCTTATGGCCGATCCCTAGAATCACCTCATGGATCGCGTCGGGACTGGCCTGGCGCGCACGCCCGGACCCAAAAACATGAAACAGACAGAGACTCAGCAGCAGGCCGCGTACGACTATCACGAGTTTCCGACCCCGGGGAAAATCTCCGTCGTCGCCAGCAAGCCGCTCGTGACGCAGCGCGATCTCGCGCTCGCCTACACGCCGGGCGTCGCCAGCGTGTGCGAATCGATCGCCGCCGAGCCGCTGAACGCGCATCGCTTCACGAGCCGCGGGAATCTGGTGGGCGTCATCACCAACGGCACCGCCGTGCTGGGTCTGGGCAACATCGGCGCGCTCGCGTCGAAGCCGGTCATGGAAGGCAAGGCCGTGCTGTTCAAGAAGTTCGCGGGGATCGACGTGTTCGACATCGAGATCAACGAGACCGATCCGGACAAGCTCGTCGACATCATCGCCGGCCTCGAGCCCACCTTCGGCGGGATCAACCTCGAGGACATCAAGGCGCCCGAGTGCTTCACCGTCGAGCGCAAGCTGCGCGAGCGCATGAAGATTCCAGTCTTCCACGACGACCAGCACGGCACCGCCATTACCGTGGCCGCCGCATTCATCAACGGGCTGAAGGTGGTCGGGAAGTCGATTTCCGAGGTGAAGGTCGTGACCTCGGGCGCCGGTGCCGCAGCGCTGGCTTGCCTGGACCTGCTCGTCGACCTCGGGCTGCCGGTCGCGAACATCTGGGCGACGGATATCGAAGGCGTCGTCTACCGCGGCCGCACCGCGCTGATGGATCCCGCCAAGGAACGCTTCGCGCAGGAAACCGACGCGCGCACGCTGTCCGAAGTGATCGGCGACGCCGACGTGTTCCTCGGGCTGTCGGTCGGCGGCATTCTGAAACCGGAAATGCTGAAGGCGATGGCCGCGCGCCCGCTGATTCTCGCGCTCGCCAATCCGACGCCGGAAATCTTCCCGGAACTCGCGCATGCGACGCGCGACGACGTCGTGATCGCGACGGGCCGCTCGGATTTCCCGAACCAGGTCAACAACGTTCTCTGCTTCCCGTACATTTTCCGCGGCGCGCTGGATGTGGGCGCAACGACGATCACCCGCGAAATGGAAATCGCCGCGGTTCACGCGATTGCCGGCCTCGCGCAGGAAGAGCAGAACGACATCGTCGCGGCGGCCTATGGCGGCGATGAAGTGTCCTTCGGTCCGCAATACCTGATTCCGAAGCCGTTCGATCCGCGCCTGATCGTTCGCATCGCGCCGGCCGTGGCCAAGGCCGCGATCGAGGGCGGCGTGGCGACGCGCCCGCTCGCGGATCTCGACGCGTATGTCGAGCAGCTGCAGCAGTTCGTCTACCACTCGGGCGCGTTCATGAAGCCGCTGTTCGCGACCGCGCGTCAGCTCGTGCGTGATGGCGGCAAGGCACGCATCGTGTTCACCGAGGGCGAGGACGAGCGCGTGCTGCGCGCGGTGCAGGTCATCGTCGACGAGAAGCTCGCGCGTCCGATCCTGGTTGGGCGTCCGGAAGTGCTGCTCGCGCGTATCGAGCGGTTCGGCCTGCGCCTGCGTCTCGGTCAGGATGTCGAAGTGACCAATCCGGAATATGACGAGCGTTTCCCGCAATACTGGACGACGTATTGGGAATTGCGCTGCCGCGACGGCATCTCGAAGGAAATGGCGCGCGTCGAAATGCGGCGCCGCCTGACGCTGATCGGCGCGATGATGGTGCGGCTCGGCGATGCGGACGGGATGATCTGCGGGACGGTCGGCGAGTACCACAATCACCTGCGATTCGTGGACGAAGTGATCGGCAGGAAGCCCGATGCGTCGACCTACGCCGCGATGAACATCCTGCTGCTGAATCAGCGGACGGTCGCGCTGGTCGATACGCACGTCAACGACAACCCGGATGCGGAGCAGATCGCGGAATTCACGATCGCGGCCGCGCGGCAGATGGAGTGGCTGAATCTCTCGCCGAAGGTTGCCCTGCTGTCGCGGTCGAACTTCGGGTCGGGGAGCGCGGCTTCGGGCGTGAAGATGCGCCGGGCGCTGGAAATCATTCGCGCGCATGCGCCGGATATCGAGGCGGATGGCGAGATGCACGGCGACTGCGCGCTCGACGAGGCGCTGCGTGCGCGGCTGCTGCCGATGTCGCCGCTGAAGGGTGCGGCGAACCTGCTCGTGTGTCCGAACGTCGATGCGGGGAATATCGCCTATAACCTGCTCAAGACCGAGGCCGGCAGTAACGTTGCGGTCGGGCCGTTCCTGCTGGGCGTCAACGGGCCGGTGAACATCCTCACGTCCAGTGCGACCGTGCGACGGATCGTGAACATGACGGCGTTGACGGTGATCGAGGCTAATCGCAACGCGGCCGTGTAATAGCGGTTGATGCGGGGTCGGCTATGGCCGACCCCGTCGGTCAGCGGGTTGTGGTCTGCACCGCAACCGGCGCGGACATCGCGCTGGCCGACGAAATTACCGCGCATGACGGCTGCCGGAACGAAGCGGCCATCACGGATTCGATGCACGCGTTTCGCCAGAGCTCCATCAGAAGCACAAGATTTACGGATGGAAGGTTTCACCGCGGTTCAGCATGTCGACGAATTCCGCGATTTTACGCGCCCGTGTTTCCGGCTTTTTCGCATTCTGTATCCGGAACAGGATGGCGTAGCGGTTGCGGCTATTCAGCGTTGCAAAGAACGCCTTGGCTTTCGAATTTGCGTCCAACGCCACCTGCAGGTCGTCCGGCACGGTCGAGTTGCTGGCCGACGTATAAGCAGCCTTCCAGCGGCCGTCCTGCCGCGCCTTCTCGATCTCGCGCATGCCGGACGCACGCATTCTGCCTGCGGCGATCAGCGCTTCGGCCCGGTCCTTGTTGAGTTTGGACCAGATGCTTTTTGCGGAGCGCGGCGTGAAGCGTTGTAACCAGTACGTCTCGCTCTCAGCCCGTTTCTGGCCATCGATCCAGCCATGGCAGAGCGCGCCTTCCAACGCCTGGTCGTAGGTGACGGTTCGGTGCGTGGCGCCCTTTTTCGCCAGACGCAGCCATACTCCGCTCGAAGTGCCGCCGTTTTGCGCCAACCAGCTTTCCCATTCGGTTTGACTGGCAAATGTCAGAGCGCATTCGGTCATGTCGCTGTCCAAAATCCGGCTTGTTTGGGTCGGAAGCCGCCGCCGGGTTTGGCGGCTTCCGACCTCGGCCGATCGAAAATGCGCGCTACAGAACGCGTTCCAACGCGTCAGCAAATCGCCCGACCGCCGCATCGACATCATGCAGCTTGTCGAGCCCGAACAAGCCGATCCGGAACGTCTTGAAATCCGCCGGCTCATCGCATTGCAACGGCACGCCGGCCGCGATCTGCATGCCGACGTCGACGAATTTCTTGCCGGACCGGATGTCGTCATCGTCCGTGTAGCTCACGACGACGCCCGGCGCCTCGAAGCCTTCCGCCGCCACGCTCCGGAATCCCTTCTCGGCCAGCAACGCGCGAATCCGCGTGCCGAGCTCGAGCTGTTCCGCCCTCACCTTGTCGAAGCCGTATGCTTCCGTTTCCTTGATGACGTCGCGCAGCGTCGCGAGGCTGTCCGTCGGCATCGTCGCGTGGTACGCGAACCCGCCGTTCTCGTACGCTTCCATGATCTGCAGCCACTTGCGCAGATCGCACGCAAAACTGGTGCTGGTCGTCGCGTCGATTCGCTCGCGCGCAAGCGGACTCATCATCACCAGCGCACAGCCAGGCGATGCGCTCCAGCCCTTCTGCGGCGCGCTGATCAGCACGTCGACGCCGCTCGCCTCCATGTCGACCCAGATCGTCCCGGACGCAATGCAATCGAGCACGAACATGCCGCCGACCGCGTGCACGGCGTCGGCCACCGCGCGCAGATACGCGTCGGGCAACATCATCCCGGAGGCGGTTTCGACATGCGGAGCAAAGACCAGATCCGGCTTGTGTTCGCGAATCGCGGCGACGACCTCCTCGATCGGGGCCGGCGCGAACGCCGCCTGCCTGCCCGGCTCGACCGGACGCGCCTTCAACACGATCGACTCGGACGGAATGCGGCCCATGTCGAAAATCTGCGACCAGCGGAAGCTGAACCAGCCGTTGCGGATCACCAGACACTTCTTGTCCGTCGCGAATTGGCGCGCAACGGCTTCCATGCCGAACGTCCCGCTGCCCGGAACGATCGCCACCGCCTTCGCGTTGTAGACCTTCTTCAGCGCCGCGGAAATATCGCGCATGACGCCCTGAAAGCGCTGCGACATGTGATTGATCGACCGGTCGGTGTACACCACCGAATATTCGAGAAGCCCGTCGCGGTCGACATCGGGAAGTAAGCCTGGCACGTTCGCCTCCGGTAAAGGATGAACCATGGGATGAGCGCGAGCGGCATTCGCGTAGTGGATACCGCCGCACCGATGCATTTCTGCGCTTGTACCTGAACGATGATCGATTCTAGCGAAAGCCGTCTGACGTCAGGGGATTTTGGTGTGTCGTATGGCGCACTGCGGCAATCGATCACTTCGGCCATCGCCAGGACGGATCCGACAGATGTTCGGCGAAGTAGTCGGACAGCGCGGCAACCTTCGCGGGCCGTGCGCGCGCGGACGGCGTAACGAAGTAGAGGCCGCCCCGCGTCAACGACCAGTCGGTCAGGATCGCTTCGAGGCGGCCATCGGCCAGATATTCGCCGGCGATGAATTCAGGCAGCTCCGCAATCGCGAGACCGGCGAGCAACGTCGGCAACAGCGCATCGGCATTCGTCACGCGCAGCGGACCATTCGGCATGACCGCCTCCTCGTCACCCGCGTCGTTCGTGAAACGCCACACATCGCTATGCGCCCGATACGCGTACGAGAGACATGGCCGCCCCGCCAGTTCGCGCGGATGCGCGGGCCGTCCTTCGCGCTTCAGGTATGCAGGCGACGCCACCACGTATTGCGTCACCGCACACAACCGCCGGGCCACCAGCGACGAATCCGGCAGCGCGGCGATACGCAATGCAGCATCGAAACCGTCTGCGATCAGGTCGACCGACGCATCCGACAGATGCAGGTCGATCGACACGTCCGGATAGGCACGAAAGAAACCGGGCAGCAGCGGCGCGACCCAGCGCAACCCGAACGACATCGGCACCGCGAGGCGCACCAGCCCGCGCGGCTGCACGGCCATCTCGCGCGCGGCACTTTCCGCTTCTTCGGCATGGCGATACACCTCGCCGGCCTTTTCGCAGATCGTCCGGCCGAACTCGGTGAGCGCCAGTTGACGGGACGTCCGGTTGAAAAGTCGTCCGCCCAAACGGTCTTCCAGACGGGCGACGCCGCGCGAAACGGTCGCCACGGATACGCCCATCGCGCGCGCCGCCGCCGCGAACGATCCTTCCTCGGCGACCTTGGCGAACATCGCGAGCCCTTCGAAGTCAGGCAGCCTGGCCATTTCCCCTCATCATTTCATTTATGCAACGTTGACTTGCTATCAATTCTATTTCGAAACGAATGGCGCGTCGATATTCTCCTTACATCGCAGCACGCAACACCGAAACGCAGTCACCCACTCACTGAACGAAAGGAGAAACACCATGGCACGCAAGCTCGACAACAAGATCGCACTCGTCACCGGCGGCACCAGCGGCATCGGCCTCGCCACCGCGCAGCGCTTCGCGGCGGAAGGCGCGCACGTCTACCTGACCGGCCGCCGCCAGGCCGAACTCGATGCCGCGGTCAACGCGATCCGCGAAGGCGGCGGCAACGCGACGGGCGTACGCGTCGACTCCACGAAGCTCGACGAACTCGACGCGCTCTATGCGCAAATCAACGAAGAACACGGGCGCCTCGACGTGCTGTTCGCGAACGCCGGTGGCGGTTCGATGCTGCCGTTCGGCAGCATCACGGAAGAACACTTCGACGACACCTTCAATCGCAACGTGAAAGGCGTGCTGTTCACGGTGCAAAAGGCGTTGCCGCTGCTCGCCGACGGCGCATCGGTGATCCTTACCGGCTCGACGGCCGGCAGCGCGGGCACCGCTGCATTCAGCGTGTATTCGGCTTCGAAGGCAGCGGTGCGCGCGTTTGCTCGCAGCTGGATTCTCGATCTGAAGGAGCGCCGCATCCGCGTGAACACGATCAGCCCGGGCGCAACCCGCACGCCGGGCCTGCTCGACCTCGCCGGCCAGGACGCCGCGCAACGGCAAGGTCTCGCCGATTACCTGGCCGCGCAGATTCCGATGGGGCGTCTGGGCGAGCCGGAAGAGATCGCGGGCGCCGCACTGTTCCTCGCGTCGGACGACGCGAGCTTCGTGAACGGCATCGAATTGTTCGTCGATGGCGGCCAGCAGCAGATCTGAGCGTGGTGCAGGGTGCACGGGGGCGGGGAAACGTATCCCGCTCGCGTCCGAAAGTCCGGTATGTGCATGCACGTGCATCCCCGAACATCGCCAATACTTCGGGATACAGAATGAATATGAAGCGCGGCCGGAAAGTGATGAGAGCGGTCGCGTGACGTGGCGAGGCTTCAGCCGCCCCGGTTGCCTGGGGCGGCTTCCTTGCGCTTCGCCGCCGTACGCGAAAACTGCATCTGATATTCGCTTGGCGACAATCCGGTCTTGCGCTTGAACAGCTGCCGAAAGGTGCTGACGTCGCCGTAACCGACGCGCTGACTTACGGCCTCGAGCCCGATCGGCCGCGTTTCCAGCGGACGTTTCGCCACCTCGACCCGCAGATTCTGCAGATACGTCAACGGCGCCAACCCGACCGCTTCCTTGAAACGGCGATTGAGCGTGCGTTCGCTGACTGCCAGCGATGCCGCCAGATCGCTCAGCCGGAACCCTTGCTGCAACGTCGCCTCCATCCGCTGTTGGGCACGCGCGACCAGCGTATCGGCATGCCCGTGCTCGTCGAGGAGCGTGGCAAAGGACGCCTGTGAAGTCCGGTTCATGTCGATCAGCAGCGCCTTCGCGGTCATCGCGGCAAGCGCTTCGCCGGCAAATGCCTCCACCAGGCGTACGGCGAGATTCAGATAGGACGTCACGGAGCCGCTCGAGATGATGCCGTCCTGCTCGAGCAGCAGTTCGTGCGCGCGAACTTCGACACGCGGATAGCGACGCGCGAAATCCCCCGCCCTCGCCCAGTGCGTCGTTGCGGCACGGCCATCGAGCAGGCCCGCCTCGGCAAGCAGGTAATTAGCCGTGCAATATGCCGCCAGCATGGCGCCCGCCTTGCGTTGGCGCCGCAGCGCGGAAGTCAGTTCGTTCAACTGTTCGCGGCTGCCGATGAACTCCTCGATATGCGCAAAAAAAGGAGCGGTCAGCAGAACGGCGTCCGCCCGTTTGCGCGGATCGATCCTGCCGTCGACCGGAACGATCTGGCCCGAGGCAGCCGTGACGGGCTGCCCGTCGAGGGACTCCACACGCCATGTGAACAACGGCGCGGATCGCGCGCCCGGCGCAGCCCTGCGTGCATGGAACTGGTTGGCGGCACTGAAAACATCGACCGGCCCCGCGACGCCGGACGCGAGAATGCCGTCATAGACCCAGATGCGGATGATTGCCATTGGATGTCCGAATTTCCCTGCATAGTGGCGATACTGCCACTTTCCGGCACAGGCGTAAACCGCGACCATGGCGCCATCCGATCAACTGAAAGCAGGAGTTTCGCCATGCCGATGATCGACGCACTGTGGCCTGAACACGCGTTGACGCCCGACGCCGAGGCGCGCCTCGTCCGGGAACTGACCGACATCCTCATCCGCACGGAAGGGTACGATCCCGCCAGCCCGGCGGTTCAGCGGGTGACCGTATTTCATCTGCACCGGCCCGCCGCGATCTACGTCGGCGGCGAACGTACCGAAACGGTACGCTACCGGGTCATTCCCTCCGTGCCCGAAGGGCAATACACCGACGAATCGCGTCGGTCGCTCGTCAAGAACGTGACGGAAGCGGTGGCGCGCGCGGAGGGCCGGCCCTTCGACGAGGTCGCACCGCGCGTGTGGGTCTTTCCGACCGAGATACCGGACGGCGCATGGGGCACGCGCGGCGCGATCTGGACACTGCCTGACATCCATGCACTTCTGGCGGGCGAATCCGAGCGCGGCGCCGGCGTCGAACGCCTTGCGCGACGACGCCGGGAAAAAGCGCGCATTGCACTCGCGGCAGCGCTCGATGCCGCCAACGCGGGCGCCACGCGTCATTCATGAAAGGAGCGATCGACATGAAATTCAACGACACGGCCGCCGTGATGAAACCCGCCGACGGTCCGCCGCGATGGCTGGCGAACCTCGCCGAAAACGCGACGCTGGAAGCCACCGTCCTGAAGCGCCCGATCGAGGGACGCGCCGATATTCTCAGCGTGATCAAACACGCGGTCTCGCTCTACGAATTCCAGCAGCATGCGTACAAGGGCATGGTCGGCGACGGTCTGTATCTGGAATCCTATCGATCACGGATTCACGGCGTGCCGATCGAGACCGTGGTCGTCGCACACATGAACGAACGGGGCGAAACGGACGCCGTGGTCATCAATCACCGTCCGCTCGGCGCCGCGCTTCTGTTCTCGCAACTGATGCGGGAGCGCGTCGACGAGCGATTCCGTGCGTGCTATCTGTCGGAGCCGGAAGCCGCCGCGCTGAATGCGGCCTCCGTATCGCCGCAATGTTCGGGGCCGCATGATGAAACGCTTCCTGCTTGACCTGGCGACAGCTTTCCTGCTGCTCGCTTTTGCTGGAGTTTCCATGGCACAACCGACTCCGATGCCGACCACGCCCACCACGAAGATTCTGGCGGTCGGCACCTTCCCGCCGGGCACGGACATGCAGCGCGTCCAGACCATTCTTCCGACTGAAGTGCGCGAAACGGCGCAGCTGTACCTCGATGGCAAGATCGACCAGTGGTATTCACTGCAGGACCGCGCCGGCGTAGTGTTCATCCTGAACGTGACCGACATGGATCAAGCGCATCGGATGCTGGAAGAACTCCCGCTGGGCAAGGCGCACTTGATGACGTTCTCGCTGCTGCCGATAGGCCCGTTGAAGCCATTGACCAAGCTTTTGAATCCGCCTTCCCCGTGACAGGAAACGCTGAAATGCGTCGGGCTACGCTGCCCGACCGGATGAAAGAGCAAGTTCGCGGGCTGCGCGACGCCGGTCACATCGGCCCGGGAAAAGAGAACGGCGCACGCTTTTCGGCGCGCGATGGATTTCTGAAACGGCGATGCGCGATTTTCCCGCGCAATTTTCGCCCTGAACGAGAGGCAAGATCATGCTTGAACCCGTAACGAAGGCAACCCTGTTCCCCGCATTAGCCGCGGGCATTCCCGCGTGCTCGATCGTGCCGGCATCGTCGGCGCCTGTGTCGGAGATTACCGTCGGCGACCTGCAGGTCAATGCCGACATCACGCTGCGTCGTATGGTCTACCGCCCCGCGCGTCCGAAAGGCACCGTGCTGTTCCTGCACGGCTTCCCGGAAACGATGCTTGCATGGAAGCCGATTGCGGCGTCATTGTCCGGCGAGTACGAGGTGCATGCGTTCGACTGGCCGGGCTATGGACAATCGTCGCGCCCACCTGCCGATCGCTTTTCCTACGCGCCGAAGGATTATGCCCGCGTGCTGGAAGACTATCTCCGCGTGTCGGGCATCGATCGTTCGACCCTGGTGATCTATGCGACGGATATCGGGGCGTTGCCCGTGCTGCTCGCGGCACTGGAGCATCCGAATATCGCAATGAAAGTCATCGTTGGCGACTTTGCCCCATTCAATCGCCCGCAATATATGTACGAAAGCCTGCAAGCGCTGAAGTCGAAGCCTTCGTCGGACATCGTGCGTGCAGCGATGAACAAGAATCGTGACGAAATCCTCGCCAATACATTCTTTCGCGGCATGTCGGCGGCGGAGCGCTATGCATTGCCCGACGAGTTCAGCGACGATATCGCGAAAGGCTGGGACGGCGATGTCACGGCGGCAGACGCCTTCTTCCATTACTACGCGTGCTTCACGCGAGACCAGGACCATTTCGAAGCCAACATGGCCGATCTGAAAGTCCCCGTGAAGGTGGTGTGGGGTGAACAGGATATCTACATCAAGAAGGAAATGGGCATCGAGTACGCGAACCGTAACGGCGTGGCGCTTTCGATTCTTCCCGGACTCGGCCATTTTCCGCATCTGCAGGCACCCGCCCAGACGGTGAACGAAGTTCGGGCGGCGTTCAACGCAGGCGGCAATCGCCGGAGCGACTAGAGCGACCGTTCGTCGCCTGCCATGTCGCTCGCGACGGCGTGGTCGCGGGCACCGACGACGGCACGCCGGACCGTGCGCAGCGCAAAAACGCGCTGAGCCCCCGCAAAACCGCGATAATCGGGCGTTGAACGTTCGGCTTGCGCGAGCCGGGCGCGGCGTGCGTATGTCCGGTCGCACGCCGCGCCGCACCGCGTCGCGTCCGTCCGTGACGACCACCCGATTCCACCCCACGCCCCGATGCCCGAGGATTTCCACTTCCTGTTGCTGCCCGGCTTCTCCGCGCTCGGCTTCATGTCGGCGGTCGAACCGCTGCGCGTCGCGAACCGTTTTCGCACCGAGCTGTACCGCTGGCACGTGATCAGCGCGGAGGGCGCGCCCGTCGCTGCGAGCAACGGCATCCCGGTCGCCGCCGAAGCCGCGTACGCGGACGTCGCGCAGGTCGAGACGGTGTTCGTCGTCGCCGGCTTCGATCCGCTCGTGTGCTACGACCGCGCGCTCGGCGACTGGCTGCGCCGCCAGAACCGGCGCGGCGCGACGCTCGGCGGCATCGACACCGGCAGCTTCGTGCTGGCGGAAGCCGGGCTGTTCGACGCATCGCAAACGCTCACGCTGCACTGGGAAGCGCTCGCCGCGTTCCGCGAACGCTACCCGGGCCTGAACGCGACGCAGGAACTGTTCGAGATCGACGATCGGCGCATCACCTGCGCGGGCGGCACCGCGTCGATCGACATGATGCTCGACCTGATCGGCAGGCGGCACGGCGCCGACCTCGCGGCGGCGATCTCCGAGCAGTTCGTCGTCAGCCGCATCCGGCAACGCTCGGACAGCCAGCGGCTCGAGATCGCCGCGCGCTACGGCGTGCACAACCGCAAGCTGATCCAGGTGATCGACACGATGCAGCGGCATATGGAAAGCCCGCTCGGCTCCGACGCGCTCGCGCAGGACGTGTCGATCACGCGGCGCCAGCTCGAACGGCTGTTCAGCGCGACGCTGAACGACACGCCGACACGCTTCTACCTGAACCTGCGCCTCGATCGCGCCCGCGAGCTGCTGCAGCAGACCGACATGAGCATCACGTCGGTGTGCGTCGCATGCGGCTTCGAATCGCCGTCTCATTTCTCGCGCACGTATCGCGCGCGCTTCGGCGTGAGCCCGCGCAGCGACCGCCGCGCGACGCGCTGAGCGGAGCCGCTTTTACGTACAATCCGGCGCGCTATTGCGCGCTTCGGCAGCGTTTCGCGTCAATCGATGAACAATGCCGCCGATTGATCGACGGACCGAATCGGCCTTCGAAAATAAATTGCAATGTCGTCGAAAATATTCTGTAACATACCTCGCAATTAGATAGGCAGCCCTAAGGAGATGAGAGCCCGGGCCTGCGCACGTCGCGCCACGCGGGCTGCCAAACCGCCATCAATGCCGATCCGAGGGGTATGACATGACGATGCTCGCTTCGCCGTCGCCGCACCTGCCTGCCGTTCGCTTCCCCGCCGCCTTTCCGCTCCGATTCTTTTCGACCTGACGCTTAGTTCTCCTCAGTCAGTCGAATCTCCCTGCACCGCTTCGTCGCACCGGTTCCATCGAGCCGGCGCGCGGGCCGTGTCGTGCCTGCTCGCCACGAGCGCGCGGGTGTGTCCAACCGTTGAGATGAGGATCACGTATGCAGACATCACGCAAAGCAATGCCGCTCGCCCTGGGTCTCGCGCTCGGTTTCGGCATCGTCGGCGGCAGCGCGGCCGATACCAAGGTCGCGAATCCGCAGGCATCGAGCCTGCGCGAAAGCCTGACGCGCGGCGTGGCACCGGCCGCGGCCAAGGCCGATACCGCCGCCGGCCAGTTCCGCGCGGACGGCGTCGCCGTCACGCTGTACAACCCCGCGTATCGCGCGAAGAAGGCGGCCGCCACGCCCGCCGCCACCGCGCGCGATTTCGTCGCATCGCAGGCGACGCAGCTCGGGCTCGATCCGGCCGCGCTCGCGAGCCTCGCGGTCACGTCGGAGCGCGACGACGCCGATTTCACCGTCGTGCGCTTCCAGCAGCAGGCGGCCGGGCTGCCCGTGTACGGCAGCGACATCGCGGTGACGGTCGCGAAGGACGGCCGCATCCTGTACGTCGCGAGCAACACGATCAACGGCGTGGTCGCCACCGCGCGCAAGGCGCAGGCCGTCGACCAGCAGCAGGCGCTCGACCGCGCGCGCGCGTATCTCGGCGTCGGCGGCTTCACGAACCTCGACGCGCAGCTCGTCGCGTTCGTCGACAAGGCCGGCACGCATACCGCATGGAAGGTGCGCGGCCGCCCGCAGGACGGCCCGAAAGGCGACTGGGAACTGCTGATCGACGCGGGCAGCGGCGAAGTGCTGCGCGCCGAGGACAAGGCGTTCTATGCGACCGACGGCACCGGTTTCGTGTTCCGGCCCGATCCGCTTTCGTCGACGAAGAGCAGCTACGGCAGCACGGGCTACAAGGACAACAACGACGCGGACTCCACGCAGCTCACGGCCTCGCGCGTACGCGTGACGCTGAAGGATCTTGCGCAATCGAATTCACGCTACGTGCTGTCGGGCCCGTATGCGTCGTGCGTCGATTTCGATGCGCCTCGCGACAACGCGTGCCCGGCACAGGCAACGCCCGCGTTCGAGTTCACGCGCGGCAATCTGTACTTCGAGGCGGTGAACACGTATTACCACATCGACACGTTTCTTCGTTACGTGAACCAGACGCTCGGCATCAAGGCGATGCCGTACCAGTACACGGGCGGCGTGCAGTACGACCCGCACGGCGAATCGGGCGACGACAACTCGTCGTACTCGTCGAGCAGCGGCCGGCTCACCTTCGGGCAGGGCGGTGTCGACGATGCGGAGGATGCGGACGTCGTGATCCACGAGCTCGGCCACGGCATCCACGACTGGGTGACCAACGGCGGCCTGTCGCAGCAGGAAGGCCTGTCGGAAGGCACGGGCGACTATCTCGCCGCCGCGTACAGCCGCGACTTCAACCAATGGAGCCCGTCGGACGCGCAGTATCACTGGGTCTACAACTGGGACGGCCACAACGAATACTGGGGCGGCCGCGTGACGAACTGGAACGTCGGTCGCACCTACGCGCAGGCACGCGGCGCGGAGATCCACACGGCCGGCCAGTACTGGGCGTCGTGCAACCTCGTCGCGCGCGACGCGATCGGCGCACAGGCGATGGACAAGGCGTTCCTGAAGGGGCTGTCGATGACCAACAGCTCGACGAACCAGAAGGCCGCCGCGCAAGCGGTGCTGACGGCCGCCGCCGCGCTCGGCTACAGCAGCGCGCAGCTCACGGCGATCGGCAACGCGTACAACAAGAGCTGCACGTACGGCGTGACCGTGCCGCAGAAGTCGTAATTCCGCAGCAGGCGGGGCGGCGTCGCACGACCTGCGGCGCGCCCTCTTCCTCGACATCGCCATCCTCACGAGATCGAACATGCCTACTCTGACATTGACCCGCCTGAGCGCCGCGCTGGGCGGCATGCTGCTGACCGCCGCCGCGCACGCGACGCCGGTGTGGATCACGCTCGGCGACACCGCTTTCCGTCAGCTTCAACGCATCGATGCGAGCGCGACCGCGCAGTACAGCACGACGGTCGACGCCGGCAAGACGGCCGACGGCGCCGCGCGCCGCGAAACCGTGCACGTCGTCGAGATCGACGATGCGCGGCTCGGAGAACTCGCCCACGCGGTACACCATGCGCGCGGCCACGGGCCCGGCTACATCGTGCACGACTCGTTCGACGACGCACGCCAGGCGTTGCAGCCGATACCCGCGACGCTCGCGAAACAGGCGGCCGCGACGGCTTACACGGTGTCGAACGCACCGCAGATCAAGACCTGGATCCAGCAACTGCAGGCCAGTAACATCGTCGGCACGATCACGTCGATGTCCGGCTTCACGAACCGCTACTACACGACGTCGCACGGCGTCGCCGCATCGGACTGGCTCGCGCTGCAGTGGAAGCAACTGGCCGGCTCGCGCACCGACATCGCCGTCGAACAGTTCGCGCATACGGGCTTTCCGCAGAAATCCGTCATCCTGACGATCCGCGGCAGCGATCCCGCCGCGGGCACGGTCGTGCTGGGCGGCCACCTCGATTCGACGGTCGGCCGCACGACGGAAAACACGCGCTCGCCCGGCGCCGACGACGATGCGTCCGGCATTGCCAGCCTCACCGAAGCGCTGCGCGTGCTGCTCGCGAACGGCTACCGGCCGAAGCGGACGATCAAGTTCGTCGGCTACGCGGCCGAGGAAGCCGGTCTGCTCGGATCGAAGGCGATCGCCAAGCAGTTCCGCACGCAGAATGCGAACGTGGTCGGCGTGCTGCAGCTCGACATGACGAACTACAAGGGCGATCCGAAAGACATCTACCTGATCACCGACTACACGAACGCCGCGCAGAACACCTATCTGACGAATCTGGCGAAGACCTACCTGCCGGAACTCGCGATCGGCACGTCGCAGTGCGGGTATGCCTGTTCGGATCACGCGTCGTGGAATGCGCAGGGCTATCCGGCGTCGTTCCCGTTCGAGGCCGACCAGAACGACAGTCCGTATATCCATACCGTGAACGACACGCTGGAGAATTCGGACCGGCAGGCGAACCACGCGCTGAAGTTCGGGAAGCTGGCGCTCGCGTATGCCGTCGATCTCGGCGGTGACGGCACTGCGACCGTCAAGCACTGACGGGGCCGCGGTCGCTCAACGCCTCGCCGAACGGGCGCGCGTCACGTGCGCCCGTTCGAGTCCAATTTCCCGTTCCGGATAGAATCGTCGTCCGATCACTTCCGCGACACAGTGCACCTCCATGACCGACTTCTCCCGCTCCGCCGACGATCTCTCGCCCGAGCGCGTCACGACCGCCTTCGACCTGCCCGGCCACACGACCGTCCGTTCGCTCGGCGTCGCGCAGGGCATCATCGTGCGTTCGCGCTCGATCGTCGGCTCGTTCGGTGCCTCGCTGCAAACCATTTTCGGCGGCAACATCACGCTCTATACGTCGCTGTGCGAGAGAGCGCGGCAGCAAGCGTTCGACAAGATGCTCGCCGACGCGCGCAAGCTCGGTGCGAACGCGATCGTCGCGATGCGCTACGACTCGACCGATATCGGGTCGGGCATCACGGAAGTCATCTGCTACGGCACGGCCGTGCGCGTGACGCAGGACGCCTGACGCGCGTCACACGTCGCGTTCGAGCGACTTCATGTTGGTCAGCTGAGGAAACAGCTTCATCCACGTCAGCGCGACGGCGATCGTCGCCGCGCCGCCGACGACGATCGCGGCCGGCGCGCCCCACCACGCCGCCGTCACGCCCGATTCGAATTCGCCGAGCTGATTCGACGTGCCGATGAACAACGAGTTGACCGCGCTCACGCGGCCAAGCATGTCGTCGGACGTACGCAGCTGCACGAGCGACAGGCGCACGACGACGCTCACCACGTCCGACGCCCCCAACGCCGCCAGCGCGACGAGCGACACCGCGAAATGCCTCGACAGCCCGAACACGATCGTTGCGATGCCGAACGCGATCACGCCGCCGAACATCGCGCGGCCCGGCCGCCCCTTCAGCGGAAAACGCGTGAGCCACAGCGTGCCCGCGAGCGCGCCGACCGCGGGCGCCGCGCGCAACGCGCCGAGCCCCCACGGCCCGACCTGCAGGATGTCGCGCGCATAGATCGGCAACAGCGCGGTCGCGCCGCCGAACAGCACCGCGAACAGGTCGAGCGACAGCGCACCGAGGATCGCCGGTTCGCGCCGGATGAACGCGATACCGGAAAACACCGAACGCAGCGTGACCGGTTCGCGCGCGGGGGGCGCACTGCGCAGCGGAATCGTGCCGCTCAGCACCGCCGCGATCGCGAACGCGACGACGCTCGTGCCGAACGCGGCGGGCGCGCCAACGCCATACAGCAGCCCGCCGAACGCCGGCCCGAGAATCTGCGCGGCCTGGTTCGCTGACGTCGACAGCGCGGTCGCGCGCGGCAGGTCGCCGCGCGGCACGACGGCGGGCAGCAGCGACGACACCGACGGCGATTCGAACGCGCGCGCGGTGCCGACGATCGCCGCGAGCGCATACACGCCCGGCGCGGTGAGCCCCCCTGTCGCGGCGCCGAGCAGGAACACGCCGGCGGCCAGCGCCTCGACGCTCTGGCAGATCGTCGCGATGCGCCGGCGATCGTAACGGTCGGCCACCTGACCGACGACGAGCGTCAGCGCGAACATCGGCACGAACTGCGCGAGCCCGACGAGACCAAGCGCGAACGCGCTGTGCGTCAGCGCATAGACGTACCAGCCGATCGCGACCGACAGGATCTGGAACGCGAGCGACGACATCACGCGCGTGCCCCAGAAGCGCTGGAACGGTGCGTGGCGGAACAGGTTGGCGGGTAACGGCGACGGCGAACGGGATTCGGGTAACGGGGCGGTCATCGGAGGGATGTGCGGGAGCGGGCGATCGGCGAGACGCACGGCGCGTCAAACCGCGATGATATCGCCAACCGCCGAAACCGCGTCTCGCGCGCGTCCGTGATGCACGGCGGCCCGCCTTACAAAAAAAAAAAGCGCGAACCGCGGTTCGCGCCAAAGAGAGACCTCGCTGAAGACGTCGAATGAACTACCCTGCCCCCGCTCAGAACGAATGCCGCATCCCGATCCGCACGTCGGCCTGCGTCTGCGTCGTCGACGGCGTGAAGCTGTAGCCGATCACCGCATCGACACCCTGCGAAGCACGCAGGTAGTCGCCGGAGATGTACACGTCGGTGCGCTTCGACAGCAGGTAGTGCAGGCCGGCCGTGCCCTGGTTCCAGTGGTGACCTTCGAAGCGCGTGTGCTGGTAGCCCGCGATGAAGCTCAACGCCGGCGTGAACTGGTACAGGCCGCCGCCTTCGTAGACCTGCATGTGCGACGACTGGCCGAAGCCCTTGATCGTCGTGTACGAGAAGTTCGCGTCGAGCGACAGCTTGCCGATCGTGTAGCTCGTGCCGATGCCGAACGTGCCCTGGCTGTCGACGTCCATCGCGGTGTTCGCGAACAGGTCGGTGCGCGCGCCGGTCGCCGGATCGACGGTCACGGTCTGCTGGCCGAGGAACGTATGCGTGCCGATCATCGCGTACGGGTCGAACGCGTAGATGCCGTTCGGGTTGTTCAGGCGCGTGTAAGCGGCGCCGATCGAGAAGTCGCCTTTCGTGTAGCTTGCACCCGCGCTCCATGCGCTGTTGCGATGGAAGTTGCCGGCGACGTTGCCGAACGAGTACATCGCGCCGAACTTGAAGCCGCTCAGGTCGTTCGACAGGAACTTGACCGAGTTCGGCAGGCGGTCGCCGTTGAAGCGGTCGAAGTCGCCCTGGTGGATCGCGTAGCCGCTGCCCCATGCCGAGATGTTGTAGATCGACACGAGCTCGTTGGTGATGTCCAGCTGGTTGCCGAACGACAGCGTGCCCCAGTCGTTCTGGAGACCGACATAAGCCTGCCGCCCGAACTCCGCCCCGCCGAAGCCGAGCTGCCCGTTGCCGAGGTGGAAGCCGCTCTCCAGCGCGAACACGGCCTTCAGGCCGCCGCCGAGATCTTCCGTGCCTTTCAGGCCGAAGCGGTTCCCGTACGAGACGCCGTCATCGAACTTGACCACGTGCGAACCGCCCGTGTTGTTCACGTACGTAATGCCCGCATCGAGAATCCCGTACAGCGTCACGCTGCTCTGCGCGTGGCCGATGGCGGGAATACAGGCCGTGCATGCCAGCGCGGCGGCTACGGCAACTTTCTTTTGCTTCATTGTCGACCACCCTCCCTGAACCCTTCGATGGAAAGAACCGTGGCCTGGCGCGCGCAGCAATACGCCGGCTGATTCGAATTCGGTACGTCCGCTGGCTTCGGCATTTCGTTTTCCGCAATAACGGAGCCATTGGCGAAAAATACAAACCCATATTTCAGGCCACCCGTCTGAAGGCGACACTAAATGGTCTTGATGCGACGGTTCGGGAAAACACGGAGACGGGCGGCACGGCAAAAAACGGCCGCCCCGAGGCAGATCAGCGGGCGTCGAGCGCCGCGCGCACGGCCGGCAGGGCCGGCGTGCCGGATGCGGTCGTGACGCCGTCCAGCCAGCCCTCGACGAGCGCCGGGTCGGCCTTCAGCACGTGCTGCGCCGCGAGCGCGGGCGACGTCTTGTTGTCGAGCATGTCGGCGATCATCCGATTCTCGACGTCCACGGAGAACGTCATCTGCCGGAACAGCCGCGCCAGGTTCGCGCACTGGCCGGCAAAGCCCGGGCGCGTCACCGTGTTGACGGTCGCGCCGCCATAGTTCGGGCCGAAATACGCGTCGCCGCCCGACAGGTAGGTCAGGTGAAACTTCGTATTCATCAGATGCGGCTCCCACGCGAGAAAGACGATCCAGCGCTTGTCCCGCACCGCGCGCTCGACCTGCGTGAGCATCCCCGTCTCGCTCGATTCGACGAGCGACCAGTTCGCGGACCCGAGCACATGGTCGGACAGCATCCGCTTGATGTTCTGGTTCGCGGGCGCGCCGGGCTCGATCCCGTAGATCTTGCCGCCGAAGCGGTCCGCGTAGCGCGCGAGATCGGCGAACGTGTGCACGCCCGCGGCCGCGACGTAGTCGGGCACGGCCAGCGTGAACTTCGCGCCGCTCAAGTTCGCGTGCAGCACGTCGATCGACTTCTCGTCGACGAACGGCTTCACGAGCGGCGCCTGCGCGGGCATCCAGTTGCCGAGGAACACGTCGACCTGCCCTTTCTTCAAGCCCTGGTACGTGATCGGCACCGACAGGTTCGCGACGTCCTGCCGGTAGCCCAGCGCCTTCAGCACGACGCCGGCCATCGCGTTCGTCGCGTCGATGTCGGTCCAGCCGGGCGCCGCCATCTTCACGTCGCGACACGTCTGCGGATCGGCGGCGTGCGCGGACTGCATCGCCGCCACGCACGCGGTCGCGGCGAGCGCCGTGCCGAGCCTCCGGATTGCTGCATTGCATTGTCGTTTCATGATTCGCTTCCTCCGTCGTTCGTCAATGACCGCGATGCGGTACGTTCAGCGCCCGACGCGCGGAAAGCGCGCCATCGCTTCGAGCGTGTCGAGTTCGATGTGATTGCGCATGTAGCGCTGGCTCGCATCGGTGAATGGCTGCCAGTCCCATGCCTGGATGCGGCCCTGCGTCGTCGCAGCGTAATGGAAGCGGCGACGACGCTGGCTCGCGCGCACCTGCGCGTCGAGTTCCGGCAGGTTCCAGCGCCGCGCGGCCTCCGTACGGAACGCGGCGAGCACGTCGGCGGCTTCGGGCAGGCCGGCCAGGTTCGTACGCTCGCGCGGATCGTCGGCGAGGTTGTAGAGCTGGTCGGGATCGGCCGGGCAATGCACGTACTTCCAGTCGCCGCGGCGGATCATCACGACCGGCGCGACCGCCCCTTCCGCGAGGTATTCTCCCAGCGCGACGTCGTGCGCGGGCGCACCCCGCAGATGCGGCACGAGGCTCGCGCCGTCGACCGGGTCGGGCCAGCCGCCGGCCGGCGCCGCGCCGGCCAGGTCGACGAGCGTCGGCAGCAGGTCGACGTGCGACACGGGTCCGCGCACGCGCGCGGCCTCGAAGCGGCCCGGCGCGTGGACGATCAGCGGCACCCGGCAGCCGCCCTCGAAGAACGTCATCTTGTACCAGAGTCCGCGCTCGCCGAGCATGTCGCCGTGGTCGGACGTGACGATCACGATCGTGTCGTCGGCGAACCCGCATTGCTCGAGCGCGGCCAGCACGCTGCCGAATTGCGCGTCGACGTAGGACGTCGCGCCATAGTAGGCGCGGCGCGCGGCGCGGATCTGCGCGTCGGTCGGCGGCGTGCGGTCGTTTTCGCAGACGAAGCGCAGCCGCTGCGAATGCGGATCGCTTTCGGCCGCATCGAGCCGCACGACCGGCATGTCGATCTCGTCGTCGCTGTACAGATCCCAGTATTCGCGCGTGATCGCGTACGGATCGTGCGGATGCGTCAGCGACACGACCATGCAGAACGGCCGCTCGTCATGCCCGGCCGCACGCTCGCGCGCGACGTCGTACAGCTTCTGCTTCGCCGCGAACGTGACCTCGTCGTCGAAGTCGAGCTGGTTCGTGCGCACGCACGGGCCGGCCTCGAGCACCGAACTCATGTTGTGATACCAGCTCGGCCGCTCGGTCGGGCGGTCCCAGTCGGGCACCCAGCCGAAGTCGGCGGGATAGATGTCGGTCGTCAGCCGTTCCTCGAAGCCGTGCAGCTGGTCGGGGCCGCAGAAATGCATCTTGCCGGACAGCATCGTGCGGTAGCCGCCTGCGCGCAGGTAATGCGCGAAGGTCAGCGTTTGCGCCGGCAATTCGGCGGCGTTATCGTAGGCGCCGATACCCGACGGCAGCTTGCCGGTCAGCAGCGAGAAACGCGATGGCGCGCACAGCGGGCTCGCGCAATACGCGGCATCGAACACCACGCCTTGCGCGGCGAGCCGGTCGAGCGTCGGCGTGCGTGCGACGCGATTGCCGTAGGCCGGCAACGCGAACGGCGTCAACTGGTCGGCCATCAGGATCAGGATGTTGGGAGTCGGGTTCGTCATCGGCGGTCGTGGGGAAATCGGTGTTCGAACGGAACGGTGCGACGCTTGTGCAGCGGCGCGGCCAGCATGGCGGACGCAGCCTGAAGAAAGTGCCGCGCGCACCGGCCGCGACTGGCTAGAATCGCGGAAGAACCGGCACGGTGCCGTGCCGTCCGAAGCACTATCCCCCGCCCGAATTCGCGCGGGAAGGCGTCCGGCCCTTATGGGGCCATTAGAGAGACTTATGTCGAAATCCGAACCGTTACCGTCGATGCAGGCGCTGCGCGCGTTCGAATCGGCCGCCCGTCTCCAGAGCTTCACGGCCGCCGCGCGCGAACTCGGCTCGACGCAGCCGGCCGTGAGCCAGCAGGTGTTCCAGCTCGAGGCGGAACTCGGCGTGCCGCTGTTCGAGCGCAGCCCGCGCGGCGTCACGCTGACGAGCGACGGCCAGTGCCTGTACGAAGCCGTGCGGGTGAGCCTCGACACGCTGCGCGGCGCCACCGCGACGCTGCGCGCGCGCCGCGAGCATGGCGCGCTCACGATCGTCACGGATTTCGGTTTCGCGACCTACTGGCTGATGCCGCGCCTCGCGGGCCTGAAGCGCGTGATGCCGGACGTCGACGTGCGGGTCGTCACGTCACAGGATTACGATGCGCAGCGCGACCACGCCGACATCGCGATCCTGTTCGGCGACGGCCACTGGCCGTCGTGCACCGCCGCGCGGCTCTTTCCGGAATCCGTCACGCCGGTCTGCTCGCCCGCGTTCCGCGCCGCGCATCCGCACGTCGCCCGGCCCGACCATCTGCGTGCGCTGCCGCTGCTGCACGTGCAGCCGACGCGCCCCGAACGCTGGCTGTCGTGGGCCGGATGGTTCGACGCGCATGGCCTTGATGCGCCGGCCGCCGCGCGCGGCGTGACCTTCAACAGCTATGCGCTCGTGATCCATGCCGCGCTGCTCGGCGAGGGCGTCGCCCTCGGCTGGTCGCCGCTCGTCGACGAGCTCGTCGCGTCCGGGCAGCTCGTGAAGCTCGTCGACGCGCCCGTCGTCACGTCGCGCGGCTACTTCCTCGTGCGTCCGCCGCAACGCCCCGAGCCGGACGCGACCCACGTGTTCCGGCGCTGGCTGCTGGATGCGTGCGCACCTGCGTGAACGGTCGTCCAGCCGTCCAGCCGTCCAGCCGTCCAGCGGATAGTCGCCTGACGCCGGCCGGGTTGGCGATGACCGCCCCGCTTGACGCCCGCCGCCCGCCCCGCACGCAGCCCCGCCCTCGTCCCCCAGCCGCGCTGGCGCGCCGATACCAGCCACACGGCGGGTTGGTTCTATCCGCGTCAGAAACGTCCTGATTCACTTGAGTCTCCCGCTACCCGCGTAGCCTGGCGCCCCGGCGCGCCGCCGCGCGGGTTTGCGCTCCATGACTCCGAGGAATCTCATGACCGCCGACTCACGCCCCGATCAATTCGTCCTGACGCTGTCGTGCCCGAGCGCGGCCGGCCAGGTCGCCGCCGTCGTCGGCTTTCTCGAGCGCCATCGCTGCTATGTCGATGCGCTGAACGTGTTCGACGACGATCTCAGCAACCGCTTCTTCGTGCGCTGCGTGTTTCATCCGACGGATGAGACGCTGCAGATCGATGCGTTGCGCCAGGAGTTCGGGCCGATCGCGACCGCGCTCGGCGGTGGCGGCGAAGGCGACACGCAATGGGCGATCCACGACGTGAACGCGCGCCCGAAAGTGCTGATCATGGTGTCGAAGCTCGAGCACTGCCTCGCCGACCTGCTGTTCCGCTGGCGGATGGGCGAGCTGAAGATGGACATCGTCGGCATCGTGTCGAACCATCCGGATTTCGAACCGCTCGCCGTGCAGCACGGGCTGCCGTTCCGCCACTTCCCGATCACGGCCGACACCAAGGCGCAGCAGGAAGCGCAGTGGCTCGACTTCTTCGAATCGAGCGGTGCCGAACTCGTGATCCTCGCGCGCTACATGCAGGTGCTGTCGCAGGAAACCAGCGCGAAGCTCGCGAACCGCGCGATCAATATCCATCACTCGTTCCTGCCCGGCTTCAAGGGCGCGAAGCCGTATCACCAGGCGCACGCGCGCGGCGTGAAGCTGATCGGCGCGACCGCGCACTTCGTGACCGACGATCTCGACGAAGGTCCGATCATCGAGCAGGTGGTCGAGCGCGTCGATCACGCACTGCGTCCCGAACAACTGCTCGCGGTGGGCCGCGACGTCGAATGCATCACGCTTGCACGCGCGGTGAAGGCGTTCATCGAGCGCCGCGTGTTCCTGAACGGCGACCGGACGGTGGTGTTTCCGTAAGCGGGATGGCGCGTACCCCGACCGGAACGCCGCGTGTCCGTCAAGCTTTGACACGCGACGCAAGCTGCGCCAGCAGGCGCGCGACCTCGTCCGGTTTCGGGAAATCCACGGTGCGCAGCACCAGCCGCGCGGCGGCGTCGAAGAAAAACACCTGCCCCGTGTGCCGATCGGCACCGGTCGCGCGCCCGTTCAGGAAATCGAGCCAAGCGTCCAGTCGCCCGGCCTCGGGAATCGCGCCCGTCCAGACAGAACCCGCGCCGAATTTCGCGAGCCAGCGCTGCATCGCCCGGGGCGTATCGCCAAACGGGTCGATGCTTGCCGACACCAGTTGCAGCGGCAACTGCCCGCCCCGGGGAAGCGCGGCCTGCACCTGTGCGAAAAGCGCGCCCTGAATCGGACAGGTCGCGCTGCAGCCGGTGAACATCAATTGCAACGCCGTCGCTTTGCCCGTCAACAGCGCACGCATCGTCGTCCCACGGGCAGACTGAGTGACCAATCCGATGTCTGGAGCGCTCCGCGGCGGATTCACCGCACCGGCCTGGTTGTGCGCGGCCGCAAACCTGCCGGCGCCCGCCAGCGTCATCCAGCAAGCCGCGCGCAGCACCGCCCTGCGTGTCGGGGAATGTGTCATGCGATCACTCCGGAAAACATCACGCGTATCGGCAACGCGGCGCAAGCCGCAGCTGTCGACGGACAACCGTCGACGAGACGCCGGTCGTCATTCGGCATGGATCAGATAGCGCCACAAGTCCGAGCACTGATCCCGCGTGAGCGCATAACGCGGCATCGCCTCGTTGATCATCACGTCGTCGGGACCGATGCCGTCGCGCAGCACCCGGCAAAATGATGCGACGTCGTACGCGCTTGCCGGACCACCGCGCCGCACGCGACTATCGAGCAGGCGCGATGCCGTCAGCGCAGGGGCAAAGCCTGCCTGTCCGGCACGCCCGGCGCCGGCATGGCAGTTCGCACAGCGTGTCGCCAGTGGAGGCAACGCGTCGTCGTGGCCCGCAAGCGTCGCCGTCGCCGACAACGTTCCGTCGAACAGATATCGTCCGCGCTCGAATCGCACGTCGCGCGCCAGGCCGTCGTCCGGCTCGCGATGCCATGCGTATCCGATCGCACCGACGCCGGCCGCCAGCAAGATCGCCAGCACGACCCGACGCGTACGCGGCGAAACACGCGTATTCGTCCGCCCCCGGACCATCACGGACCATAAATCACGCTCAGCGCGTTCACATAGTTCCCGCTCGCGCCGGCGAATCCATAAATCTTTCTACCTGCCGGCACCGTGTAGTCGAACGAGGTGCTGGTCGTCTGTCCGAGATTGCCGCCGTACGGACCGTAGGTCTGGCCCGTATTCGACACGAACGAGACTTGCGTAATCGTCTTGTCGATATTCGAGACGCCCGACTTGCCGTACACGCGAACCAGGTATTGCCCGGCCGGCAGCCTGAAGCTGACGGCGCCGCCGCCTGTTCCGCCGTGCGACGGCAGTACGCCCGAACTGGTCACGCCCTGGATGTTGTCCAGCCACCAGCCGCCGCGCAGATTGACGCCAACGAGCGGCAGTCCGGGTTGCACCGGGTCCGAGAACGCGGTGCCGGCCGCCGGCGTGCCATACGTCGGGCCGGTCACGAACGTACCCGGCGCATAGGCTTCGTCGCCACCGATCTGCAATACGTAGGCAGTGACGGACGCCAGATCGGCGGCGCCAAGGCTCAGGTTCGCATGCGCGGCAATCGCGGCGTCGACCGTGGGCGCGGAGCCATCGTGAAGGTACGGCGCGGTGGCCCACACGTCGCGCAGGGTCGGCGTGTCGAAACCCGGCAGCACACCGCCCAACCGCTTGCCGCTGCCGGGATACAGCGTGCCGATGTCGTGCAGATCCGAGGTCGACGTGCCGGAAAACGTAAAGCTGTCGGTGAAGTTGACGCCGCCATGGCAACTGGCGCAGTTCGCCGCGAAGACCGCCTTGCCGGCGATCGCGGCATTCGTCAGCGTGCCGTCCTGGTTCCGGTACGGACTCGGACTGAACACGTCGAGCGACGTCACGTACGCGGCAAGCGCGTCGAGATCCGCGCTCACACCAGCCTTCGGATCGCCGAGCGGCTGGCTGCGCGTGCCCGTGTTGAACTGCGCATTGGTCATCAGCCCAGTGCCCTGCTCGAATACCCGGATCTGGCCTTCGAAGTCCTGGATCTCGTCGAAATTCGCGCTCCAGTGCTTGTTGCCGTGGCCGCCCGCCCTGCCGAGCATGCTGATCGTATCGCGCAGCCCTTCGCCGAGGCTCGTGAAATCCCAGACCCGGCCGTCCCCGCCGCCCTCGTTATGGCAACTCGCGCAGCTCATCCAGCGGTCGCGCGCGAGACGCGGATCGTGTGCGTCGTAGAAAAGCTGCTTGCCGAGCAGCACGCTGGCCGGCAGCTTCTCGACGCCGATCGCGGAAATCGTCGCGACCTGCGGCAGGCGCAGAGTACCGAACTGCAGCAGCGGATTCAGGTCGTAGACCGACACAGTGCGATCCATGAAATTGTTCACGTACAGCTTCGTGCCGTCCGACGACAGGTCCAGCCCGTCCGGCGCTCGCCCCGCGGCGACGCGCAGCAGTTCACGCCGTCCCGCCGCGTCGAGCACGGCGATCTCGCGCGAGGTTTCGAGCGCGACGAACAGATACGCGCCATTCGGATGATAGGCAGCCGCGGTGGCGAATCCGCTGTTCAGATGGAAGACCCGGCCGGGCAGGTCCTCGGTATTCGCGATCAGATCCAGATGCGATGTAACGGCACGCACCGTCGTTTCGAAGTCGAGGGGCTGACCGTCGCGATACGCGCCGCGCTGGATGTTGTCCTGCTTCGACGGCACCCACGCGTTCGCGCCGTCCGGCGAAATGGCCGGCGCGCCCACATAGTTCGGCACGCCGCGCCCCGACACCAGCGTATCCGGCATCGCGCTGAACCGCAGCACGAACTGGCGCACCTTCGCGAGCGACGCGGGGTCGAGCTCCGTCACGGCGCCGCCGGTCGGCTGGCCGTTGACGCTCGTCAGGACGGTTTTCGTGCTTTCTCCGGGCTGCGGCGCGGTGATGAAGCGGCTCGCCAGCAGACGCGAGCCGGACGCGCTCATCGCGAGATGGCGCACACCGGGCACGGCGACGCTCGCGATCCGCGCGAGGCTGCCGTCGAACTTGAGCACCTGGCCGCTGGCCTCGAGGCCGACGTAAGTGCTGCCGTCCGGCCCGACGATCACGCCGTACGGCTGCGACCCGCGCGGCAGCGCGACAGTATTCAGGACTGCCAGCGTATCGGTGCTGATCACGCTCAGGCTCGCCCCCTCCTTGTTCGTCACGATCGCGGTCGTACCGCGGATCGCGACCGTGCGCGGCTGCGACCCGACCGGAATTTCGCCGACCAGCGTGTTGCCGGCCGTATCGATCACCGACACACTGCCGTTGTCCGGATTGACGACCCAGAGGCGATCGCTCGCGCCCTTGCGCTTCTCCACCGCGATATCGGTCGAGCGCGCCGCGCTCCCGCCGGTGTTGCCGCCGCTCGTCACCGCCTGCACGAAATTGCGCGTCACGACCGTCCCGTTCGAGCTGGCCGCGCTCACCGTCACCGTATAGACGCCCGGCGTCGCGTACGTATAGCTCGCGGTGTTGGCGGTGGTCGGCTGCGTCGTCGGACTCCCGTCACCGAAATTCCACGTGTAGCTGAAGTTGCCCGCCCCGGCATCGACCGTGTAATTCGCCATGCCGCCGCTCACGATCGCCGGAGCGCTCACCGGCCGGATCGCCGGAATCGGCGGATGGATGACCCAGTTGAAGCTCGTGCTGGCCGTGCCACCGTTGCCGTCGCTGACGGTCGCATTCACGACATACGTGCCTGCCGTGGTCGGGAATCCGGCGATCACGCCGGTCGATGCGTTGATGAGCAGGCCCGGCGGCAATCCGGTCGCCGAATAGGTCAGCGCGCGATTGCCCGGCTCGCTCGCCGACAGCGTCACCGAAGTCTCGACGCCCACGTAGGAGGTCGGCGGAACCGGTGTCGCGAGGACCGGCGCGATCGGTGCGGACGTCACGGGCGCATACAGCGCGCCGATCGCGTTCAGGTAATCGCCGGCGCTGCCGGTAAAGCCGACGATCTGCATGCCGGCCGGCACCGTGTAATCGAACGGCGTGGTATGCGTCTGCCCCTGGTTCAGCCCGTACGGGCCGAAGGTTTGCCCCGTGTTGGTGACGAAGCTGAGCTGGGTGATCGTCGAACCGCCGGCGACGCCGTACATGCGGACCAGATATTGCCCGGCCGGCACCGTGAAGCCGACCGCATTGCCACCTGCGCCGCCGTGCGGCGCAAGCGCGCCGGACGCACGGACACCCTGGATGTTGTCGAGCCACCATCCTCCGCGCACGTTGACACCCGTCAGCGCGCCGCCGCCAGAATCGGAAAACGATGCGCCGGCACCCGGCGTTCCGTATACCGGGCCCGCGACCGGCGCGGTCGTCGCCAAATTGATGTCCCATTGCAGCGTCGAGCTGACCCGGCTGCTCCCGTTCGATACGACGATCGTCGGAAAGTACGTGCCTTGCGTCGTGGGCGTGCCCGCGACGACGCCCGTCGCCGCGTTGATGGCAAGCCCCGGCGGCAGGCCCGACGCGGAATACGAGATGGTCGGGCCGCCGTTCGCGCCGGCCTGCACGCCGAGCGAAACCGGATAGCCGACGAAGCTCGCCTGCGAGTCGGGCGCAACGAGCGTCGGTGCCCCGCTGCCGCCGATCGTGATCATCTTCGCGACCGACGGCGTGCCGTTCGCATTCATCGCAAACAGCATGTACGTACCCGGCACCGCCCAGCCGGGATTGCTCGGCACATCGATCTGGTAGCTGTTGGCGCCGTTGCTGCTGAACGTCAGCGACAGGCGCCGCTGATCGTTGTTCACCGTGTGGGTGGTGGCCGCGAGACGGACCAGCGAAAAACCCGCGACGGCCGAATCCGTCGACACGTTGATCGCGCTGCCGTAGCTGGCATAGCCCGGCGCGCTCGTGATCGTGGGACGAGGTGCGGGCGTCCCGTCGGTGTTGAGCAGATAGTTCGGTGTGAGAATCTGCAGATCCGGATGGTTCGCCGCGCACCCGGCGCCGCACAGCCCGCCGCCGGCGACGAGCACGCGTGCATCCGCCAGCAGAACGGCCACGCTGTGATAGTTGCGCGGAATGGCCATCGGCGGCAGCGCCGTAAACGTCTCGGTAACGGGATCGAAGACCTCCGGCCGCATGACCGAGTTGCTGTCAGTGAACTGGCCGCCGACCGTCATCCCGCCGAGAATCATCACCTGACCGTCCGGCAGCACGACCGAGTTCTGGTACGACCGCGCGTAGTTCATCGGATTGATCTTGCGCACGTTGACGCCGGCATTCAGGTTGATGACATACGCCGCCGCGCTCGACGGCGCGTTCATGTTCTGCGGCGAGCCGCCGACTTTCAGAACCTTGCCAGTGTCGTACATCACGGTGTTGCCGTGGAACGCGAACGCATCGTCGCCGCGCATGCCCGCGCTCGTGACGCTCCCGTTGCCGCGCGTGTCGATCCAGTGCATCGCCTCGCCCGGGCCTGCGTGAAAGGTCTTGCCGTTCCCGGCCGGAATAAGCCACAGGTGGCTGTCGGCTACGTACGGGTCGGGGGAACTCTGCCCCGGCTCCAGAAACGGCGCAATCGGCACACCGGTCAGTTGGCTCCAGGTTCCGGTCGACGGCGACCACAGTTCGGCGTTCTTCGAAGCCGTGCCGCCAAGCCAGGATCCGCCCAGCGTGAGCACCGTGCCGTCGGCCAGGACCGTATTCGAGTTGTAGGCACGCGGAATGTTTAGTAGTCCAGACGACGACCAGGCGTTGCGCGCGGGATCGTAGATACTGGTTTTCGCATTGTCGCCGCCGCCCGTGATCAGCAGGCGGCCGTCGGCGAGATTGCTCGTCCCGGAGCAGAACATTTCGTGGCCGGTATTGCTGACGAGCGTGTCCGACGACGTGTTGGTGGCCGGATCGTAGATCGTCGAATAGGTCATGCCACCGGGGCCGACCGTGAAGCTGAATCTCGAATCCGCGGAGAACAGCAGAACCTTGCCGCTCGGCAACGTCGAGGCGAACGAGGGCACGAGCGACAGCGTCGTCACACCGGACCATTGCGACTGCGACGGCGTGGCCGTCGCCATGAGCCGGCTGCGCTGATTGGCGATGGAAGACATGAAGTCCTCGCGCTCGACGGCGTTCTTCGACCCACCGCTACACGCGTGGAGCACGGCCGCGGCGGCCAGGATCAACAAAACGGGAAATCGACGCGCGGGAATTTTCATGGCGAATTCTTATCGGATTGTCTGGCAGCCTCGAGCGAAGCCTCTCCGTCACACCGTACACGCTTCGCGAAGATTGTCCTTCGCATCGAAGGCGAGCCAGATTAAAGCAATCTCGTTATTTAATTTCCAGTACTGACTACTTTTACCGATAAAAGAGTGCGGAATGGTGTATTCCGGTTGGTCTCCTGAACCGCGCATGTGTGCGGCGTGTTCCGGTGCGAACGACTCGGTCAGTCTTTGCGTATCGGACGGCAAAAGCAGTGCCCGTCGCACGCAAAAACGGAAATCGACATGCGAACGCACGTACGATTTCCGTTTCACCGAACGACACCGTAATGTAAGGAGTTCAGAAACCTCGTTCAGCTGGCCAGATTACACAACGCGACGATGCCCGCCACGTGCTGGCTTCAGCCGTTACCGACGCTTAAATCCGCGCGGACGCTTCGCGACAGCTCCATATCGAGATTGACGAGATCGTTGCCATCCAGCATCACGGTCACGTCGAACGACGCATGCAGCACATCCCACGGCGCATCGTCGAGCAGCAGGTAGTTGCCTTCGACCAGAATCAGACGGGCCGGCGCCGGCACGACGTCCGCACGCAAGCACGCGAGCAACGCCGTGAAGCCGTCGACGTCGAACGTATGCGGCGCCCCCTTGCGCGTGCGGTCGCCGCGCGCGGGCTGCCGCCGCCGCGCGACGGGATCGAACGTTGCGGCTATGCGCCCGCCGCCGCACGCGAGGCGCTCGCGCGACGCTACGACACGCTCGGCCGGCTACCGGCTGGCATGCTGACGAACTCGATCACGTCATTCGACGGGCTCCTACGTTTCGCGTCGAAATTGCCGTGGGACATCTGGCAGCGCACGGCCGTCGGCTGCTTCGAGTGGGACCCGTTCGCCGCGCGCCTGCCGTTCGACGTCACGATGCTGCGGCAGGATGTGCAGCGACTGATTGCCGAAGCATTCGCGCTGCTCGACGCACATGACGTCGAGAGCAGCCCGCCGCATCCGGTCGTGATGGTGCCGACGCGCTTCATGCGTACGCTCGACGGCGACATGCGCGCGAGCGACGAAGAGCCAGCCAGCTGACCGCGCGCACTCGGCATAAAAAAGGTTCATCGCAGGAAACCGTGGAGGGTTTGAGGGCGATTGCGTAACCTGACGCCTGACTTTAAGGAAGTCAGGAGGAAGAATTGCTCGATCGCAAGGCACTTCAAGCACTGGGCTGCTGGACCGGCTATCGGTTGGAGCGGGTGGAATGGCCGGAAGGAGATGGCCGTACGCTATCGCTGCATTTGAAGCCGGTCAGCAAGGTGATGTACTGCGAGCAATGCGGTGCACGGTGCCATCAAATCCACGAGACGACAGTTCGCCGCGTGCGCGATCTGCCGCTGTTCGAGTACCGGGTAGTGCTGCACGTCCCCCGCCGCCGGGTCTGGTGCGAACGCTGCGGCGGTCCACGACTGGAGAAACTGGCGTGGCTGGGCCGTTACCAGCGCGTGACGGAGCGATTTGCCAAGGCCTGCGAGAAACTGCTGCAAGCAGCCAGCGTGCAGGCAGTGGCGGCCTTCTACGATCTGGGTGGCACACGGTCAAATCGATCGACAAGATGCGCTTGCAAGCGCGTATGGCTGAGCCAGACTGGTCGACGATCCGCTATCTGGCGATGGACGAGTTTGCACTCCATAAAGGCCATCGGTATGCCACGGTGGTGGTCGATCCGATCGGCCGGCAGGTGCTCTGGATTGGATCGGGACGCTCAGGCGAGACGGCCCGCGCCTTCTTCGAGCAGCTTTCTGAGGGTGTTGCCGAGCGCATCGAAGCAGTCGCGATCGACATGACCACGGCCTACGAGCTGGAAATCAAGGCGCAGTGTCCGCAGGCCGAGGTGGTTTACGACCTGTTCCACGTCGTGGCCAAGTACGGGCGCGAGGTGATCGATCGGGTACGAGTGGATCAGGCCAATCAGTTGCGCCATGACCGGCCGGCCCGCAAGGTATTGAAATCCAGTCGCTGGTTGCTGCTGCGCAACCGCCACAACCTGAAGCCAGAACAGGCCGTGCATTTGAAGGAACTGCTGGCCGCCAATCAGCCGTTGTTGTGCGTCTATGTGCTGCGCGACGAACTCAAACGGCTCTGGTTCTACCGAAGGCCTGCCTGGGCGGAAAAGGCCTGGGAACACTGGATCGAGCAAGCCCGGCAAAGCGGGATTGCCGCGCTGCAACTGTTCGCGCAGCGCCTGCAGGGTTACTGGCACGGAATCCTCGCCCGCCGCCGCCATCCGCTCAATACCAGCGTCGTCGAAGGCATCAACAACACCATCAAGGTCATCAAGCGTCGGGCCTACGGATACCGCGACGAGGAATACTTCTTCCTCAAGATCCGCGCCGCGTTCCCCGGTAATCCGCGATGAACCTAAAAAAAGCCCGGCCGGTCTCACGACCGGCCGGGCGCCCTTCATTCATGCCATGCGGCATCGCGACGCTGCGCCGGGAACGTGTACGGTACGCGTTCCCGGCGAGCGAGTCTCAGCCGCCTATTTCACCCACGCGAAGTAGTACGACAGCCAGATCGTCAGCGCCGCGCCGATCAGCGCCGCATACGGCATCAGGTTCAGCCACATCGCGCGCTTCGGCACCTCGAGTTCCATGTCGCGCTGCATCTGCGCGGGGAAACGGCCGCGATCCTGCCAGTAGTGGCGATAGAGAAACACCGGCACGATCAGCAGCATTGCGATCAGCCCGTTTCGCAGCGTGCCTTCGCCCTGCAGGTTCGCGCCCGCGCCGACATAGACGAGGTTCGCGTAGCCGCAGATCGAGCCGGCGACGAGCAGCCAGGTCGGGCAGCGGAATGGCCGATCCCAGTTGCCGCGATCCATCCGGTGGATCCAGCCCGACTGAAGGTTCAGGAATACGAACAGCATGTAGCAGACGTTCGAGATCGACAGCACCGTCATGTAGTCCGACATCATCAGCAACACGAGGTTGAAGCCGAGATCGGTCCACATCGCGCGCGTGGGCGAGCCGTGCTCGTTCACGTGCGACAGGTACTTCGGCAGCCAGCCGTCGACCGATGCCTGGTACAACGTGCGCGACGAGCCCATCATCGACGTCATCACGATCAGCAGGATCGACAGCATCAGCATCACGACGACTGCATTCGCGACCCATGCGCCGCCGCCGACGATCTTCGCCATCGCGGCCGCGACGCCGGTGCCGTCGCCGATCGACGGATCGAGCATCGCCTGCGTGCCGAGCGCGCCCTGGAACGCCATCGGCACGAGCGTCATCACGACGAGACACAACGCGCCCGACCAGAAGATCGCCTTCGCGGTGTCGCGGCGCGGATCGCGGAATTCACGCGTATAGCAGACCGCCGTCTCGAAGCCGTACGACGCCCAGCCTGCCATGAACATCGCGCCGAGCGCCATCGTGACGCCCTGCCCGTTCCACGAGCCGAAGGTCGCAGTCGTGAGGTTGCCTTGAGCATCATGACCGAGCGGCAGCAGCGGGAGCAGGTTCGACATCGGCACGTCGCCGGTGACGAACGGCACGATGCCGACGATCAGGAGCGGCGTGAGCGACGCGATGCCGAGAATGCGCTGCGTGCGTGCCGCTTTCGACGCGCCGCTGTGCTGCAGTTTGAACGTGATGAGAAGCAGAATCGTCGCGATGATGAATGTCGCGTTGATTCGCAGCGAAAGCCCCGGCTTGATGAAGCCGAGATCTGCAACCTTGAGCTGCCAGTGCAGCACCGCCGCATCGGCGGGAAAGAGACTCGTGAGCGCATAGCTCGCCGCGAGGCCGCAGCCGAGCGCGAGCATCGGCGACCACGCGAGCCAGTTGCACCACACGGAAACCGGGGCAATCAGCTTGCTGTATCGGACCCAGCCGATCGCGCCATACACCGACGCGCCGCCCGATTTATGAGGAAATAGCCCCGATATTTCCGCATAAGTCGCGCTTTGAATCAGCCCCATCGTGATCGCGGCGATCCAGATCGCCCACGCGGGCTGGCCGATCGTCGCGCATACGCCGCCGATCGTGAACAGTACGCCTGCCGGCACACCGCTCGTCACCCAGAATGCGTCTTTCCAAGTCAGGCCACGGTGCAGCGTGTGGCCCATCGAATCATGTGAGATGTCTGCCTCAACATCACTGGTGCGATTAGCACGCAGTCCTGCCTGACTCATCCAATTCCTCCTCTCGATCAGAGTGAGCGCTTCAGCGCTTACTCTCGTCCGATACAAAGCAGATGACTCCGCACGAGGGCGCTAGTGTAACAACTTGCGCGCATTTTTGCAGAATCGGAAAAAGAAAACCGGGATATGGCCGCATGAATTCACGATTATTTCGGATTCCTGCGAGTCATTCCCGGCGTGTTGTTTTATGATTGCGCGCGATGAATCTCCGCGGTGTTACTGCACGCCTTCAGTCCACGAATTCACGCGGTCCGCATGCGCCGCAATCCATGCATCGGCGGCCGCTTCCGGCTTCGAGCCGTTCTGGATCGCGAGCATCACGCTGTCGATCTCGCCCGGCTTCCACTGGAATTTCTTCAGGAACGCGACGACCGGCTTGGCCTTCGTTTCGAGCTGCGGGTTCACGACGCTGTCGACGTGCTCCGCGCCGCCGAACACCTTCTTCGGATCCTCGAGGAAGCGCAGCTTCCACTTCGCGAACATCCAGTGCGGCGCCCAGCCGGTCACGATCACCGGCTTGTTCGCGCCGACGGAGCGCGACAGCTCGGCCGTCATCGCACTGCCTGAACTCGGCATCAGCGTGTAGTTCAGGCCGTAGCTCTTGATCGCTTCGTCGGTCTTGCGCATCACGCCCGCGCCCGCGTCGATGCCGACGATCCGGCCGCCGAAGCTGCCTTTCTCGGCATTCAGGTCGTCGATGCTCTTCGCCTTCACGTAGTCGGGAACGATCAGGCCGATCTTCGCGTCGGGGAAGTTCGCGCCGAGATCGACGACCTTCGACTTGTATTCGCCCCAGTAGGAACCGTGCGTGACGGGCAGCCACGCGGACAGCGTCGCGTCGAGGTCGCCACGCGCCACGCCCTGCCACATGATCCCGGCAGCGACCGGTACGAGCTGGACCTGGTAGCCGAGCTTCTTCTCGATCACGCGGGCCGCGACGTTCGACGTCGCGACGCTGTCGTCCCAGCCTTCGACGTAGCCGATCTTCAGCGTGGGCTTCGTATCGGCGAGCGCCGACGCGCTCAGTGCCACCATCGCCGACAGTGCGCCGGTCCACAACAGTTTGCCGAACAACTTCATGGTCGATCTCCTTGAAATGCGCACCGTGCGCGTTGTCTCTCTAGGTTCTTCAACCACAATTCCGCGGTATCGTTGTTTTCCGACGGATGCTTGTCCGGACGCGACGCGTCGCGGCCGGACGAGCGATGGCTTGTTTTGACTACTTGTCGATCACCAGATCCGACAGCGGCTTGCTGCAGCACAGCAGCACCATCCCCTGATCGATCTCGCGCTGGCGGATGCCGCCGTTGTGCTTCATCTCGACCTGCCCCGACACGAGCTTCACCTTGCAGGTGCCGCACATGCCCTGCGTGCACGACGCCGGCAGCCGCACGCCCGACTGGCGCGCCGCGTCGAGCACGTGCTGCTCCGAGCCGCACGAAATCTCGCGGTTGCTCTTCGCGAAGCTGACCGTGTATTGCTTCGTCGCGGCGTCCGCACCGTCGGCGGCCGGCACGAGTTCGGCGAGCACGCCGTCGCTCGCGGTCTGCGCGAGCGTTTCGAACGAGAAGCTTTCCTCGTGATACTGCTTGCGATCGAAGCCGGCTTCGTCGAGCAGGTCGCGCACGGCCTTCATGTACGGCGCGGGGCCGCACGTGAAGATCTCGCGCTCCATGAAGTCCGGTGCGATCAGCTTCAGCAGCGGCAGCGTCAGGAAGCCCGTGACGCCCGGCCAGTTGGTGCGTGCACCGACGCGCTCGACGACGAACGACGTGCGGAAGTTCGTATGGTTCGATGCGATCAGATCGAGTTCGCGCGCGAAGATGATGTCGTCCGGCGTGCGTGCGCTGTGCACGAACAGGATGTCGCGATCCTCCGCGAGATCATGGTGCGCGCGGCTCATCGACATCAGCGGCGTGACGCCCGAGCCGGCCGACAGGAACAGATACTTGCGCGCCGGATGCCGCGCGCACGTGAATTCGCCGGCCGGGCCGAGCACGCGCACCGACGCGCCCGGCTGCAGGTTGTCGTGCAGCCAGTTCGACACCTTGCCGCCCGGCACGCGCTTGACCGTGATCGAGATCGTGTGCGGCCGCGCCGGCGACGACGAGATCGTGTAGCACCGGTTGATCGTCTCGCCGTCGATGTCGAGCTCGAGCGTGATGAACTGCCCGGGCTCGAACGAGAACGCACGGCCTTGCGGCGAACGGAAGAAGAAGCTCTTCACGTCGTGCGTTTCCTGCCGCACGTGGCAGCACACCAGCGTTTCCTCGACGTCGCTCGTCCAGCGCTCGGGGAGCGCGCTCCAGAAGGCCGGGTGCGTAACCCGGCTGTCCGCCGGCTCGAAATTGGCCGCATCTCGCATCATGTGTGACTCCGCTTGCTGTTCCGCTGACTACTACGCGCCGGTTTTTTCGGCGAGCCGGCCGATGTACCAGGCCGAGAATTTTTCGACGAGACCTTCCGTGTACGGCGAATACGGGCCCGGCTCGTACGCGCTGCTGGTCGCGCCGCGCTGCGAGAACTCGACGAGCGCGCGATCCTGGTCGTTGGTCGCGTTCCACACGGCCGTCAGGTTCTTCACGTCGTAGTCGATGCCTTCCTTCGCATCCTTGTGCACGAGCCACTTGGTGCGCACGAGCGTCTTGCCGGCCGACAGCGGAATCACCGAGAACGTCACGATGTGATCGCTCATGAAGTGGTGCCACGAGTTCGGTTGCGTCCAGAACGACAGGCCGCCGAGGTCGGCCTGGTCGAACTTGCCGAGCAGCTTCTTCGATGCGACCTTCGCGTCGAGCGTCTGCGATTCGCCGTGGCGGTCGAGCGGCAGGCGCTGCGTGCGGAAGCCCGTCACGTCGAGCAGCTTTTCGATTTCGGCGGACGGCAAGCCCATTTCGGCCCACTCCTTGCCACGGCGCACGCAGGTTTCCGCAAATGCGTCCATGCCTTCGGCGTTCGCTTCGGAACGCTGATAGCCGAAGCCGTATTCGTACAGCGAGATCGTCAGCTCGGGATGGTTCGCGACGCAGTGATAGCACTCGCGGTTGTTCTCCATCGTGAGCTTCCAGTTGCCTTCCTCGATGATGTCGATCTGTGCGGCGATCTTCGTGCTCGGCAGATCGTGCGGCAGCAGATACGGCTCCATCTGGGCGCGCAGCTGCGCGAAATCGACCGGCGGCTCCTCGGCGAGGCAGATGAAGATCAGGCCCGCGAGGTTCTGCACGTGCACCGACTTCAGGCTGTGCTTGCAGCGGTCGAACTTCTCGCCCATGTGCTCGGCGAACATCAGCTGACCCGTCAGGTTGTAGGTCCAGCTGTGGTACGGGCACACGATGTTGCCGACCGAGCCCTTGTCCTCGTTGCACAGACGCGCGCCGCGGTGACGGCACACGTTGTGGAACGCGCGGATTTCCATGTCGTCGTCACGCACGATCAGGATCGAGTCGCTGCCCAGTTCCACGGTCACGTAGTCGCCCGGCTCGGGAATGTCCGGTTCGACCGCGACCTGGATCCAGTGCTGGCGGAAAATCGCCTCCATGTCGAGGGCGAAGATTTCCTCGCTCGTATAGAACGGCGCCTCGAGGCTGTAACCTTCCTTGCGTCGTTCGATCAGTGCGCGAATGTCTGCCGATACTTTCATCGTTTGCTCCGGATTCCTTGCGTCCCAGTGTGGTTGCCGACAGGCATCAAAATCAGTAGTCGATGAGCTGATGCTCGCGCAAATACGCGAGGATCACTTGTGCTTTTTCGACTGAACTCCCTTCATTTACGACGTTGCCACCGCGGCTTTCGGTCGTCGTCGCCGACAGCATCCGGGCATGCCCGGAGCGCTTCTCGGCGGCGACCAGCTTTACGGGTTTACGCTCGATCGGGCCGACCTTCCACGCGGCGGCATCGGCATCCGCGCCGGTCGACGTCAGCGCCGGGCGGATCGCGCCGGCCCGCAGCCGCGCATACGCGTAGCGCGGCGCCACGTTGGCGAGCGGATGGACCGCGACGACGGCGGGCAGCGCCACGTCGACGCGCCGCCGCAGCCCTTTCGGCAAGAATTGCCGGACCGCCGCGCGGCCGCCGTCGACCGTCACGTCGACGGCCGACCCGACGAGCGGATAGCCGAGCGTCGCGGCGACGCGATACGGCAGCATCCCGGTGTCGTACGCGCCCTCGGCACGGGTGCCGGTCAGCACGAGGTCATAGCCTTCGACGCGCGCGGCGAGCGCATGCGCGGCATCGTCGCCGTCGTGACAGGCCAGCACCTCGACCTGCCGCGCACCGAGCGCGAGGTATTCAGCAAGCGCTTCATTCGCGGGGTCTCCCGCATGGAGCACGTCGAGCTGCGCGCGGTGCCGCTCCGCGAGCTGACGGCCGACCTCGAGCGCGGCCGCGTCGTTGCGGCTGTAGCGCGCGGTGCCGCTGACCGGGTGCCGGCCCACGGAGACGAGCACCGCGATGCGTTGCAACTGGCGGGGGGCGTTCATGCTGCGACTCCTTCGGATTCACGGGCGCCGACCGCGGTCGGCGATTGTCCGCGCGACGCGCGGGCGGCCTGCACCTGTTCGATCAGCGCGGCGATCGTCGCCTGCGCGTCGCCCACCACCGTCAGGTTCGCGCGCTTCGCGATCGGCGCGCTGCCGTCGAGGTTGACCGCGATCACGTGACGGCAGTCCTTGATCCCCTGCAAGTGCTGCACCGCGCCCGAGATGCCGAACGCGATGTACACGCTGGCCTCGACCGTCTTGCCGGTCGCGCCCACCTGCTTGTCGCGCGTGAAGTGACCGTTGTCGACCGCGACGCGGCTCGCGCCGATCGCCGCGCCGAACGCGCCGGCGAGCCGCTCGAACGCGCCGATGTCGGACACGCCGTTGCCGGCCGACACGATGAAGTCGGCTTCCTCCAGCGCGACTTGCGCCGCGTCGATTTCCTCGAGGCCGAGATCGCGGTACGGTTGCGCCGCGTCGCGGGCCGGGCGGATGAAGTCGGCGGCCAGGCGCTCGCCGGCGCCGACGAACGGCAGTTTCGCTTCGACCGCGTTCTGCGCGAGCAAGATCACGTCGGGCAAGCCGCGCGTCGCGAACGCACGACCGGCCTGCGCATACGCGCCGACATGCTTCGCGTCGATCTCGACCACGTGGGTCGCGACGCTCGCGACGGCGGCCGCCGCGTAACGCCGGCCGAGATCGCCGTCGCCGGTCGCGTTGTCGGGCACGAACACGTGCTTCGGCGCGAGCGCCGCGGCACAGGCCTGCAATGCTTGCAATTCGCTTTCGGGCGCGAAGGCGCGACGGTCGAAGTCTGCCAGGTCGATCAGCTTGTCGACACCGAGCGCCGCTGCGTCATCCTTTAGTTCACCGAACGCCAGCAGCGCGACTTCCGTCTGCGCATCGGCGAGCACCGCGGCGGCGGCGATCGCCTGCCGTGCATGGTCGTCGAGCGCGCCGCGCTCGGTGTGCGCCACCACCAGCATCACGTGCTTCGGGTCCTGCACCGCACGGCGCGGCTTCGCGGCCGCGGCGCCGTGACCGTGCGCGGACCACTGCGCGGCGCTCGCATCGGCGCTGCCTTCCTGGCCCAGCGTGATGCGCTTCAGGCCCGCGGCCGTGATGATGAACGGCCGGCGCGGATCGATTCGTTTGATCGTGTTCATCGATTCACTCCAGCGAGGCGGCAACGAGTTCGGCCACGTCGAGCACGTCGGGGCGCGGGCCCACGACGCCTTCGAGCATCGCCGTGCAGTTCGGGCATCCGACCGCGACCACGTCCGCGCCGATGGCGCGCGCGTCGGCGATGCGGATGTCGGGAATACGCTGCTTGCCCGGGATGTCGGTCAGCGGCGCACCGCCGCCACCGCCGCAGCAGCGGCCGCGCATGCCGTTGCGCTCCATCTCGACGACCTGGATGCCGATCGTCTTCAGCAGCTTGCGCGGCGATTCCGTCTCGCCGTTGTAGCGGCCGAGGTAGCACGGGTCGTGATACGTGGTGCGCTTCTCGCGCAGCGCGTCGACGGCCTTCGGCGCGATCTTGCCGCTGTCGGCCAGCTCGGCGAGGTACGTCGTGTGATGCTTGACCGTCACGCGCAGCCCGAGCGCGCGGTATTCGTTGCGCAGGCTGTGCATCACGTGCGGGTCGGCCGTCACGATCTGCTTGTACGACAGCGAGCCGAGCGTGCCGATCAGGCGCTTCGCCATCTGCTGGAACGTCGCTTCGTCGCCGAGGCGGCGTGCGACGTCGCCGGTGTCGGTCTCGGTCCCGCCGAGCACGGCGTAGTCGACGCCCGCCTTGTTCAGCACCTTCACGAATGCGCGCAGCGTGCGCTGGTAACGCATGTCGAACGCGCCTTCACCCGCGACGAACAGCACGTCGACCGGCTTGCCGGGTTGTGCGACGGGTGCGTTCAGGTCGACCGACCAGTCGTAACGCGCAGCCGTGTCGTAGCCGCCCATCGTGCCGGTCTCGCGCAGGTTCGCGAGCACTTCCTGGCCCTTGCCCGGCACCGTGCCGTGCACCAGCGTGCGGTTGCGGCGCATGTCGACGATCGCGTCGACGTGCTCGATCAGCATCGGGCACTCCTGCACGCAGGCACGGCAGGTCGTGCACGACCAGAGCGTCTGCTCCTCGATCAGGCCGGACACGATCGGGCCGTTCGGCTCGCCGCGATGCTGGCCGACCGCGAGGCCCGGCGTCGGGCTGCCGGCGTACGCGGCGTCGGTGCCGCCCGCCATGCCGACGACGAGATCCTGGATCAGTTTCTTCGGGTTCAGCGGCTGGCCCGACGCGAACGCGGGGCACGCGGCTTCGCACTTGCCGCACTGCACGCACGCATCGAAGCTCAACAGCTGGTTCCAGCGGAATTCGACCGGCTTCGCGACGCCATACTCCTCGTGCTCGATGTCCGGCAGCTTCAGCGCGGTCGGCGGCGTGGCCGTGCCGTTACCCGTGAACGAATCGCGGGTGGCGGCGAAACGCTCCTGGCGCGGGTGGAACGCAAGGTGCAGCAGGCCGGCGATCGCATGCTTCATCGGGCCGCCCTTCGCTGCGCCGACGGTCATCGTGAATGCGCCGGCGCCGATCAGCAGCGCGCAAAGCACCGCGAACGCACCCGACATCGCGCCGGTCGGCACGACCATGAACAGCACGAGGCCGAGCGCGAACGAGCCGAGCAGCCAGGGCAGCGCGTTCCACGGACCGCGCGACAGGCGGGCGGGCACGTCCTTGGCCGCGCGGCGGCGCCAGACGAACACCACGCCGACGAGCATCGCGAGCGCCGCGAGGAAGATCAGCTTGTCGAGCCACGGCGAGTAGATCGCCAGGCCGTAGTTGACGAACACCAGTGCGAGCGCGGCGATCGCGCCGCCGGCGGTCGCGACGTGGGTCTTCGCGATGTACGGATCGCGGGCAACCACGTGGTGCAGGTCGACGAAGTAACGCTTCGGAATCGCGAACAGGTTCGCGACGCCGAACGAGCCGGGCGCCGTCGCGCGCCCGAGACGCCAGTAGGACGAGCGCTTCGCGACCGCGAACGCGAGCCCCGCCACCGACAGCCACAGCAGTGCGGTAATGAGGAAAGCCGGATTCATCTTTAGAAATCCTTGACGAGACGCAGCGAGTCGTAGATCGCACCGTGGACGTTGTGCATCGAGATGCAGTCGCCGACACGGAACAGCAGGAAGCGGCCGTTGCCCAGTTCTTCCGACAGGCACGGCTGCGGCTCGGCCGCGAACAGCGTGTGCGGATCGATCTGGCCGCGGTTCACGGACTCCGGCTTGAGCTTCCAGTACAGTTCGTCATTCGGCGACGAACCGTTCTCGATCACCACCTGGTCGACCGCGCGCTCTTCCAGCTCCTCGGTATATTCGTTGCGCAGCACGGCGATCATCTTGCCGTCTTCCTCGTACACGCGATCGAGCATGGTGTTCGGCGTCGGGATCACGCCGAGCGCATACAGGCGGCGATAGAAGATCGGGAACGTCGTGCCGCCGCAATCGTCGGCCACCTTCACGTCGGGCGTCACGACCTCGACCTTCGAGCCGCGGCTCGCCATGAAGTCGGCCACGCCGGCGCCCGCATGGGTGCTCACGCCGTCGAACAGCAGCACGTTCTGCTTCGGCTCGACCTTGCCGGTCAGGATGTCCCACGAGCTGACGGCCAGCCCTTCGGCCACGCCCCAGGCCGGCACCTGCCACGTGAAGCTCGAACCGCCGGTCGCAAGCACGACGATGTCCGGCTTCTCGGCCATGATCATCTTCTCGTCGGCGGCGACGCCCAGGCGGCGATCAACGCCCAGGCGCTTCGTTTCCATGTCGAACCAGCGGATGATCCCCGACATCTGTTCGCGCTGCGGCGCCTTCGCGGCGATCATCACCTGGCCGCCCACTTCGGCGTTCTTCTCGAACAGCACCACGTCGTGGCCGCGCAGCTTCGCGACGCGTGCGGCCTCGAGCCCCGCGGGGCCCGCGCCGACCACCACCACCTTGCGCTTCGGGCCGCGCGACTTCTCGATGATGTGCGGCATCGTCGCTTCGCGCGACGTCGCGGCGTTCTGGATGCAGAGCACGTCGAGGCCGTTGTACTGGCGGTCGATGCAGTAGTTCGCGCCGACGCACTGCTTGATTTCGTCTTCGCGGCCGTCGCGGATCTTGATCACCATGTGCGGATCGGCGATCTGCGCGCGCGTCATGCCGACCAGGTCGATCATGCCGTTCGCGAGCAGGCGCTCTGCCTGGCCCGCATCGCGAATGCTCTGCGCGTGCATCACGGGAATCTTCACCACCGACTTGATGCCGGCCGCGAGGTGCACGAACGGCTCCGGCGGCAGCGCCATCGGCGGCATGCAGTTCGCGATCGTGTTGTGCGTATCGCCGCCCGAGCCGACCACGCTCAGGTAGTCGATCAGGCCCGTCTCCGACATCGCTTGCGCGATTTCCTTCAGCGCCTCGTGATCGAGACCGTCCTCGTGGAATTCGTCGCCGCACATCCGCAGACCGACGCAGAAGTCCTTGCCGACCGCTTCGCGCACGGCCGTCAGCACCTCGATGCCGAAGCGCAGACGATTCTCGAGGCTGCCGCCCCATTCGTCGGTGCGATGGTTCGAACGCTTGCTCCAGAACTGGTCGATCAGGTGCTGGTGGGCGGCGGAGATTTCGATGCCGTCCATGCCGGCTGCCTTCACGCGCTTCGCGGCCGCCGCGAAGTCGCCGATGATGCGGCGGATTTCCTCGATCTCGATGATCTTCGCGTTACCGCGGTGCACCGGCTCGCGCACGCCCGACGGCGACATCAGATGTGGCCAGTGCTCGCCGTGGAACGACGAGCGGCGGCCCATGTGCGTCGCCTGGATCATGATCTTCGCGCCGTGCTTGTGCATCGTGTCGGCGAGACGCGTGAGCGGGTCGATGATCTTGTCGTTCGACAGGTTCACCGACTTCCACCAGCCCTGCGGGCTGTCGATCGACACGGGGCTCGAGCCGCCGCAGATCGCGAGGCCGACGCCACCCTTCGCCTTCTCTTCGTAATAGCGGATGTAGCGGTCGCCCGGCAGGCCGCCCGGCTCGGCATACACCTCCGCGTGCGCGGTGCTGACGATCCGGTTGCGCAGCGTCAGCTGGTTCAGCTGCATGGGTTTGAACAGGTGGGGATAACGCATCGCAGGCGACCTCTGGCGTTCGAATGTCTCGTGTTGCGGGTGTTGTTGTGTTGCTGTGTCGTGATGTCAGCGCATCAGTGCGCGATCGGCGACACTTCGAAGACGCAGTGGTCGTGGTGCTCGGCCGCACACTGCACTTCCTTCGATTGCGCCCGCGGCGCGCCCTTGCCTTCCGGCGTCGTGTCGTTGACCCAGTCCATCGCGCCGGCGAACCAGCCCGCGAACATGTAGCAGAGCTTGCCTTCCTTGCCCGGCTGCTGGAGCACGAACGACGAGTGGCGCAGCTCGATCTTCGCGCGCGCGCTGGCCGGATCGGCCTCGATGATCGAGAACAGGCCCCAGCCGCGTTGCGACAGGCGCTTCAGGTAGTGCTCGAACACGGCCATGCCGGTCAGCCCGTGCAGCTTCGCTTCCTTGTCGCACCAGTGGTATGCGGACTTGTAGCCGGCCTTGTAGAGGATCTCGGCATACGCCTCGACGCCGAGCGCTTCCTCGACGGCGACGTGGTTGTTCGTGAAGAAGTGGCGCGGCACGTACAGCATCGGCAGCGCGTCGGTGGTCCAGACGCCGGTATCGGGATCGACGTTGATCGGCAGTTGCGGTTGCATCGTGGTGACTCCGTGAGGAAAAAAAGCCGCGCGGCTCGGGTCCAGGCGCGACATCGTCCGCGTGCCCGCGCGACAGGCGCCGGCACGTCCCGATTGTTCTTGTGTTGAATCGCGGGCGGCGGTTCGGTTCGGCGTGCGCTTACGCGCCCCACACGTCCTTGAACACGCGCACCCAGTTCTCGCCCATGATCTTGCGGATGCGCGACTCCTTCCAGCCGTGGCGTTCCATCGCCGCGGTCAGGTTCGGGAATTCGCCGATCGTGCGGATGCCGTCCGGGTTGATCACCTTGCCGAAGTTCGTCAGCTGGCGATAGCGGCCCTTGTCATGCGTCAGCATGTCGAAGAATTCCTTCGCGAAATCCTGCGTGAAGTCCGTGCCGATGCCGACCGCGTCTTCGCCGATCAGGTTCACGACGTAGTCGATCGCTTCGATGTAGTCGTCGATGTTCGCCTCGATACCGCGCTTCAGGAACGGCGCGAACATCGTCACGCCGACGAAGCCGCCGGCGTCGGCGATTTCCTTCAGCTGCGCGTCGCTCTTGTTGCGCGGATGTTCCTTCAGGCCCGACGGCAGGCAGTGCGAGTAGCACACCGGCTTCTTCGAGAACGCGATCGCTTCCGACGACGTGTTGCCGCCCACATGCGACAGGTCGACCATGATGCCGACGCGGTTCATCTCGGTGATCACTTCGCGGCCGAAGTCCGACAGGCCGCCGTCGCGCTCGTAGCAGCCCGTGCCGACCAGGTTCTGCGTGTTGTAGCAAAGCTGCACGACGCGCACGCCCATGTCGGCGAACGCCTCGATGTAGCCGAGGTTGTCCTCGAACGCGTGTGCGTTCTGGAAGCCGAGGATGATGCCGGTCTTGCCTTCCTTCTTCGCGCGGAAGATGTCGTCGGTCGTGCGCACGAGCGTCAGCAGCTCGCCGTTCTCGCGGATCTTCTGCTTCATCACGCCGATGTTGTCGACGGTCTTGGTGAAGTTCTCCCACACCGACACCGTGCAGTTCGCGGCCGTGATGCCGCCCTTTCGCATGTCCTCGAACACCGGCTTCTCGAACTTCGAGATGTTCAGGCCGTCGATGATGATGCTGTCCTGATGCAGCGTGCTCATATCTGTCTCTCGCTCCAGTGTTGTCGGTGTCGATCAGTAAATCGGGAAGCGCTCGCACAACGCGAAGATCTCGCGGCGCACGCGCTGTTCGGTTGCGTGGTCGCCTTCCGGGTTCGCGCGCAGCGCGTCGAACACTTCGAGAATCAGGCGGCCGATCTCGCGGAACTCCGCGACGCCGAAGCCGCGCGTCGTGCCGGCCGGCGTGCCGAGGCGGATGCCCGACGTGACGGTCGGCTTCTCGGTGTCGAACGGAATGCCGTTCTTGTTGCAGGTGATGCCCGCGCGTTCCAGCGCCTGCTCGACCGGCGCGCCCTTCAGGCCCTTCGGGCGCAGGTCGACCAGCAGCAGGTGGTTGTCGGTGCCGCCGGTGACGAGGTCCACGCCGCCCGCCTTCAGCACTTCGCCGAGCGCCTGCGCGTTCGCGAGCACGTTGTCGATGTAGGTCTTGAAGTCCGCGTGCAGCACTTCGCCGAATGCGACGGCCTTGCCGGCGATCACGTGCATCAGCGGGCCGCCCTGCAGGCCGGGGAACACGGCCGAGTTGATCTTCTTCGCGATCTCTTCGTCGTTGGTCAGCACGAAACCGCCGCGCGGGCCGCGCAGCGTCTTGTGCGTGGTCGACGTGACGACGTGCGCGTGCTCGACCGGGTTCGCATGGCGGCCGGCGGCGATCACGCCCGCGATGTGCGCCATGTCGACCATCAGCTTCGCGCCGACGCTGTCGGCGATCGCACGGAAGCGCGCGAAGTCCAGCGCGCGCGGGTACGCCGAGAAGCCGGCGATGATCAGGCTCGGCTTGTGCTCGTGTGCGAGCGCTTCAACCTGGTCGTAGTCGATCCGCATCGTGTCGCGGTTCACGCCGTATTGCACGGCGTTGAACCACTTGCCCGACAGCGCCGGCTTCGCGCCGTGCGTCAGGTGGCCGCCGGCGTCCAGCGACATGCCGAGCACGGTGTCGCCCGGCTTCGCCAGCGCGAGCATCACCGACCCGTTCGCCTGCGCGCCCGAGTGCGGCTGCACGTTCGCGTAGCCGGCGTTGAAGATCTGCTTCACGCGTTCGATCGCCAGCGCCTCCACCTCGTCCGCGAATTCGCAGCCGCCGTAGTAACGCTTGCCCGGGTAGCCTTCCGCATACTTGTTGGTCAGCACCGAACCCTGCGCCTCCAGCACCGCGCGCGACACGATGTTTTCCGACGCGATCAGCTCGACTTGCGACTGCTGGCGCTCGAGTTCCTTCAGGATGGCGCTGCGCACCGGCGCGTCGCGCTCGGCAAGGGGCTGCGAGAAGAAAGGCTGGGTGTTCGACATAGTGCGTCCGTGACGAAGAATAAAGGGCGTGTAACCGAAGCTCGAGGCCCGCCATACCTGGGTTTCCAGCGCATCCAGTGCAAGGCTGCCGACGGCTCTATTCTTGTCGTTCGGATTTTCGGCGGATTGATGAATTTAGACGCGTTCTTTGCCTTTTCCGCCATGCGCGTCCGTTTTGTACAAGTGACCGGTCGTGCTTTTTCAGATGACCCGGCAAACCGCCGTGTGCGGTTCATCCATGGACAGGCACTTCGCCGGTGCCTGATCTGCGCGCCGAGTGCAGCGCAGCCCGCTTACGGTGCAGTGCAGCATCCGCCTTGGGCCCATACAACGTATGGAGCTAGGGTTTAGCCGTATGGCACGCTTGTTGCGCTCGCTCACACAATACGGCAGCCCGATCCGTGCCTCTCGGGCCAAAAGCTATTAGAGATTCAAGGAACGCTCCCCATGTCCCCCGACCGCACAGCGTCGCTGTCCCACTTCGCGTTCATGCCCTTACCGGACTTCACGATGATCGCGTTCACCAATGCGATCGAGGTGCTTCGGATGGCGAATTACCTGAGCGGCCAGCCGCTCTATCGCTGGTCGATCATCAGCCCGGACGGCGGCCCCGTCACGGCGAGCAACGGCCTCACGGTCGACACGGGACCGGCCGAATGCGTGGGGCAGCCGGATATCGTATTCGTGTGCGGCGGTGTCGACGTGCAACGCGCGACCACGCCCGCCCATCTGTCGACGCTGCGCCGCTTCGCGCGCATGGGGCTGCCGCTCGGCAGCCTGTGCACGGGCACCTATGCGCTCGCGAAGTCGGGGCTGCTCGCGGGCTATGCGTGCGCGATCCACTGGGAAAACATGTCGGCGCTGAAGGAAGAGTTTCCGGACACGCGCTTCCTGAAGGAACTGTTCGTGATCGACCGCGACCGCATCACGTGCACGGGCGGCGTCGCGCCGCTCGACATGATGCTGAACCTGATCGCCGCGCGCGTGGGCACCGCGCGCGTCACGCAGATCGCCGAGCAGTTCATCGTCGAACACGTGCGCGACACGAGCGCGCAACAGCGGATGCCGCTCGTCGCGCGGCTCGGCTCGGCGAACAAGTCGCTGTTCGAGGTGATCTCGCTGATGGAGAACAACATCGAGGAGCCGCTGTCGCGCGAGGAACTCGCACGACTCGCGAACATGTCGCAGCGCCAGCTGCAGCGTCTGTTCCGCGAGCATCTCGGGATGACGCCCACGCACTATTACCTGACGCTGCGGCTGCGCCGCGCGCGCGAGTTGCTGCTGCAGACCGACATGTCGATCATGCACATCACGATGGCGTGCGGCTTCCAGTCGGCCTGCCACTTCAGCAAGAGCTATCGCGATGCGTTCGGCGTCGCGCCGACGCGCGAGCGCCGCAAGCAGGTCGCACCGCTCGCGCAGGGCGCGGCGGCTACCGCACCGGCGTTTCCGGCTCATCTGATTCATGCGTGACGCGGGCGCGGCGCGATAAAAAAGGCGGCCTCGAAGGCCGCCTTTTTGCTGGTGCTTACGATCCCCACACCTGCATTTCGTCGAGCGAGTAACCCCACTGCGTCGCCCGCTTCGTGCCGAGCATCCGCACGTAGCGGCCCTGCGCGTTCAGGTTCGGCAGCGTGACGTGACCGTACGACACGCCGTTGTTCGTCGAGTAGACCGTCGTCCAGTTCGCGTTGTCGGTCGACGTCTGGATCTGGTAGACGAGCGCGCCCGCGTCCCAGTAGAGATCGACGCTGCTGATCTTCTTCACCGCGCCGAGATCGACGGAGATCCATTGCGGATCGACACCCGCGCCTTCCGGCGAATCCCAGCGCGTGCTCGTCGTGTTGCCGTCGAACGCCTTGTCCGCCGTCAGCGATGCGTTGTAGCTCGCCGACGCGGCAGCCGGACGACCTTGCGACAGCAGCGTCGGCTGTGCGACGGCCGGGCCACCGTAGTAGCTCGAGCCGAGCTTCGCCTTGGTCGTGTCCGCGTTCACGCCGAACTGCGACAGGCTCCAGCGCTGGCCGGTCGTCACGTCGCCCACGTAGAGTTGGTACCCACCCGCCGTCGTCGACGAGAAGAACACGTAGTTCGTGCCGCTCACCGGCGCGGGGTCCGAGTTGTTGCTCATGCAGTCGTTGAGCGCCAACTGGTTCGGCGTCGACGCCGGGTCCGCGGTCTTTACGTAGATCTGGTCGGCGCCGCCCGTGTCCTTCCAGCGCGCGTAGAACACCATGCCGTCCGCACGCACGATCGGGTAATACGTCTGCAGCCCGGCCGGCTGATCGAACACGGCGGTCGCGCCGGTCGCGATCGTGCGCTTCATCAGCCCCATGTTCGAGCCGGTGCCCGTCGCGTAGTAGACGGCGCTTGCGTCCGGCGCGAGGAACGGCATCGAATATTCGGCGCCGGACGGTGCATTGGTCAGGCTCACGACCGACGTGAACACCGGGCCCGCGCTCGTGTACGACAGCGTGCCCTGCTTCACGTCGCCGTTCTGCTTGAACACGAGCGTCTTGCCGTCGGCGCTGAACTTCGGATCCTCGTTGCGCGTCGCGCCCGTGCTGTGCGTCAGGTTGACCGGCGGCGTGCCGGCGCCGAGCTGCAGCATGAACACGTTCCAGGCGCCATTGCTGATGCCCATGAACGCAAGCCACTTGCCGTCGGGGCTGAACACGCCGTTCATCGGATCGGTGATGCCCCAGCTGCTCTTGCTCAACTGCGTGAGCGTGCGGGCCGAAAAGTCGTACAGGAACAGCTGGCTCGTACCGTCGCCGTACTTCACGTAGCTGTGATAGACGAGCTTGCCGGTCAGTGCGGCGGGAAACGTCGCATTGGATTGAGTCGGGGGATAGTTGATGCAGGCCGCTTCGGCGGCGCCGCCAGACAGGTTGAGTGCGACGCCGGCCACGAGGCCCGCGACGAGGAACTTCGATTTCACGCTGGTTGCTTCCGGGTAAGGTAAGGGCGGTGCGGACCCGGTCCCGCACACGGTGCGCGGGCGTGACGGATCCGCCGTCGGGGAGCGTGAACACCGTATCGATCACGCGTCGGGAATAAGGCTTGCGAAGAATGCCGGTTCGCTGGTCTGAAGAAAAGGATCAGAGTCGGTCGAAAACGTGCGTATCAGCAAGTTGCGGATGAACTCGCGGATGAACGATTGGGGGCGGGATTGAACGCGGCGGACGCCGTGCTACTCTTTTTTCAGCGACGGCCGTGATCGGCCGGAGGCCAGGCATGAAGCGATATGCGGTGCTCGCGCAGACGATTGCCGATTCGATCCGGCGCGGCGATTTGCCGGCAGGTGCACGCATCCCGACCGTGCGCTCGGCGTGCCGCGCCTATCGTGTAAGTCCTTCCACCGTGTTTCGCGCGTACTACGCGCTCGAAAGCGAGGGCCTGATCGTCGCGCGCGCGCGTTCCGGCTATTTCGTTGCGAACCTCGATGACAGGCGCGTGCGCGCGAGTCACGACACACCGCGCAAACCGGCCGCGACGCAGACCGGCGACGACGATGCACTGTTCCAGCTGATCGACTCCCTCAAGCGAGACGACATCGTGCCGCTGGGTTCCGCATTCGCCAGCTATTCGCTGTTTCCGATGAGCAGCCTGTGGCGATACGCGGCGACGGCCGCCCGCAACATGGACCGCGCGAAACTGCTGGCCGGCTTGCCGCCCGGCAACGAAGCGCTGCGCCGCCAGATTGCGTTGCGGTACCTGAACGCGGGCGCGTCGTTGCCGATGGAAGAAATCGTCATCACCACCGGCGCGGCGGAAGCGCTGACGCTGAGCCTGCAGGCGCTCACGCGCCCCGGCGACATCGTCGCGATCGAACGCCCTGCCTTCCCCACGGTGCTGCAGGCCGTGCAGCGGCTGCATCTGAAGGCCATCGAGATTCCGGTCGACCCGCGCACCGGCCTCGATCTCGACTCACTCGCCGAAGCACTCGACACGCATCCGGTGCGCGCGTGCTGGTTCATGACCTCGTTCCACAACCCGACCGGCGCGACGCTGCCCGACGAGCGCAAGCGCGCGCTGATCCAACTGCTCGCATCGCATCAGGTGCCGCTGATCGAAGACGACGTGTTCGGAGAACTACATTTCGGCCCGACGCCCACGCGTCCCGCGAAGCTGTACGACGACAACGGGCTCGTGCTGCATTGCGGTTCGTTCTCGAAGTGCCTCGCCCCCGGGTTCCGGGTCGGCTGGGTCGCGGCCGGACGTTACGTGAAGCAGATCAGGCAGGTGAAGAACGCGAGCGCGCCCGCGGCCGACGTGCCTGCGCAGATGGCCGTGTCCAGTTACCTGCGCAACGGCGCGTACGACCGCTTCCTGCGCAGGCTCCGGCGCAACCTGGCCGCGCACCAGGCGCAGATGCTCGCGGCCGTTCGCGCGTACTTCCCGGCCGACACGGAGGTGTATGCCCCGCGCGGCGGATATTTCCTGTGGATCGAATTGCCGCCGCACGTGGATGCGATGCAGTTGTTCGGCGACGCGATGGAGAACGGGGTCAGCCTTGCGCCCGGGCCGATCTTTTCGATGACGGGCGCCTTTCACCGCTACGTCCGGCTGAACTATGGCCGACCGTGGACCCCTGCCGTCGAAGACGCGATGCAGACGATCGGAACGCTCGCGGGGCGGCAACAGCAGACGAGGTAGCAACGATCATGCAAGTCCTGCCCAACCGGAAAGTCCGCACGCGCGACACGCTGCGCGGCGCACTGAACCTGCGTGCCGAGCCGCGCGCCGCCGTCAGCCAGCGCTGCCGGCAGTGCGGCTTCATGGCGTTCCGCGCCAGCGAGCAGTGCCCCGTCTGCGGACTGGGAGACTGGCCGTTCGCGCCGCTGCACCAATCGAGCGACGATGCGCCCGCCGCGCAGGCCACGCCCTCGCACGAGGTGCAGCCCGTCCCGACGTGGTCGTCGCGCGTCGCGGCCGCGGTGCGCGGCGCGGCGGTCCAGCGGCCGAGCGCGTCGAGCGCGCCGCTGCTGAGCATCCTGACCCTCGTGATGCTGGTCGGCGGCTATGTGACGTACGACCGGACGTGCCGGGCGGATCCCGTCTGTCGCGGACCTGGCGCATCGCGCCCGGTGACGGCCTACGCCAGTCTGCATGCGGCCGATGCGCCGACGTTGCCCGTCGGGCCCGCGCCCGCACCCGCGGCCGCGCCCGTCCAGGCATTTCATCCGGCCGAGCGTGCGGCAGTCGATACCGCTCGGCTCGCCGACGCCAACGTCGACACCGACGCCGATCGGTCAAGCAAGGCCGCTCAACCCGGCAATGCGGGCACACCTCGACACGTGGCAGGACGCCCGACGACGACGCTCGCGCGGCACGCGCCGTCGGTTCACGGACCGAACGGCGCGCGCGGCGGCGGCGTTCGCGTCGCCGACTGGAAAGGCGGCGCCGCCGCGACGCGACGCGGGCACGCGATACGCCACGTGGGCGTGCATACGCGTCATGGTCGACGAACCATGGCGAGCGGAGCCGAATTGGCGATGGTCTATCGCGGGCATTGAGCGCGCGGCGCATCGCGACCGCAGCCACGCCCACAGCGAAAAACGGGCGGCACCGTCTCCGGTACCGCCCGCTTCATGCGCGTCGTTCGTGCGTCAGGCCGCCAGCAAGCCGTGCGGATCGATCACGAATTTGCGCGGCGCGCCGCCGTCGAACTTCTTGTAGCCTTCCGGCGCCTGATCGAGCGAGATCACCTCGACGTTGACGATCTTCGCGATCGGCAGACGGTCGAACAGGATTGCCTGCATCAGGTTGCGGTTGTACTTGAGCACCGGCGTCTGGCCCGTGAAGAACGAGTGCGACTTCGCCCAGCCGAGGCCGAAGCGGATGCTCAGGCTGCCGTGCTGCGCGGCCTTGTCCTTCGCGCCCGGATCGTCCGTCACGTACAGGCCCGGGATGCCGATCGCGCCGGCCGGCCGCGTGATTTCCATCAGCGAGTTCAGCACCGTCGCGGGCGCTTCCTCGGAATGGCCCGACGAACCGTGTCCGTGCGCCTCGAAGCCGACGCAGTCGACCGCGCAATCGATCTCCGGCACGCCGAGGATCTGCTCGATCTGCTCGCCGAGCGACGCGTCCTTCGACAGGTCGACCGTCTCGAAGCCCATCGCCCGCGCGTGCGCGAGGCGTTCCGCGTTCATGTCGCCGACGATCGTCACCGCCGCACCGAGCAGGCGCGCCGACGCGGCCGCCGCCATGCCGACCGGGCCCGCGCCCGCGATGTAGACCGTCGAGCCCGGCTTCACGCCCGCGCTCACCGCGCCGTGATAACCGGTCGGCAGAATGTCGGACAGGCAGGTCAGGTCGCGGATCTTCGCCATCGCCTGGTCGCGGTCGGGGAATTTCAGCAGGTTGAAGTCCGCGTACGGCACGAGCACGTACTCGGCCTGGCCGCCGATCCAGCCGCCCATGTCGACGTAGCCGTAAGCACCGCCGGCACGCGACGGGTTCACGTTCAGGCATACGCCGGTATGCGTGTCCTTGCACATCGCGCAGCGGCCGCATGCGACGTTGAACGGCACCGACACCAGATCGCCGATCTTCAGCGTCTCGACGTCGCGGCCCACCTCGACCACTTCGCCCGTGATCTCGTGACCGAGCACGAGGCCGATCGGCGCGGTCGTGCGGCCGCGCACCATGTGCTGGTCGGAACCGCAGATGTTCGTGCTCACCACTTTCAGGATCACGCCGTGGCCGATCGCGCGGCCGGTCGGATCGACCATCTTCGGATAATCGATCTTCTGAACTTCGACCTTGCCCGGCCCAAGATAGACGACACCTCGATTGCTGCTCATCGTATTGTCTCCATGTCTCGTTGGATGGCGCTGCTGTGCGCCGGCAGATGCGGTGCTACGCAACGTGCTGTTCGAGAGTAGTCCCGGAGGTGGGGGCCCCGATGTCTCAAACGCGACATGCGTTTGAACGGTGCCGACATCGATGGCGGAAATGCGAAAGTCGGGTCAGGGAGAACGGCCCGAGGGCGGGATCGTGGACGGCACGGAACGCGTGAGCGCGCCCCCCCCCCCCCGGGCGGCGCGCCCGGCCGCTCAGGCGCGCCGGTGGGCGCGCATTAGCCGCCCTGATTCTCGCGGATGATCGCGGCTGCCGCCGCTTCCGCGTCGCTCGCCACTCCGTCGTGCACGCGCGTGCTGACGGCCGGCGTCGGCGGCTCGCTGTCGAGCGCATGGCCGTCGCGGTTGCGCGTATCGACCGTCGCGCGCATCGACAGCCCGACCCGCAGCGGATGCGCGGCCAGATCGCGGGGATCAATCGCGATCACGACCGGCACGCGTTGCACGACCTTGATCCAGTTGCCGGCCGCGTTCTGCGACGGCAGCATCGAGAACGCGCTGCCGGTGCCGGCCGAGAAGCCCTGCACGCGGCCGCGATAGGTCACGCGCGAGCCGTAGAGATCCGACACGACCTCGACCGGCTGCCCGATGCGCATGTGGCGGATCTGCCCTTCCTTGAAATTTGCCTCGATCCACAACCGATTGAGTTGCACGATCGACATCAGCGGCACGCCGGGCCCGACCTGCTGGCCGACCTGCACCGAACGCTGGCCGATCGTGCCGTCGACCGGCGCGACGATCGTCGTGCGCTTCAGGTTCCGGTACGCGAGCTTGAACTGCGCGGCCGCCTGCACGACGGACGGGCTTTCGTCGACGGGCAATCTGGTACCGAGCGCGCGCGCCGCGTCGAGCTGCGCCTGTGCGGCCGCGAGATTGGCCTGCGCACCGGCGACCGCCGCGCGCGCGCGCGCCAGTTCCTCGGGCGCGACGATCTCGACCGACGCGCCCGAACGCGCGGCGAGCGCGCGCTGCGCGAGCGACAGGTCGGCCTGGCGCGCGTTCACGGCTTCGACGTACATCGTGTTCGAGATCTTCGCGTTCGCGACCTGCCGCACGGCCTGCACGAGTTGCGCCTTCGCCTGCGCGAACGCGACGGACGCCTCGGTGTCGTCGAGCCTCGCCAGCGTCTGCCCGGCGCGCACGGCCTGCGTATCGGCGACCAGCACGTCGGTCACGGCGCCGGGAATCTGCGCGGCAACCTGCACGATGCTCCCCGCGACGTACGCGTCGTCGGTGTCTTCGTCATAGCGGTCGCGCAACAGCCAGAACGCGATCCAGACGAGCGCGGCCAGCAGCACGACCGCGAAGAACAACATGAAGCGCTTGCGGCGCGTCGCCCGGCGCGCGTCGAGTGCGGGATCGTTCAGTGCAGCCGGCTGCGCGGCGGTATGAAGGTTGTCGTGGTGCATCAGTCGCTTTGCGTAACGATCAGGCGGTCATGCTGGAACAGGGGGATCGGCGCTGGATTCGCCGCCGCCGTGCGAGAGGAAACGGGAGCGCCGCGAGGCGTGGCGCCGATGGCCGGCGTGCGTGCCGCGTCGTCGCGTCGTGCGGCCGCCGCATTCGATGCAGCGACGACCTGCGGGGCGGCCACGCTCTGCGCACGCGCATCGGCCGACGGCCCCGGCACCGACTGGCTCGCGGTCGCGGCGGCGGGCGAAGTGCCACGCTTCGCCGCCCCGCCACGCGCCCGATGCCCGGTCGGCGCCTGCGCGACCGTCGCGCCCGCGTCGAACCCGCCGCCCAGCGCGCCGATCAATCCGACACGCAGCGTCCGCTGCCGGCCGAGCAACGCGATCATCTGCGCGCGCTCGTCGATCAGCGTGAGATCCGCGACATCCACGTCCTTCTGCATCAGCACGCCGCGCCGGTGGCGGTCGGTCGCAATCTCCACGATCTTTTGCGCGGCCGCGACCGCATCCTGCTGCTGCGCGACGAGCGTCTGCGACGTACGAAGAGACGTGACGATCTGCGCGACCTGACCAAGCGCGTCGTCGACGGTCTTGTTGTACAGCCCGATCGCGACGTCGGCCTGCGCGACGTCCGCGCCGAGCTTCGCTTTCAGCCGGCCGCGATCGAACACCGGCAGCGAGATCGCCGGGCCGACGGACGCGCCGAGCGCGTCGCGCGAGAACAGCGACGCGGGCGTCAGCGCGAACACGCCGCCGAGCGCGACGAGGTTCACGTCCGGATAGAACTGCGCGCGCGTCGAATCGGCATTCGCGAACGCGGCTTCGACACGCAGCCGCGCGGCGACGATGTCGGGCCGACGGCCCAGCAGATCGGCCGGCAGCCGCGCGGGCAGCGCGCCGCCGGCCAATGCGCCGACGCGTGGCCGCTGCAGCGCGAGCCCGCGCTCCGGGCCGCGGCCCGACAGCACACCGAGCTGCAGTTGCGCGAGCTTGATCTGCTCGTCGTTCAGCGCGATCTGCGCGAGCAGCTTGCTGCGCTTGATCGATGCGTCGCTCGCGTCGTACGCGTTGTCGAGCCCGCGCGCGGTACGCTCGCGCAGCACGGTCGTCACACGCTGACTGACTTTCAGCTTCTGCTGCAGCAGATCCTGCGTCGCGTACGCCTGGTCGAGCTGGCAGTACACGGTGACGATCGCGACCGCCAGCGTGAGCCGCACCTGCTCGGCCTCGACCCGAGCCGCTTCACGCAGCGACATCAGGCTCTTCGTCGCCGCGCGGTTCTTGCCCCACAGGTCGAGCTGGTAGTTGAGCCCGACGAACACCGACGACGGCGATACGTTCGGATCGCCAAATATCTCGACCGGCACGCGATAGCCGCCGACCGACACGTTGGCGACGTCGTCGCCCGGCTTCGGCATCCGCGCGCGGCTGACCGTTGCGCCGGCCGTGCCCGTCAGCCCCGTCAGCGAATCGAACTGCTGAAGCTGCGCCTGCGCGATCCGCAGCCGCGCCTGCGCGACCTGCAGGTCGGGGTTGTTTTGCGATGCCTCGGCGACCAGCGCGTCGAGCTGCGGGTCCTGCAGCTGCTTCACCCAGTCGGGTGCGGGCCATGCACCGTCCACGCCGGGCCCGGCCGTGCGCGCGAGCGCATCGTCGGCCGGCGCGTGCAACGACAGCGACGGCAGGAAGCCCGTCGGCGCGCATCCGCCCAATGCCATCGCCACCGCCGCGGCTCCGATCAACGCACCGCCCTTCACGCTACGCGCCCGCTCTGCCGCATTTTCTTTCACACGCCGCATCGCTTCCCTCACCCTTGCTGGACGCGCTGCGCCCGTGCGGCCAGACGCGGCCGCGTGCGCTCGAGCGGACCGAGCCGGCCGAACAGGCCGTCCGCGATACCGAACAGGATACCGGCGAGCTTGTCGCGCTTGTCGCGCTCGACGAGCGCGATCTGCACGACCTGCCACACGGTCAGCAGGTTCGGCACGATCGCCACCGGAAAGCGCAACCCGTACTGCATCCCGAGCTGCACCGCATTGCGCGCGCTGTAGTAGCGCCGTTGCCACGAGTGATTCATCGACGTCATTTCGAAAGGGCCGAACGCGTGACGCCGTTTCGCGCCGATCCGGTGCGGCAGCACCAGCGACGGCACGACGTAGAGCGGCACGTTGCGCGCGAGCGCGCGGAAGCTGTACTCGGTGTCGACGTGATCGATGAACAGCGTCTCGTCGAAGCGGCCGAGCACGTCGAACGCGGCACGCGACACGACGCAGCCCGACGAGATCAGGAACGCGCAGCGCTGCAACTGCGCGTCGGGATCGACGCGCAGCCGGCGCAATGCGATCCCGTTGGTCGCCAGCTCGGGCAGGAAGCTGCGCGCGTTCTCGTCGAAGATGCGCGGGCCGGCGAGGAACGCACGCCCCGCGAGCCCCGCGCACGCGTCGCGCATCGTCGTGAAGTAATCGGCCGGCACCGACGAATCCTGGTCGAACAACGCGACCGCATCGACGTTGTCGCGAAACAGCGCCGCGAGCCCCGCGTTGTACGCGCCCGCGATTCCGCCGCGATTGCCGTGATGCAGCAGCGTGATGCCGTCGCGCGCGCATGCTTCGCTTGCGCGTGCGTCCGGCTGCGGCGTGTTGTCGACGACGAGCAGCGCGTCGCACGCATGGCGCCACGCGACGAGCGCCGCGACCTGCGCGTCGGTCGGGTGATACAGGATCACGAGTGCGCCGAGTGTCGTCATGTCGCTCTCCTCAATGTCCGAATGAAGCCGCCGCGCCGCGCTTCGGCCGCGTGAGCCACATCATCGCGGCGAGCACGAGGCAGGTCATGCTCGCCATCCAGAACATGTCGCCCGTCGCCATCATGTACGCCTGCTGCATCACGACCTGGTGCAGCGTGGATAGCTCGCGCACCCCGTCCACGCCCATCGCGTTCAGCGTGTGCACGAAGCGCTGCGTGTTCGCCGATGCGTGCGTGACCGATTGCGACACGACGTCGTAGTGATAGGTCGCACGGTTGTCCCACAGCGTCACGCTCATCGCGGTGCCGAATGCGGCCGACAGCGTGCGCAGGAAGTTCGACAGGCTCGACGCGGCCGCGAGCCGGTCGTCCGGAATGCGCGACAGCGTCGCGGCGGTCAGCGGAATGAAGAAACACGGCAGCCCGATCCCCTGGATCAGCCCGGGCGCGGCGATCTGCGCGAACGTCATCTTCAGCGTGAAATGCGCGTCCCATGCGAGCACGGCCGCGAACACGAGGAAGCCGAAGGTCGCGAGCACGCGCGCGTCGAAGCGGTGCGCGTGCAGGCCGACGAGGATCGAGAACACGAGCGCGAGCACGCCGAGCGACGCGGTGGCGAGCCCCGCGTGGAACGCGTTGTAACCCATCACGGCCTGCATCCACAGCGGGAACACGACGCCCACCACCGAGAAACTCATCATGCCGAGCGAGATGATCAGCACGCAGAACGAGAACGTGCGATCGCGAAACAGGCTCAGGTCGACGACCGGGTGGGCCTCGCCCGCCTCCCAAATCAGCAGCGACACGATCGCGAGCCCCGCGACCACCGCGAGCGTGACGATCAGCGGCGAATCGAACCAGCCCTTGTCGTGGCCGAGATCGAGCATCGCCTGCAGCGAACCGACGCCAATCACGAGCAGCACGATGCCCGGCACGTCGATCGGGCCGGCCGCGCCGCGCTGCGCGTCGGGGCGCAGCATCGCGGTGCAGACCGCGAACGAGAACAGCCCGATCGGCAAATTGATCAGGAAGATCCACGGCCACGAGAAGCTGTCGACGATCCAGCCGCCGACCACCGGCCCGAAGATCGGCGCGAGCAGCACCGTCATCGCCCATAGCGCGAGCGCGACGGTGCGCTTGTCCGGTGGGAACGTGCGCAGCAGGATCGTCTGCGACAACGGCACCATCGGCCCCGAGCACAGCCCCTGGAGCGCACGGCAGACCACCAGCACGTGCAGGTCGCGCGCGAGGCCGCACAGCAGCGACGTCAGCGTGAACAGCAGCACCGCGCCGACGAACAACCGCAGCTCGCCGACGCGCCGCGCGAGCCAGCCGGTCAGCGGCACCGCGATCGCGGCCGCGACCGAATACGAACTGATCACCCACGTGCCCTGGCTGTTCGAGACGCCGAGACTGCCCGAGATCGCGGGCACCGCGACGTTGGTGACGGTCGAGTCGAGCACTTCGATGAAGGTCGCGAGCGACAGCGCGAACGTCAGCAGCGCGAGCCGCGCGCCGCGCACCGGCGACGCGACGGGTGCGGGTTCGCTCGCGTCGAAGGCGGCGGGTGTGTCCCGAAGCGGCGATGCCGTGCTCATGTGCCCGCCATCGCGACAACGGGCCGCGAGATCGCGCGCTCGTGGCTCGGCGCGAAGCGCTCGATGTAATCGGCAGCCGTTTCGCAGCCGTCCGGCGCCGCGTGAATCAGCGCACACGTGCGTTCGGCATGCACGGAGAATTCGGGCTCATCCAGCACGCGCGCGAGCGCCGCACCGAGACGCACGCCGTCGACCGCACCGTCGACGCGCACGCCGGCGCCGCTGGCCGCGATGCGCTGCGCGTTGTCGAACTGGTCGTGCGCGAACGGCGTCGCGACCTGCGGAATTCCGGCTTCGAACGCGAGCGCCGCGGTGCCGATCCCGCCGTGATGCACGAGCGCGCGACAACGCGGCAGCAGCGTGCGCATCGGCACGAAACGGCGCACCAGCAGCCGGTCGCCGTCCGGTGCCGCATCGTGCGGGCTCAGCAGGATGCCGCGCGCGCCGGTGGCATGCAGCGCGCCCGCGACCGCGCGCGCATATGCGGCGTGATCGACCAGCGTCGACCCTGCAGTGAAGACCACGGGCGGCTCGCCGGCGGCAAGAAACGCGTCGAGCGCGCGATCGTCGTCGGGTGTCGCGATGTCGTTGAACAACGGAAAGCCGCTTTGCAGAACGCCAGCAGGCCAGTCGCGCTGCGCCGGGGCGAACCAGTCGGGAAACAGGCACAGCACGCCGTCGGTCGAATGCAGCCAGCGTCCGAGCACGCGCCGTGCGGGCGCAAGACCGAGGTCGCAGCGCACCGCGTTGAGCGCCGGCCCGCACACGCGATCGAGCACCTGTCGCTCGATCAGCGTCATCAGCGCCGCCTTCACCGGCAGCGGCCAGCGCGCGGGAATCGTCAGGCGCGGATGCGTCGGCGGCACGTGCGCGGACAGCAGCGTCGACGGCGACACCTGCACCGACACATACGGCGTGCCGTGCAACTCCTGCATGAAGCGCGCGGAAAACGCCCACAACGTGCCGACCAGCACGGTGTCGCGATCGGTCAGCGCGCGCAGCGTGTCGTAGTGCGGGCGCAGCACCGGCGCGATCACCTGCCACAGCGTGCGGAACGACGTGCGCGGATCCCACAGCGCCGGGTTCGCCATCGCGGCCTCGTACTCGGCCGCCGTGCCGACCGGTACGAACGTGAAGCCGCAACGGCGCGCGGCCGCCGCGAACGGCGGATGCGTGCAGAACACGACGTCGTGGCCGCGCAGCGCGAGCGCACGCGCGACGCCGAGCAGCGGATGCACGTCGCCCGCCGAGCCGATCGCGGTTACGATCACCTTCGCCATCGCGCGCCTCGCGGGGGTCAGTAGAAGCCGGGGATCAGCGCCGCGACCTCGCGGCGATACTGCGTGTACGCCGGCCCGAAATGACCGGTGAGCCAGCTCTCCTCGACGCGCACCTTGTACGCGAGCGATGCGAACACGAGCGCGACGCCGAGCGCGCCGCGCCACTCGCCGCCGATCAGCGCGGCGCCGGCCAGCGCGATCAGGCAGCCGGTGTAGATCGGATGGCGCACGAGGCCGTACGGACCGGTGCGGACGAGTTCGTGGTTTTCCTTCAGCGTGACGGACACGCTCCAGTTCGTGCCGAGATGCAGCCGCGCCCACACGGAGAACAGCAGCCCCGCGACGAGCACCGCGAGCCCGCATTGCGCCTGCAGGCCGAAGTGCTGCCAGTCGGGCACGAGTGCCTGCCACGACGGATCGGGCAGGATGATCAGCGCGCCGCCGACGATCAGCGGAATCGACTGCAGCGTGCGCGAGCGCGACGCCTCCTTGCGCACGGTCGTCTTCACGGCCTGCGACGTCATGATCCAATAGGCGAGCCACGCGGCCCAGGGAACGACGATGGCGATGGTCTGAACGATATTCACGGCTGGCCTGCCTCGTGTGGAAGAGAATTCGGATGCGCCCGGTGTGCCCGGTGCGCGACGTGCTGCGTCATGACGACAGCGCCGGCATCGGCGCGGACACGCATGCGTGCGCGGCGCCGAGCGCGATGCCCGCGGCGACGGGCGGTGTGTCGCAGAAGAAGTCGAGCAGCGCCGCGCGCGTGGTTTCGCGCTGCGCGCGGCCTTCGATGTCGAGGAAATGGCCGGCGTCGGGAATCGTCGCGAAGCGCGCGCGCGGCACGTGCGCGGCGAGCTGGCGGACATCGGACGGCGTCGTGTATTCGTCGCGCTCGCCGTTCAGGAACAGCAGCTCGCAGCCGATGTTCGAGAACTCGCTCAGGTAGCGCTCCGGCTGCAGCGACAGGATCTGGTCGACGTGGAACGCGACCTGGTCCTGCTCGTCGCGCGGCAGGCGCGTCAGATAACGGTAGTTGTACAGCTTCATGATGCGCGGCAGGTAGCGGCCGACCGTATCGTTCAGCAACTGCGCGGCCTTCAGGTTCTCGCCGGCGGCGATGTGGTCGCGTGCGCGCGTCACGTAGTCGACCATCGCGTCGTTCAGGAACGGCGAGAACGAGCAGATCGCCGCGCGCCGCACGCTCGGGCAGCCGCGCGCGAGCGCGAACAGCGACGCGACGCCGCCCCACGACACCGATACGAGGAACGCCGGCGCGAAGCGCTCGACCAGATGCTGGAGGATCGCGGCCTCGTCGTCCTTGGTCAGGATGAAGCAGCCGGGGTTGTGCTGGCGCGACTGCCCCGCATACGGCAGGTCGAAGCAGATCGTGTTCATCCGCTCGCCGAGATACTGGACGGTCTGCCCGAACGATGCGGTCGTTGCGAGCGCGCCGTTGACGAGCATCGCCGTGTCGAACGACGGATCGAACACGTTCCGTTCGACGTAGACCTTCAGACCATTCGGTAGCGGGACCACGTGTTTTTCGGTCGGCATCGTCGTTCTCCGGTGGATGCGGCGTCTCGGCGTCGCGGCATGCTGCAGGTGCGCAATGGCGGGCGCCGGCCCTGTCGCGGTCGTTGGCCGCGCCCATTGCCGACGCACCGCGGGAAAAACCCGCGGCGCCGATTCATTCCTTTTGATTCGGCGCCATACTAATACGGGCAATATTACTTACTCAAGTCATTCCAACGATCCCCTCTACTCCATCTGGAAATACGCCCGATTCAAATATTTTTGTCATTTTTTATGGTAGACGGAATCGATCGCGGGTTGACAGCAATCGTTTGCGGCCAAGCCGACGAACGATCTCAAATCCATCATATTCCCTTTAAATTCAATGCGATATGCAGTTTAAATCGATTGATTGAAACGAATCCCAGGAAATTCCCTATGACGGTATGCGAGATCAGAATTTTCTGATTTTCGAAAATCTCACATAGCTCGACATTCTTTCGACGTGTAATAAATCGAATCAGGAAACTTTCCCAACCATTGCGTCATCTTTTCGGAAATCGTTTTAAACAAACTTCAATTTATTTAACCTCCTTTCAATTCGTTTTTCCGCACCTGCACAATCGTCGCAGCGGTATCTGCCCCTCAAGCCGATCACACGATTTCCCGTCGGACCCCGATTTTTTGTTGATTGAACGTTCAATAAAAAACCGCTAAGCTCTCGACTTCCAGGAACGGCCCGTCCGGGCGAAGGGAGTCGCGATGCCGAAAGTCGGAATGCGGGAGATTCGTCGCGCACAGTTGATCGACGCGACGCTGCGCTCGATCGACGAGGCCGGCCTGCCCGGCACGACACTCGCATCGGTCGCGCAGCGCGCGAACATCTCGACGGGTATCGTCAGCCATTACTTCGGCGACAAGGACGGCCTGCTCGAAGCCACGATGCGGCACGTGCTGCGCGATCTGTGGGCGGCCACCACGCGCCGCCGCGTCGCGGCACGCAAGGACCCGCGTTCCCGGCTGCGCGCGATCGTCGCCGCGAACTTCGACGACACGCAGGTCAGCGCGCCCGTGATGAAGACCTGGCTCGCGTTCTGGTCGCAGAGCATGCACGACGCGATGCTCAAGCGCCTGCAGCACGTCAACACGCGGCGCCTCCATTCGAATCTGTGCGCGGAATTCGCGAAGGCGTTGCCGCGCGCGAAGGCGCGGGAAGCCGCCAGCGGCCTCGCCGCGCTGATCGACGGCCTGTGGCTGCGCGGCGCGCTCGCCGGCGGCCCGATCGACACACGGGCTGCACTGAAGCTCGCCCACGATTACATCGACCTGCTGCTCGCGTCGGACTGACGCGTCGCGCAGTCGCCCTCAAGGAGATCCTCATGTCCGTATACGGTTTGCAGCGCCTCTACATCGGCGGCGGTTACGTCGACGCCACCAGCGGCAAGACTTTCGATACCTTCGATCCCGCCACGGGCGAACTGCTCGCGCAGGTGCAGCAGGCGAGCGCGGCCGACGTCGACCGCGCGGTCGCATCGGCGCAGGAAGGCCAGCGTGAATGGGCCGCGATGACCGCGATGCAGCGCTCGCGGATCCTGCGCCGCGCGGTCGACCTGCTGCGCGAACGCAACGACGAACTCGCGGCGATCGAGACGCGCGACACCGGCAAGCCGGTCGGCGAGACGCTCGCGGTCGACATCGTCACCGGTGCGGACGTGATCGAGTACTACGCGGGCCTCGCGACCGCGATCGAGGGGCTGCAGGTGCCGCTGCGCGCCGAGTCGTTCGTGTATACGCGCCGCGAGCCGCTCGGCGTGTGCGCGGGCATCGGTGCATGGAACTACCCGATCCAGATCGCGTGCTGGAAGACGGCGCCCGCGCTCGCGGCCGGCAATGCGATGGTGTTCAAGCCGAGCGAAGTCACGCCGCTCACCGCGCTGAAGCTCGCCGAAATCTATACGGAAGCCGGCGTGCCGGCCGGCGTGTTCAACGTCGTGCAGGGCGACGGTTCGGTCGGCGCGCTGCTGACGGGCCATCCGGACATCGCGAAGGTGTCGTTCACCGGCGGCGTCGAGACCGGCAAGAAGGTGATGTCGCTCGCAGGCGCATCGTCGCTGAAGGAAGTGACGATGGAGCTCGGCGGCAAGTCGCCGCTGATCGTGTTCGACGATGCCGACCTCGACCGCGCCGCCGACATCGCGGTCACCGCCAACTTCTTCAGCTCGGGCCAGGTCTGCACCAACGGCACGCGCGTGTTCGTGCACAGCTCGGTCAAGGATGCATTCACGCAGAAGGTGCTCGAACGCGTGAAGCGCATTCGCGTCGGCAAGCCGACCGATGCCGACACCAACTTCGGGCCGCTCGTATCGGCCGCGCAGCTCGACAAGGTGCTCGGCTTCATCGAGAGCGGCAAGGCCGAAGGCGCGAAGCTGCTCGCAGGCGGCACGCGCCTGACCGACGGCCACTTCGGCAACGGCCAGTACGTCGCGCCGACCGTGTTCGGCGACTGCCGCGACGACATGAAGATCGTCCGCGAAGAAATTTTCGGGCCGGTGATGAGCATCCTCGATTTTGAATCGGAGGACGAAGTGATTGCCCGCGCGAACGACACGCACTACGGCCTCGCGGCCGGCGTCGTGACCGAGAACCTGTCGCGCGCGCATCGCACGATCCACCGCCTCGAAGCCGGCATCTGCTGGATCAACACGTGGGGCGAATCGCCGGCCGAGATGCCGGTTGGCGGATACAAGCAATCCGGTGTCGGACGCGAGAACGGCATCACGACGCTCGAACACTACACTCGAATCAAATCGGTTCAGGTCGAGCTCGGCCGCTACAACCCGGTGTTTTGAGAACGACAGGAGATACACCGTCATGACGACACGCGAATACGACTACATCATCTGCGGCGCCGGTTCCGCGGGCAACGTGCTCGCGACGCGCCTGACGGAAGATCCGAACGTCACGGTGCTGCTGCTTGAAGCGGGCGGCCCCGACTACCGCTTCGACTTCCGTACGCAGATGCCGGCGGCACTCGCCTATCCGCTGCAGGGCCGTCGCTACAACTGGGCCTACGAGACCGACCCCGAGCCGCACATGGACAACCGCCGGATGGAATGCGGCCGCGGCAAGGGGCTCGGCGGCTCGTCGCTGATCAACGGGATGTGCTACATCCGCGGCAACGCGCTCGACTACGACAACTGGTCGACGCACAAGGGGCTCGAGAACTGGACGTATCTCGACTGCCTGCCGTACTTCAAGAAGGCCGAGACGCGCGACGTCGGCCCGAACGACTATCACGGCGGCGACGGCCCCGTGTCGGTCACGACCAGCAAGCCGGGCGTGAACCCGCTGTTCGAGGCGATGGTCGATGCGGGCGTGCAGGCCGGCTATCCGCGCACCGACGACCTGAACGGCTATCAGCAGGAAGGCTTCGGCCCGATGGACCGCACCGTCACGCCGAAGGGCCGCCGCGCGAGCACCGCGCGCGGCTACCTCGACCAGGCGAAGGTGCGGCCGAACCTCGAGATCGTCACGCATGCGCTCGCCGACCGCATCCTGTTCGACGGCAAGCGCGCATCGGGCGTCACGTACCTGCGCGGCAGCGAGCGCGCGACCGCGCATGCGCGCCGCGAAGTGCTCGTGTGCAGCGGCGCGATCGCGTCGCCGCAGTTGCTGCAGCGCTCGGGCGTCGGCCCCGGCGCATGGCTGAAGGAACTCGACATCCCTGTCGTGCTCGATCTGCCCGGCGTCGGCCAGAACCTGCAGGATCACCTGGAGATGTACATCCAGTACGAGTGCAAGGAGCCGGTGTCGCTGTATCCGGCGCTCAAGTGGTGGAACCAGCCGAAGATCGGCCTCGAATGGATGCTGAACGGCACCGGCCTCGGCGCGACCAACCACTTCGAGGCGGGCGGCTTCATCCGCACGCGCGACGACGATCTGTGGCCGAACATCCAGTATCACTTCCTGCCCGTCGCGATCAACTACAACGGCTCGAACGCGATCGAGATGCACGGCTTCCAGGCGCACGTCGGCTCGATGCGTTCGCCGAGCCGCGGCCGCGTGAAGCTGCGCTCGCGCGATCCGAACGATCACCCGAGCATCCTGTTCAACTACATGGCCGAATCGCTCGACTGGCGCGAGTTCCGCGATGCGATCCGCGCGACGCGCGAGATCATGCGGCAGCCCGCGCTCGACCGCTACCGCGGCCGCGAACTGAACCCGGGTGCCGACTGCAAGACCGACAAGGAACTCGACGCGTTCGTGCGGGCCCGCGCGGAAACCGCGTTCCATCCGTCGTGCTCGTGCAAGATGGGTTACGACGACATGGCCGTGGTCGACGAGGAAGGCCGCGTGCACGGGCTCGAAGGGCTGCGCGTGGTCGATGCATCGATCATGCCGATCATCACGACCGGCAACCTGAACGCGCCGACGATCATGATCGCGGAGAAGATCGCCGACAAGATTCGCGGTCGCACGCCGCTGGCGCGGGTGGACGTGCCTTACTTCGTCGCGAACGGCGCGATGGCGCGCAATATCGCGAAGGCGGTGAGGCAGCCGGAGACGGTTTGACGGGGACGAGTGCACGACCTTGTCTTTGCGCTCTGTACGTGCAATTCGCAGACATCGTTTCACTTACTTGAAGGCCGTTTCTTTGGCGCGTCGGGACCCGTGGCACCGGTAGGAGACACGGGTTCCAACGCTCACCAATGATGTTCACCGAGGATCTTGTCGACCCGCCATTCGCGGTGTCGAATTCTCTTGCTACCGAGTGAGATGTACTGGCGGGCGCCAATTGCAGTCAAACC
>NZ_JBSAXA010000015.1:0-148180 GCF_053427615.1 Burkholderia sp. AW33-5 | reverse complement strand
TTCTTTGTCTTGCCAAAGAAAAGTAACCAAAAGAAAGGCGCTCGGATAACGCATGACTTCCCGGTGCCGTGGTGATCCAAGTGGCCCTCGCCTAAGTGTCCGCGCCAGGCGGGAACCCGGAGTGGTTCGAGCAATGGGTCTGACATCACTCGCCACCACACGGAGCGGTATACCGCCCGCTAGCTCCATCCTCGCTTCGCTCGGCTGCAAGGTTCTTCAGCCGCAATTCATGAGCCCGCGCGTCATCTGGAACGCCCACTGATCAGTTCGCCGAATCAGTGAGGCATCCGCCTGCATAGCAATGACAAATTCGATTTATTGGATCGATGTGCTACCCACCACGATTCTGGAAAACATTCGTCCAACCGCGTTGAAAAAGGGATGGGTGGACCTATCGGCCGAGCGAAGCGAGGACGGAGCCAGCGGGCGGTATACCGCTCCGTGGGGTGATGAGTGATGTCAGACCCATTGCTCGAACCACTCCGTGCTCCTGACTGGCGCGGACACTTAGGCGAGGGCCACTTTGATGACCACGGCACCGGGAAGTCATGCGTTATCCGAGCGCCTTTCTTTTGGTTACTTTTCTTTGGCAAGACAAAGAAAAGTAACCGCCGCCCCGCGCAGGGGCGACGCTAATAGACCGACACGACCTCAGGTGCTTCACACCAACAAACCGCGCACCACCAAACGACCCCAAATAAAGCCCACAAAAAAAACCACCCCCGCCGAAAGGGCAAAATACGCCGAACCATCCGCTTCCGATAGAACCCGTCGCAAATCCGCAAGACGCTTGCGTCACCCTTACCTAAACTTGATCCTGTTGAACCCTCTTACGAAACCGAAAGGAACGACCATGACGACCTCGACCGTGACCCGCCAGACATTCGACGAAGTGATGGTGCCGGTATTCTCCCCCGCGCCGTTCGTGCCGGACCGTGCAGAGGGCTCGCGCGTGTGGGACACGGCCGGCCGCGAATACGTGGATTTCGCGTGCGGCATCGCGGTGACGTCGCTGGGCCACGGCCACCCGGAACTGCTGAAGGTTCTGGACGAACAAGGCCGCAAGCTCTGGCACATCGGCAACGGCTACACGAACGAGCCGGTGCTGCGCCTCGCGAAGCGCCTCGAATCGCTGACCTTCGCCGACCGCGCGTTCTTCGCGAACTCGGGCGCCGAAGCGAACGAAGCCGCCCTGAAGCTCGCACGCCGCGTCGCATTCGACCGCCACGGCGCCGACAAATACGAAATCGTGTCGTTCGTCCAGTCGTTCCACGGCCGCACGTTCTTCACGGTCAGCGTCGGCGGCCAGCCGAAATACTCGGAAGGTTTCGGCCCGGTGCCTGAAGGCATCAAGCACCTGCCGTTCAACGACATCGAAGCCGCCAAGGCCGCGATCGGCCCGCAAACCTGCGCGGTGATCGTCGAGCCGGTGCAGGGCGAGGGCGGCGTGATCCCGGCCGATCCGGCCTTCCTGAAGGCACTGCGCGAAGCCTGCGACGCCAACGACGCACTGCTGATCTTCGACGAAGTGCAAACGGGCGTCGGCCGCACGGGCCAGTTCTACGCGTACATGGACACGGGCGTCACGCCGGACATCCTCACGACCGCGAAGGCGCTCGGCAACGGCTTCCCGATCGGCGCGATGCTGACGACGAACGAACTGGCCGCGCACTTCAAGGTCGGCGTGCACGGCACGACTTACGGCGGCAACCCGCTCGCGTCGGCGATCGCGGACAAGGTCGTCGAACTGATCGGCGACCCGGCACTCCTCGAAGGCGTGCGCGAACGCAGCGTGCGACTGAAGGGCGCGCTGGAACGCATCAACGCACGCTTCGGCATCTTCAAGGACGTCCGCGGCAAGGGCCTGCTGGTCGGCGCGGAACTCACCGCCGCATTCGACGGCCGCGCGAAGGACTTCGTCACCGCCGCCGCCGAGAACGGCCTGATCATGCTGATCGCCGGCCCGAACGTGCTGCGCTTCGTCCCGTCGCTCGTGATCCCGTTCGACCTGCTCGACGAAGGCGTGAAGCGCTTCGAGAAGGCGGTCGAGCAGGTGCTCGCGGCCCAGGAAGCCACCGCGCGCTGATCGGCGCACCCATCGCAGACAGGAACGACGATGCTATTTGTTCGCCCCGGCAAACTCACGGATCTCGATGCGCTCGCGCACATGGCGCGCACCGCGCAGCCGGTCCTGCACTCGCTGCCGCACGACCGCGCGGCGCTCGAAGCGCGCGTGGCGCTCTCCGAGGATTCGTTTCGCGCGGACGTCGATTTCGCCGGCGAGGAGTTCTACCTCTTCGTGCTCGAGGATTCGTCGACGGGCAAGCTGCTCGGCACGGCGAGCATCGTGGCCGCGGCCGGCTACTCGGAACCGTTCTACGCGTTCCGCAACGACGCACTGATCCACGCGTCGCGCGAGCTGCACGTGAACCGCAAGATCCACGCGCTCACGATGTCGCACGAGCTGACCGGCAAGAGCCGGCTGGCCGGCTTCTACGTCGATCCGTCGCTGCGCGGCGACGCGGCCGCGCACCTGATCTCGCGCGCGCGGATGATGTACATCGCCGCGAACCGCCGCCGCTTCACGCCGGAAGTGTTCACGCTGCTGCTCGGCGTGAGCGACGGCACGGGCGCATCGCCGTTCTGGGAAGCGGTGGGCCGCAAGTTCTTCGGCCGCAACTTCACCGACGTCGACATCGCGTCGGGCGGCCGCAGCCGCACGTTCATCGCGGAAGTGATGCCGGCGTATCCGCTTTACGTGCCGCTGCTGCCGGAAGCCGCGCAGCGCGTGCTCGGCGAGCCGAACGAATCGGCGCTGCTCGCGTACGACATTCATCTCGAGGAAGGCTTCGAGCCGGACCGCTTCGTCGACATCTTCGATGCGGGCCCGGTGTTGACCGCGCAGGTCGACCGCACCGCGTGCGTGAAGCACGGCGCGGAGCGCGTCGTGCGCGAAGCCGCGCACCAGCAGGGCGACGTCGCATACATAGTGTCGACGGGCAGCGGCGAATCGTTCCGCTGCGTGCTGGCCGACCTGCCGGGCGACACGGCCGACGCGCGGGGCGCCGATGCGCCGCTGGCCGGCGACGTGCGCGCGGCGCTCGATGTGAAGGAGGGTGACGTCGTGCGTTGCGTGCCGCTGCACCGCCGCGACGATGAAGACATGAAGGGAGACGCAGCATGATCGTCGTTCGGGTCGTACAAACGGGCGACGTCGACGCGCTCGTATCGCTCGCGAAGGAAACCGGGCCGGGCCTGACCACGTTCAAGCCCGATCGCGACGCGCTCGCCGCGCGCATCGAACGCACGCGCCGCACGCTCGACGGCGAGGCCGCGCCGGGCGAAGCCGGCTACTTCTTCGTGATGGAAGAATCGAAGACGGGCGACATCGCGGGCGTGTGCGGGATCGAGTCGCAGGTCGGCCTCGAGCAACCGTTCTACAACTATCGCGTGAGCACCGTCGTGCATGCGAGCCAGGAGCTCGGCGTGTGGACGCGGATGCACGCGCTGAACATCTCGCACGACCTGACGGGCTACGCGGAAGTGTGCTCGCTGTTCCTGAGCCCGCGCTATCGCACGGGCGGCGTCGGCGGCCTGCTGTCGCGCTCGCGCTTCATGTTCATCGCGCAGTTCCGCGACCGCTTTCCGGAACGCATCTGCGCGGAGCTGCGCGGCCACTTCGACGACGACGGCACGTCGCCGTTCTGGCGCGCGGTCGGTTCGCACTTCTACCAGATCGATTTCAACGCGGCCGACTACCTCAGCTCGCACGGCCGCAAGTCGTTCCTCGCGGAACTGATGCCGCGCTATCCGGTGTACGTCGACCTGCTGCCGCAGGACGCGCAGGACGCGGTCGGCCTCACGCACCGCGACACGCTGCCGGCCCGCAAGATGCTCGAGGCGGAAGGGCTGCGCTACCAGAATCACGTCGACATCTTCGACGCGGGCCCGGTGCTCGAATGCCACGTCAACGACCTGCGCACGGTGCGCGAAAGCGTCGTCGTGCCGGTCGCGATCGGCGAGCCGGACGTCGGAGACGATGCGCCGGGCGGCCATTCGCCGAAGTCGCTCGTGTCGAATACGTCGCTCGGCGATTTCCGCGTCGGCGTCGCGCCGGGCGTGGTCGCGAATGGCGCGTTCGTGCTGTCGGCCGACGATGCCGCCGCGCTCGACGTGAAGGCCGGCGATCCGGTTCGCGTGCTGCCGCTCAAAGTCAAACAGGGATAAACGAATCATGACGGAACTCTTCATCGACGGCGCCTGGGTCGCAGGCTCGGGCCCCGTCTTCGCTTCGCGCAACCCGGGCACCGACGCGATCGCATGGCAGGGCGGCAGCGCATCGGCGGCCGACGTCGACCGCGCGGTCGCGAGCGCGCGTCGCGCATTCGCCGGCTGGTCGGCACTCGATTTCGAATCGCGCTGCGCGATCGTCAAGCGCTTCGCGGCGCTGCTCACCGAGCGCAAGGAAGCGATCGCCACCGCGATCGGCCGCGAGACGGGCAAGCCGCTGTGGGAAGCGCGCACCGAAGTCGCGGCGATGGCGGCGAAGGTCGGCATCTCGATCCAGGCCTACCAGGAACGCACCGGCGAGAAGCGCCAGGACATGGCCGACGGCGTCGCGGTGCTGCGCCATCGTCCGCACGGCGTCGTCGCGGTGTTCGGCCCGTACAACTTCCCCGGCCACTTGCCGAACGGCCATATCGTGCCGGCGCTGATCGCGGGCAACACGGTCGTGTTCAAGCCGTCGGAGCTCGCGCCGGGCGTCGCGCGCGCGACGGTCGAGGTGTGGCAGGAAGCCGGGCTGCCGGCCGGCGTGCTGAACCTCGTGCAGGGCGAGAAGGACACGGGCATCGCGCTCGCGAATCATCGGCAGATCGACGGGCTGTTCTTCACCGGTAGCTCGGACACCGGCACGCTGCTGCACAAGCAGTTCGGCGGCCGTCCGGAAATCGTGCTCGCGCTCGAGATGGGCGGCAACAACCCGCTCGTGATCGGCGAAGTCGAGGACATCGACGCGGCCGTGCATCACACGATCCAGTCGGCGTTCCTGTCGGCCGGCCAGCGCTGCACGTGCGCACGCCGCATCTTCGTGCCGCAAGGCGCGTTCGGCGACCGCTTCCTCGCACGTTTCGCCGACGTCACGTCGAAGATCACGGCCGACGTGTTCGACGCCGATCCGCAACCGTTCATGGGCGCGGTGATCTCGGCCCGCGCGGCCGCGAAGCTCGTCGACGCGCAGTCGCGTCTGGTCGAGCAGGGCGCGAAGCCGATCATCGCGATGACGCAGCGCGATCCGCGCCTCGGTTTCGTGAACGCGTCGATCATCGACGTGACCGGCGTGGCGAACCTGCCCGACGAAGAGCATTTCGGCCCGCTCGCGCAGATCGTCCGCTACGCGACGTTCGACGAAGCGATCGAGCGCGCGAACGACACGGCGTTCGGCCTGTCCGCCGGCCTGCTGGCCGACGACGCGCACGCATGGGACCACTTCCGCCGCACGATCCGTGCGGGGATCGTCAACTGGAACCGCCCGACCAACGGTGCATCGTCCGCCGCACCGTTCGGCGGCACGGGCCGCTCGGGCAACCATCGGCCGAGCGCGTACTACGCGGCCGACTATTGCGCGTATCCGATGGCGTCGGTGGAAAGCGCCGAATTGACCTTGCCCGCGAGCCTGTCGCCGGGCCTGCATTTCTGATCGAGGGAACGACGATGAACGCACAAGAAGCCAATTTCGACGGACTCGTCGGCCCGACCCACAACTACGCCGGGCTGTCGTTCGGCAACGTGGCGTCGCTCAACAACGAGAAGTCGGCCGCGAACCCGAAGGCCGCCGCGAAGCAGGGGCTGCGCAAGATGAAGCAGCTCGCGGATCTCGGTTTCGCGCAAGGCGTGCTGCCGCCGCAGGAGCGCCCGTCGCTGCGCCTGTTGCGCGAGCTCGGCTTCTCCGGCAAGGACGCGGACGTGATCGCGAAGGCCGCGAAGCAGGCGCCCGAATTGCTCGCCGCGGCGAGCTCGGCGTCGGCGATGTGGACCGCGAATGCGGCCACCGTCAGCCCGTCGGCCGACACGAGCGACGGCCGCGTGCACTTCACGCCGGCCAACCTGTGCAGCAAGCTGCATCGCGCGATCGAGCACGAGGCGACGCGCCGCACGCTGTCGACGTTGTTCGCCGATCCCGCGCACTTCGCGGTGCACGAGGCGCTGACGGGCACGCCGGCACTCGGCGACGAGGGGGCCGCGAATCATACGCGCTTTTGCGCGGAATACGGCCAGCCGGGCGTCGAGTTCTTCGTGTACGGCCGCGCGGAATACCGCCGCGGCCCGGAGCCGAAGCGCTTCCCGGCGCGCCAGACCTTCGAGGCGAGCCGCGCGGTCGCGCATCGCCACGGTCTCGCCGAAACGGCGACGGTCTATGCGCAGCAGGATCCGGACGTGATCGATGCAGGCGTGTTCCACAACGACGTGATCTCGGTGGGCAACCGCGACACGCTGTTCACGCACGAGCGTGCGTTCGTCAACAAGCAGGCGATCTACGACACGCTGACGGCCACGCTCGATGTGCGCGGCGCGCGGCTGAACGTGATCGAGGTGCCCGATGCGGCCGTGAGCGTGAACGACGCGGTGACGTCGTATCTGTTCAACAGCCAGCTGCTGTCGCGCGCGGACGGCTCGCAGGTGCTCGTCGTGCCGCAGGAATGCCGCGAGAACGCGAACGTCGCCGCTTATCTGGATCAGCTCGCGGCCGGCAACGGCCCGATCCGCGACGTGCTGGTGTTCGACCTGCGCGAAAGCATGAAGAACGGCGGCGGCCCCGCGTGCCTGCGCCTGCGCGTCGTGCTGAACGAAGCCGAGCGTGCGGCCGTCACGTCGAACGTGTGGATCAACGACACGCTGTTCGCGTCGCTCGACGCGTGGATCGAAAAGCATTACCGCGATCGTCTCGCTCCGGAAGACCTCGCCGATCCGACGCTGCTCGACGAATCGCGCACGGCGCTCGACGAGCTCACGCAGATCCTGCGTGTCGGGTCGCTGTATGACTTCCAGCGCTGAGTCCCGCATGCCGGCCGCCGCGCTGCTCGACGATTTCCTCGCGTTCACGCTCGCGGGCGACGCACCGGCCGTGACGGACGGCACGTGCGCGGACGGTGCGGTGCGCTGGCAATGGCTCGGCGACGGGCTGCTCCAGCTCGAGCCGGCGATGGCCGACGGGGCCGGCGACGCGGCGAGCGTGCTCGTGTCGGCCGGCGTGCATGGCGACGAGACCGCGCCGATCGAGCTGCTGTCGATGCTCGTGCGCGATCTCGCGGCGGCCACGCTGCCGCTCGCGTGCCGATTGCTCGTCGTGCTCGGCAACGTGCCGGCGATGCGCGCGGGCGAACGCTATCTCGACGACGACCTGAACCGCCTGTTCAGCGGCCGCCACACGCAAGTGCCCGCGAGCCGCGAAGCGCCGCGCGCGGCGCAGCTCGAAGCGGCGGCCGCCGCGTTCTTCGCGGCCGCGCCGGCGGGCAGCGCGCGCTGGCACATCGACATGCACACGGCGATCCGCGCATCGGTGTTCGAGCAGTTCGCGCTGCTGCCGCACACGGGCACGCCGCCGACCCGCGCGATGATCGAATGGCTCGGCGATGCGCGCATCGCGGCCGTGCTGCTGCATACCGCGAAAGGCAATACGTATTCGCATTACACGGCCGAGCATTGCGGCACGCTCGCATGCACGCTCGAACTCGGCAAAGTGCGGCCGTTCGGCCAGAACGATCTGTCGCGCTTCGCGCCGGCGGACCGCGCGGTGCGCAAGCTCGTCTCGGGCGCGTGGGGCGGCCGTCCGTCGCGCGACATCGACCATCCGCCGTTGCCGCGCGTGTTCACCGTCATCGACCAGATCACGAAGCAGAGTGACGCGCTCGAATTGTTCGTCGCGGCCGACGTCGCGAACTTCACCGCGTTCGCGCGCGGCACCGTGCTCGCGCAGGACGGCGACTATCGCTACACGGTGCAGCACGACGAGGAGCGCATCGTGTTTCCGAATCCGACCGTGAAGCCGGGTTTGCGCGCGGGCCTGCTCGTCGTCGACACGACGCGCGAGACGCTCGCCGCACTCGTCTGACAAAAAACGGCTGCGCGCGGCTGCGGCGATCCGTCGCCCGCGCATCGTCCCGCGGCATCCCCGAATTGCGTCGACGCCCGCATGCCGCGCAGACGGCCCGCGCGTCGCGCCTTGCGTATTTGCGACATCGTCTTGCAAGTTCGACGGCGCATCCGGCCGTCATCGCGCATGCAGCGCAGCATCGTGCGCCGGCGGCCGCTTTGCCGTATCGGGCCGCGCGGATTGGTACAATCGCGGCCTTGCGGCTGTTGCGCCGCATCAAGGCGCGGCATCGGCATTGTCGTTGTCATCCGACCCTGCAATGATGCATGCGCCCGTAGTTCCGGAACATTCGAGTATCGAGGAGAACACCTGATGAAGTTGGATTGGCGTAAAGTGGCCGCGCACGCGGTAGTGGCGGCATCGGCCGTGGCGGCAGGCAGCGCGATGGCTGCGGATCTGAAGGAGATCCGGTTCGGCGTCGAGGCCTCGTACGCGCCGTTCGAATACAAGACGCCCGACGGCAAGCTGACCGGCTTCGACATCGACATCGGCAACGCGGTGTGCGCGAAGCTGAAGACGAAGTGCGTCTGGGTCGAGAACGACTTCGACGGTCTGATTCCCGCGCTGCAGGCGCGCAAGTTCGATGCGATCAACTCGGACATGACGATCACCGATCAGCGCAAGCACGCGATCGCGTTCACCGATCCGATCTACACGATTCCGAACCAGCTGATCGCGAAGCAGGGCAGCGGCCTGCTGCCGACCCCGCAAGCGCTGAAGGGCAAGCGCGTCGGCGTGCTGCAGGGCACGATCCAGGAAGCGTACGCGAAGAAGAAGTGGGCGCCGGCCGGCGTCGACGTCGTGCCGTACCAGACGCAGGACCTGGCCTACGCCGACCTGAAGTCGGGCCGTCTCGACGCGACTTTCCAGGATTCGGAAGCGGGCTCGAAGGGCTTCCTGTCGAAGCCGCAAGGCCAGGGCTTCGGCTTCGCCGGCGGCACGGTCAGCGATGCGGAGATCCTCGGCTCGGGCGTCGGTTTCGGCCTGCGCAAGAACGACGCGGCGCTGAAGACGGCGCTCGATCAGGCGCTGAAGGAACTGAAGGCCGACGGCACGATCGACAACCTCGCGAAGAAGTACTTCAGCGTGCCGGTCACGCTCAAGTAAGCGCTTCGACCCGTCGCACCATGCAGCCGGCCGCTTTCGCGGCCGGTTTGCTTTTGGGGCGCCGCTTGCGTCACGCGGGGAAGAACCGCCCCAGTTCGCGCGCGAGCTCGTTGAGCACGCTCATCTCCTGCTGCGTGATCTTGCGCGCCGGCTGCGCACCGGCCCAGTCGCCGTACAGCAGGCCGACGGTCTTCGTGCCGACGCGCACCGGCAGCAGCACGAACGCGCGCGTGTCGGGAAGCGCATCGAGATACCACGCGGGCAGGCGCTTCACCATCTTCGGGTCCTGCGCCTGCTCGATGAAGATGCCGACCGAGTTCGTGATCGCGAGATGGAACACGTCCGGCTCGAAGCGCTCGTCGAAGCACAGGCGATCGAGCGCCGCGTCGACGTCCGGGCCGAAGCCGAGCCGCGCGGCGAACGCGCCGTCTTCACGGCGCACGAACATCACGGTGCGCGTGAACGCGAGGCCCGCCAGCAGGCTTTCCGACGCGAGCGCGAGCACCGGCGTCAGCACATGCTCGGACGGCAGCGCGCGCAGGTCCGCGAGGCCGGCTTCGAGGCATGCCTCGGGATCGGGCTGCGCCCGCGCGATCGCGTCGGCGTTCGCGCGCAGCTCGACGATCTCGCGCATCACGGTGTCGCTCGCTTCCTCGCGTGCGAGCCGGTCGGCGATTTCCACCAGCGCGCCGGCGTCGATGTCCAGCTCCTGCTCGTAGTGCTGCGCGAGCACCGCGATATGCGCGTCGCGCTGCGGGCCCGCGGGCATCGCGAGCGCACCGGCGACGTCGGTCGAGCAGCGGCTCACCGCGCGCAGCCAGCGCACACGGTCGGGGCTGTCGTCGGCGCAGGCGTCGCGGGGCCGCTGGCGGTCTTCGTCGATGTCGTCCTCGTCGGCGCTGGCCGCGTGTGCGCTGCCGCCGTCGCCGTCGGCCATGCCGGCGCGGATCACGTCGGGCAGCCGCCAGCTCGCGGCGGCCTCGAGACCGATCTCGTCGAAGCCGACGCCCAGCACGTCGACGCACGCGGCCGCTTCGTCGCCGTCCAGCTCGGCGGCGCGGCGGCGGATCCGGTCCCATTCGCTGTCGAGATAGCAGACCACCAGCAGCTTGCCGACCTGACGCATCAGCGTGCAGACGACGGCTTCCTCGCCGCCGCGCAACTCGGCATGCTCGGTCAGCTTGCGGGCGACGCAGCCGGACAGCAGCGCGCGGTTCAGCTCGAGCTTCGCGTCGATGCGGCGCGGGGTGCTGTGGTGGAAATGGTCGACGAGCTTGAGCCCGACGACGAGATGGCCGACGGTGTCCATGCCGAGCACCATCAGCGCCCGCGTGACGGTCGTGATGTTGCCGCCGAACGCCATGTACATCGCGGAATTGGCGAGCCGCAGGACTTTCTGCGTGAGCGCGAAATCCGACAGCACGACGCGCACGAGCGCGGTGAAGTCGAGATCGTCGTTCTTCATCGCGGCCATCGTCGCGCGCAGCGACTCCGACAGCAGCGGGAAGTCGCCCCGTTCGTTCATCCGGGCCCACAGCTTGTCGAGCAGCGCCGTGCGGGGCAGGTGTGCGGTGATTGACATACGGATCTATCCGGTTCGCCGCGCGCGTCAGGCGGCGTGCAGGCGCAGCTGCTGCGCCTCGAAGCGCCGCGCGAGCTCCTCGGACGGCAGCGCCTGACAGACGAGCCAGCCCTGGATGTGGTTGCAGCCCATCTCGGTCAGCAGCTCGCGCTGCGCCTCGGTCTCGACGCCTTCCGCGACGAGCTCGAGATCGAGCGTTTGCGCGAGGCCGACCACCGCCGACACGATCGCGCGATCGTTGCGCGACGTCAGCAGGTTCTCGACGAAGCTGCGGTCGATCTTCAGCTTCGCGAGCGGGAAGCGCTGCAGGTACGCAAGGCTCGAATAGCCGGTACCGAAATCGTCGATCGCGAAGCGGATGCCGAGCGCGGTCAGCTCCTCGAGCAGCCCCTTCGCCTGCACGGGATCGTGCATCAGCAGGCTTTCGGTGATTTCCAGCACGATGCGGCGCGGGTCGATGCCCGTCAGCGCGATCGCCTCGCGCACGCTTTGCGTGAAGCGCGGGTCGCGGAACTGCTGCGGCGACACGTTGACCGCCACGTACTGCAGCGCGAGCCCCTGGCGATCCCAGGCGACGAGCTGCATGCACGCGGCCTTGAGCACCCAGTTGCCGAGATAGTTGATGAGGCCGATCGATTCGGCGAGCGGAATGAAGGTCGCCGGCGGCACGAGGCCGTGCACCGGATGGCGCCAGCGGATCAGCGCCTCCACGCCGTCCACCGCCCCCGACTGGCTGCGCGTGATCGGCTGGAAGTGCAGCGAAAACTCGCCGTTGCGCACGCCGTCGTACAGGTCGGCCTCGAGCTTCAGCCGTTCCGCGTCGGCCGGATCGTCGACCGGTTCATGGAACGCGAGCGCATTGCCGCCGGACGCCTTTGCCTGCGCGAGCGCATGGTCGGCGCGGCGCAGCAGCGGGCTGTGATGCTGCGCGCGATGGGGCGCGGCGCGCTCGTCCGGGTACAGCGCGATGCCGATGCTCGCGGACAAGTGGACGGTCTGCCCCTGATACGCGTAAGGTTCGCGCACCGCGGCCTGCAGCCGGCGCGCGAGCGCGTCGGCGGCATTGCTCGCGCGCGTGCGGTCCGGCGCGGTGAACACGATCGCGAACTTGTCGCTCGCGACGCGCGCGAGCTGTTCGCCGGGTGCGACGAGCGCCTGCAGCCGCTGCGCGGTGTCGCGCAGCAGCGTGTCGCCGGCGTCGTAGCCGAGCGCGCGGTTGATGCGCTGGTAGTCGTCGAGGTCGAGCAGGAGCAGCGCCGCGCAGGTGCCGCTTTCGTCCGCGGCCTGCTGCGCGCGCATCAGCGCGGGCACGAGCGCGGACAGATTGTCGAGCCCCGTCATCGGATCGTGGTGCATCTCGTACGTCAGGCGCGCCTCGAGCGCGCGCCAGGCCGACACGTCGAACGCCGCGATCGCGAAGCCGTCGACGCCGTGGTGGCGGCTCTTGAACGCGCGGATCTCGACGTCGAGCGGGTAGGTGAGCGACTTGACGATGCACATCGTCGCCTTCTCGACCTGGCCGGAACGCGCGGCGCGCGCAAGCAGGCCTTCGAGCACCGAGGTATCCTGTTCCGCGATCAGGTCGCGCAGCGTCAGCGTGTGCAGGTAGTCGCGGTGATAACCGATGAAGCGCAGGCTCGCATCGGACACGTACAGAAAGCGCAGCTCGCGATCGACATGGGCGAGGAAATCCACCGTGCCGACCGTCTGTTCCAGCCAGTTGCGCACGGTGTCGTCGCGGCGCGGCGCGCCGGCGCGCGCAGGCATCAGCGCGCCGCCCGACCAGGCGAAGCGGCGCAGCGTATGCAAGGCATTGCGCCAGGAGCCCTTGCGTGGCGTCTGTTTCCTGTTGGCTTCCATGTATCTCGCTGACGTGAAGGGCTGGAACCGGCTGTCCGGAAGGAATAACGGCAGACTGCGCGGAATCTTTAACCGGCCGGCCGCGGCTGGCGCTGCCGCCGGGCCGGGTCGTGCACACCGGCGTTCGACAGGCGAACGCCGGTATGGCCTACATCGAGGCTGACTTTATAAGAAATGAGGACGCAGATGAAGCGAAAACTGTTGGTGGGTGGCGCGGCGGCGCTGCTGGTGGCCGGCCATGCGCTGGTCGCGCAGGCGCAACTGAAGCCGGGCGACGCGGCGCCCGATTTCACGACGCAGGCGTCGCTGGGCGGCAAGACTTACACGTACTCGCTGGCCGATGCGTTGAAGCACGGGCCGGCCGTGCTGTACTTCTACCCGGCCGCGTTCACGAAGGGTTGCACCATCGAGGCGCATGCGTTCGCGGATGCCGTCGATCGTTACAAGGCTTACGGCGCGACGGTGATCGGCGTATCCGCGGACAACATCGACACGCTGACGAAGTTCTCGGTGAGCGAGTGCCGCAGCAAGTTCCCGGTCGCGGCCGATCCGGATGCGAAGATCATCCGCGAATACGACGCGAAGCTGCCCGCGCTCGATCGGGCGAACCGCGTGTCCTACGTGATTTCGCCGGAGGGGAAGGTGCTGTACGAATACACGAGCCTGTCGCCCGACAAGCACGTCGAGAACACGCTCGGCGCGGTGAAGGCGTGGGCCGATACGCATCCGAAGCAGTAAGCCGGACGCGGCAAGCGTGCAGTAAAGCGGCCCGCATCGCGGGCCGCCGGCACGACGAAATGCGCCGCCCCGTGGCGGCCCGGGCGTGCGTTACGCGCGCAACGCCTGTTCGATCGGCACGCTGCCGCCGACGAAGCCGATGACCTTGCGCGAAATGCCGAGCTTGATCGCCTCCATCGCGGCCCATGCGACATCCTGGCGTGACACCGGCGGCGCCGGGTCGAGCGGCTCCTCGGTCAGCGCAATCTTGCCGACGCCCGGGCCGTCCGCGAGCGGGCCGGGGCGCAGGATCACATAGTCGATGCCCGATGCGATCACGCGCTCGTCGCCTTCGCGCTTCATCCGCGAATAGTGGCGCAGCGCGTCGCCGCTGCGCTCCGGCCAGTACGCGCTCAGCGAACTGATCACGACCAGCTTCTGCACGTTGTAGGCGAGCGCATGCTCGGCCGTGCGCGCGACCGCGTCGCGGTCGATCTGCTCCTCTTCGGCGGCGCCTTCCGATTCCGCCGAGCCGGCCGCGTAGATCACGTGCGTGATGCCCTGGAACGCGTGCGAGAAATCGCCCGTCAGATCGGCCTCGACGACCTTCGCGCCCGGCAGCGCATAGCCGTGCCGGCGCACCAGCGCAGTCACCTCGAATTCCGGCTGCTCGAGCAGCAGATCCGCGCAGGCCCGACCCGTGCGGCCGGTCGCGCCAATCAGCAATACCTTCGTCGTCATGAAACCGCTCCTTGCGCGATGCGTCATCCTCCCAGATAGGGACGGACGACCGATACTCAAGTGTATGTCGATTTGGGGAGGCGGCGCGCGGGTAATTGGGGCTGTACCGCTCAGTAACGGCCGGCGCGGCACCCCGTTATCCGCGCGGTCGCGCGCATGGATGGCGGAATCGACCCGCCGACCGGCTATCATGTGCGCGATGCATTTTTCGCCGCTACGCAATACAACGCGGCGACCAACCGGTTGGAGTACACATGGCATTACCCCTGGACAACGTCAGCATGGCCGTGTTCTGCGACTTCGAGAACGTCGCACTCGGCGTGCGCGACGCGAAGTACGAGAAATTCGACATCAAGCCCGTGCTGGAGCGGCTGCTGCTGAAAGGCAGCATCGTCGTGAAGAAGGCGTATTGCGACTGGGAGCGCTACAAGGGCTTCAAGGCGTCGATGCACGAGGCGAGCTTCGAGCTGATCGAGATTCCGCACGTGCGCCAGTCGGGCAAGAATTCGGCCGACATCCGGCTCGTCGTGGACGCGCTCGACCTCTGCTACACGAAGTCGCACGTCGATACGTTCGTGATCATCAGCGGCGACTCGGACTTCTCGCCGCTCGTGTCGAAGCTGCGCGAGAACGCGAAGAAGGTGATCGGCGTCGGCGTGAAGAAGTCGACCTCGGACCTGCTGGTCGCGAACTGCGACGAATTCATTTTCTACGACGACCTGGTGCGCGAGCAGCAGCGCGCGCTGGCGAAGCGCGAACAGCAGCGCACGGGCAACGGCGGCGCGAAGCGCGCCGACGAGCCGTCGCGCAAGCCGGAGCTGGAAGTGCGCCGGAGCGAGGCCATCGCGCTCGCGGTCGAGACGTTCGACGCGCTGGCATCGGAGCGCGACGACGTCGGCAAGATCTGGGCGTCGGTGCTCAAGAGCGCGATCAAGCGCCGCAAGCCGGATTTCAACGAGTCGTATTACGGCTTCCGTGCGTTCGGCAACCTGCTCGACGAAGCGCAGGCGCGCGGCCTGCTCGAGGTGGGGCGCGACGACAAGTCGGGCGCGTTCGTGTCGCGACCGCGCCAGTCCGCCGCGGCGGCCGAGCCGGTGGCGGCGCGTGAAACGGGTGGCGCGCAGCACGGTCACGGCGGGCGCCACGGCGAGGCTGCAACGGCCGAGCGCGAGCCGCGGCATCGCGGGCAGCGTGCGGAAGCGGCCGTTCACGAAAGCGCGCAGGTCGATGCCGAAGAGGCGAACCTCGTCGACGTCGTGAGCGACGCGGCGCTCGTGCCGGCCGCGACGGCCGAAGCGAACGAAGCAGCCGAGCCGCACGGCGACGCGAAGGACGGCCGCAAGCGCGCGCGCAAGAGCGCGGCGAAGAAGACCGGCGCGAAGAAGGGGGGCGAAGCGAAGGGCGCCGGCCGTCACGCGGCGGCTAAGCCGGACGAGGCTGCACACGGCGGCGCCAAGCACGGCGGCGAGAAACATGCCGAAGCGCCTCATCGCGACGCGGAGCACGGTGAGGACCGCCACGTCGCGGCGCAGCATGCGGCGCCGACGGCCGGCGAGCACGGTGCCTCGACGGCGGCCGCGCAGCCGCCGCACGAAGCAGCACCGGCTGCCGAATCGACCGGTGAAGCGGCTGTCGAAGCGGCGCCCGGCGCCAAGCCGAAGAAGCCGGCCCGCAAGACGGCGACCCGCGCGCGTCGCCCGCGCAAGACGGCCGCCGCCGCCGAGTAACGGCGTCACGGCGGGGCGGCGTCCGATCGAGGGCGCCGCCCGCGCCGCCACGTCGGCCGGTGCAATGCCGGCCGACGCGTTCCGCTATCCGTTCAGCACGTATGGCTGCGTCATCACTTCGAGGAAGTGACCGTCCGGATCGTCGAAGTACACACCGCGCCCGCCGTTGTGGCGGTAGATGTCGCCGGGCTGCCGTTTCGCGGGATCGGCCCAGTGCGGTAGCCCGCGCTCGCGAATGCGCGCGAACACGCGATCGAAGCCGGCCTCGTCGGTCAGGAAAGCGTAATGCTGGGCCGTGATGTTTCCCTCTTTTTCATAGAAGTCGAGCGACACGCCGTTGTCGAGCTGGACGACCAGCATCGCGCCGAACGGCGTCGGCGCCGGCAGTTCCAGAAGCTCGGTGAGGAAGCGGCTCGACGCGTGCTTGTCGCGGCACCAGACGATCGTATGGTTCAGCTGGACGTTCATGGCGGGTCCCCGGGAAGGGGCACGAGGGGTGGGCATGGACACACGATAGCCGATCACGGCCGGCGTGCAAGCCCGTCACGCGGCCGCCCGATTCGGCCGCGTGACCGTTACCCGCTTACTCGCCCGCCACCGCTGGTCCGCCCGGGTTGCCGCGGCGGTTGCGGCGCTTCTCGCCCCACACGCGGAACCGGTCCATGTACAGATAGACGACCGGCGTCGTGTATAGCGTCAGCACCTGCGACATGATCAGGCCGCCGGCGATCGCGATCCCGAGCGGCGCACGCAGCTCGGCGCCGTCGCCGCTGCCGAACGCGAGCGGCAGCGCGCCGAGGAGCGCCGCCATCGTCGTCATCATGATCGGCCGGAAGCGCAGCAGGCACGCCTCGTGGATCGCATCGAACGACGATTTGTTGCCGTTGCGCGTCTGGTCGATCGCGAAGTCGACCATCATGATCGCGTTCTTCTTCACGATACCGATCAGCAGGATCACGCCGATCAGCGCGATGATGCTGAACTCGGTCTTGAACAGCAGCAGCGCGAGCAGGGCGCCGACGCCGGCCGACGGCAGCGTCGACAGGATGGTGATCGGGTGGATGTAGCTCTCGTACAGGATCCCGAGCACGATGTAGACCGCCAGGAGTGCCGCGAGGATCAGGATCGGCTGGTTGTTCAGCGACTGCTGGAACGCCTGCGCGGTGCCCTGGAAGCTGCCGACGATCGTCGGCGGCACACCGATCTGCGCCATCGTCTGGTAGATCACCTGGGTCGCCTCCGACAGCGACACGCCCGGCGGCAGGTTGAACGAGATCGTCGTCGCGACGAACAGCCCCTGGTGGTTGACCGACAGCGGCGTCGTGCTCGGGCCGAAGGTCGCGATCGCGGACAGCGGGATCATCGTCGACTTCGACGTCGACACCGCCGCGCCCGACGACGCGCTCGACTTGCCGCTCGATGCGATCGAGTTCAGCGCCTGGTTGCGCGCCGAATCGGACGCGATCGCCGCGGCGCTGGTGGCGGCCGTCCCGGCGCTCGACGTGCCGGCCGAAGTCGCGACGAAGGTGCCCGCCGCGGCGTTGGTCGTCTGCGAGCCGTTCGCGCTGCCGCCCGACGTGCTGATCCATACCTGGTTCAGCATCTCCGGGCTCTGCCAGTATTTCGGCGCGACTTCCATCACGACGTGGTACTGGTTCAGCGGGTTGTAGATCGTCGAGACCTGGCGCTGGCCGAACGCGTCGTACAGCGTGTTGTCGATCTGTGCGGGCTTGATGCCGAGCCGCGCGGCGGTCGCGCGGTCGATCGTCACCATCGCCTCGAGGCCGCCTTGCTGCTGGTCGGAGTTCACGTCGGTCAGCTCGGCGCGCTTTTGCAGCGCCTCGGTCAGCAGCGGCCCCCACTTGTACAGCTCGGCGCTCGAATCGCCGAGCAGCGTGAACTGGTACTGCGCAGTGCTCTGCCGGCCGCCGATGCGGATGTCCTGCGCGGCCTGCAGGAACGTGCGCGCACCCGCGACGTCCGCGAGCGGCTTGCGCAATTGCTGGATCACCTGATCGGCCGACAGCTTGCGCTCGGTGCGGTCCTTCAGCGTGACGAACATGAAGCCGGAGTTGGTCTGCGTGCCGCCGGTGAAGCCCGCGACGCTCTTCACGTTCGGATTGGCCTGCACGATCCGCATCATTTCGGAGAACTTCAGCTTCATCGCCTGGAACGACGTCGACTGGTCGGCCTGGATGCCGCCGATCATCAACCCGGTGTCCTGCTGCGGGAAGAAGCCCTTCGGCACGATGATGTACAGATAGATGTTCAGGCCGATCGTCGCGAACAGGATCAGCAGGACCAGCAGCGGACGGCGCAGCGCCCACGACAGCGTGCGCTCGTAGCCGCGCTGCATCCGCGTGAAGAAGCGCTCGAGGAACCGGCCGAGGCGGCCTTCCTCCCGCACCTCGTGCGACTCGCGCAGCAGCCGCGCGCACATCATCGGCGTGACGGTCAGCGAGACGGCGAGCGACACGCCGATCGCGAGCGACAGCGTCAACGCGAATTCGCGGAACAGGCGCCCGACGATGCCGCCCATCAGCAGGATCGGCAGGAACACCGCGACGAGCGATATGCTCATCGACAGCACGGTGAAGCCGACCTCGCGCGCGCCGTCGAACGCAGCCTGCAGCCGCGGCTTGCCGTTCTCGATGTGGCGCGTGATGTTCTCGAGCACGACGATCGCATCGTCGACGACGAAGCCGGTCGCGACGATCAGCGCCATCAACGACAGGTTGTCGATCGAGAAGCCCAGCAGGTACATCGCGCCGAACGTGCCGATGATCGAGATCGGCACCGCGACGCTCGGAATCAGCGTCGCGCGCCAGTTGCGCAGGAACAGGAACACGACCATCACGACCAGGCTCACCGCGATCAGCAGCGTGTGCTCGGTGTCCTTCAGCGACGCGCGGATCGTCGTCGAACGGTCGAGCACCGGCGTCACCGTGATGTCGGCCGGCAGCGACGCCGTGAGTTGCGGCAGCGCCGCGCGCACGCGGTCGATCGTCTCGATGATGTTCGCGCCGGGCGAGCGGTAGAGAATCACGAGCACCGCGCGCTTGCCGTTCGACAGGCCCAGGTTGCGGAGGTCCTCGACGCCGTCGACGACCTCGGACAGGTCGGACAGCCGCACGGCCGCGCCGTTGCGGTAGGCGACGACCAGGTCGCTGTACTGCGACGCCTGCGAGGCCTGGTCGTTCGTATAGAGCTGGTAGTGCTTCGGGCCGAATTCGATCGCGCCCTTCGGGCTGTTCGCGTTCGCGGACGCGAGCGCGGCCCGCACGTCCTCGAGGCCGATTCCGTAGTGGAACAGCGCATGAGGCTCGAGCTCGACACGCACGGCCGGGTTCGCGGAGCCGCTCACCGAGACCTGGCCGACGCCGTCGATCTGCGACAGCGATTGCTGCAGCACCGTCGACGCGGCGTCGTACAGCTTCGCGGGCGACGACGTTTCCGATGTGAGCGACACGACCATGATCGGCGAATCGGCCGGGTTGACCTTGCGGTACGTCGGGTTGCTCTTCAGCGACGCGGGCAGGTCGGCGCGCGCCGCGTTGATCGCGGCCTGCACGTCGCGCGCGGCGCCGTCGATGTCGCGGTTCAGCCCGAACTGCAGGATGATCCGCGCGTTGCCGACGGTGCTGGTCGACGTCATTTCGCTGACGTCGGCGATCGAGCCGAGGTGCCGCTCGAGCGGGCTCGTCACGCTGGTCGCGACCGTCTCGGGGCTCGCGCCGGGCAGCGACGCCTGCACCGAGATGGTCGGGAAGTCGACCTGCGGCAGCGGCGACACCGGCAGCTTGATGAATGCGAACAGGCCCGCGAGCGCGACGCCGAGCGCGAGCAGCGTCGTCGCGACGGGGCGGGTGATGAAGGGGCGCGACAGGTTCATCGCTTACGCGCCCGTCTGATTGCCGGCGTCGCGGCCGGGGCCGTGCCGTTCGAACCAGCCGCGCACGCGGCGCGCGAGGCTGTCGAAGCCGAGGTAGATCACCGGCGTCGTGAACAGCGTCAGCACCTGCGACACGATCAGGCCGCCCGCGATCGCGATCCCGAGCGGCTGGCGCAGCTCGGAGCCCGCGCCGGCGCCGAAGATCAGCGGCACCGCGCCGAGCAGCGCGGCGAGCGTCGTCATCAGGATCGGCCGGAAGCGCAGCAGGCACGCCTGGTAGATCGCCTCGCGCGGCGGCTTGCCTTCGACGCGTTCGGCTTCGAGCGCGAAGTCGATCATCATGATCGCGTTCTTCTTCACGATGCCGATCAGCAGCACGATCCCGATGATCCCGATGATGTCGAGATCGTGCCCGGTGATCATCAGCGCGAGCAGCGCGCCGACGCCGGCCGACGGCAGCGTCGACAGGATCGTGATCGGGTGGATGTAGCTTTCGTACAGCACGCCGAGCACGATGTACATCGTGACGACCGCCGCGAGGATCAGGAACAGCTGGTTCGACAGCGACGCCTGGAACGCGAGCGCCGCGCCCTGGAAGCGCGTCTGGAACGAGCCGGGCAGGCCGATGTCCTTCTCGGCGGCGTCGATCGCCTTCACGGCCTCGCCGAGCGACGCGCCCGGTGCGAGGTTGAACGAGACCGTCGTCGACGGGAACTGCGACAGGTGCGCGACGAGCAGCGGCGACGGCCGTTCATGGAACGACGCGATCGACGACAGCGGCACCTGGCCGCCGCCCGCGGACGGCAGGTAGATGTCGTTCAGCGATTCGGCGTAGTGCTGGTCCTTCGGCTCCGACTCGAGGATCACGCGATACTGGTTCGACTGCGTGAAGATGGTCGACACGATGCGCTGGCCAAACGCGTCGTACAGCGCGTTGTCGACGGTCGCCGGCGTGATGCCGAAGCGCGCGGCGCTCGCGCGGTCGATCTCGATGTAGACCGACTGGCCGTTGCTCTGCAGGTCGGTCGCGACGTCGGCGAGCGACGGCTCCTTCTGCAGCCGCGTGACGAGCTTCGGCACCCAGGTCGCGAATTCGTCCGGGTTCGGGCTCGTCAGCATGAACTGGTACTGCGTCGGGCTCACGGTCGAGTCGATCGTCAGGTCCTGCACCGACTGCATGAACAGCGTGATGCCGGTCACGTTCGCGACGCGCTGCTGCAGGTCGCGGATGATCTGCGCGGCCGGCTCTGCGCGCTCGTCGCGCGCCTTCAGGTTGATCAGCATCCGGCCGCTGTTCAGCGTGATGTTGCTGCCGTCGACGCCGATGAACGACGTGAGGCTGTCGACGTTCGGATCCTTCAGGATCTCGGCCGCGAGCGCCTGCTGGCGTTCGGCCATCGCGCCGTACGAGATCGATTGCGGCGCCTGCGTGATCGCCTGGATCACGCCGGTATCCTGCGCGGGGAAGAAGCCTTTCGGCACGTACACGTAGAGCAGGGCGGTGAGCCCGAGCGTCAGCAGCGCGACGACGAGCGTCGAGCGCTGGCGGTTCAGCACCCATTCGAGCGCGACCGCGTAGCGCGCGATCACCCAGTCGATCGCGCGGTGCACGCGCGCCTCGAAGCGGTGGCTTTCGGGCGGCGGCGAGTGGCGCAGCAGCTTCGCGCACATCATCGGCACGAGCGTGAGCGACACGATCGCCGAGATCACGATCGTCACTGCAAGTGTGATCGCGAACTCGTGGAACAGCCGGCCGACGACGTCGCCCATGAACAGCAGCGGAATCAGCACCGCGATCAGCGACACCGTCAGCGAGATGATCGTGAAGCCGATCTGCCGCGAGCCCTTCAGCGCGGCCTCGAGCCCCGAATCGCCTTCCTCGACGTAGCGCGCGATGTTCTCGATCATCACGATCGCGTCGTCGACGACGAAGCCGGTCGCGATGGTGAGCGCCATCAGCGACAGGTTGTTCAGCGAGAAGCCGGCCATGTACATCACCGCGAGCGTGCCGATCAGCGACAGCGGCACCGACAGGCTCGGGATGATGGTCGCGTAGATGTTCGCGAGGAACAGGTACATCACGAGCACGACCAGCGCGACCGCGAGCAGCAGCTCGAACTGCACGTCGCGCACGGCGGCGCGGATCATCGTCGTGCGGTCGGTGACGATCTGCACGTCGAGCGCGGCGGGCAGCGTCTCCTGCAGCTTCGGCAGCTGCGCCTTGATCGCGTCGACGGTCGCGATCACGTTCGCGCCCGGTTGGCGCTGCACGTTCAGGATGATCGCGGGCTCGGCGTTCACCCACGCGCCGAGCTTGGTGTTCTCCGAGCCGGCGACGACCTTCGCGACGTCGGTCAGCATCACCGGGCGGCCGCTCTTGTAGGCGACGACCGCGTCGTTGTATTGATCGGCGCTGGTGAGCTGGTCGTTCGCGTTGATCGTGTACGCGCGCGTCGGGCCGTCGAAGTTGCCTTTCGGCGTGTTCACGTTCAGGTTCGAGATCGTCGTGCGCAGATCGTCGAGGTTCATCCCGTACTTCGCGAGCGCGGTCGGGTTGGCCTGGATCCGCACGGCCGGCCGGTTGCCGCCCGACAGGCTGACGAGGCCGACACCCGCGATCTGCGAGATCTTCATCGCGAGACGCGTGTCGGTCAGGTCCTGTACCTGCGTGAGCGGCAAGGTCTTCGACGTGATGGCCAGCGTCAGCACCGGCGCGTCGGCCGGATTGACCTTCGCGTAGATCGGCGGGGCGGGCAGATCGGACGGCAGCAGGTTGCCGGCCGCGTTGATCGCGGCCTGCACTTCCTGTTCGGCGATGTCGAGCGGCAGGTCGAGCGAGAACTGCAGCGTGATCACCGACGCGCCGGCCGAGCTTTGCGACGACATCTGGTTCAGCGACGGCATCTGGCCGAACTGCCGCTCCAGCGGCGCGGTGACCGACGACGTCATCACCTCCGGGCTCGCGCCCGGATAGAAGGTCTGGACCTGGATCGTCGGGTAGTCGACTTCGGGCAGCGCGGCGAGCGGCAGGAAGCGCAGCGCGACGAGACCGGCCAGCATGATCGCCGCCATCAGGAGGGCGGTGCCGACCGGCCGGAGAATGAAGAGGCGGGATGGATTCATCGAGCGGCCCGCGCGTTACTGGGCCGTGGGGGCCGCTGCCTGCGACGCGCCGTGCTTCTGTCCGCCGCGGTGGGCGGCCGCGCCCGATGCACCCGACGCCGCGCCGGCGCCGTGCGCGCCCGACGCGCCTTTCGGCTTGTCGGCCGGGATCGTGATCTTCGCGCCTTCGCGCAGCCGGTCGGAGCCGTCGGTGACCACGCGCTCGCCGATCGCGACGCCGCTGACGATGCTGGTGCGCTCGCCGTCGACCGGGCCGACCTTGACCTTGCGCACCGTCACCGTGTTGTCGGGTTTCACGATGTACACGAACTGGCCGATCGAGCCCGTCAGCACGGCGGCCGTCGGCACGATCGTCGCATCGCGCATCACGTCGACCAGCAGCCGCGTGTTCACGAACTGATTCGGAAACAGCAGGCCTTCCTTGTTGTCGAAGGTCGCGCGCAGCTTGACCGTGCCGGTGCTCGTGTCGATCTGGTTGTCGAGCGTCTGGAGCGAACCCGTCTCGAGCGGCACCGTGTTGTTGCGGTTGTACGCGGTGACCGACAGTTTCCGGCCCGCGTTCACCTGCTTGACGATCTGCGGCAGGTTGTCCTCCGAGGTCGTGAAGATCACGCTCATCGGCTGCAATTGCGTGATCACGACGATCCCGTTCGTGTCGCCGGGCGTCACGTAGTTGCCGGGGTCGACCTGGCGCAGGCCGACGCGGCCCGACACCGGCGCCGTGATGCGCGCGTACGTGAGGTTGAGCTTCGCGGAGTCGATCGCTGCCTGGTCGGTCTTCACCGTTCCTTCGTATTGCTTGACGAGCGACGCCTGGGTGTCGACCGTCTGCGACGCGATCGAGTCCTGCGACAGCAGCGTCTGGTAGCGCTTCAGGTCGATGCGGGCCGTCGCGAGCAGCGCCGAGTCGCGCGCGTGCGTGCCTTCGGCATTCTCGAGCGCGACCTGATACGGGCGCGGGTCGACCTGCGCGAGCAGGTCGCCTTTCTTGACGATCTGACCTTCCTGGAACGCGACGGACTGCAGATAACCCGACAACTGCGTCTTGACCGTCACGTTCGCGAGCGGCGTCACGGTGCCGAGCGCGGACAGCACGATCGGCATCTCGCCCTGCGTCGCGGTCGCGACCGAAACGGGTTGCGGAACGTTCGCCATGGCGGCGGGGCCGCCGCGGCCGCGATGGCCGCCACCGCCGGCGCTCGCGCCGGAGGCCGCGCTGCCCGCTGCTGGCGCGTCCGCCTGCGTACGGTTCCACGGGTGCCACCACAGCAAGCCGCCGATGACGACGACCGCGAGCGTCCCGATCACCAGCGGGCGGCGCGGACGGCGCGCGGCGGGGGAGGCGGGATCCTTCGAAGGGGGCGTGGGCTTTTGTTGGTTGTCCATCGTGTTCTGTCAGGAAGACGGCGCGGCGGGCCGGGAGACGGGCCCGGGGCGGCGCGTGGGCTTGCGGTGCCGGAGGGCCGGCTCGGTCCGGGCCCTTCCGGCCCGCGCGGGAAAAGGAAAGAGCGGTGCGCGCCGAGAATGCGGCGCGACGATGGGCATGATGCTACGTCCCGTCCCCGTTACAGTCCAGTCGTCTATCTTTCAACGGGTTACGGTCGTTACAGAAGGCGACGGGACGATGACGGATCGATTACACGGCGCTGCGCCGGGCGGGTGCGCCGCCGATCTCGCGGGTGATTTTCGCGATGCATTCGTGCAGCGCGGGCACCACGTGTTCCTGCAGCCATTCGGGCGGACACTGACTGGATGCGCCGCCGCAGTTCACCGAATAGCGCTGGCCCGACGGGCCGACGAAACCGGCCGCGACCGCGTTCAGCCCTTCGCGCCATTCGCCGATCGCGATCGCATGGCCCGTGCGCATCGCGTCCTCGACGCCGGGGTTCAGGCGCGCCGATACGTGCGGCCAGTCGTCGCCGGCCGTCGCGCGCAGCGCGTCGAGCAGCACGCGGCGCTCGTCGTCCTCCAGTGCCGCGAGATACGCGCGGCCGACCGCGGTGCGCGCGATGTCCATCCGCGAGCCGATCTCGAGACGCGTGACGAGCACGGCCGAGCGCGGCCGGATCACGTCGATCGCGACCATGTCGAGCCGGTCGCGCACCGCGAGGTGCACCGACAGCGACGTGCGCTCGGCGAGTTCGATCATGAACGGCCGCGAGCGCGCGCGAATGTCGAAGTTGCGCAGGAAGCCGTGGCTCAGCTCCAGCACCGACGCGGTCAGCACGAAGCGCTCGCTGTCGGGCAACTGGAACAGGAAGCCGGCGCTGACGAGCGTCGCGGTGATGCGCGACACGGTCGGCTTCGGGATGCCCGTCAATTCGGTGAGTTCGCGGTTGCTGACCGGGGCGTCGGCGGCCGCGATGCGCCGCAGCACGGCGAGGCCGCGCGCGAGCGCGGTGATCTCGTCCGGCGACGATTCGCGGTCTCGGGGCGCGGGAGGCGTTACAGGTGTCGACACGAGGGATTCTCTCTATTTCCGAAACTCGATTTCAATTTTGTTGGTATTGTAGGATGATTGTCAAAAGATGCATGTTCCATGGGTGAATCGTTCATCGCATGAGATTTTACGGGTTCACCCTTGGTTTATTAGGAAAGCGCTCAAATGAGCATTACCGGGAAGTGAACAAACCGGTGCAAATACCGCTTGACTTGTCGGGCGGAAACGGAAAGAATGTCTCACGTTTTCGAAACATCGTTTCACGAGTTTAACCGGCAACGGTGTTTCGCGCAGTCTCTCAGGTTCTAGCACGGCCCTCGGAATGGCTAGAACTTTTTTAGCGCCACGGTCTCCGTGGCGCTTTTTTTTGCCCGTCCGCCGGACGCATCAGGTCCGTATTATCCCCCGATCGCTGAAATCGCCCGTTCGACCGTGCTCGTGCGCGCCTGCGTGCGTGCGGCGCGCGCAAAAAAAAAGCGCGATGCCCGCAATGGGCATCGCGCGTAAACCGGCGTGGAGCGCCGACGAATGAAACGTGATGAAGAAAGCGTGACAGGGGCACGTGGCCCCACGGTGCCGAGGGTCAGCCCTTCGCGAGCTTGATGCTGGTCGGCTCGGCCGTCAGGTAGCCGACGCTGGCGCCGAAGCGGTCCTTGAAGTTCGCGCGAACGAGCGGGTCGAGCGTCGGCTTGACCTTGTCGTGCAGCGGCGTCTCCCAGTCGCCCGCGTGCTGGAAGTTGCTCATGATGTAGGTCCAGCCGTTGATCTCGTCGACCGCGTGCAGGCCCGTCGATTCGGCGCCGGCCGGGCACGACAGCACGCGTGCGAGCGACTTCGTGTCGACGTTGTACGCCCACAGGAAGTTGTTCACGTGCATGCCCGAGTCTTCGCCGATGAAGAGCGTGCGCAGCTTCTCGGAGAACTTCAGGTTGTCGGGGTTCGCGATCTTGTCCGGGTTCGCGAGGTTGCCGAGCGCATCGGCCGCGGCGAGGTCCTCGCCGACGAGCGCGGCCGGCGCGCCCATGTCGACCGGCACCCACTCGCTGTCGATCGCGCCGCCCGACGTGTCGCGCTGGCCGGCCTTCAGGTTCAGCGCGTAGACGGCGCCTGCCGCGATCTTCTTGTCCACCGCGACGTCGCGCGACACCGCATTGCCCTGGACCATCGACGTCTCGATCCGCGACATCGCCGTGTAGACGATCTTGTCCTTCGCGTTGACCGTCGTGCCTTCGAGCTTCGTGAATGCCATGCTGCCGCCGATCAGCGCCGCGTAGCGGTGCGTCTCGAGGAACGCGGCCGCCTTTTCCATCCCGGGCTTCACGCGCATCCAGTTGAACTTGCCGCCGAAGTGGATCTTCGTGAAGCTCGCGTCGTTCGGGTCGGTCGTCGTCAGGTCCATGATGTCCGACGCCTTCAGCGTGTTCGCGAGCGTCTCGATCTCGCTGCTGGTCGCGTGACCGATCCTGATCCACGTGAGCGTCGCGCTGCCGGCGCCGGCGGACGACGTCTGCGTCCACTTCGCGACGTACAGCGTGCCGGCCGACAGGTCGGCCGCCTTGTCGGCGACGAACATGAACAGGCCGCCGTTGGTGGCGTCGTCGCCCATCATCACCGTGCGCTGGTCCGGCATCACCTGGATCAGCTCGTGCGAGATGCGGCCGAGGCAGTAGTGCTTCTTCACCGAGCCGGTGCCGTCCGGGTTCACCGTGATCTCGGGCAGGTGGCCGTAGTGATACGGGTTCGCCTTCGTCTCGTCGCCGAACGTGTTCCGGCTGAATGCCTTGAACTGCGCGTCGGTCGCGGCCTTCGTCGCGTCCGGCTCGTATTCCTCGCTCGACAGGTGCGTGCCCCACGGCGACAGGCTCGCGCCGCACGTGATCCACAGGCCGTGCGCCTTCGACGTGTCGACGTTGTGATACTTGACGACCTTCAGCGCGCCGCTGGACGGATCCTGGTCGAGCGTGATCACCGCGATCGGCGACGGCAACTGGCCGTACTGCGATGCGCTCGCCTGGTCGCGCGTCGTGTATTCGAACTGCACGACCGCGAACACCGTGTTGCCCTTCACGCCGGCCACGTTCGCATTCTTCAGCGTCAGCAGCGAGCTGCCGTCCGGGCAGTCCGAATAGAACTGGCGCTCCTTGCCCGCCACCGAGCGGTCGATGATCGGCTGGTTGTTGATGTCGAAATAGCCGCCCGCGAGCGTCGTGCCGCCCTTGCCGTCCGGCACCATGTCGCCCGTCACGAAGAACGGCCGGTACGCGAGCTTGAAGTTGCGCGACGAGCCGTCCGAGAACGACACCGACAGCGTCGAGCCGACCGTCGTCGTGGCCATCGCGGCCGCGTTGTCGAGCGTGGGCGCGGCCATCGCCGAGAATGCCGCCGACGTGTACGCGGCGGCGGCCGGCGTCGCCGCCGGATTGTCGTCGCCGCCGCAGCCCGTCAGCAGGGCCGGCAGCGCGAGGCCGGAGAGGGGCAGCATGGGCGCGCCGGCGAGGATCTTCAGGGCCTGACGACGGGAAGCATTGGGCAACGCGGGCATGTGGAGTCCAGTTTCGAATGTTGGAAGAATGGCCTTTCGCGAAGCAGGCGATCAGCAAGCAATGCGAAGGCGAGTTGAAAACTGGACCGAAGTGTAGGGATGCTCGATGAAAGTTTTTTGAATTGAAAACGTAATGATGCGTCGGGCGTCCGTCAGGCGCGCTGCCGGACGCCGGTTGGACGCGTATTCGCGCTCAGTCGCGCTCGGGCGTCGCCGAGATGCGGTGGATCGACAGGTCGGCGCCGTCGAATTCGGCTTCGCGCTCGAGGCGCAGCCCGACGGTCGCCTTCAGCGCACCGTACACGAGCGTGCCGCCGGCGGTGGCGATCGCGATGCCGCCGAGTGTGCCGATGAGTTGCGACATGAACGACACGCCGCCGAGGCCGCCGAACGCGGGTTGCCCGAACACGCCGGCCGCGATGCCCCCGAGCGCGCCGCACATCCCGTGCAGCGGCCACACGCCGAGCACGTCGTCGATGCGCCACTTGTTCTGCACGCAGGTGAACATCGCGACGAACAACGCGCCGGCGGCCGCGCCGGTGACGAGCGCACCGATCGGGTGCATCACGTCGGAGCCCGCGCAGACCGCGACGAGGCCCGCGAGCGGGCCGTTGTACGTGAAGCCCGGATCGTTGCGGCCGGCCATCCACGCGGCGAGCGTGCCGCCGACCATCGCCATCAGCGAGTTCACGGCGACCAGACCGCTGATCTTGTCGAGCGTTTGCGCGCTCATCACGTTGAAGCCGAACCAGCCGACCGCGAGCACCCACGCGCCGAGTGCGAGGAACGGAATGTTCGACGGCGGGTGCGCGGCGATCCGGCCGTCCTTCGCATAGCGGCCGTGGCGTGCGCCGAGCAGCAGCACGGCCGGCAGCGCGACCCAGCCGCCGAACGCGTGCACGACGACCGAGCCCGCGAAGTCGTGGAACGGTGCGCCGAACGCATGCGCGAGCCAGCCCTGCACGCCGAAGCGTTCATTCCATGCCATTCCTTCGAAGAACGGATAGATGAAGCCGACGATGATCAGCGTCGCGACGAGCTGAGGATTGAATTTCGCGCGTTCGGCGATGCCGCCGGACACGATCGCGGGAATGGCCGCCGCGAACGTCAGCAGGAAGAAGAAGCGCACGAGCGCGTAGCCGCTGTGCTGCGACAGCGTGCCGATGTCGTCGAAGAATTCGACGCCGTACGCGATCGTGTAGCCGATGAAGAAGTACGCGAGCGTCGACACGGAGAAGTCGACCAGGATCTTCACGAGCGCGTTGACCTGGTTCTTCTTGCGGACCGTGCCGAGCTCGAGAAATGCGAAGCCCGCGTGCATCGCGAGCACCATGACGGCGCCGATCAACAGAAACAGTGTGTCGACGCCGGATTTCAGACCATCCATGCCGTGGCTTCCTTGCGCAAAAAACGGGCGAGGAATGCAAATATCGAGCCAACTTGGTGAACGTGTGCGTGTAAGTGGTGCGGGCGGCCGTACGATGCGGCACGCGGGCGATGCGTGCACGGGAGCGGGGCAGGCCGCGTGTGGGGCCGGAGGGGCAGCGTATGCACGCGTGTGGTGCGATGCGAGCGCAACTGGTGCGTACGATGCGCGGCGTGGTGCGCCGCGATGCACCGGCCTGGCGCGTCAGCGGCGGGCGAACAGCACGCGCGAGCGCCGCAGCCGCAGTGCGCAGGCACACCAATAGGCGGCGACGGTGGTGAGCCCGAGTGCGGCAAACGCGAGCGCCGCGAAGCCCGCGTGCGACTGGCCGTCGCCGTCGGGGCCAAGGATGCCTTGCGCGACGATCAGCGCGGCCGTCCAGAAGCCGATCACCGCCTGGGCGAGCAGGCGAGCGCACGCCACGCGGCGCGGGCGTCCGGCCGCGCGCAGGCGCGACGCGGACGGTGAGCGAAGGCACAGGAAAAGGGTGGCGGCGAGCGCGGCGGCCAGCGCGATGAACCAGTCGATGAGGAAAGCCATGAAGAAGCGGGCAGCAGACGGAGCGGATTGAAGCCTGCCCACTTTAGTCTCGGCACGCCTGCGATTGAATCAGACAAATCCGAAATTGAAAGGCATTTTTAATCACCAGTCGTCATTGGCCCTGTTCCACAGGCGGTATCATCGACGCTGGTCCAACCATTCAGGCCGTGCGGCGCACGGCCGGAGATCGCTGATGAAGATGAAGACTTGGCTGGCGCGTCGCGTGCCCGGGTCCGTGCTGGCGGCCGCGGCCGTCGGTGCGGCGCTGTTGCTCGCAGGCTGCGAGAAGTCCGGCACGCCGGCCACGCAACCCGATACGGCCGCCAGTGCGGCCGCCGATGCCGCGAACAACGCGGCCAAGGCGCTCGACCAGGTGGCGAGCACCGTCAACCAACAGATCAATGCCGCGAAGGCCGGCATCGCGAGCGCGGCCTCGGCCGTGCCGCCGCTGTCCGCGAGCGGCCTCGCGTCCGCCGCGCAGGCGCAGATCGATGCGGCCGCTTCCGCCGTCGTCGCACACGCGGCATCGGAAGCCGGCGCGAAGATGGCGGAGGCCGGCAAGAAGCTCCAGCAGTGGAGTCAGCAGAACGCATCGGGTGCGAAGCCGGCCAGCGGCGAGTAAGCGGCCCTTGCGGAATGCGTAAAATGTAACTATAGTGCGTACACATTGTCGCCGGCTGCCGTTCGGGCCGGCGTCACCGAGTGAGTGAGGAATGAATACCAGCAGCCGGTTCGCGTTTGCCGTTCATGTGCTTGCCTTGCTGTCGATGCAGGAAGGTGCGCCGATGTCGTCCGACATCATCGCGGGTAGCGTGAACACGAATCCGGCGCTGATTCGCCGTCTGCTGTCGATGCTGGCGGCCGCGGGGCTGACCACGTCGCAGCTCGGCGCGGGCGGCGGCGCGCTGCTGGCGCGCGAGCCCGGCGAGATCACGCTGCTCGACGTGTATCGCGCGGTCGACGATGCGCAGCTGTTCGCGCTGCATCGCGAGGCGCCGAATCCCGCATGTCTCGTCGGGCGGCACATTCAGGGCGTGCTGATCGGCTATATCGGCGACGCGCAGCGCGCGATGGAAGCATCGCTTGCCACGCGCACGCTTGCGGACGTCACGGCCGACGTGCTCGAATCGGAGCAGCGCGGCCGGCCGGCGGGAAGCACCGGCGGATAATCGCAGGCAGCGGCTGATGCAGGGCAGGAGGCCGGGTGACGCGTACGCGCGGCGACCGGCACGACGGAGTGTTGCTCCGTTTTTTTTCGATCTTATGTGTAATCAACTTAGTTACTTTTTACTTCTGGAGAATCGACATGACGCAACGTACCTTGAACATCGCACTGTTCGGCGCCACCGGGATGATCGGCTCGCGCATCGCCGCGGAAGCCGTGCGCCGCGGCCATCGCGTGACCGCGCTGTCACGCCATCCGGGCGCGGCCGGCGACGGCATCACCGCGAAGGCGGCCGACCTGTTCGATGCGGCCAGCATCGCGGCCGCGCTGCCGGGCCACGACGTCGTCGCGAGCGCGTACAGCCAGAAGCAGGACGAACCCGCGAAGATCGCCGCCGCGGCGAAGGCGCTGGTGGAAAGCACGCGCCAGGCCGGCCTGAAGCGGCTCGTGGTGGTGGGGGGCGCCGGTTCGCTCGAAGTCGCGCCGGGCAAGCAACTGGTCGACACCGAAGGTTTCCCGGACGCGTACAAGGCAGTCGCGCTCGCGCATCGCGATGCGCTCGATTATCTGAAAACGGTCGGCGATCTCGACTGGACGTTCTTCGCGCCGGCAGCCCTGATCGCGCCGGGCGAGCGCACGGGCACGTTCCGCACGGGCACGGGCAAGCTGATCGTGGACGCAGAGGGCAACAGCAGGATCTCGGCGGAAGACTACGCGGTCGCGTTCGTCGATACGCTCGAGCAACACAGCTTCGTGCGCGAGATCGCAACGGTCGCGTATTGAGCGATCCCACGGCAAGGCGGCGCGCAGGTGCCGCATTCGCCGTGAGCGGCCAGCAGGCTGCGCAGCCGCAATGACTTCAGGCGATTCCATCTCGGCGGGTGGAATCGCCTGTTTCGTCTGGTGTGCCGACGATCGATGGGCCGCTGCGCACGGGATCGCGCGTGACGCGGATGCTTCCCGGCCTGATTGGTATTTATCCCGGTCGACGCCGCGCGGCGGTTTCCATATTGTTCCCCGTCATGCAGGATGCATAGAAAAAATTTCTATCTACGAGGGACCGGGTAAATGGATGCCATCGATCGCAAACTGCTAGAGCTGTTGCAGGCAGATGCCACATTGCCGATCGCAGAACTCGCGCAGCGCGTGAATTTGTCGCAGACGCCCTGCTGGAAGCGCGTGCAGCGGCTCAAGGAAACCGGCGCGATTCGCGCGCAGGTCGCGCTGTGCGATCCGCGCAAGCTCGGTGTCGGCACGACGGTGTTCGTCGCGATCCGCACGAACCAGCACACCGAGGAGTGGGCGCAGCGCTTCACGCAGGCCGTGCGCGACATGCCGGAAGTCGTCGAGGTCTACCGGATGAGCGGCGAGACCGACTATCTGCTGCGGGTCGTGGTGGCCGGGATCGACGATTACGATCGCGTGTACAAGCAACTGATCCGCGCGGTGCCGCTGTTCGACGTGAGTTCGTCGTTCGCGATGGAGCAGATCAAGTATTCGACCGCGCTGCCGGTGCGCGATCTGTCCGAGCCGGCATAGCGCGCGGGGCGGCAACGGACCGCGCCGGTGCGCATGTGCGTTACGTGTGCGCGCCGCCGATACGCGCCGTTATCGCCCGGTCAGCGGCCGCGCGACAGCGCGCGTGCGCGTTCGTCCGCGAGCGCGTCGCGGCGCACGAACTCCGCGACGAACGGGCTGGCCGGATGGTGGTGCAGCGCGTACGGCGTATCCCATTGCGCGAGCCGGCCGTCCTTCATCACGCCGATCCGGTCGGCGATCGCGAACGCTTCCGCCTGATTGTGCGTGACGAGGATCGCGGTGTGCCCCGTGCGCTTCAGGATGTCGCGCAACTCGAACGCGAGCCGCTCGCGCGTATCGACGTCGAGATTCGAGAACGGCTCGTCGAGCAGCAGCAGCTCGGGCGACGGCGCGAGCGCGCGGGCGAGGGCGACGCGCTGCTGCTGGCCGCCCGACAGTTCGTGCGGATACGCGCTGCCGGAAGCGGCGAGGCCGACGAGCTCGAGCATGTCCGCGACGCGCGCGCGCCGCTCGGCCTTCGGCATGCGCCGCAGGCCGAACGCGACGTTGTCGGCCGCACTCAGGTGCGGGAACAGCGCATAGTCCTGGAACATCATCCCGATGCGTCGCCGCTCGGGCGGCACATCGAGCGACGGCGCCGCGACGGGCGTGCCGTCCAGCACGATGCGTCCCATGCGCACGGGCTCGAAGCCCGCGATCGCGCGCAGCACGGTGGTCTTGCCGCAGCCCGATGCGCCGAGCAGGCAGCCGATGTCGCCGCGCGGCAGCGCGAGGCTCAGCCCGTCGACCACCGTGCGGCGGCCGTGCGGCGTGTCGTAGGCGACGCAGAGGTCGTCGAGTTCGAGCAGGTTCACGGTGTCAGGCTCCGATCTTGTGACGGGTGCGCGCGAGCAGGATCACGGGCACGAGCCCGGCCAGCACGATCGCGAGCGCGGCGACCGCGCCTTCCTCATAGGTGCCGCGCGCGGCCTCCGCATACAGCCAGGTCGCGAGCGTGTCGAAATTCAGCGGGCGCAGCAGCAGCGTCGCCGGCAGCTCCTTCATCGCGTCGACGAAGACGAGCAGTGCGCTCGTCGTGAGCGCGGGTCGCAGCAGCGGCAGGTGCACGCGGCGCAGCGTGCCGCCGGCCGTCTCGCCGAGCGAGCGCGCGGCGTGTTCGAGCGACGGCGGGATGCGCGCGAGGCCGGCTTCGATGCTGCCGGCCGAGATCGCGAGAAAGCGTACGGTGTAGGCGATCACGAGCGCGGCCGCCGATCCCATCAGCAGCAGTCCGTCACGGCCGAGCGCCGCGCCGAGCAGCCGATCGGCCGCCGCGAACGGGATCAGCAGGCCGATCGCGAGCACGGTGCCCGGCACCGCGTAACCGAGGCTCGCGATTCGCGCGCACACACGGGCCGGGCCCGCGCGCGCGCTGTCGCGCTGCGCGCGCGCCGCCCATGCGACGACGAGCCCGCATGCGAGCGTCGCGACGGTTGCGGCGGCGGCGATCGTCAGCGTGTTCGCGAGCCCGGTCATCAATTGCGCGGATACGCCGCCGACGAGATGCAGCCGCTTGCCGGTCTCGACCGCGAGGTACGCGGCCGGCGCGCCGAAGCCGAGCAGCACCGGCAGCCAGCCGAGCGCGGCGGCGCTCCACGCGGCCGCGCCCGTCAGCTTGCGCGGTGCGACCGGACGCATGCGCCGGCCGTGCGCGTAGCGCTGGCGGCGGCGCCCGTAGCGTTCGAGCGCGATCATGCCGACGACGATCGCGAGCATCGCGAGCGCGATCTGCGCGGCGCCGGCGAGATCGGACCGCGTGATCCACGTCGTGTAGACCGACACGGTCAGCGTCTGCACGCCGAGGAATTCCGATGCGCCGATGTCATTGAGCGTTTCGAGCAGCGCAAGGCTCACGCCGACCGCGATCGCGGGCCGCGCGAGCGGCACGACGACGCGCCAGAACGTCGCGATGCGTCCCGCGCCGAGCGTGCGCGCGGCTTCGAGCAGACTCGCGGACTGCGTGACGAACATCGCGCGCGTGCTCAGGTACACGTACGGATACAGCACGAAACCGAGCACGAAGATCGCGCCGGGCAGCGAGCGCAGGTCGGGCAGACGGAACTGGCGCGGGCTGTCGAAGCCGAGCAGCCAGCGGATCGCGCCCTGCACGGGGCCGATCGGATGGAGCAGGTCGAGATAGGCGAACGCGACGATATAAGTGGGCACCGCGAGCGGCAGCAGCAGCGCCCAGGTCAGCATCCGGCGGCCGGGAAAGTCGTACGCGGTGACGAGCCACGCGCAGCCGGTGCCGACCACCGTGACGATCGCGCCGACGCCCGCGAGCAACAGCAACGTGTTGACGAGCGCCTGCGGCAGCACGAATTCGGCGAGATGCTTCCAGTGCGCGAGATCGGCGCCGAACGCGGCGGCGATCAGCACCGCGAGCGGCGCCGCGACCGCCGCGGCGATCGCGACGGCCGCGCCCAGCCAGAGGCCGCCCGCGCGCGAATGGAATGGCCGGCGGCGCGCGCGGACGAACGTTGCGTCAGTTGTCAAAGCCGACCTTGTCGACGAGCTGGCTGGCCGCCTTGCGGTGCTTCGCGATGTCGGTCAGCGGCAGCGGGTCGACCTTCAGCGTGCCGAAGCTCGCGATCACCGGATCGAGCTTCACGTTCGCGCGCACCGGATATTCGTAGTTCGCCTGCGCATACAGCGCCTGCGCTTCCGGCGACACGAGGTACTCGAGCAGCTTCACCGCGTTGGCCTTGTGCGGCGCGTGCTTCGCGACCGTCGCGCCGCTGATGTTCACGTGCGTGCCGCCGCTCTTCGCGTTCGCGAACGTCGGCCGCACGACCTTGATCGCGTCGCCCCACTTGCGCGCATCGGTGCCCGGCTCGGCGTTCTTCATGTGACCGACGTAGTACGCGTTGGCAAGACCGACGTCGCAGATGCCGCCGAGAATGTCGCGCGCGACGTCGCGGTCGCCGCCCGTCGCCTTGCGGGCGAGGTTCGCCTTCACGCCCCGCAGCCACTTTTCGGTCGCGGCTTCGCCGTCGTGCGCGATCATCGCCGCGACGAGTGCCGTGTTGTACGGATGCTGCCCCGAGCGGATGCAGACCTTGCCCTTCCATTTCGGATCGGCGAGATCCTCGTAGCGGAACGCGTCGACCTTCAGATCTTTCTCCACGTACAGCACGCGATCGCGCAGCGAGAGCGCGTACCAGTCGCCTTGCGCGCCGCGCAGGTTCGCGGGAATCGCATCGTCGAGCACCTTCGAGCGCACCGGCTGCGCGAGGCCGCCGTCGACGAGGTCGAGGAGGTTGCCGATGTCGACCGTCATCAGCACGTCGGCGGGCGACTGCGCGCCTTCCGCCTTCACGCGCTCGAGCAGGCCGTCCTTCACGAACACCGTGTTGACCTTGACGCCGCTCTGTTTCGTGAACGCGTCGATCAGCGGCTGGATCAGCTTCGGTTCGCGGGTGGTGTACAGGCTCACTTCCTCGGCCGCGTGGGCCAGTGGCGCGAATGCGGCGGCGGCAAGGGCGAGGGCGCCGGCGAGCGGCAGCAGGCGGGTGCGCGGATTCGACATGGAGACTCCGATGAGGCAGGCGGACGAAGAAGCGTTCCGGGGCGTGCCTGCCGCCGAGCAACCCGAAACATTACAAAGCGAAAGATTTCGGATTCTAGATCGAAATGGGAATGATTATCAAATGAAAGGTGTCGGAAAGCCGGGAGGAAGATGGGAGGGAGGTGCGCTACCGGGGCGTCGCAGCGCAGGCGCAAGCGCGTAGAATGCCCGCTTCAACGAAATCGACGGAGCCGTACCGACCATGAACGATCAGCGCAAGAAGAACCCTGTCCGCAACGTGAGCATCCTGATCGTCGTGGCCGTGCTGCTCGTGATCGGGACGATCCTGTATAACGCGATCTCGCAGAAGCACGCGTACGACGAGGCCCATCCGGCCGAGGCCGCGAGCGCGGCGTCGCACTGACGCCGGCGCGGATGCGCATGATCGCTGCGCGGCCCGGTCGGGCCGCCACCGATGCGCAGGAATGGCAGGAAGAGTGGAAGCGGTGGGCGGCGCGAGGCGTCGCGCCGCGATAGATGCGGGCGCCGAAGCCGGCGCGCCGCGTGGAAGGTCAGCCGTGCGTCAACGTGACGCAGGCGCAAATTTCGGGCGGACTCGTGCGTAGAACAGGAGCGCGAGCAGCGCGAGCCATGCCGCACCGACGTAGAGCGCGACGCGCGTATCTTCGAACCAGCCGAGCATCACGATCACGAAAGCCATGAACGCGATCGTCAGCGCGGGTGCGACGGGCCACAGCGGCACCTTGAACTTCAGCGCCGCGACCTCCGCGCTCGACAGGCGGCGGCGCATCGCGACCTGCGACAGCAGGATCATCAGCCACACCCACACGGTCGCGAACGTCGCGATCGCCGCGACCACCAGGAACACGTCCTTCGGCATCAGGTAGTTGAGCAGCACGCCGATCAGCAGCGCGCCGGCCATCACGAGCACCGTGACCCATGGAACGCCGTGCCGCGACGTCGCCATCAGCACGCGCGGCGCCTGGCCCTGCCGCGCCATCCCGAACATCATCCGGCCCGCGCCGAAGATGTCGCTGTTGATCGCCGAGATCGCCGCGCTGATCACCACGAGGTTGAGAATGGTCGCGGCCGACTTCACGCCGAGCGCAGAGAAGATCTGCACGAACGGGCTGCCGTCGCTGCCGACGCCCGTCCACGGGCTGATCGACATCAGCACGACCATCGTCAGCACGTAGAACAACAGGATGCGCGCGGGCACCGCGTTGATCGCGCGCGGAATCACGCGCTCAGGATCCTTCGCCTCGCCGGCGCTCATCCCGATCACCTCGATGCCACCGTACGCGAAGATCACGACCGACAGCGACGCGATCAACCCGCCGATCCCGTTCGGGAAGAAGCCGCCATGATTCCACAGGTTCGCGAACGTCGGCACGTCGGCCGAATGGCCGAAATGCATGCCGGTCAGCAGGATCGCGACGCCGCCGCCGATCATCGCGACGATCGCGCCGACCTTGATGATCGACAGCCAGAACTCGAGCTCGCCGAACACCTTCACATGGCACAGGTTCAGCCCGCAGATGACCGCGACGACGCCGAGCACCCAGATCCATTGAGGGACATCCGGAAACCAGAAGCCCATGTAGATGCCGAATGCCGTGATGTCGGCGATCGCGACGATCACCATTTCGAGCGTGTAGGTCCAGCCGGTGACGAAGCCCGCGAACGGGCCGAGGTTTTCGGTTGCGTAGTGGCCGAACGAGCCGGCGACGGGCTCGCGCACGGCCATCTCGCCGAGCGCGCGCATCACCATGTAGACAGCCGCGCCGCCCAGGATATAGGCCAGGATTACCGCCGGGCCCGCGAGTTGGATCGCGGACGCCGAGCCGTAGAACAGGCCGGTGCCGATCGCCGAGCCCAGCGCGAGAAAGCGGATGTGCCGCGCGCTCAGATGGCGCTGCAAGTTCTTCATCGAGTCTCCGATATCGTTATGCGACGGACCGGGCGAACGGGGCCGGCCCGGTTGATTCAAGTTGTATATACAACTTGAAGATGTCGGAATGATAACAAGCCGGAGCCTGCGACCGGAATCGGGTATTCCCTGACTGGCGCAACCGGGGCAATCGGAGGTGGGGCCGTCGCGCGGCGGACGCGTGGGCCGTATGGGGCGTGCGGGTCATGCTTCGGGAGGGCGTTGCGGGAGCGGGGAGCGCTGCCGGCCGGCCCGCTTGCATGCGCGGGCGGCCGGCGGCGGAACGACTTCAGGGCCTCATGCGGGCAGGCGGATGATGCTCGCGTCCTTGCGAATCAGCAGCGACGACGCGAGCATCTGCTTGCACTGGTGCGCGAGCACCTTCAGGTCGTGCGTGAGCTCGGCGCCCAACGCGTCGGATTTTTCCGCGGACACGACCATCGCATCGAGGTCGCGGGTGATCTGCTTCGTCGCGTCGAGCTGGTCGGCCGGCGGCGGCTCGCCGGCTTCCGCCTTCTCGAGGTTCTCGAGCACGGCGGACAGGCCGCGGCGCAACGCATCGTCGTGGACGATGTTCTCGTCGGCCGCGCACGCGCTGCGGATCAGCGGCGCGGCGGCGGTGATCTGGGCACCGAGCACGTGCGTCTGCACGAGCAGGTCGTTCAGCTCCGGCACGAAGCGCTGGTGCGCCTTCGGCTCGATCATCATTCGCTGGAACGCCTGGCCGAGGTTCGCGAACGCGATGTGCACGTCCTTGCGCGCGAGGCGGTAGCGGTAGTCGTCGTCGAGGGCGGTGGCCGGCGTCTCGATCGCCGCGGCGACGACCGGCACGACCGCCGCGCCGTCGGCGGCCGGCACGGGCGGCGGCGACACGCCGCGCCCGGCGCGCCACACGGCCTCGAAATACTTGCGGGTCGAGGTCAGCATGTCGGTGACGAGCTTGCCCATCAGCCGGTATTCCCAGTACGGGAACAGGCGGCTCGCTGCGATCGCGATCATGCAGCCGACGACGGTGTCGATTGCGCGCTCGCCGATGATGCGCATGCTGCCCGGCGCGAGCAGGTGGAACATCAGCAGCACGTAAGACGACGTGAACACGACGCTCGCCGCGTAGTTGAACAGCAGCAGGCTGTAGCTCATCACCATCGAGCCGAACATGATCGCGATCAGCAGGTGCGGCTCCTTGACCGTGTAGATCAGCGCAATGCTCGCCGCGCAGCCGATCAACGTGCCGACGATACGCTGCGCGTTGCGCTGCTTGGTGAGCGAGTAGCCGGGCTTCAGGATGATGATGGTCGTCATCACGATCCAGTAGGCGTTCGTGAGCGGCAGCAACCGGCCGAGCCAGAAGCCGACCGCGACCGCGATCGTCACACGCAGTGCGTGGCGAAAGCTCGGCGAGCGCATGTTCAGGTTGGAGAAGATCAGCAGCGGCGACATCCGGCGCCGCTGCAGGAAGCGCGTGAGCGCCTTGTCGATCTTCAGTTCGGTCTGCTGCGGGTCGGCATGGCCCGACAGGTTGCGGCGCATCCGGTCGATCAGGCGCGTCGCGCTCCAGATGCGCCGGAACGTCGCGAGCACGGCTGCGTAGGCTTCCGCGTTGGTGGCGGGGAAGTTCTTCTTGCGCATCAGCTCGATCTCGTACTCGATCGCGCGCAGTTCGGCCTTGACGCTGATCCGCGAATGCGGCGCGCGATTCTCGAGCACCGCGAGGCCGATTTCCTCGAGGTCGCGGGCCGCCTTGCGGATCAGGTCGCGATAGAAAATGATCAGGTCGGAGCCGCCGAACGTGTTGCGCACGAGCGGGTAGTCGGTGTGCGCGCCGACGAACAGCTCGTGGAGGTCGACGCTGTTGATGAACAGGTTGTACATCGTCGTACGGCCGGGATCGAGCTTGCCGCGGCGCAGCTTCGGCAGGTTGCGCAGCACGATGTCGCGCGCGGTTTCCTGCGTTTCGACCGCGGTGATCTGCTTCGCGACGAGATTGCGATAGCACTCGTCGAGATCGGCATCGAGATCGTAGAACTGCGCACGCGCGAGCAGGTAGTCGGCGCACGCGAACAGGCTTTCGGCGAGCGCCTGCTGTTCGATCCGGCGCGCCTGCCATTGCGACACGAGCGTCGCCCAGTACGTGTACCAGAGGCCGCCCGCGAGAATCCAGCCGGCATTGACGAACGCCTGCAGCGGCGTGAACTTCTCCTCGAGCGTCATCACCATCATGAACAGCGTCGCGAAGCTGATCTGCGGCCAGCGGTTGCCGTAGACGACGATCAGCGACAGCACGAACGTGAGCGGCACGATCGTCAGCCACAACGCGAAGATGTTCGGCGTGGCGAGGCCGGTCGCGAGCGCGGCCAGGAAGCCGATCACGCTGCACGCGAGCATTTCGTTGTGCTTGTACTTCAGCGGGCCCGGCATGTCGACGACGCACGCGCCGAGCGCGCCGGTCGAGATCGTGAAGCCGAGCTCCCGGTTGTGAAACACGATCAGGCACAGCACGGCCGGCAGCGATACGCCGACCGCGATCCGCAGGCCGCCGAAAAAGTACTGGCTGTAGAAAAACTTTCTGATTTCGACCGAATAGCGCATCGATGGGCTGAATGACAGACGAAGACGCCCGGGGCGGCGTATTGACTGGCGACGAGTCTATCGTATTTCGTGGTCCGCAAAACCTGGCCTTTCGGACGAGGTTCGCCGCGACGGTCCTTTTGCTATCCTTGGTGCTCCCGTTCGCACGGCTTGGCCGGCGCGAGGCTCCGACACCCGCTTCATGCTCCATCTCTTCTATTCGAACCGTCACGAAACGCTGGCCGACGCGCTGCTCGACGACCTGGCCGCGTTTCCGGCCCGCAACGGCCCGTGGGCGCCGCAACAGGTCATCGTGCCGAGCGCGGCGCTGCGCCGCCGTCTGGAACTCGACATCGCCGTGCGCCACGGCGTGTGCGCGAACGTCGAGTTTACGTATCTCGCGCAATGGCTGTGGGCGCAGATCGGCCGCGTGCTGACGGTGCCCGCGCGCTCGCCGTTCGCGCCGGACCGCCTCGTATGGCGCTGCTATCGGCTGTTCGCGCAGGGCGCGAGCGGCGCGCCGTGGCTCGCGTCGCCGCGCCTGGCTGCGTATCTGTCCGCGTCCGACGACGCGATGCGCTACGAGCTCGCACAGCGCGTCGCGGCCGTGCTCGATCATTACCTGACCTATCGGCCCGAATGGCTGGCCGCATGGCAGGCCGGCGAGTCGGTGCTCGCGGGCGACGTCGCGCCGCGCGGAATCAGCGATGCCGCACGCGACGACGAGCACTGGCAGGCGGCGCTGTGGCGCGCGCTGCTTGCGGAGCTGAGCGACAGCGGCACGCCGCCCGCGCATCGCTTCCTCGTGGAGGCGCGCAACCTCGATCCCGAAACCGTCGCGCGTGCCGACTGGCCTGAATCGGTCAGCGTGTTCGGGCTGCCGACGATGCCGCCGCTGCACGTCGCGCTGCTGCGCGAGCTGTCGCGCTGGATCGACGTGCGTGTCTATGCGCTCAATCCGTGCCGCGAATTCTGGTTCGACATCGTCACCGCCGCGCATGCCGAGGCGCTCGACGCGGCCGGCCGGCTGGACTATCAGGAAGTCGGCCATCCGCTGCTCGCGGAGTGGGGCCGGCAGACGCAGGCGCAGTTGTACATGCTGCACGAACTGACTGAAAGCGCCGCGTCGGGCGATGCGTCGCGTTTCGTCGGGAATCCCGCGCCGACCTGGCTCGCGCGCGTGCAGAACGCGATCCTCGATCTGCAACCGGAGGCGGAGCTCGGCGAAGCGCCGGCCGAGCGCGGGATCGAGGTGCACGTATGCCACAGCCTCGCGCGCCAGCTCGAGGTGCTGCATGACCGCCTGCTCGCGTGGTTCGATGCGGACGCGACGCTGCAGCCGTCCGATGTGCTCGTGGCGGTCGCCGATCTCGCAGCGGCCGGGCCACTGATCGATGCCGTGTTCGGTACCGCGGGCGCCGGCGGCGCGCGCGTGCCTTACCGGATCACCGGCCTGCCGCCGTCGCAGGCGAACCCGGTCGCGCGCGTGCTGCTCGAATGGCTCGCGTTGCCGGAACGGCAGGTCGGCGCGCCCGAGTTGGTCGAATGGCTGCGCGTCGATGCAGTGGCGGCCCGTTACGGCATCGACGCAACCGCGCTCGAGACGGTTCAGACCTGGCTCGCGGCCGCCGGCGCGCGGCGTGGGCTGTCGCCGACGGTGAGCGACGATGCAGCGGTGCCTGCGCCGCGCCATACGTTTTCCGATGCGCTCGCGCGCCTTTTCCTCGGCTATGCGATGCCCGAGGGCGCGGCACCGGTCGGCGCGTGGCTGCCGATCGAGGCGGCGACCGGCAGCGAGGCCGAACTGCTCGGCCGGCTCGCGCGCTTCACGGACGATCTCGACGGCTTCTCGCGACGGCTCGCCGACGCGCACACGCCGCGCGCATGGAGCGAACTGTTCGCCGACACGCTCGCGCGGTTCTTCGACTCCGGCGCCGCGTATGCCGATGCGCTCTCGGGCGTGCGCGACGCGCTCGACGCGATGCTGGCCGCGATGACGGAAGGCGCGCCCGACGAAGCCTTGCCCGCGGCCGTCGTACGCGCGGGGCTGGCAGCCGCGCTCGACGATCCGGCGCGCGGCGGGGTGCCGTGGGGCGGCGTCACGTTCTCGTCGTTGACGAGCCTGCGCGGGCTGCCATACCGCGTCGTGTGCCTGCTCGGCATGGACGACGGCGTGCTGCCGAGCCTCGCGCGCGCGGACGAGTTCGACCTGATGGCCGTGTTGCCGAAGCTCGGCGACCGGCAGCGTCGCGACGACGAACGCAATCTGTTCCTCGACCTGCTGCTCGCTGCGCGCGACCGGCTGCTGATTGCCTATACGGGGCGCAGCATTCGCGACAACGCGCCGTTGCCGCCCGCGGCGCTCGTCGACGAACTGCTCGACCATCTCGCGCTCGTCACGGCCGGCGAGGATGCCCCACCGGACGCGGTCGATGCCGCGCGGCGCGCGTTCATCGTCGAACATCCGCTGCAACCGTTCGCGGCCGAGTATTTCCGGCCCGGCAGCGAACTGGCGTCGTACGACGCCGAGCGTGCGACGCTGGCGTCGCTGCTGGCAGCCGAAGCCGCGCGCGACGCGACGCGCGAGCAGCCGTTCTTCGCGCAGCCGCTGCCGGCCGAGCCGGTCGAACCTGTCGCGTTCAGCGAATTCGAACGGTTCTGGCGGCATCCGGCCCGCGCGCTGCTGCGTGCGCGGCTCGGCATCGTGCTGTCCGACGCGCAGGCCGAACTGCTCGACACGGAGCCGTTCGCACTCGACTTCGCGGGCAGCGACGCGCTCGCCGAGCGCGTGCTGCCGCTCCTGATCGAATCGGACGAAGGCGGCGTGCACGATCATGCGCTGCGTATCGCGGACGCCAGCCCGGAACTGCCGGGCGGCGCGACGGGCGCGGTGTGGCGCGACCAGGCGCTCGGCTCGATGACGCAGCTTGCGTCGAACGTGCGGCGTGCGCTGGCCGACGGCATGGAACGGCGGCCGTTCACGCTCGCGATCGTGCCTGCCTGGCCCGACACCGAACAGGCGCTGTTCGGTGCCGATGACGCGATGCTGTCCGGCGATGCGGTGAGTGCGCCGCTCGAGCTGCACGGCACGCTGAACCGGCTGACGCCGGCAGGCCAGATCATCTATCGCTATGCACGGCCGAGCGCGCGTGACTACCTGTCCGCGTGGCTCGCGCACCTCGTCTACTGCGCGGTGGAGCCCGACGGTCCGCGCCGCACGCTGTGGTTCGGCAGCGGCGGCGCGTTCGAACTCACGCCGGTCGCGGCACCGCTCGAGCGCCTCGCGCCGCTCGCCGCGCTGTTTCGCGCGGGGCGGCGCATGCCGCTGCGGTTCTTCCCGCGCAGCGCGTGGGCGCGCATTTCCGACGGCGAGGCGAAGGCGGCGAGCGTCTGGATCAACGAGCGCGTGGTGAGCGAAGCCGACGATCCGGCGATCGCGATCGCATGGCGCGGTGCGCATCCTTCGCTCGACGAGCCGTTCGGCACACTCGCGCGGCTCGTGTTCGAGCCGATGCTGGAACATCTGAAGGAGGTCGCATGAGTGCCGCATCCCAGCCGCAGGCGGCGCTCGAACTCGATGTGTTCGCGTGTCCGCTCGACGGCGTCAACCAGATCGAGGCGTCGGCCGGTACCGGCAAGACGTGGAATATTTGCGCGCTTTACGTGCGCCTGCTGCTGGAGAAGGATCTCGGCGCGGATGAAATCCTCGTCGTGACCTTTACGAAGGCGGCAACGGCCGAGCTGCACGAGCGGATCCGCGGGCGGCTGGCGCAGCTCGCGCATGCGCTCGATACCGGCGACGACGGCGGCGATCCGTTCGTCGCGCGCCTGCTCGAGACGACGCTCGGCGAAGCCGGCGCGCTCGACCCCGAGACCGCCGCGAAGCGGATCCGGCGTGCGCTGCGCGCATTCGACCAGGCGGCGATCCACACGATCCACGCGTTCTGCCAGCGTGCGCTGCAGGAAGCGCCGTTCGCGGCCGCGATGCCGTTCGCGTTCGAGATGCAGGCCGACGATGCGGCGCTGCGCTTCGAGCTCGCGGCGGACTTCTGGCGCACGCGCGTCGAGCCGATGGCCGCGCGCTGGCCCGGCTTCGCGACGTGGCTCGTCGATTCGGGCGCGGGCCCGGCCGCGCTCGATGCCCAGCTCGCGCGGCGGCTGAAGAAGCCGCTCGCCGCGCTACGCTGGGACGGCGTCGTCGAACCGGACGCCTCGGCGGAGGCCGCTGCCGTCGAATGCTTCGCGGAGGCCGCGCGGATGTGGGCCGACGAGCGGGAGGCGATCGACGCGCTGCTGCGCACCGCGCAGCCCGTGCTCAATCAGCGTTCGCACAAGCCCGACGCCGTCGCCGATGCGCTCGGCGCGTGGTCCGCGCATTTCGCGCAAGGCAACGCCGCCGCCGCGCTGCCCAAGGCGGCGCTCAAGCTCACGCGCACGGCGCTCGCGAAGGCGACGAAAAAGGGCGGCGCGACCCCCGAACACCCATTCTTCGACGTCGCCGACGCGCTCGAAGCGGCGGTGGCCGCCGCCGAGGCCGCGCAGCGCGCGCGCTGGCTCGCGCTGGTCGCCGACTGGCTCGACACCGCGCCGGGCGAGCTGGCCGAGCGCAAGCGTACGCGCCGCGTCGTGTCGTTCGACGATCTGCTCGCGAACCTCTATCACGCGCTGCATGCGCATCCGTGGCTCGCCGAGACGCTGCGCGCGCGCTATCCGGCCGCGCTGATCGACGAATTCCAGGATACGGACCCGCTGCAGTTCGCGATCTTCGACCGGATCTTCGCACCGGGCGGGCCGCTCTTTCTCGTCGGCGATCCGAAGCAGGCGATTTACAGCTTCCGCGCGGCGGATCTGCATACGTATCTCGCCGCGCGGGCAAGCGCGAGCGCGTGCTACACGCTCGCGGTCAACCAGCGTTCGACGCCGGCGATCGTCGATGCGTGCAACCGCTTCTTCATGTCGAACCCGCGCGCGTTCGTCCTCGACGGGCTCGACTATTACGCGGTGCGCGCCGGCACGCGCTTGCGTGCACCGTTCGTCGACGGGACCGATCCGGGCCCGGCCGGCGATTTCCGGATCTGGGCGCTGCCGGGCGGCGACGGCACGCTGCTCAAGCGCGACGCGCAGGCACAGGCCGCCCAGGCGTGCGCGGCCGAGATTGCCCGGCTGATGCGCGGCGCGCGCGAAGGACATGTGCGGCTCGGCGATACGCCGCTGTCGCCGGGCGACGTCGCGGTGCTGGTGCAGACGCACCGGCAGGGGAGCCTCGTGAAGCGCGTGCTCGCCACGTGGGGCATCGGCAGCGTCGAGCTCGCGCAGGCGTCCGTGTTTTCGACCGGCGATGCGGAGCAGCTCGAGCGCGTGCTCGCGGCGATCGATGCGCCGGGCGACCTGCGGCGCTTGCGCGCGGCGCTGGCCGCCGACTGGTTCGGCCTCGACGCCGGGGCGTTGTGGCGGATGGAGCAGGGCGACGGCGATGTGTCGCGCGTAGCGGCCGACAGCGCGGACGCGATGAGCTGGGTCGAGCGCTTCTCGCGCTATCGGCTGTTGTGGCGAGAACGCGGCTTCGCGGTGATGTGGCGCACGTTCACGCGCGAGCTGCGGATCGCCGAGCGGCTGATGGCCGGCGCGGACGGCGAACGCCGCGTGACCGACATCAACCATCTGGCCGAACTGACGCAGGCGCGCGCGTCCGCGCAGCCGGGCATCGCACCGACGCTGCGCTGGCTCGCCGCGCAACGGCTCGACGGTGGCGGCGAGGAAGCGCAACTGCGTCTCGAGTCCGATCGCAACCTCGTGCAGATCGTGACGGTGCACAAGTCGAAGGGCCTCGAATACGCGGTCGTGTTCTGTCCGTTCCTGAACGACGGCGGGCTGCGCGAGCCGCCCGCGTCGGCGCTGCCCGACGCGCGCGAGTATCACGACGATGCGGGCGACGCCGTGCTGCATTACGGGTGCGACGACGAAGCCGCCGAGCATGCTGCGCGCCAGGCGTTGCGCGAGCAGGCGGCGGAACGCGCGCGGCTCGTCTACGTGGCGCTCACGCGCGCGGTCTATCGGTGCTATCTCGTCGCGGGGCCTTATCTGTCGTCGCGCTCGACCCGCGAGGCGCGGCGCAGCGTGCTGAACTGGCTCGTGGCCGGGGCCGGCCAGTCGTTCGACGCGTGGCTCGACGAGCCGCCCGACGAAGCGGTGCTCGACGCTGCGTGGCAAGCGCTCGCGGGCGGGCCCGTGAGCGTTGCACCGTTGCCGGTGCCGGCGCGCCGTGAGCGGCTGGCCGCTGGCCACGATGCATCGCAGACGCTCGCCGCCCGCCATGCGACGCGCGCGCTGCGCGACGCGTGGCGGATGGCGAGCTTCAGTTCGCTGACCGCATCGATGGCGCGCGAGGAGGCGGGCGTCGCGGTCGTGCCGGATGACGAGCTGCGGCCCGATCACGATGCACTTGCCGCCGTCGCGCCGGACGGCGCGCTTGCCGTGGACGACACCGTCGCGGTCGAGCCGCCGGACGACGACATCCTCGTGTTTCCGCGCGGCGCGGCAGCGGGCGAGTGTCTGCATCGGCTGTTCGAACTCAGTCGGTTCACCGAGCCGGATTCATGGCACCAGGCGGCGCTCGGCGCGCTGCATGACCGGCCAGTCGAGGCCGAGCCCGAACTCGCGACGCGCCTGCCCGCGATGATGGCGCGGCTCGTCGACGATGTCGTGCGCACGGAGCTCGTGCCGGGCATGCGGCTCGCGGATCTCGATCCCGCCAAGCGGCTCGACGAAATGGGTTTCCTGTTCCCGGCGCCGTCGCTCGAGCTGGGCGCGCTGCGCCGGCTGCTGGTCGCCCACGGCTATCCGGACGTTGCGCTGGACGCGGGCGTGCTCGCCGGTTTCATCAAGGGTTTCATCGACATGATCGTCGAACACGACGGCCGCTTCTGGATCGTCGACTGGAAGTCGAACCATCTCGGCAATACGCCGGACGCTTACGGCCCGCGCGCGCTCGACGTCGCGATGGCCGATCATGCCTATCACCTGCAGGCGCTGCTCTATACGGTTGCGCTGCATCGCTATTTGCGCGGGCGGCTGCCCGACTATGACTACGACACGCATATCGCGGGCTATCTGTACCTGTTCGTGCGTGGCGTGCGGCCGGACTGGCGCAGTGCCGGCGAACCGGCCGGCGTGCATGCGCGGCGGCCCGCGCGCGAACTCGTCGACGCGCTCGACCGGATGATGGAAGGGGGCCGCGCATGAACGTGTCCGACGATACGCTCGAATTCACCGGCGGCCTCGTCGCGCGCCTGCCCGAGCCGGCTGATTTCGGCATCGCGCTCGCGGAAGGGTTCGCGCGACGCATCGGCGACCTGTCGCGCCGTGCGGGTGCGCCGGCCGCGGCTGCGCGCTGGGCGGCGCGTGCCGCGTTCGCGACGAGCCGGGCGACCGCGGGCGGCCACGTATGCGTGTCGCTTGGCGCGCTCGCGCAGCGCTACGAGGAACCGGTCGACGACGTGCGCGCGGCGCTTGCCGCGAGCGGCGTGGTGGCGTTCGGCACGCTCGCGCGCGGCGACGAGCGGCCGCTGATCGTCGACCGGCACGACCATCTGTATCTGTCGCGATATTTCGACTACGAACGGCGGCTCGCCGATGCGCTCGTCGCGCAGGCCGGCGTCGCCGCACCGGGCGACGTGCTGTCGCCCGACCGGTTGCGCGACAGTCTCGCGCGTTACTTCGGGCCCGCGACGGGCGAAGTGGACTGGCAGCGCGTCGCGGCGATCGTTGCGCTGACAGGACGCGTGACGATCGTCAGCGGCGGCCCCGGCACCGGCAAGACGACAACCGTCGTCGGCGTGCTGGCTTGTCTGCTCGACGCGCATCCGGGGTTGCGCATCGCGCTGGCGGCGCCGACCGGCAAGGCCGCGCAGCGGATGCAGGAAGCGCTGCACGCACGGGCGGGCGACCTGCCGCCGGAACTTGCCGCGCGCCTGCCCGACACGTCGTACACACTGCATCGCCTGCTCGGCGGTGGCGGGGCGGCGGGCTTCCGCCATCATCGCGACAATCCGTTGCCGTACGACCTGATCGTGGTCGACGAGGCGTCGATGATCGACGTCGCGCTCGCCGCGCATCTGCTCGATGCGCTTGCGCCGGGTGCACGGCTCGTGCTGCTCGGCGACAAGGATCAGCTTGCCGCGGTCGAAGCCGGCGCCGTGTTCGCCGAACTCAGCGCGCGGCCGACGTTCACCGCCGCTGCGCGCACGCGCATCGCGGATGCGCTCGGGATCGACGAAGCGGCATTCGTCGCGGCGTTGCCGGTGCCGGACGGCGAAGTGGCGGGGGCGGTTGCTGTTGCAGCTCAAGCCCCGGCCCGGGCTTCCGCGTCATCGTCGGCGAGCGCGGCGCGCAAGCCGCCGGCACGGCGCAACGTGGATACGCGCCAGGCGTCGCTGTTCGACGATGACCCGCAGGACGAAGCGGTTTCCCCGGCTGACGCGGTGCCGCTGGTCGCTCCGTCGTCACCTGCATCGACGGACCTTGATAGCGCATCTGCGGCCACCGATTCCGCGTGGATCGAGGTCGACGAACTCGCGTGGCTCGACGCCGTCGAGCTCGCGCCGTTCGATCCGGCCCACGCGGGAGGTTCGGCAACACGCGTGTCGACTGTTGCAACGCAAGCCGACGACATCGCGGCCGCGTCACCCGCACCGCTCGCAGACTGCGTCGTGTGGCTCGAACGCAATTACCGTTTCGGTCTCGATTCGCCGATCGGCCGCCTGTCGCTCGCGATCCGCCGCGGCGACGTGCAGGGCACGCTCGACGTGTTGCCGGCCGACGATGCCGCTGCCGCGTCGTTTCACGACGATGCGGGCGAGACGCTTGCGGCGTCGACGGTCGAGCGGCTCGCGCGCCGGTTCGGCGCGTACCTCGATGCGTTGCGCACCGCGTTGTCCGGGCCGGAGCCCGATCCGCTGCCGTTGTTCGATGCGCTCAACCGCTTCCGGATCCTCTGCGCGACGCGCACGGGATCGCGTGGCGCCGAGCACGTCAATGCGCTGGTGGCCACGCACGTGCGGCATGCCGCGCGCGTGCCGCTCGCGGTCGGCGCACACTGGTTCACCGGGCGGCCGATCATGGTGACGCGCAACGACTATGCGCTCGGGCTGTTCAACGGCGACATCGGCATCGCGTTGCCGGACGCGCAGGGCGTGCTGCGCGTATGGTTCCGCCGCGCGGACGGCACCGCGCGCGCCGTGTCGCCCGCGGCGCTGCCGCCGCATGAAACGGCGTTCGCGCTGACCGTCCACAAGTCGCAGGGCTCCGAATTCGACGAGGCCGCGCTCGTGCTGCCGGCATCGTTCGGCCGTGTGCTCACGCGCGAACTCGTCTACACCGCGGTCACGCGTGCGCGCACGCGCGTGCAGGTGATCGGCCCGCGGCGCGTGCTGGCGCAGGCGGTCGCGACACGGACGCAACGCGATTCGGGCCTGGCGGCCCGCGTCGACGAGGCGCTCGCGCGGCGCCGCAAGGAGACGTCGCGATGATGATCCGCTACAAGCTCGATCCGGCCGAAGTCGAATGGACCGCCGTGCGCGCGCAGGGCGCCGGCGGCCAGAACGTCAACAAGGTGTCGAGCGCGATTCACCTGCGTTTCGACATCCGCGCGTCGTCGCTGCCGCCCGTCATCAAGGAACGGCTTCTCGCGCTGTCCGACCAGCGCATCACGCGCGACGGCATCGTCGTGATCAAGTCGCAGGAATACCGCACCCAGGAGAAAAACCGCGAGGCAGCACTCGCGCGGCTCGATGCGTTGATCGGCAGCGTCGCGTTCACGCCGCGTGCGCGGGTCGCGACACGGCCGACACGCGCATCGAAGGAGCGGCGGCTCGAACACAAGTCGCGCCGCAGCGTGGTGAAGTCCGGAAGAGGGAAGGTGATCGACTGACGAAACGAATCGCCGGCCAGCCTGCATGGCGGGCGGCGTCGTGCCGCCGTATGTGCTACCGCATCACGGTGCCCGCGCTGTCGAGCACGAAGTCGACGCAGAACACGACGAGACGGTTTTGCGCGCGAATCGCGACGGCTGCCGTGTAGCAATCGCGGCCTTCGGTCAGCGAGAAGTGCGGGCCCATGAGCGCGACGCGCCCGGGCGCCGCGATCGCGCGCTGGAAGTACGGGCGCCGCGACCAGTTGCTGTGCGTCTCCGGGAACAGCGGCGAGAGTCGCGTACCGCTCGTCTGGCCGTCCTCGGGACGCGCGCCGATCGACGGCAGGAACTGTTCGCCGATCTCGTCCGTGACGAACACCCGGCGTGCGGCCGGCACCACGAATACGCGCTGCGCGGCGTCCTGCAGGCTGCCGCTCGCGGAAAACGCGGCCGCGCCGGCGAGCACGAGCCGCTCGATCGCATCGAAGCCCGGCTGCTCGGCGATCGCCGGCGTATGCCGGTGGGCGATGTAGCGTTGCCACGCGGCGTCGAGCATCGCGGGCGCCGCGGCGCTCGCGTGCGCGATCGATGCATCGGGCTGGCCGAACTGGAAGCCCTGGACGAAATCGATATCGGCCTCCATCAGCGTCTGCAGCGCGTCGTCGCTTTCGACACCCTCGGCGAGCACCATCGCGCCGGCCTGATGGAGCATCGATACCAGGTGATGCATGATGCGGCGATCGTCGGCCGACGCGTTCGCGCGTTCGACGAGCGATCGATCGAGCTTGACGATATCGGGCCGTGCGCGCCACACGCGGTCGAAATTGGAGAACCCGGTGCCGAAATCGTCGATCGCGATCAGGAAGTCCCGGTGCTGGATCATGTCGATCGTGCGGGCGAGCGCGGCTTCATCGCGCGCCGGCTGCTCGACGACTTCCAGCACGATGCGGTTCGGCGGCAGCGCGAAATGACGGCACAGCGCCTCGACGAATTCGCGCTGCACGAGGCCGGAATCGAGCACGCGCGGCGTCACGTTCAGGAACAGCCAGCCGTCGCCGATGCCTTGCGCGACGAAGTTGGCCGTATGCAGGCAGCGGGCGAGCCGGTCGAGCAGCAACGCGTCGGCAGCGGCACGCGTCTTGTCGAATAGCGCGACCGGCGAAACCAGCGCGCCGTTCTCGTCCACGACGCGCAGCAGCGCTTCGTAGCCGACCACGCGCTTGTGCGTGATCGACAGCACCGGTTGAAACACGCTGCGCAGCGTCGTCTCGCGATACGTGGCGATCCAGCCGCTGGGCGTCGGCGTGAGGCGTTCGAGCAGGGAGTCGAGCGAGAGGTCGCGGGAGGGCTTCATGTCAACGGTGCCCTGGGGCGATCGGGGGGCGGTATCGTGCGCGCCACGCAGAAGCCGTCGCACGCGCAGGTGGACGCGAAAGAACGTGGTGCATCGTAACCGCCTTCTGCGGATGAGTGATCCGAGTGTAACGGGAATGGCGCGGCGCGCGTATCAGGGTAACTCCAGACGCAAACGCTACACCGACGGCTGGAAGGGGTCGTCCGTCCGGCGCGTGACACGCAAGGGCCACCGGGCCGTGTGTGCGGCGACGGCTCCAAATATGCCGCGTGTGCCGCATGCATCGCGTGCGAAGAATGCGGCACAGCGGCAAAGCCGGGCGGTTGCATCGCCATCAGGCGAAACTCGAATCGGTCGACCTGCGGCGCTCGCGGATTGGCGGCCGGCGTGTCGCACGCAACCCACACCGGCGGGGTGCCGGCCCCGTCTGCCGCTCAGGCCGCTTCGCCGCCGCGCGGGCGCAGCCCGGGAATCCGCTTGATCACGCCGGTGGCGAGCGCGGTGCCGACGAGCACGATCGCGCAACCTTCGATCATCACGAGCGATACGTGTTCGCTGAGGAACAGCGCGCCCCACAGCAGGCCGAACACCGGGATCACGAACGTCACGGTAATCGCGCGGGCCGGGCCGATGTGCGCGATCAGGTGGAAGAAGATGAAATACGCGATGCCCGTGCAGGCGATGCCGAGCGCGAGCACGGCGCCCCACGCATGCGCGCTGACGGCTGCGGCGGGCCAGGTCGCGATCGCGAACGGCGCCAGCAGCACGGTCGAGCCGATCATGCTGCCGGTCGCGTTGACGAGCGGATCGACGCCGCTGAGCGTGCGCTTCGTGTAGTTGGCCGCGATGCCGTACAGCAGCGTCGCGCCGAGCGCGGCGGCGGCGGCGAGCGCGGTCGCGTTGGCGCCGGTGCTGCCGTGCGCGTTCGCGATCTGATCCCACACGAGCGTGAGGACGCCGGCAAAGCCGATCACGAGGCCGAGTGCGCGCGGCAGCGACAGCTTGTCCTTCAGCCACAGATAGGCGACGAGCGCGCCCCACAGCGGCGTCGTTGCGTTGATCACCGACGTCACGCCGGCCGACAGCGTCAGTTCGGCGAACGCGAACAGGCAGAACGGGATGCCCGAGTTCAGCGCGCCAACGACGAACAACGGCCACGCGCGACGGCGCAGCTGCGCGCCAAGCTCGGCGGGCCTGAAGCGCGTCAGCGCGAATCCTGCGAGAAACAGCGCGCCGATGCCCACGCGCAGCGCCATCAGCGGCGCGACACCGAAGTCGGCGACGCCGATCCGGATGAACAGGAACGACGCGCCCCACAGGGCAGCGAGGACGGTCAGCAGAAAGGCGTTCTTGGGCGACATTGAGCGTGGCGGGCGAGGGGACGGGATGCGAGGAATCTTACACCGCGTTCCCGTGCCGTCGTTTCACGATCGGATGAAATGGCAAGAACCGGCAAGAACCGGGAAATCCGCTCGCCTCCGTCACGAACCGGCCGGCGCGATCGTTCAGTGATGGTGCCAGCCGCCGCGTCCGCCGAAGCCGAAATTGAGCGACACCGCGGGCCCCCAGTAACCGCCCCAGGCCGGGGCATAGGCGGGCGCCGGATAGTAGTACGCCGGGCCCGGATCGACATAGACGGGCGCGGGCTGCACGGGCGCCGCCGTGTAATAGCCGGACGGATAGTAGCCGTAAGGGTAGTAACAGCCGGCGAGCGTCGTGCACGCGAGCGCCGCGGCGACGAGGGTCCTGTTCATGATGTCTCTCCGGCGGAGCCGGCAATCGGCAGATGCTTAAGCTTAGGCCGCGCGGCGATGACAAGGTGCGCTAAACGGTAACGGATCATTTCCGGGCCGCTGCGGCGTGTTGCGGCGCCGCATATGAAAAACGGCGCTTCCGCAGTGCGGAAACGCCGTCAGGCCGGAACTTGCCGCGCGTCGCGCGGCAGCCGGGTAAGCCGGTCGGCTTATTTGCCGACCTGGTTGCCGATGATACCGCCGGCTGCCGCGCCGCCCAGCGTCGACAGCGCGTTGCCGCCGATCGCCGCGCCGGCGACGCCGCCGACACCCGCACCGATCGCGGTATCGCGCTGGCGCCGCGTCATCGAATCGCAGGCCGAAAGGCTGGCCACCGTCGCGACGAGCAGCGCGCATACCCCAAAACGCCGAATCGATTGGTTCATGATCGCTGTCCTTGTGGTAGTGAACGGAGGTCGCGCGGCCGCCGGACGGCCGCGCATGAATCCAATCTACGCGTCGCCCCGTGGCGCTGCTGTAAGGACTTGTTAAGGCTCGAGCGGTTTCGTAATCAATTGTTTCGCTTGCGCCGGCAGGCACACGGCATGCGCGCGAAGGCAAAAAAAGCCCGCTCGAAAGCGGGCTTCCTGCCGTGCGTCACGAAGCGAAGCGGTCCGCGCGGACCGCCGCGTTCGCTTGCCGACTTACTGGCGGTGATAAATCTCGGCGCCGGTCTTCACGAACTCGACCGCCTTGACCTCCATCCCCTTCTTCAGCGCCTCGGTTTCCGACACGCCTTGCTGTGCCGCGAACTCGCGCACGTCCTGCGTGATCTTCATCGAGCAGAAGTGCGGGCCGCACATCGAGCAGAAGTGCGCGACCTTCGCCGAATCCTTCGGCAGCGTCTCGTCGTGGAATTCGCGCGCCTTGTCCGGATCGAGGCCGATGTTGAACTGGTCTTCCCAGCGGAACTCGAAACGCGCCTTCGACAGCGCGTTGTCGCGCACCTGCGCGCCGGGGTGACCCTTGGCCAGGTCGGCCGCGTGCGCGGCGAGCTTGTACGTGATGATCCCTTCCTTCACGTCGTCCTTGTTCGGCAGCCCGAGGTGCTCCTTCGGCGTCACGTAGCACAGCATCGCGGTGCCGAACCAGCCGATCATCGCGGCGCCGATGCCCGACGTGATGTGGTCGTAGCCCGGTGCGATGTCGGTGGTCAGCGGCCCGAGCGTGTAGAACGGCGCTTCCTTGCACCAGTCGAGCTGGAGATCCATGTTCTCCTTGATCAGCTGCATCGGCACGTGGCCGGGGCCTTCGATCATCACCTGCACGTCGTGCTTCCACGCGATTTGCGTGAGCTCGCCGAGCGTCTTCAGTTCGCCGAGCTGCGCTTCGTCGTTCGCGTCGTAGATCGAGCCGGGACGCAGGCCGTCGCCGAGCGAGAAGCTCACGTCGTACGCCTTCATGATCTCGCAGATCTCTTCGAAGTGCTCGTACAGGAAGCTCTCCTTGTGATGCGCGAGGCACCACTTCGCCATGATCGAGCCGCCGCGCGACACGATGCCCGTCATCCGGTTCGCCGTGAGCGGCACGTACTGCAGGCGCACGCCCGCGTGGATCGTGAAGTAGTCGACGCCTTGCTCGGCCTGTTCGATCAGCGTGTCGCGGAAGATTTCCCAGGTCAGGTCCTCGGCCTTGCCGTTGACCTTTTCGAGCGCCTGGTAGATCGGCACCGTGCCGATCGGCACCGGGCTGTTGCGGATGATCCACTCGCGCGTTTCATGGATGTGCTTGCCGGTCGACAGGTCCATCACCGTGTCGCCGCCCCAGCGGATCGCCCACGTCATCTTGTCGACTTCCTCGCCGATCGACGACGTGACGGCCGAGTTGCCGATGTTCGCGTTGATCTTCACGAGGAAGTTGCGGCCGATGATCATCGGCTCGGATTCCGGGTGGTTGATGTTCGCGGGGATGATCGCGCGGCCGCGCGCGACTTCCTCGCGCACGAACTCGGGGGTGATCTCGGCGAGTGCGTTCGCGCCGAAGGCCGCGGCGCCGAACGCCTGGCCCGGGTGCTGGCGGCCCATCATCGCGGCGAGCTTTGCGCCGTTCGGGCCGCTCGACTTGAGGCTCTCGATGTACTCGGCGCGGCGCTGGTTCTCGCGGATCGCGATGTATTCCATTTCCGGCGTGATGATGCCCTGGCGCGCGTAGTGCATCTGCGTGACGTTCTTGCCGGCTTGCGCGCGGCGCGGGTTGCGGTGCAGGCCCGGGAAACGCAGGTCGGCGGTGGCCGGGTCGGCCGCGCGCTCGAGGCCGTACCGGCTCGACAGGCCGTCGAGCACCTCGGTGTCGCCGCGCGCTTCGATCCAGCGCTGGCGCAGTGCCGGCAGGCCGGCGCGGATGTCGATCTTCGCGTCCGGATCGGTGTAGGGGCCCGACGTGTCGTACACGTAGATCGGCGGGTTCTTTTCGCCGCCGAAGCCGGTCGGGGTGTCGGCCTGCGTGATTTCACGCATCGGCACGCGGATGTCGGGCTGCGAGCCGGTTACATAAACCTTTCGCGAATTGGGCAGCGGGGCGACGGCGGCGGCGTCGACGTGGGCGTCCGCGGACAGAAACTTCGGATTGGCGTTCATGCAATCTCCTGTGTGAGCGCCGGACAGGCGCCACGGCGCTTGCCCGGAGCCCTTGACGAATGTGGGGCTCGAGCTAAGCAGGAGACGAGGCTTGGTGAGGCGGCGGATTTCGTCAGAAGGATGGCGGCGAAATCCGTACGCTTCCCTGCGCTGGCATTATCCAGATCAGGTTCAAAGGGTATTTCTCACCCGCAATGCCGGTTGTTTGACCGAACGCATTGCAGGACCCCCGCGTTAGCAGCGCACACGATACACTGGCTTCGCGGCGGTTTCAACCGGTGGCAGACCGGTGGCCGCGGTGCAGTTGCAGCAATGCGGGTGGCGCGCCCGCCGCGCAAGCCGCGATGCATGACACCGCCGCACGGCCCTGCGGCCCGGCTGACGATGACGGCGCGGTGCAGCATTGCAGCGGTTTCGGCAGCCCCTGAAAAAAAATTCTCGAAACGACTGTCATATCCCGCGACGTCCTCCGTCTATTCGGCTCCTCAAACCCATGTTTCGGAGAGATGTCATGAAAAAAGTACTGATCGCAGCCTGTGTCGCCGGTTTCGCCATGGCCGCAACGGGTGCGTATGCGCAGAACGACGCGATGTCGAAGGAAGGTGCGTCGATGTCGAAGGATGCGATGGGCCACGACGCGATGGCGAAGGACGGCGCGATGAAGAAAGACGCCATGAAGAAGCACGCGATGAAGAAGGACGCGATGTCGCACGACGCGATGGGCAAGTCGACGTCGGGCGACAAGATGGCGCCGTCGAACTGACCGACGCGGGCGGGGCGCGGCCCGCGCGTGCGGTACACGAGGCCGCCCGCGCATCGCGCACCGCCGCTACGTTCCGGGAGTCTTCACCATGCAAACCGTTCCCGCTGCCGGGCGCACGGCTGCCACGCCGCCCGCGCGCAAGATTCATCCGCTGTGGGTGCGTGTGAGCCACTGGCTCAACGCGCTCGCGGCGATCCTGATGGCACTGTCCGGCTGGCGCATCTACGATGCGTCGCCGATCTATCCGCCGTTCACGTTCGCGCACGGCATCACGCTCGGCGGCTGGCTGGGCGGTGCGCTCCAATGGCATTTCGCGGCGATGTGGCTGCTGGTCGGCAACGGGCTGTTCTACCTCGCGATGTCGATCGCGACGGGCCGCCTCGCGCGCAAGATGCTTCCGGTCACGCCGGCGTCGATATGGCGCGACGTGCGCGCGGCGCTGGGCGGCCGGTTGTCGCACGACGACCTGAGCGTCTACAACGCGGTGCAGCGTGCCGCGTACCTGACCGCGATCGTCGATCTGATCGTGCTGGTGCTGTCGGGGCTCACGATCTGGAAGTCCGTGCAGTTTCCGCTGCTGCGCGAGCTGTTCGGCGGTTACGACAACGCGCGCGTCGTGCACTTCTGGGCAATGTCGCTGCTCGTCGCGTTTTTCGTCGTACACGTCGCGATGGCGCTGCTGGTGCCGCGCTCGCTGCTCGCGATGCTGCGCGGCCGCTGACCCGCACGCCGCGGGCGAAGGAACTCATCATGTCGGAATCCGGAAACAACCGCGGTCGGCCGAGCTGGACACTCGACCGCAAGTCGCTCGAGCTCGACGTGCGCCGCGAACTCGAGATGCCGTCGCGGCGCCTCTTCAACCGGCGCGTGCTGACGCTCGGCGGCCTGACGATGCTGACCGGCTGCACGCTGCAGGACGACGCATCGGTCAACGCGTTCCTCGAGAAGGTGTCGCGCATGAACGATCGCGTGCAGGCCTGGCTGTTCAGCGGCGAGCGGCTCGCGCCGACCTATACCGAGGCCGACATCACGCGGCCGTTCCCGTTCAACGCGTATTACGGCATCGACGACGTGCCGCACGTCGACGCATCGACGTACCGGCTCGTGCTGTCGGGCCGGGTGACGGGCAAGCGCGTGTGGACGCTCGACGAGCTGTATGCGCTGCCGCACGCGGAGCAGATCACGCGGCACATCTGCGTGGAAGGGTGGAGCGCGATCGGCCGCTGGGGCGGCACGCCGTTCGGCGCGTTTCTGGCACGCGTCGGCGCCGATACGCACGCGAAATACGTCGGCTTCAAATGCGCGGACGATTACTACGAAAGCATCGACATGCCGACCGCGCTGCATCCGCAAACGCTGCTCGCATTCGACTACGACGGCCGCCGCCTGCCGCCCGAATTCGGCTTTCCGATGAAGCTGCGGATGCCGACCAAGCTCGGCTACAAGAATCCGAAGCACATCATGGAAATCTTCGTGACCGATACCTACCCGGGCGGCTACTGGGTCGATCAGGGCTACAACTGGTTCGGCGGATCGTGAGCGGCGGGGCGCGGCCGCGCCCGCCGTGCTTCACGGGTGCGTCACGCGGATTCGCGCACTTGCAGATCGACGCGCAGGCCGACCGCCGCCGCCATGTTGACGAGCGCGTCGAGCCCGAACAGGTTGATCTTGCCGCGCAGCAGATCGGACACGCGCGGCTGCGTGACGCCAAGCTGTTTCGCGGCCTGGGCCTGGCTGAGTTCGAGCTGCGCGATGCGCTGCTTGAGCGCGATCATCAGCTCGGAGCGCAGCTTCATGTTCTCGGCCTCGGCCGGCTGGCTCTCGATGGCGTCCCAGACATTCGTATAGCGTTCGTTGCTCATCGTTTCCTCTCAATCGTCAATGCGCGATAGCGCCGGGCGGCCAGTTCGACGTCGGCCTTGCAGGTGCGTGCCGATTGCTTGCGGAAGCAGTGCAGCACGTAGATCGCGTCCGCGAAGGTCGCGACATAGATGATCCGGAATGCGCCGCTCGCATCGCGCAGGCGGATTTCCCGCACGCCGACACCGATGGTGCGCATCGGCTTCCAGTCGTCGGGCGTCAGGCCGCGCTGCACCTGGTCGATCTGGTGGCCGGCTTCGCGGCGCGCCGCCAGCGGAAAGCCGCGAAGCGCATCCAGCGCGCTGCCGACGAAGACGACCGGCTTCGTCGGAAGGATGGTGGAATTATACAAAATTTTGTATGGATGTGTGCGGGTTGAACGGACAAAATGTCGGCGACCGGGTCGGCAGGCCGACCGTCACGATAAGCGCGAAGCAACACCCGCGACGCATGACTGGCCGTCAGGCAGATGGATCGATCGCGATGGGCGGGGAAGGGCGTCGGGCGATGTCCGCGACGCCCGTGCAGCGCGTTTCCGGCCCCGGATTCGGTTCGTCCGGATGCCGAAAAATGTCGCGCCGAAACGTCAGTCGATATCCTTTCAGACAGGTCCGATGATGCTTTCGAATCCGTGATGCCATAATGCCGAGCGTGCGCAACCGAAGCGGTCTGCGCACGTTTTGTTGACCCTCTGCCGCCGCTTGCCGGTTCTTATTCGTCGCCGTTCGCACTGCCATGTCGTTCCGCACGTTCGTCTCCGCCTTCCTGGTCCCGTCAGGGCCGTTTGCCGGCATCGCCGGCGTCTTTCAGCGGAGCACGCGACACGTCGTGCGGGCGGGCTGATCGATGACACCGCTCGACCGCCTCCTCGATTTCCTCGCCCGCCTGCCGATCCGGATCCGCCTGCCGCAAAGCCGCGGCGGCCGTGTCGCACTGGCCCTGGTATTCATCTATTTCGTCTGGGGTTCGACCTACAGCGGCCTGCATTTCGCGCTGCAGTCGTTCCCGCCGTTGCTGCTGTCCGGGCTGCGCAACCTGCTCGGCGGGATCGGCCTGTTCATCTTCGCGCTGCGTCGCAAGCCCGAATGGCCGACGCTGCTGGAAATCCGCAACTCGGCGATCGTCGGCACGATGCTGGTCGCGCTGTCGTCCGGCACGATCGCGCTCGGGATGCGCACCGTCAGCAGCGGCTCGGCCGCGGTGATGGTCGCGACGGTGCCGCTGTTCGCGACCGTGATCGCGGCGGTGGCCGGGCGTCCGGTGTCGAAGGGCGAGTGGGCGGCCGTCGCGCTCGGGATGGTCGGCATCGTCGTGCTGAATTCGGGCGGCGCGGGCGCCGCGAACTCGGCGCTCGGCACGATCTGCGTGCTCGCCGGCGCACTCTTCTGGGCGGGCGGCGCGCATCTCGCGACGCGGCTCAAGCTGCCGTCGGACCTGTTCCTGTCGACGTCGCTGCAGATCGGCCTGGGCGGGTTGATGTCGACGATCGCCGCATGGCTGATGGGCGAGCGCATCGAGCAGGTCGCGGTCGGCCCGGTGTTCGCGTTCGTGTACCTGATGGTGTTCTGCACGATGGCCGCGTACGTCGCGTACGGCTACCTGATCCGCCATACGAGCCCGATCATCGCGAGCAGCTGCATGTACGTGAACCCGATCGTCGCGGTCGCGCTCGGCGCGCTGATGCTCGGCGAGCCCGTGACGACGGCGACCGTGATCGCGACGGTCGCGATCCTCGGCAGCGTCGGGCTGTCGTTCGTGTTCGATCCCGCGCGCCGGCCCGCGGCGCGCGCGGCGGCCGACGCTTCATCGGCCCCGGTGACCGTGGCCGCCGAACCGGCGGCGGGGGCGGCGTCCATGCCGGATCAGGCCGCGATGCCGGACCCGGCGCCGATCCTCGCGCCTTCCGCGGTACCGCTTGCGGTGCCGGCACCGGGCGCCGTCGTGGACCCGGCCGCGGTCATGGATCCCGCGCCGGCATTCACGCTTCCGCCGGCCGGCGAACCGGCCGCGTCCCGCGCCGATGCGTGAGGCCGGCGCGCGCGGCGGCGTTCAGCCGCGCCGTGCGCCGCGATGGTGGGACCAGCCGGCGAGCGCGGCAAACAGCAGGCCGGTCGCGCACATGCCGGTCCAGCCGAACGCGTGCCACGCGGCGACGCCGGCCGACGAGCCGAGCGCGCCGCCGATGAAGTAGCACACCATGTACACGGTGTTGACGCGACTGCGCGCCTCGGGCTTCAGCGCATAGATGCGCGACTGGTTCGAGATCTGCGCGGCCTGCACGCCGACATCCAGCACGATCACGCCGATCACGAGCCCGACGAGGCTCGTCCCCGACAGCGCGAAAATCACGAACGACGCCGCGAGCAGCGCGATCGCGAGCGAGATGATCGCGCGCGGGCCGCGCTGGTCCGCGAAACGGCCGGCGTATGGCGCGGCCAGCGCACCCGCCGCGCCGACGATCCCGAAGAGACCTGCGGCTTGCGGGCCGAGGTGGAACGGCGCGCCGGCGAGCAGCAGCGTGAGCACCGGCCAGAACGCGCTGAACGCGGCGAACAGCGCGGCGCCGGTCAGCGATGCCTCGCGCAGCCCACGCAGTTCGACCGCGAGGTGCCACATCGAGCCGAGCAGCTTGCCGTACGACAGCGTCGACGTCGGCGAACTGCGCGGCAGCCGCAGCACGATCACCGCGGCCAGCGCGACGAGCGCCGCGACCGATGCACCGAACACCGCCCGCCAACCGAAATATTCGGCGACGAAGCCGGCCGCCGTGCGCGCCAGCAGGATGCCGAGCAGCAGGCCGCTCATCACGGTGCCGACCGCATGCCCGCGCTCGGCCGGCGGCGCGATTTCGGCCGCGAACGGCACGGCCTGCTGCGCGATCGTCGCGAGCACGCCGATCGCGAGGCTCGCGCCGGCGAGCACCGCCAGCGACGGCGCGGTCGCGGCCACGACCAGCGCGATCGACAGGCCCGCGATCTGCATCAGGATCAGCCCGCGACGATCGAAACGGTCGCCGAGCGGCGCGAGCAGGAACATGCCGGCCGCATAGCCGAGCTGCGTCGCGGTCGGCACCGCGCCGATCCACGACGCGCCGTCGGGAAAGGCCGAGCGGAAGCTGTCGAGCAGCGGCTGGTTGTAATAGATGTTCGCGACCGACACGCCCGCGATCGTCGCGAGCAGCAACAGCAGGCTGCGCGAGTAGTGGGGCGAGGCGGCGTCGGTCGGGCGGTCGGTGGAGGCGGCGGACATGGCGGCAACGGAACGGAGTTGGGCGGCGTGGGCGCGCGGCACGGCGTCGGCTGCGCAGGCGGCCGGGCGCCGATCGAGGGTGCCGATCATACCGGAGCACGGTGAATCCTGCCGGCCGTGCCGCCAGGCGGCCGGGCGGCGCGACAGGGGCGCGGTCGGCCGCCACGGGCCGCGACCGCCCGCAGCCGCCCGTCATCGCGCGCGACGCGCGCCTTCAGTCGACCAGTTCGCCGCTCGGCTCATAGAACGGGTAAGGCCCGTCGCCTTCGTCCACGTACACGTGATGGGACATCATTCCCGCTTCCGGCGTATAAGCGTGCACCGCGAATGCGGGCGGCTCGAGCCGGAACGCGGACGGCGCGTCCGCGCGCAGGTCGAACGCGACCTGGTGCGCGGGCGCCGGCACGGCCGACGCAAGCGTGCCGCCGAAGCGCGTGAACATCGTCCGGTGCACGTGGCCGCACAGCACGCGTTCCACGTTCGGATGGCCGCACAGCAGCGCATCGAGTTTCGCGGCGGCGGCGGGGGCGAGGCGCAGCGCGTCCATGTGCCCGATCCCGGAGGCGAACGGCGGATGGTGCAGCGCGACGATCACCGGACGGTCGCGTGCGGCGTCGAGCTGCGCGGCGAGCCACGCGAGCCGCGCATCGCACAGGTCGCCGGGGCTCGCGCCGGGCACCTGCGAATCGAGCGCGAGCACGCGCACGGCGCCGACGTCGAGCGCGTACTGCACGAATTCGCCGTCCTGCAATTCGGAACGATCGGCGAACGCGCGCCGCAACCCCGCGCGATCGTCGTGATTGCCGACCATCAGGTAATACGGAATCTCGAGCGGTGCGAGCAGGTCGCGCAGATGGCGGTATTCGTCGTCGTGACCGAAGTCGGTCAGGTCGCCCGTGACGAGCACCGCGTCGGGACGCGGCACCAGCGCGTTCAGCTTCGCGATGCAGCGCGCGAGCGCGGCGGCGGTGTCGACGCGCCGGTACGCGAGCTGGCCCGGACGCTTGATGTGGAGATCGCTGATTTGAGCAAGCAGCATCGTCGTTCCTCGGAATGTCTGGTTATCGTGGGGCGGTGTTACGCGGCGAGTGCGATCAGGCCTTCCGCCGCGATCGTGAGGCCGACCGCCGTGCCGCGCGCGAGCTCGATGCGGCCCGGCACGTCGATCACGAGTGCGTCGGGCGCCGCCTGCTCGATCGTGAGCCGCGTGCGCTCGCCGAGGAACGCGCACGCGCCGATCGCACCGCGCAGCGGCGCATGCGCGGGATCGGCGAGCTGCGCATCCTCCGGGCGGAAGAACCACTCGTCGGCGGCGTGCGGCGTGACGATCGAGCCACCGGTCGTCACGAGCGCGCCGTCGCGCCATTGTCCCGCAAGCCGGTTCAGCGTGCCGATGAACTGCGCGACCGTGCGGTTCGCCGGCCGGTAATAGATGTCGCGCGGCGTGCCGATCTGCTCGATGCGGCCCGCGCCCATCACGACGATCCGGTCGCCGAGCTCCATCGCCTCGGCCTGGTCGTGCGTCACGTACACGGTCGTCACGCCGAGTTCGCGCAGCAGCGCGTTCATCTCGCGGCGCAGCACGTCGCGCAGTTTCGCGTCGAGCGCGGTCAGCGGCTCGTCGAGCAGCAGCACGCGCGGGCGCACCGCGAGCGCGCGCGCCAGCGCGACACGCTGGCGCTGGCCGCCCGACAGCTGATCGACCGGTTTGTCCGCATGCGCGTCGAGCCGCATCATCGCGAGCAATTCGTCGACGCGTTCCCGCAGCGCGCGCGGCTCGGTCTTGCGGATCTTCAGTCCGTAGCCGACGTTGCCGCGCACCGTCAGGTTCGGGAACAGCGCGTAGTTCTGGAACACCATGCCGACCTGGCGACGCTCGATCGGCAGCGCGGTCACGTCGTCGCCGCCGAACCGGATCGTGCCGCCGGCGTCCGGCGTGTCGAGGCCGGCGATCAGGCGCAGCGTCGTCGTCTTGCCGCAGCCTGACGGGCCGAGCAGCACGAGCGTCTCGCCCGCGCCGATCGACAGGTCGAGCGGTTCGAGCACGCGCGTGCCGCGGAACGTCTTCGCGCAGCGGGTCAGGGTGATGGGAGTGGAATCGAGTTTCATGGGAGCGGGAAAGTCAACGCAGGGTCAGCGCGGGCGACGCTTCGGCGCGCGCGTGCCGGACGGATCGACGCCGAGCCACTGCATCGCGACGAGAAGCGGCAGCGTCATCAGCAGGAACACGATCGTGTACGCGCTGCCGACTTCGAGGCGCAGCGATGCATAGGTGTCGGCGAGACCGACGGGCAGGGTCTTCGTATCGGGCGTATGCAGCATCCACGTCAGGTTGAATTCGCCGATCGACAGCGTGAGCACCGCGAGCGCGCCCGCGACGATGCCGGGGCGCAGGTTCGGCAGCACGATCGTGACGAAGCGCGTGACGAACGACGCGCCGAGGCTCGCCGCGCCTTCCTCGATCGTGCGCAGGTCGGCGCCGGCGGCGACGGCCGCGACCGCGCGCACCATGAACGGCAGCGTGAACACGACGTGGCCGACGACGATGAACCACAGGCTCATCCGGAACGCGGTGAAGCCGCCGTACACGACCAGCAGCGCGAGCGCCGACGCGAGGCCCGGCAGCGCGACCGGCAGCACGAGCGCCTCCTCGATCACGCGGGCGACGCGGTGCTTGCTGCGCGCGAGCGCATAGCCGGCCGGCACGCCGACGACGAGCACGATCGCGAGCGTCGCGAACGCGACGCCGAGCGACAGCGCGACCGAGCCCTGGTATTGCTGCCACACCTGTTCGAGCCAGCGCAGCGTGAGGCCGCTCGACAACCCGCGGAAATAGTTGACGGTGAGGCCCGCGAGCACCGACATCACGACGGGCACGATCAGGAACGCGCACAGCAGCAGCGTGACGCCCCATTGCAGCGCGGCGATCGCACGCGCGCCCGACACGCGCGGCGCGCGGCGTGCGGCGCCGTTCGCATGCGACGGGGCGGGCGCCGGCGACGGCGCGGATGAACCGGAAAGCGATTGCATGAAGAAATCCTCAGGCCGCGGCGGCGGCGGTGTGGCCGGTAAAACGGCACGCGAGCGCGAGCACGGCCCAGGTGACGATGCCGAGCACGATCGACAGGCCGGCCGCCGTCGCGATGTTCGCGTTCAGCGTGAACTCGGTGTAGATCGTCATCGGCAGCACGTTCAGGTCGGTGGCGAGCGTGAAGGCGGTGCCGAACGCGCCCATCGCGGTCGCGAAGCAGATCGCGCCGGCCGCGATCAGGCCCGGCGCGAGCGCCGGCAGCACGATGTCGACGAAGATGCGCCACGGCGACGCGCCGAGCGAGCGCGCCGCTTCCTCGAGCGACGCGTCGAGCTTCGACGCGGCCGCGATCACCGTGACGATCACGCGCGGAATCGAGAAGTACAGGTAGCCGACGAACAGCCCGGCGACCGAATACGCGAACACCCACTTGTCGCCGGTCAGCTTCGCGGACAGCATCCCGATCAGCCCTTGCCGGCCGGCGAGCATGATCACCATGAAGCCGACCACGACGCCCGGGAATGCAAGCGGAAAGGTGAGCAGCGCGAGCAGCACGCGCTTGCCGGCGAATTCGCGGCGCGCGAGCAGCAGGCCCGAGATCGTCGACAGCGCGAGCGTCGCGAGCGTGACGCCGCCCGACAACGCGACCGTTTCGCCGAGGCTCTTCATGTAGCGCGCGTTGCCGAGCAGCGCCCCGTACTGCGTGAGGAAGGCGCCGTCGGCGGACACCCGCACGAGTGCCGCCATCGGCAGCAGCCAGAACGCGGCGAACACCGCGAGCGCCGGCGCGACGAGCGCGACGCGCCAGCGCAGCGGAAAAGTCAGGTCGAGCATGGCTTGAGTCCGGCGCTTACTGCATCACCTGCAGGTATTGCTGGCCGAACGCTTGCTGACCGGCCGCCATCTTGCCGAAGTCGACCGATTTCGCCCGGGCGTATTCACTCGCCGGCAGGAACTTCGCGGCGACGTCGGCGCCGAGCGTCTGCGCGCGCACCGGACGCAGGTATGCGTTGGCCCACAGCTTCTGGCCTTCGTCGGACAGCACGAAGTCGAGCACCTTCCTGCCGTTCGCATCGTGCGGCGCGCCCTTGACGAGGCTCATCACGTACGGCACCGCGATCGTGCCTTCCTTCGGAATCACGAACTCGACGTTCGCGTGATCCTTGTACTTCGCGCGATACGCGTCGAAGTCGTAGTCGAGCAGGATCGGAATCTCGCCGGACAGCACGCGCGCATACGCGGTCTGCTTCGGCACGATCGGCGCGTTGGCCTTCAGCTTGCGGAACCAGTCCAGCGCCGGCTTGAAGTTGTCGAGGCTGCCGCCGAGCGCCTGGTTGACGGCGACCGCGCCCGCATAGCCGACGAACGCGCTCGACGGATCGAGGTAGCCGACCATGCCCTTGTATTCGGGCTTCAGCAGGTCGGCCCACGAGCGCGGGACCGGCTTGCCGTCGAGCGCGTCCTTGTTCACGAAGAAGCCGAGCGTGCCCGAGTGGATCGCGAACCAGTAGCCCTGCGGGTCCTTCAGGTTCGCGGGGATGTCGTTCCAGTGCGCGGGCTTGTACGGCGCGATCACGTCCTTGTCCTTCGCCTGGAATGCCGACGACACGCCGAGATAGACGACGTCGGCGACCGGGCTCTTCTGCTCGGCGATCAGTTGCGCGATCGCCTGGCCGGAGTTCTTGTTGTCGAACGGCACGCGGATGCCGGTCTTCTGCTTGATCGCCGCGATCTGCGCGGCCCAGTCGGCCCATTCGGGCGGGCAGTTGTAGCAGATCGCGGTTTCGTCGGCGTGGGCAGCGGGTGCGAACGCGACGAGCGCGGCGCAGGCGATGGGTGCCGCGAGCACGCGCAGCAGCGAGGTCAGGCGAAAGGACACGGTGGGTCTCCGGGCGGGGTAAGGGTATGTCGCCGCACCGCGCACGCTGGCGCGGCGCGCGCGTTCAGGCTTGGTGAAACTGAAGGTCGACTGCCGGCGGCGCGACCGTCGCGCCGTCGCGTACCGTGTGCGGCAGGATCAGCGACGTGCGCTCGATCGTCGCGCCGCCGATGCATTCGACGAGGCGCTGCCATGCATGGCGGCCGATGTCCTGGTTCGGCGTCGCGACGCTCGCGAGCGGCGGCGCGAGCAACTCGCCGATCGCGATGCCGTCGAAGCCGAGCACCGACAGGTCGTCGGGAATCGAGAAGCCCGCGCGACGCAGGCCGCGCATGACGACCATCGCGAGCAGGTCGTTGCTGCAGAAGAGGGCGGTCGGACGCGTGGCCTGCGCGGTGAGGTGCGCGAGCACCGCGTCGGGCAACTCGGCCGCGTTGAAGTCGACTTCGACCGGCGGCAGTGTCGCGACGCCGGCTTCCTCGAGTGCCTGCGCGTAGCCGAGATGGCGCTGGCGTGCGCGATCCGACGCGGCGAGCGAGCCGGCCAGCATCAGCACGCGGCGATGGCCGCGCGCGGTCAGCAGACGGACGCCGTCATAGGCGGCGCGGCGGTTGTCGACCGACACCGACGGGCGGCGTTGCGTGTCGTTGTGCATCAGCACGTAATGCGGGCCGTCGCGGTCGAGCATGTCGAGCAGCGGATGCGTGTCCGCATCGGCGACGGTCAGGATCAGCCCTTCGACGCGCTGTTCGCGCAGCGTCTCGATCGCATGGCGCTCGCGTGCCGCGTCGTATTCGGTCGTCATCAGGATCAGCTTGAAACCGGCCGCGGTCGCGAGTTCGTCGATGCCTTGCAGGCAGTCGGCGAATACGGGGTTCGACAGCGTCGGCACGACGACGCCGACGAGCCGCGTGCGCTCGCCGCGCAACTGCCGGCCGAGCGGGCTCGGGCGGAACTGCAGCGTGTCGATGGCGGTGCGGATCGTCGCCAGCGTGGCGGGGCTGACGGTGTGCGGCGCGTTGATCGCGCGCGAAACGGTGGCGATCGAGAAGCCGGCGAGCGCGGCGACGTCCTTGATGGTCGGGGTCATGAAGTTACGCGATGTAAACGTTTTCGGCGGGAAAATTATCGAAAACGTTTGTGACTTCGCGATGACGTCTGAGCCGTTTGTTTCGCAAGAAACACGATACAAACCTCAGACGTTTGACGCCCGGCGAGCGGGACGGATTCGATTGTATCGGCGGATGCTGCGGCGCGGGACGAAATCGATGAAGGTATCGCGTCGATGTCGACGACGGCGGATGAATCGGGGCGCGGACGGTGCGGGCCGACATGCTGCGTTGCGGTGCAATGCGCGTGAATCAGCTAACGCATGTGCAAGCAATGGTAGAATCGCGTCCGCCCTTTTGCCGGGGTGATGAAATTGGTAAACATAGCGGACTTAAACGATTGAGTGCCCGGCCGGAAACGGTCGGTGCAGAACCCTTCAAATTCGGCGAAACCCCTGACGCGCGACGCGTATCGAGGCAACGCCGAGCCAAGCCTCGCGGTACAGCTCAAGCGAGGAAGGTGTAGAGACTAGACGGGGGGCGCCTAAGGCGCACGGGCGGCGATCACGCCCGCGCGCGACGGCGAAGGCATAGTCCAGCGCACGAACGGCTTCGTTTCGACGACGCCGGCTTTGAAAGAAGCAGTGTGACGAAAATCCGCCGCCTTGATTGGCTTGCCGGTTCGAGTCCGGTCCCCGGCACCATATGTATTTGCTGACACTCGTCCGGTCAGGCGGCATGGGCCGAGCCATTGCGTGCACGCCAGCCGTTTCTCCTCCGGTTCGATCACCCGCCAACTCCATCATCCCGCTGTAGCTGTCGCCGGCAAGCATCGCCGTTGACGCCGGATTGGCGTACCGCCGGGATGGCGCCTCGGCCCAATGTCGTTGCAAATGGGACCGAGGCTGGACGCCTAACCGCGCGTGATCATCCAAGCACCGCTACCGCTCCCTTCTCGATCGACCAGCAACGAAGCCGAAACGTTGTACAGGAAGCCGGATCGACCTTCGCCCCGTGTATCCAGGAATCCGGTGCCGTTATTGAATGAATTCAGCAAAAAGAGCTGGTCTTCAGTAATCAGTTGCGGATCGTTCTGGGGGTTCGAACGAATGAAAATATGCCAGGCGACGGATCCGGTGCCGCCCAGGCCGCCTGATGTAGCGACGTCGAGATTTTGGCCGTTATTTGCGTTGTTGTTGAATAGCGCCAGAAAGCTATTGTCCTTGGCGCTCTGAAGCAGAATCTGGTCGCAACTCAGGACATTTTGCCCCTTCGGTTTCTGGTTGAGCGGCGACACGATAATCCACTGCGTTGCAGTTTCATTTCCGCTGAGCGACGAAACCGTCCCCACATAATCCTGGCCGCCATCAATATGGGAAGGGCCGCCCACGCACAGGTAGCCGCCTTTCCAATTGCCACTGTAGCCGTTGGTGAGTCGAATCACATCGCCGTACTTCAGGTAGTCTGCCATCGTTGTTCTCCGAGTTGTCACACGATGTTCGACGTGGCCGCGTCGGATCGAATTCTAGTCGAAAATTCTTCAGACATAAGCGATGTTACGTGTTCGCGCCAATTTATTCAGTTATCGAAAATATCCCGATGGCGATGCAGTTATCTGAAACGGCGATCGCCGATTTGACGGCGCTGAATTAATGAAGCGAAAATAGGGTCCGGTTTTGAAGTGAATCCGAAAATGCTGAAATGACCGAATGGCACCTGCCAATATCGACAGGTTGTTTCGCTGTACTGCGTGCGCCATTATTTGCGTAATTATTGCGAACCTGTACCGCCCGTATTTAAAGAACCGCCGTTGCGCATCCAATTGCATTCGCGCCGGCGCAAGCGGCCAGGAACCGGCGTTACTCGCAATGATTCCCTTCCGCAGTGCGACGACGAGGCGACGAACCATGACATCCAGCAAACTCGGGCAAATGCAGGTCAACCTCACGTTGGCCTATGTGCTGAACAACGCGGCGACGGACAAATTCGGTCACGGCATCCCGCAGCCGACAGCCCCGCAGGTGAAAAAGATCATCGTGGATCGCCTGAACGGATCGCGGATGACCCGGAACGATCAGTTCCAGATCGTTTGGGGGCCTGCGATCGTATACGACAAGACCGATGGCTACGCCGCCAATATCACGGCCGTCTTGCAATCGACCGCCACCGGCGAATATTCGGTGGTGACGAGCGGCACCAATTTCAAATCTGCGCTCGATCTCCTGGGCGACTTTTCGTTTAGCACCCTTGAGCCGTTCAGCGCGTATGTGCCGGACTGCCCGCCCGACGCACGCATATCGGCGGGTACCAACGGAGCGCTGTTTTTCGTACTGGACACGCCGGATTCAAGTCGCGTGAAGCTCGCAGACTTCCTGAGGAGCGTGCCGCCAACGTCGGTGGTCAACGTCATCGGGCACAGCCTCGGAGGCGCCCTGGCATCCGCGATCGTGTTGTACCTGAAGCATCAGAGTGGCTTGCAGGCCCATACGTACAACTGCCAGACATTTGCGGCCCCGACAGCGGGCAATGCGGCATTTGCCGACTATTTCAACCGGCAAATGCGGGATCGTGCGGTGCGCGTGTTCAATGCGCGGGATATCGTTCCGATGGCATGGAATGCGGACACCATTCTGCATGTGAAGGATGTCTACAGCGATGCGGGGCTGGATACCCCACTCGATACGAAGATTGCCGTCGATGCGGTTTTCCTGAAGACCCGGCCCCTGGATTACGCGCAATGGGGAACGTCCGATCTCTCGGCATCGGTGACGACCGCGATGCAGTACCGGCTTGACGGTACGGTGAATGGACACATCCGGGATTTCTCGACGCAAGTCGGCTATCAGCATATCTACGAGTACATGACCTGCCTGGATATGGCACTCTCCGACATCGACATTCCCGGGCCGGGCCCCGGCCAAGTGGCGTCGCCAATAAACCGCTGAGGGTTGCACGAGTCCTGGGCAGCGCATGAGCGCGAACGAGGCCCGCACCAGGTGTCGCGCGCAAGCGGAAATTTGCGCGAGGCAAACGGCTGGGTGAAATGAATCGCGATGTCAAAGCCCGCTTCGGCGGGCTTTGTTGTTTCCGGTTCCTGCGGGGCACGGCGGGTTTGCACGAGGACGGATCGCAAACGGATATTTCCGTCGCGCGCCGGGCGCGGAGGCGATTCGATGGAGGATGCCGTCACGAGCATGCCGGACAGGACGCGGTGCCATCGCCGTGCGAGTGCGACAAGCGCTTCGCTTACCATCGGGATACGATTGACCCGAATGGATATCCCCGCCGCAACGCCACTCGCCATGCTCGATTCCACCTACCACTATTACGAACCCGCACAAGGCCACGGCCTCCCGCACGACCCGCTGAACGCGATCATCGGCCCGCGTCCGATCGGCTGGATTTCATCCCGTGGCGCCGACGGCACGGTCAACCTCGCGCCGTACAGCTTCTTCAACGCGTTCAACTATCGTCCGCCGATCATCGGCTTTTCGAGCACCGCCGCGAAGGACAGCCTGCGCAACGTGCAGGAAACCGGCGAATTCGTCTGGAACCTCGCGACGCGCGACCTTGCCGAGCGGATGAACCAGACCTGTGCCGCGGTGCCGTATGGCGTCAACGAATTCGAACTCGGCGGGCTGACCGCGATTCCGTCGCGCCTCGTCGACGTGCCGCGCGTCGCGCAAAGCGGCGTGAACTTCGAATGCAAGGTGACCGACGTGATCCGGCTGCGCGATCATCGCGGCGTCGAGACGCCGGCGACGCTGGTGCTCGGCGAGGTCATCGCCGTGCATATTCGTCATGACCTGCTGAAGGACGGCGTCTTCGACACGTTCGGCGCCGGCATCATCCTGCGCGCCGGCGGCCCGTCGGCCTACGCGCACGTGACGCCCGACAGCCGCTTCGACATCGCGCGTCCCGACGCGTGATTCATCGCCCGCCGGGCCAGCCGGCCGGCCCAGCGGGCGCGGAAGCGCCCCGACGCACCGAGACCTCGCCGGGATCCAGGATTTCGCGAGGTCTTTTGCTTCGTATCGTCCGACATGACCGGCGTGTACCGATCGGTCCGGCTCGTTACGCGCGCTCCATCGGCCGCTGACGCAGCGCAGCACGGGCGACCTGCGTTCGCGCCGCCGCCGCCATCGATCGTCCGTCGACATCCGCCATGGCAAATCTGCTCATCCGGAGCGAGCGGGTTGGTCATCGACGTTTCGCGCCATAAGGCATAGATTTCCAAGGTTGGCGTGCTTATCCGCGCGCCAGCTCGCGCGTGAGCCGGCAACCGGCCGCGCGCTTCCATCAGCGTGAGACACAATCGAGCGTGGAGACGACACGATGAGCCTGTCAGAGCCATTGCGTCTGCATGTGCCGGAGCCCACCGGGCGTCCGGGCTGCAAGACGGATTTTTCCTATCTGCATCTATCGCCGGCCGGCGCGGTTCGCCGCCCGCCGATCGACGTTGCGCCGGCGGACACCGCCCATCTCGCCCGCAGCCTGGTGCGCGTGCTCGACGACCACGGCGAAGCCCTCGGCCCGTGGGCGCCGGACCTCGACGATGCGCGTCTGATCGCCGGGATGCGCGCGATGCTCAAGACCCGCATCTTCGACGCGCGCATGATGATCGCGCAGCGTCAGAAGAAGATCTCCTTCTACATGGTGAGCCTCGGCGAGGAGGCGATCGGCGCCGCGCATGCGATGGCGCTGCGTCACGGCGACATGTGCTTCCCGACTTACCGCCAGCAAAGCATCCTGATCGCGCGCAACGTGTCGCTCGAACGGATGATCTGCCAGTTGATGTCGAACGAAGGCGACCCGTTGAAGGGGCGCCAGCTTCCGGTCATGTATTCGGACCGCGAAGCCGGCTTCTTCTCGATCTCGGGCAACCTCGCGACGCAGTTCATCCAGGCGGTCGGCTGGGCGATGGCGTCGGCGATCAAGGGCGACACGAAGATCTCGTCCGCATGGATCGGCGACGGCGCGACCGCGGAATCCGACTTCCACACCGCGCTGACGTTCGCGCACGTGTATCGCGCGCCGGTCGTGCTGAACGTCGTCAACAACCAGTGGGCGATCTCGACGTTCCAGGCGATCGCGGGCGGCGAGGGGACGACGTTCGCCGGGCGCGGCGTCGGCTGCGGCATCGCTTCGCTGCGCGTCGACGGCAACGACTTCCTCGCGATCTACGCGGCATCGACCTGGGCGGCCGAACGCGCGCGCCGCAATCTCGGCCCGACGCTGATCGAGTGGGTGACCTATCGTGCCGGCGCGCACTCGACGTCGGACGATCCGACGAAATACCGGCCGGCCGACGACTGGGCCCATTTCCCGCTCGGCGATCCGATCGCGCGCTTCAAGCAGCACCTGATCGCGAAGGGCATCTGGTCGGACAGCGCGCACGACGCGCTCACGGCCGAGCTGGAAGCCGAGGTGATCGCCGCGCAGAAGGAAGCGGAGAAGTTCGGGACGCTGGCCGACGACCGGATTCCGTCGCCGGCCTCGATGTTCGACGACGTGTACAAGGAGCTGCCCGCGCATCTGCGCCGTCAGCGCCAGGAACTGGGAGCGTGATCATGGCGCAACATGAAACGACGACGGCATCGGCGCAGCCGATGACGATGATCCAGGCGCTGCGCTCCGCGATGGACGTGATGCTCGGCCGCGACGACGACGTGGTCGTGTTTGGGCAGGACGTCGGCTACTTCGGCGGCGTGTTCCGCTGCACCGAGGGCCTGCAGGCCAAGTACGGCAAGTCGCGCGTGTTCGATGCGCCGATCTCGGAAGGCGGGATCGTCGGCGCCGCGGTCGGGATGGGCGCGTATGGATTGCGGCCGGTCTGCGAGATCCAGTTCGCGGACTACTTCTACCCGGCGTCCGACCAGATCGTGTCGGAAGGCGCGCGGCTGCGCTATCGCTCAGCGGGCCAGTTCACCGCGCCGATGACGATCCGGATGCCGTGCGGCGGCGGCATCTACGGCGGCCAGACGCACAGCCAGAGCCCGGAGGCGATGTTCACGCAGGTTTGCGGATTGCGCACGGTGATGCCGTCGAATCCGTACGACGCGAAAGGACTCCTGATCGCCTCGATCGAGAACGACGATCCGGTGATCTTCCTCGAGCCGAAGCGCCTGTACAACGGGCCGTTCGACGGCCATCACGAACGTCCCGTCACGTCGTGGCTCAAGCATCCGGGCAGCGCGGTGCCGGAAGGCTATTACACGGTGCCGCTCGATACGGCCGCCGTCGTGCGGCCCGGCAACGACTTGACGGTGCTGACGTACGGCACGACCGTGCACGTGTCGCTGGCTGCCGCCGAGGAGACCGGCATCGATGCGGAAGTGATCGACCTGCGCACGCTGTGGCCGGTCGATCTCGACACGATCGTCGCGTCGGTGCGCAAGACCGGCCGCTGCGTGGTGGTGCACGAGGCGACGCGCACCTGCGGCTACGGCGCCGAGTTGGTGTCGCTCGTCCAGGAGCACTGCTTCTATCATCTGGAAGCACCGATCGAGCGGACGACGGGCTGGGACACGCCGTATCCGCACGCGCAGGAATGGGCGTATTTCCCCGGCCCGGCCCGGGTCGGCGAAGCGTTGCGACGCGTGATGGAGGCCTGAGATGGGGATTCATGTCATCAAGATGCCGGATATCGGCGAAGGGATTGCCGAGGTCGAGCTGGTGGCCTGGCACGTGCAACCGGGGCAGACGATCGCCGAAGACCAGCCGCTCGCCGATGTGATGACCGACAAGGCGGCGGTGGAGATTCCGTCGCCGGTGGCCGGCAAGGTGCTGGAGCTCGGCGGGCGGATCGGCGAGATGATGGCGGTCGGCAGCGAGTTGATCCGTCTCGAAGTCGAAGGCGACGGCAACCTGAAGCCGGGCGCGAAGGCGCGCGAGGCCGGCGCGGAGGCGACGCAGCCTCCGGCGGCGGTCGATGTGCGTGCGGAGTCGTCTTCCGTCGATGAGGGATCCGAAACACATGCGTCGCCGAAGGCGACGCCGCACGCCGCGTCCCGCGCGCCGGCCGAGCCGCGCCGCGCGGAACACGCGGTGCCGCCGCGCGCGGCACTCGCGCCGGGCGAACGGCCGCTCGCGTCGCCGGCCGTGCGCCAGCGCGCATGGGACATGGGCATCGAGCTGCGCTACGTGCGCGGCACCGGCGAAGCCGGGCGGATCCTGCATGCGGACCTCGATGCGTATGCGCGCACGGGCGGCGGCGCGGCGCGCGGATCCCAAGCGCGCGGCTACGACGAGCGCAACGACGAAACCGACGTGCCGGTGATCGGCCTGCGGCGCGCGATCGCGCGCAAGATGCAGGAGGCGAAGCGCCGCATTCCGCACTTCAGCTACGTCGAGGAGATCGACGTCACCGAGCTCGAATCGCTGCGCGCCGAGCTGAACCGGCGCCACGGCGACACGCGCGGCCGGCTCACGCCGCTGCCGCTGCTGATCCGCGCGATGGTGATCGCGCTGCGCGACTTCCCGCAGATCAATGCGCGCTACGACGACGAAGCGGGTGTCGTCACGCGCTACGGCGCGGTGCACATGGGCGTCGCGACGCAGACGGACGGCGGCCTCACGGTGCCGGTGCTGCGTCATGCGGAAGCGCGCGACGTGTGGTCGATCTCGGCGGAAATCGCGCGGCTCGCCGACGCGGTGCGCGCGAACCGCGCGCAGCGCGACGAGCTGACCGGCTCGACGATCACGATCTCGAGCCTCGGCGCGCTCGGCGGCATCGTCTCGACGCCGGTCATCAACCATCCGGAGGTCGGTATCGTCGGCGTGAACCGGATCGTCGAGCGACCGATGATCCGCGACGGCGCGATCGTCGCGCGCAAGATGATGAACCTGTCGTCGTCGTTCGACCATCGCGTCGTCGACGGCGCGGACGCGGCCGAATTCATCCAGGCCGTGCGCGGCGTGCTCGAGCGTCCGGCGCTGCTGTTCGTGGAGTGAGAACGATGAAGAACGAACACACCACGTTGCTCGTGATCGGTGGCGGGCCGGGCGGTTACGTCGCCGCGATTCGCGCGGGGCAGCTCGGCATTCCGACGGTGCTCGTCGAGCGCGAACGGCTCGGCGGCACGTGCCTGAACATCGGCTGCATTCCGTCGAAGGCGCTGATCCACGTCGCCGATGCGTTCGAGCAGGCGTGCGGGCAGGCCGGCGACGGGATGCTCGGGATTCGCGTGCGCACGCCGGAGATCGACATCGCGAAAAGCGTCGCGTGGAAGGACGGCATCGTCGAGCGGCTCACGCGCGGCGTCGGCGCGCTGCTGAAGAAGCACGGCGTGCGCGTGCTGCACGGCGACGCGCGCGTGGTCGACGGCAAGACGGTCGACGTCGTGGCCGGCGACCACGCGACGCGGATCGCCTGCGAGCATCTGTTGCTCGCGACGGGCTCGGAACCGGTCGCGCTGCCGTCGATGCCGTTCGGCGGCCACGTCGTCTCGTCGACCGAGGCGCTGTCGCCCGCGACGTTGCCGAAGCGGCTGGTCGTCGTCGGCGCCGGGTACATCGGGCTCGAACTCGGATTCGTGTATCGCAAGCTCGGCGTCGACGTCAGCATCGTCGAGGTGGCCGAGCGCGTGCTGCCCGCATACGACGCGGAACTCGCGAAGCCGGTCGCCGATTCGCTCGCGCGGCTCGGCGTCGGGCTCTGGCTGGGCCACAAGGTGCTGGGCCTCGCGAGCGACGGCGCGGTGCGCGTGCAGGCACCCGACGGCGCGGAGAAGATGCTGCCGGCCGATCGCGTGCTGGTCGCGGTCGGCCGCCGGCCGCGCGTCGACGGCTTCGGGCTCGAATCGCTGCCGCTCGATCGCAATGGTCGCGCGCTGCGCATCGATGACGAATGCAGGACGTCGATGCGCAACGTATGGGCGGTCGGCGACGTCGCCGGCGAGCCGATGCTCGCGCATCGCGCGATGGCGCAGGGCGAGATGGTGGCCGAGCTGATCGCCGGACGCCGCCGCAAGTTCACGCCGGCATCGATCCCGGCCGTGTGCTTCACCGATCCCGAGGTCGTCACGTCCGGCTGGTCGCCCGACGATGCGAAGGCGGCTGGCGTCGACTGCATCGGCGCGTCGTTCCCGTTCGCGGCGAACGGCCGCGCGATGACGCTGCAGGCGACCGACGGCTTCGTGCGCGTCGTCGCGCGGCGCGACACGCATCTGATCGTCGGCTGGCAGGCGGTCGGGCGCGGCGTGTCGGAGCTGGCCGCGGCGTTTTCGCAATCGCTCGAGATGGGCGCGCGGCTCGAAGACATCGGCGGCACGATCCACGCGCATCCGACGCTCGGCGAAGCGATGCAGGAGGCGGCGTTGCGCGCGCTGGGACATGCGTTGCATGTGTGAGCATGCGTCGGCATGCGCGGCCGCTCGAAGCCCCGCCACGGCGGGGCTTTTTTGCGTGCGCGGGTGACGGGCGGGACGCGGGTTGCGGTTGACCCTCCCGCGCGGACCGTTCATCGTGTCGATTCCACGCCGATTCACCGGCCTCACACGGAATGACTTGCCATGAAACTGTTGCTCGTCGGCGCGACCGGACTCGTCGGGCGTCACGTCCTTGAAGCCGCGCTGGCCGATGCGCGGGTGGACCAGGTCGTCGTGCTCGCGCGCCGGCCGTTGACGCCGCATCCGAAGATGCGCGCGCTGGAGGTCGACTTCGATCACCTGCCCGAGGCGGCCGACTGGTGGCAGGCCGACGCGGTGATCTGCACGCTCGGCACCACGATGCGCGTCGCGGGCTCGCAGGCCGCATTCCGCCGCGTCGATCATGACTATCCGCTCGCGGTCGCGCGTCTCGCGCACCGGTCCGGCACGCCGACCTACGTGCTGAATTCCGCGCTCGGCGCCGATCCGGGCTCGCGCATCTTCTACAACCGCGTGAAGGGCGAGGTCGAGCGCGCGCTCGCGGGCATCGGGTTCGCGTCGCTCACCTGCGTGCGGCCGGGCCTGATCGGCGGCAGCCGCGACGAATTCCGGTTCGGCGAACGGATGCTGGTGCTTGCGTTGAGCGTCGCCGGGCCGCTGCTGCCGCGGAAGTGGCGCGTGAATCCGGCGCCGCGCATTGCCCGCGCACTGCTCGACGCCGCGCTCGAGGCGCGTCCGGGCGTGCATGTGATCGGATCGGAACGGTTGGCCTGAACCGCAACCGGCGACGACGCCATCAAGCGGGCCGAACGGTTGTAAGACTGTTTCGTCACACCAGGCAAAAGCGGACATACGACGTGCACGCTGACCTACGATGAAGACATCGCGTCCATCATCTGCCCAACCGTGTGCACGCACTACCGCGCCCCTGACGAAGACCCGGGTATCAGCGAGCTGAGGATCGGCATCGGCGACCTGTTTCGCCGCGAGCCGTGGGAGCCCGACGTATATCCGGATTACGCGGCACCCATCGCGCGCGCCGACGGCGACGGCCTCGCGGTCGTCAGCGCGGTGTTCGGCTTCTGGCCGAAGTTCATGCAGCCCGAGCGTCTCGACGAGAACGGCCGCAAGCGAAAGAAGCTCGATACGGTGAACGCGCGCGCGGAAACGGTCGGTTCGTCGCGACTCTACGGCAACGCCTGGCGCAACGGTCAGCGCTGCCTGATTCCGGTGCGCTGGATCTTCGAGCCGTGCTACGAAACGGGCCGCAACGTGTGGCACCGGATCGGTGTCGACGGCTGGCAACCGTGCTGCGTCGCCGGCCTCTGGCGGCGTTACGAAACGGTCGACGGCCGCGAGCGTATCGGCATGACGATGCTCACGGTCAATGCCGACGATCATCCGCTGTTTGCGCGCATGCATCGGCCCGGCGACGAGAAGCGGGGCGTCGTGATCCTGCGCCGCGACGACTACGACGAATGGCTGCACGCGCGCGACATCGAGGCCGCGCGGCGCATGCTGACGCTCCTTCCCGCCGGCGACATGGTCGCCGCACCCGAGCAGGCGTCGCCCGCCGGCGCCTGAGTTTTCGTTTTCCCTGCATTTCTCATACGGTCGACCGACACCTCCGATCGCCGGATGCGCTCCGCTTTCCCGGACGATCCGGAAAGCTGCCGGACACCGGGTAATCACCGATATCTGCCTGGTTGTATATACAAGATCATCCGCTGGCACTGTCGGCCACGGGGCGTGCCGGCTGCGCGCCCGCGTGCGGACCGTGCTTGGCGCGTGTCCCGGCGATTCACGGCGCGCCGCACCCGACGAGTCGAAAGGGCGGCTCGGCACGTTCCCCGTCTCGTCCAAACCGTTTGCGATCCTCAGTATCTTGGAGATTTTCCCGTGTCAACGAATCCCAGTGGAAAAGCCGGTGGTCTGATCGAGGTACGCTCGATCGATTTCATTCCCGACGCCGAACGCCACGGCGGCCTGTTGAGCCAGTTCACGCTGTGGCTGTCGGCGAACATGCAGATCACGGCCATCGTCACGGGGGCGCTGGCGGTCGTGCTCGGCGGCGACGTGTTCTGGTCGCTGGTCGCGCTGCTGCTCGGCCAGCTCGTCGGCGGCGCGGTGATGGCGTTGCACGGCGCGCAGGGGCCGCAACTCGGCTTGCCGCAGATGATCTCGAGTCGCGTGCAGTTCGGCGTCTACGGCGCGATGATTCCGATCGTGCTCGTATGCCTGATGTATATCGGTTTTTCCGCCAGCGGCTCGGTGCTCGCCGGGCAGGCCGTCGCGCAACTGCTGCACGTCGACGACGCGGCCGGCATCCTGCTGTTCGCGGCCGTGATCGTCGTGCTGACGGTGTTCGGCTATCGCGCGATCCACTTCGTCGGCCGGATCGCGAGCGTGGTCGGCATCGTCGCATTCGTCTACATGTTCGCGCAGCTGTTCGCGAACCACGACGTCGGCGCGCTGCTCGCGAACCGGCACTTCTCGCTCGCGAGCTTCCTGCTGTCGATGTCGCTGTCCGCGTCGTGGCAGATCGCGTTCGGCCCGTACGTCGCCGATTATTCGCGCTACCTGCCGCGCTCGACGTCGTCGGTCGCCACGTTCCTCGCGGTGGGCCTCGGCTCGGTGATCGGCGCGCAGGCGGCGATGGTGTTCGGCGTGTTCGCGGCCGCGCTGGCCGGCAGCCAGTTCGCGCACCATGAGGTGTCGTATATCGTCGGGCTCGGCTCGACGGGCGCCGTGGCTGCGTTGCTGTATTTCACCATCGCGTTCGGCAAGGTGACGGTGACGGCACTCAACGCGTACGGCAGCTTCATGTCGATGGCGACGATCGTCAGCGGTTTCCGCGGCAAGGGCGCGGTGTCGTCACGCAGCCGTCTCGTGTACATCTTCGGGATGATCTGCGTGTCGACGCTGATCGCGCTCGCCGGCCGCCATTCGTTCCTGAAGGAATTCACGGCGTTCATCCTGTTCCTGCTCGCGTTCTTCACGCCCTGGAGCGCGATCAACCTGGTCGACTACTACTGCTTCACGCGCTCGCGCTACGACGTGCCGGCGCTGTCCGATCCGGACGGCCGCTACGGCCGCTGGAACGTGATGGCGATCACGATCTACGTGGTCGGCATCCTGGTGCAGCTGCCGTTCATGTCGACCCACATCTACACGGGCGCGCTCGTCGACGCGCTCGGCGGCACCGACATCTCGTGGATCCTCGGCCTCGTCGTGCCGGCCGGGCTGTACTACGTCGGCGCGCGTGCGTCGCGACGCAGCATCCCCGAGCGCCTGATCCTGCCGCTCGAACGCGGCGAGGTTCACCACTGAACTGACTGACGCGTCGCGTCGCCCGTCGTGCCGGCCGGCAGCCGTACGGGTCGCCGCGTGCTTACGAACTCGCGGCGACCGGCGCGCGGCGGCGCTGGATCATCTGCAGCGCGACCAACGCCAGACCGGCCGCGGCGATCAGCCCGCCGACGAGCGGCACCGCCGCGTAGCCGAAGCCGGCCGAGATCGCCGCGCCGCCGGCTGCCGCGCCGACCGCGTTGCCGAGATTGAACGCGCCGATGTTGACGGCCGAGGCGAGGCCCGGCGCGTCGTGTGCGGCACGCATCACGCGCATCTGCAGCGGCGGGACCACCGCGAACGTCGCGACACCCCAGACCAGCAGCGTGACCGCCGCGCCGACATGCGTGCGGGCGAGCAGCGGGAACGCGGCCATCGTCACGATCAGCAGCACGAGGAAGCCGATGAGCGTGCCGTCGAGCGAGCGGTCGGCGAGGCGGCCGCCGGCGATGTTGCCGATCGAGAAGCCGACGCCGATCAGCACGAGCATCGCGGTGACGAAGCCGGGTGTCGCGCCGGTCAGGTGTTCGAGCGTCGGGGCGACATACGTGTACAGCGTGAACATCGCGCCGGCGCCGAGCACCGTGGTCCCGAGCGCGCCGAGCACGACGGGGCGCGTGAGCACCGACAGTTCGGCACGCAGGTTCGGCATCTTGCCGGCTTCGCCCTTCGGCAGCGCGGCGAACAGGCCGGCGATCGCGATCAGGCCGAGCGCGGCGGTCGCTGCGAACGACATGCGCCAGCCGATCATCTGGCCGAGCCAGGTCGCGGCCGGTACGCCGCCGACGTTCGCGATCGTGAGGCCCATGAACATCGTCGCGACCGCGCTGGCCTGCTTTTCACGCGGCACGAGGCTCGCCGCGACCACCGAGCCGAGCCCGAAGAACGCGCCGTGGTTCAGGCTCGTGACGAGCCGTGCGAGCAGCAGCGTCGTGTAGTCCGGCGCGACGGCCGACAACAGGTTGCCGATCGTGAAGATCGACATCAGCGCGATCAGCGCCGAGCGACGCGACCAGCGCGCGAGCAGCAGCGTCATCAGCGGCGCGCCGACCATCACGCCGATCGCATACGCGCTGATCAGCATGCCGGCCTGCGGAATCGACACGTGTACGCCGTCGGCGATCACGGGCAAGAGGCCCATCGGCGAGAACTCGGTCGTGCCGATGCCGAACGCGCCGGCGGCAAGCGCCAGCAGCGGCAGCGCGGCGCTGCCGCCCGGGCGGGAAGGGGAAGAGGTCGTGCTGTTCACGCGATGAACTCCTGCAAGCATGGGGCAACGGCACCGGGCCATTGCGGACAGGTGAAGTGTGCCTGCGTTACTTTTGCGGAAAAAGCCGCGCTCGGGCGAAATTATCTTGATTCGATGTCAATAATTCGGAGTCGAGCCGGCATGCGTGTGCGGCCCGAGTGGCGCGGTTTCGGCGATTCGCCGGCGCGGCTCGCCGATGAAAAAAGCCCCGGTCACAGGGGGCCGTGACCGGGGCGAAAAGCATCCTCTCTTTGGCACGAGGGTTGGATGCGGGCGCAGTATATTTCGGGGCATAACATTTCGAAATGACGTTAAAGGGCCTCTTTTGGTGCCAATTTAAAAATTCCGACGTGATCGCGTCGTCCGTTATCGATCTGAAAGATTTTTCGTTTGTCCGAGCCAATGTTTAGTGCGCGATGACGGCGAAGCCGACTGAATCCACCGTCGGCGCGCGGATCGCGCGTGCCGGCGATCGATCATTCCGCTTGGCCGGCCGCGTCGCGCACCGCTTCGAGAAACCGCGCAACGACGGGAGACGCCGGCACCGCCGCACCGTCGAATACGAACTCGATATCGAAGCGGCTCGCGAGTTCGTCGAGCGCGACGAGCCGGACCGTGCGCGGGCACGTCGGCGACGCGCTTTCCGGCACGAACGCGCAGCCCATGCCGGCCGCCACGAGACCGATCAGCGTCGGGATGTCGCTGCCCACCTGCGCGATGCGCGGCGTGAAGCCGGCCCGTTCGCACTGCGCCATCAGGAAGCGGTGATGCGCGGCGGAGCGCTGCGCGTCGAACCAGACGAACGGCTCGTGCGCGACGTCGGCGAGCGTGCGCGGCGCGCGGAAGCGGCCGCCGGGCGGCGCGGGCATCGCGAGCACGAAGCGGTCGCTCAGCAGCCGCACGCCCGACAGATGCGGCGCTTCGTCTTGGCGCCACGCCATGATGCCGCCGTCGAGCTGGCCGCGCATCAGCGCTGCCGCCTGTTCGGCGGACAGCATCGGCGCGATCGACAACTTCACGTCCGGACACGCGTCGCGAAACGCCTTCAGCACGTTCGCGACGACCGGCAGCGGCAGGCAGTTCGGCAGCGCGCCGAGGCGCAGCTCGCCGAGCTGGCCGGATGCGCTGCGCAACGCGCGCTCGCGGCTGTCCTGCAACGTCGCGAGCAGGCCCGTCGCATCCTGCAGGAAACTCGCGCCGGCCGCGGTCAGCGTGACGCCCGTCGTGCGGCGGATCAGCAGCGGCGTGCCGATCGCATCCTCGAGCTCGCGGATCTGCCGCGACAGCGCGGGCTGGACGATGCCGGCCGCGCGGGCGCCGGCCATCACGCTGCCGGCTTGCGCGACGGCCACGAAGTAACGCAGGTGACGCAGTTCGATCTGGCGCATGCGATGTCGACTCCCGTTGTCGGCGTTGATTCGGCGGATATGCCTGCCAAGCATGGCAAGCACCATCCGATGGTATTGGAAAAGCATGGCGGGCGTGCCGTACGATGATCGACGTTGCCGGGCCTGTTCGCGGGCCGCGTGCGTTCCCTTTGTCCCGACCGTGTCCCGCACCATGCCGCTTCATATCCCGACCCCCTATGTCCGCTCGCAAATCGCGTCGCGCCGTCTCGGCAAGAACATCCGATTGAAGCTCGACGCGCTGCAGCCGTCCGGTTCATTCAAATTGCGCGGCATCGGCGCGGTGTGCGAAGCGCGGCATGCGGCCGGCGCGCGCCGGTTCGTGTCGTCGTCGGGCGGCAATGCGGGCATCGCGGTCGCGTATTGCGGTCGCGAGCTCGGCGTGCCGGTGCTCGTCGCCGTGCCGGAAACCGCGTCGGCCCGCGCGCGGGCGCTGATCCGCGCGGAGGGCGCGGAGGTGGTCGTGCACGGCGCAAGCTGGGCCGAGGCGAACGCGTACGCGCTGTCGGCCGTCGGCGCGCAGGACGCGTTCGTGCATCCGTTCGACGACCCCGTGCTGTGGCAGGGGCACGCGACGATGATCGACGAGATGGCGGCGGCCGGCCCGAAACCCGACGCGGTCGTGCTCGCGGTCGGCGGCGGCGGGCTGCTGTGCGGCGTCCTCGAGGGGCTCGCACGCAACGGCTGGCACGACGTGCCGGTCGTCGCGGTCGGGACGGAAGGCGCGGACAGCTACGCGCGCTCGGTCGCGCAGGGGCATGCGGTCGACTTGCCGGCGATCACGAGCATCGCGACGTCGCTCGGCGCGAAGCGGCCGTGCGATGCGGCGGTCGAGTGGGCGAAGCGGCATGCGATCCATCCGGTCGTCGTGTCGGATGCGCAGGCGGTGGCTGCGTCGCTGCGGTTCGTGGACGAGCACCGGATCGTCGTCGAGCCGGCGTGCGGCGCCGCGCTGGCCGCGCTCGAACAGTCGGTGCCTGCGCTTGCTTCGGCGTCGGAAATCGCGGTGATCGTGTGCGGCGGCGTGACGGCGACGGTCGAGCAGTTGCAGGCGCTGAACGCGACGTTGCGGTAACGCGCCAGTGCGCGTGCCGCGGCGCGGCCGGGCGGCGCTGCGGGGGTGAAGACGTAACGACGGCGTGATCGCGCGGCGGGAATGATCGCGGGCGTCGGCGGGAGTCGGGATTCGTGTGGTTCGTCGCGACGGGTTGCGCTCGATCGCCGGTCACGTCACGGCGCGCATGCGCAACCGGCCTTCGGGTGTACGACGATCAAGTGAGGCGTCGGGGAAGGGCGCACATGGCGCGCCGTGCGCGACGGGCGCACGACGCGGAGAGATGGTCTCGCGATCAGTTCGCGGACGGCGCGCTGGCACCGGTCGGTGCGGACGACGCGACGGGATCGGCGGCAGCGGGCGCGGGCGTCTTGTCCGCCGATGCCGGAGCAGCGTTCGCGGAGGCAGGTGCGGAGGCTGCCGGCGCGGGCACGGCCGATGCCGATGTGGGTGCGGCCCGCATGACGGCGGCAGGTGTCGAAGCAGGCACGGCCGCCGACGCGGATGACGGAGCCGATGCCGAGGAGGAAGGCGGGACTGCGGCCGAAGCCGCCGCAGGTGCCGAAGCCGATGCCGGCACGCCACCCCGCATCGCCCCCGGCGCGACCACGGCCGATGCCGCGGCAGGCGCAGCAGGCACGACCGACGCACCCGAAGCCGGCTCGACGCCCGGCCCCGACAGCGGCACCGGTGCGGCGGGCGGTGTCGGCACGACCGGCGTCGTCATCTTCATCGGCTCGCCCTGCGGCGTCGGCGCGGGTTCGGGCAGCGGCGTGACGGGTTCCTTCTCGGCCGCCTTCACGGTCGCGCGATCGCGGCGGGCCGGATCGATCTTCAGGAAATGCTCGACGAGATTGAAGAAGCGCTCGTAGAACACGCCGGCGGGAATCGTCTCGCTCGCGGTCTTCACGAGCGCGTCGTCGCTCGACCCGATCGGCAGCGACAGCGAGCCGAACACGCTGAGCCCGACGCTCGCCGACGTATTCGACTTCTTCAGCGTGTAGCGGTCCTGCACCGCGTTCACATACGCGATGCTCGACGAGCCGTCGGCATTCGCGTCCGCGCACACGACGTGAAACTCGATCACGACGTGCATGTCGTTGCTCGGCTGGAAATTCTTGCTGCCGTCGACCGCATCGTTGCGCGACGACGACACCACGTAGCCCTGGCTCAGCAGCGCGCGCCGCGCGGCCTCGCAGGCCGCGTCGGATTTCGAGCGGAACGTGTGCGCATACGGGCTGCTCGTCGCGTCGAACTGCTCCTGCTGGTAAATCGGCTTGGGCGGCGACGAGCACGCCGCCAGCACGGTCGCGGCCGCGAGCGCGCACGAAACGGAAAACAGGCGAAATCGGTTGTGCATGGCGTCTTTCAAAAGGCTCGGCGAGATGCCGCGCGAGGCTGCGGGCGCAGCGGCGGGGCCGGTGCGATGCGCGTGGCAATCTCGTATGGCCGGGGCGTCATTATAGTTTCGTTTGATGTCGCGCTCGCTTCAGGCGGCCGGCGCAGGCCGCGCGGCGGCGAGCAGTCGCGATGCCAGCGGGTGGTGTTCGCCGCGCCGCGAGCGGATCGCGTGGATTTCCTCGGTCACGTCGCCCGCCCGGCCGAGCCGGCGCAGCCCGCGCAGCAGCGATGCGTCGTTCGCGCCGAGTTCGCTGAGCGGAAACACGCCGAGGCCCCGCGCCGCGAACACGGCCATCAGCGCGCTGTCCTCGAATTCCCCGGCCACGCGCGGCACGATCCGTTCCCGTTCCAGCCACAGGTCGAGGCGTGCGCGCAGCGCCGAGTGGGCGGTCGGCAGCAGCACCGGCAACTCGGCGAGGCACTCCGGAAAGCGCTGCCGCGCGGCCGTCGTGACGAGCGCCGCGGGCCCGTACCAGTCGACCGGCGACGCGACGAGCCGCTCGCTCGTCACGCGCAGATTCGACCCCGACGGCGCGCCCTGGCCGGCCAGCACGAGGTCGAGGTGATGCAGCGCCAGTTCCGCGAGCAGCGCGTCGTGCTCGCCCTCGTGGCACAGCAGCCGCAGCGTGGGCGTGTCGAGCACCGGCGCGAGGATCGCATGCGCGGCGAGCTTCGAGATCCCGTCGGCCAGGCCGATCGCGAGCCGCACGGTCGGCTGGCTGGCCGCCGCGCGCACCTCGTCGGGAATCAGCCGGCCCATCTCGAAGATGGCCTCGGCGCGCGCATACGCGGCCTGGCCCGCATCGGTCATCGCGACGCCGCGCCCGACGGGGCGCAGCAGCTGGTGGCCGAGCGCCTTTTCCAGTTCGCGGACCTGCGCGCTGATCGTCTGCACGGCCATGTCGAGCCGCTCTGCGGCGCGCGCGAAACCGCCTTCCTTCACGACGACCCAGAAATAGTACAGATGGCGAAAATTCAGCATCGGATCGATATTTCGGAAAAACCGAACCAAAGATCAGATTCTCTCTGATTTTTTCGAAGTCGTGGGGTGGCCTATCATCGGGCTTTCCACATTCGAATCGGCCCTCTTCATGGACTACCTGCTGACGCTTGCCGCCGACCCCGCCGTCTGGGCCGCGCTCCTGACGCTCGTCGTGATGGAAGTCGTGCTCGGCATCGACAACCTGATCTTCATCTCGATCCTCAGCAACAAGCTGCCCGAAGCGCAGCGCGCCCGCACGCAGCGCCTGGGCATCGCGCTCGCGCTCGTGATGCGCCTCGCGTTGCTCGGCAGCGTCGCGTGGATCGCGAGTCTCACCGAGCCCGTATTCACGCTGTTCGATCACGCGTTCTCGTGGCGCGACATGATCCTGCTGTCGGGCGGCCTGTTCCTCGTCTGGAAGGCGACCACTGAGATCCATCACCACGTGTCGCACGACGGCGACGGCGCGGGTGCGTCCGGCGGCGCGGCCGGCCTGACGGTATGGGCCGCGATCGGCCAGATCGTGATGCTCGACATCGTGTTCTCGATCGACAGCATCGTGACCGCGATCGGCATGACCGAGCACGTCCCGATCATGTTCGTCGCGGTGATCGTCGCGGTGAGCGTGATGCTGTTCGCCGCGCAGCCGCTCGCACGCTTCATCGACCGCAACCCGACGATCGTGATGCTCGCGCTGTCGTTCCTCGTCGTGATCGGCATGACGCTGATCGCGGAAGGCTTCGGTTCGCACGTGCCGAAGGGCTATATCTACGCGGCGATGGCGTTCTCGGCGTTCGTCGAAGGCATGAACATGCTGGCGCGGCGTGCGAAGGCGAAGCGCGCGGCGCGGGTCGAAGGTCACTGAGAAAGCGGGCGGGCGAGGGCCCGCCCTTGGTTCGGAATGCTCAACGAAAGGAGAAGCGCGATGAAATGTCCGGTCTGCAAGACGCCCGACCTGCTGATGGCCGAGCGCCAGTCGATCGAGATCGATTACTGTCCGACGTGCCGCGGCGTGTGGCTCGATCGCGGCGAGCTCGACAAGCTGATCGCACGCGAAACCGGCGATGCGCCGCCGCGCCGCGACGAGCCGCCCGTGCGGCACGATGCGCAGGCGCCGCGCGGGCGTGACGACGGCTGGGGGCGCGACGGCCGCTCGCACGACGACCGCTATCGCCACGACGGCCAGCGTCGCAAGAAATCGGTGTTCGATCTGTTCGATTTCGATTGAGCGTGACGGCGGGCGTGCACCGCGCCGCACGATGAAACAAAGCCCCGCCGGGTGTCATGCCCGGCGGGGCTTTGTCATGCGCGTCGCGCGATCGGCACGCGGCAGCGCTTACGCGTTGCCGGCCGTCACGTCGATGCGGCGCGGGCGTGTTTCCTCGCGACGCGGAATCGTCAACGTGAGCACGCCGTCGCGCAGGCTCGCATCGATTCGCGACGTGTCGAGATCGGGGCTCAGCACGAATGTGCGCGCGAAGCGCGGCGCGCGGACTTCGGCATGCCGCACGCGCAGGTCGGCCGGCGTGTCGATGCGCGTGTCGGCTTCGATCGTCAGCGTGTTGTCGTGCACCTTCACGTCGAGATTCTCGCGCGGCACGCCCGGCAGGTCGGCGCGCAGCGTGACGCGCCGTTGGTCTTCGACGATGTCGACGGCCGGCGCGATCGCGGGCCGGCGTGCGGCCTCGGCGGCGGGCGCGTGGACGGCGCCGGCCTGGCGTTCGGTCAGGGTCTGGCTCATATTCATGTCGTTCTCCTGAAGGTTACTGAACGTTGATCGCACGTGGCTTCGATGCCTCGCGCCGGCCGACGCGAATCAGCAGGCAGCCGTTTTCGTAGCGGGCGCTGACGTTGTCCGCGTCCGCGTTCTGCGGCAGCTCGACTACCCGGCGGAACGCGCCGTGAAAGCGCTCCTGCGCATAGGTGCGCACGTCGTCGCCGGCGTCTTGCGGCACGGGCTTGCGCTCGCCGCTGATCGTCAGCAGGTCCTTGTCGATCGAGACGTCGAAATCGGCCGCGGCCATGCCGGGGGCGAACGCGACGATCTCGATCGCGTCGTCGGTCGCGCCGACGTTCAGCGCGGGAAACGCGCTCGGCCGCACCGCGCGGATGCCGGTCGGAAGCTCGCCGAGCAGGCTCGCCATCTGCCGCTGCACGCGGGCGAATTCATCGAACAGGTCGTGGCCGTGATGGATACCGCTCATGAAGGTCCTCCGGAACATGAAACGCAAAAGACGCGACGACGCGACGCCGATGGCGAGTGCGATGCGCGGCTTTCCTCTGAGTCGAAACGGGGGCGGTGCGTGTGACGGGCACCGCCTGGCAACCGGTAATTAGAGGCCGCCGCGGCGGTTTTCAAGAGGGGAAGTGCAACCGGCATCGACGCGTCGTTACGTGAATCGATGCGACAATCGTCGCGCTTTCCACAGACCACGGAGACGGGACGGACATGGACATTCAACGCATCGCGATCGTCGGGGCCGGCGTGATCGGCGCGAGCTGGGCGGCTTTCTATCTGTCGAAGGGCTTCGACGTCGTCGCGACCGATCCCGCACCGCAGGCCGACGCGCGTATGCGCGACGCGCTCGCCGCATGCCTCGGTGACCGGGCCGCCGAACTTTCCGCGCGGCTGTCGTTCGATGCGGATCTCGTGCGCGCGCTCGACGGCGTCGATTTCGTGCAGGAAAACGGCCCCGAGCGGCTCGACCTGAAACGCGCGCTGTACCGGCAGATGGACGACGTGCTGCCCGCGCGCGTGCCGATCGCGTCGAGTTCGTCGGGCCTGAAGATGTCCGAGATCCAGACCGCCTGCGACAAGCACCCGGAACGCTGCCTGATCGCGCATCCGTTCAACCCGCCGCACCTGATTCCGCTCGTCGAGCTGGTCGGCGGCGACGCGACCGACCGGAACGTGATCGCGCGCGTGAAGGATTTCTACGACGCGCTCGGCAAGCAGACGATCGTGCTCAACAAGGAAATGACCGGCCACGTCGCGAACCGGCTCGCGGCCGCGCTGTTTCGCGAGGTGTATCACCTCGTCGGCGAAGGCGTGGTGAGCGTCGCCGACGCGGACAAGGCGGTTGCATGGGGGCCGGGCTTGCGGTGGGGGCTGATGGGGCAGTGCCTGACCTATCACCTCGGCGGCGGCGCGGGCGGGATCTCGCACTTCCTCGAACATCTGTCCGGGCCGATCACGACGTGGTGGGACGACCTCGGCACGCCGTCGTTCGATCCGGCCGTCGATCGCAAGCTGAACGACGAACTGCGCGCGATCCAGGGCGAACGCTCGATGCAGGAACTGGCGGCCGAGCGCGATCGGCTGCTCGTCGAGCTGATCGACGCGCGGCGCCGCAGCTTCCTGCCCTGAGCGCGGCGCCGCGCGGCGTTCCGGTCGTGCCGTGAACGGCGGCTATTGCTGGACGGCCGTTTGCGGTGCCCGCGGCGTCTGCGCGAGCCACGCGGGCTGCGCGGCCTGCACCAGTTCGCGATTGCGCGCGCGCGTCGCGGCATTCGGCGGATAGTTGCCGTCGTTGGTCGGCAGTTCGCCGTCGAGGTACGCCTGCTTCAGCTGCGCGACGACTTCCGCGCGCGTCAGGCCCTGCGCGGGGGCAGCGGCATCGGTTTGCGCAAAGGCGGGGGACAGCAGCGCGGCTGCGGCGGTCGCGACGGCGAATCGCAAGACGTTCATGGTGTGCTCCGATCAAGGGGACGGGATAGCGGCTGCGCGGCACATTGCCGTGCGTTCCGATGGGTCCCATTGTCGCGAGCGGGTGCTGCGCGGACGCTGACGCGTTCCGGGCAAGATTGTCAGTTGCGCGCTCACGCCGCGGCGGGGCGGCGTCGGCGTCACGGCGAAGGCGATCGCTACAGCTCGGCCGCCGCCGCGATCAGCGTCGCCTCGAGCGCAAGCGTCGAGCGCGAGGCGGCCGCCGGCCGGTCGATCACGTATTCGAGTTCGCCGAGTTCGGGGAGCCCCGCGTCGAGCCGCGCGAGCCCGGCCGGAATCACGTAGCCCGCGAACGCGCTGACGCCGAGCCCCGCGCTCGCGGCCGCGCGCAGCACCGCGATGCTGCTGCTCACGACGGCGATCCGGTACGGGCGGCCGACCGCCTCGAGCGACTCGAGCACGCGGCGGCGCGATACGCTCGGCTCCGGATGCATCGCGAGCGGCAGCACGGCCTCGTGGCCTGTGATCCGCGAATCGGGGCCGGTGCACCAGTACAGCGGTTCGCTGCGGATCACGCGGCCGCGCCGGCTGCCCGCGACACGCTTCGCGAACACCAGATCGTGGCGGCCTTCGTCGAGCGCGTCGAACAGGTCGCCCGACAACCCCGTCGAGATCGCGAGTTCGACTTCCGGATTGCGCTGCACGAAGCTCGCGAGCGCGGCCGTCAGGTGCGCGGACGCGAAATCCTCCGACATCGCGAGCCGCACCTTGCCCGACAGCGGCGGGCCGCACACCGACGTGACGGCCTCGTCCATCAGCTCGAGGATGCGCACCGCGTAGCGGAACAGCGCGTCGCCGTGCTGCGACAGGTGCACGTTGCGCGTGTCGCGCTCGAACAGCGGCCGGTCGAGCAGTTCCTCGAGGCGACGGATGTGCTGGCTGACGGTCGACTGCGACAGGCTCACGCGCTCGGACGCAGCGGTGAAGCTGCCGGACTGGGCGACGGCGACGAAGCTGCGCAGCAGCTCGGGCGGTAATGGACGCATTGCTAAATCCACTGAATCGGTTTCGACAACTTCATAAATGCCCGGATCATGCGGCGCTAGTATCGGATCACGCCCCGGTGCGGCCCATGCAAACGGGGCGCACCGGACGCGTTGCCCGTGTCGTGCCGTCGGCTGCATCGGTCAGTCTAAGCCATCCGGCGTCCGGCCCGAAACCGCATCATCCCATCGACCGCCCGAGAACGCGCTCGCACGACGAGCCGCCGGGCCGCGGCGCACCGCCGCGGGAGACAGACCGTCCGCGCCCGGGATCGGCGTGCGGGCCTGGCTTCCGCACGCGTCAGGCGCCCGTCACGAAGAGACTGGAGACGACTCATGATCATCTACGGAACCGCGCTGCTGGCGTTCTGCCATCTGGCCGGACTGTTCCTCGGCGACCTGCTGGGCGCCGCGATCGGCGTGAAGACCAACGTCGGCGGCGTCGGTATCGCGATGCTGCTGCTGATCTGCCTGCGCCTGTGGCTGCACCGGCGCGGCTGGCTGCCGAAGGAGACCGAGGCGGGCGTCGGTTTCTGGGGCGCGATGTACATTCCCGTCGTCGTCGCGATGGCCGCGAACCAGAACGTGGTCGCCGCGCTGAAGGGCGGGCCGGTCGCGCTGCTCGCCGCCATCGGCGCGGTCGCGATCTGCGCATGCTGCATCGCGGTACTCGTGCGCACGGGGCGCGACGACACGGCCTTCGCGGGCGTGCCGCAATTCGAACAACAGTGACGGAGGCCGCCATGCTGCAGATGCTCGAAAAAACCGTCGCCCACAACGGGCTCGTCGCGTCGTTCGCGCTGGTCGGCCTGATCATGTGGCTGTCGTCGATCGCGTCGCGCAAGCTCACCTTCGGCCGCGTGCACGGTTCCGCGATCGCGATCGTGATCGGCCTTGCGCTCGCGTATGTCGGCGGTGCGTTCACCGGGGGCGAGAAGGGAATCGCCGACGTGCCGCTGTTCGCGGGCATCGGCCTGATGGGCGGCGCGATGCTGCGCGATTTCGCGATCGTCGCGACCGCGTTCGAAGTGCAGCCGACCGAGGCGCGCAAGGCCGGTCTCGTCGGCGTCGTGTCGCTGCTGCTCGGCACGGTGCTGCCGTTCATCGTCGGCGCGTGCATCGCGCGCGCGTTCGGCTACACCGATGCGGTCAGCATGACGACCATCGGCGCGGGCGCCGTCACCTACATCGTCGGGCCCGTCACCGGCGCCGCGATCGGCGCGAGCTCCGACGTGATCGCGCTCAGCATCGCGACGGGCCTCGTGAAGGCGATCATCGTGATGATCGGCACGCCGGTCGCGGCCGGCTTCATGGGCCTGAAGACGCCGCGCTCCGCGATGATCTTCGGCGGCCTCGCCGGCACCGTGAGCGGCGTGAGCGCGGGCCTCGCCTCGACCGATCGCCGGCTCGTGCCGTATGGCGCGCTGGTCGCGACGTTCCATACCGGCGTCGGCTGCCTGCTCGGGCCGTCGGTGCTGTTCTTCACGACGCGCGCGCTGGTCGGCGCGTGACCGCGCATGGCGCGTCGCATGCGGCCGGCGCGCGCGGTGCCGCGGCGGCCCGCATCCATCGCGGTGTCCTCTGAGTCGGATTCGTCAACATCATCAATCGGCGGCGGCGCCAGGCTTAGAATGCCGCTGAACCATCGAAGCGGGAGAACTGTTCATGACGGGATGGAATCACGCGCGGCAGGCGCGCGATGCACGCCTCGCGGCCGGCGCGGCCTTCGCGCGCGGCAAGCGGGTCGATGCGCGCGACACCGTCGCGTTGCTCGAAGCGGTGCTGCGGCCCGGCGATCGCGTGTGCCTCGAAGGCGACAACCAGAAGCAGGCCGACCTGCTCGCGACGGCGCTCGCCGACGTCGACAGCGCGAAGATCCATGACCTGCACATGGTGCAGTCGGGTGTCGTGCTGCCGGAGCATCTCGACGTGTTCGAGCGCGGGATCGCGAAGCGCCTCGACTTCGCGTATTCGGGCCCGCAGTCGCAGCGGATCGCGAAGCTGCTGTTCGGCGGCAAGATCGCGCTCGGCGCGGTGCACACGTATCTCGAGCTGTTCGCGCGCTACTTCATCGATCTCACGCCGCAGGTCGCGCTGATCGCGGCGGTCAGCGCGGATGCCGACGGCAATCTGTATACCGGCCCGAACACGGAAGACACGCCGACCGTCGTCGAGGCCACCGCGTTCAAGGACGGCATCGTGATCGCGCAGGTCGACCGCATCGTCGACAAGGTGCCGCGCGTCGACATCCCGGGCGACCGCGTGCATTTCGTCGTCGAGGCCGGCCGGCCGTTCTACGTGGAGCCGTTGTTCACGCGCGACCCGGCCGCGATCACCGAGACCCAGATCCTGACCGCGATGCTCGCGATCAAGGGCATCTACGAACCGTACGGGATCAAGCGCCTGAATCACGGGATCGGCTTCAACACGGCCGCGATCGAGCTGCTGCTGCCGACCTACGGCGCGAAGCTCGGGCTGAAGGGCAAGGTCTGCACGCACTGGGCGCTCAATCCGCACCCGACGCTGATTCCCGCGATCGAATCGGGCTGGGTCGAGCAGATCCACTGCTTCGGCTCAGAAGTCGGAATGGACGACTACATCCGCGCGCGCTCCGACGTGTGGTTCACGGGCCCCGACGGGTCGCTTCGCTCGAACCGCGCGTTCTGTCAGACCGCCGGCCTTTACGCGTGCGACATGTTCATCGGCTCGACGCTGCAGATCGACCTGTCCGGCCATTCGTCGACGGTCACCGCCGAGCGCATCGCCGGTTTCGGCGGCGCGCCGAACATGGGCAGCGACGCGCGCGGCCGGCGTCACCCGAGCGAGCCGTGGCTGAAGGCCGGCGCGGAAGCCGACCCGGACACGCCGGCGGCGCTCAGGCGCGGCCGCAAGCTGGTCGTGCAGATCGGCGAGACCTTCGGCGACAAGAACGTGCCGATGTTCGTCGAGAAGCTCGATGCGCTGAAGCTCGCCGACAAGCTGCAGCTCGACCTCGCGCCGATCATGGTCTACGGCGACGACGTCACGCACATCGTCACCGAGGAAGGGATCGCGAACCTGCTGATGTGTCGCGACAAGGACGAACGCGAGCACGCGATCCGCGGCGTGGCCGGCTATACGGAAGTCGGCCGGGGCCGCGACCGCAGGATGGTCGAGCGGCTGCGCGAGCGCGGCGTGATCCGCCGCCCGGAGGATCTCGGCATCGATCCGCTCGACGCCGATCGCCGCTGGCTCGCCGCGCGCTCGATCAAGGATCTCGTGCACTGGTCGGGCGGCCTGTATGCGCCGCCGGCCCGGTTCCGCAACTGGTGAGGAAGAGGGCATGGAACAGTTGAACTATCGCTTCACCGCGCGCGGGCGTGCGCGGGGCGAACGGGCCACGGCGCTCGTCGGCGTGGTCGCGTCCGGCAATCTCGAAGTGCTCGTCGAGCGCGTGCTGCCGGGCAACGAATGCGAGATCGACATCCGCACCGCGGCGGTCGGTTTCGGCGCGGTGTGGCAGGCGGTCGTGTCGGACTTCGTCGAACGGCGCGCGCCGGGCGGCCTGAAGCTGTCGATCAACGACGGCGGCGCGCGGCCGGACATGGTGTCGCTGCGGCTCGCGCAGGCCGTGCGCGCGATCGAGGGGGAGGCGTGATGACCGACGCGATCCACGACGCACCGGCGTTCGTCGCGAACGCCGCGAGCTGGTACGAAGCGTCGGCGCGCCAGCGCGTCGACGGGCTGCTCGACGCGGGCAGCTTCACGGAGTTTCTCGGGCCGGGCGAGCGCGTGACGAGCCCGCACCTGCCGCTGTTCGACCTGCCGCAGCAGTTCGACGACGGGATGGTGGTCGGCCACGGCCGGCTCGACGGCAAGGCGGTGTTCGTCGCCGCGCAGGAAGGCCGCTTCATGGGCGGCGCGTTCGGCGAGGTGCACGGCGCGAAGCTCACGGGGCTGCTGCGTGCGGCGCGCGAACGCGGCACGCCGGTGCTGATCCTGTTCGACACCGGCGGCGTGCGGCTACAGGAAGCGAATGCGGGCGAGCTCGCGATCGCCGAGATCATGCGTGCGCTCGTCGAGGTGCGCGCGGCCGGCGTGCCGGTGATCGGGCTGATCGGCGGGCGCGCGGGCTGCTACGGCGGCGGCGGGCTGCTCGCCGCGTGCTGCTCGGCGCTCGCGGTGTCCGAGCAGGGGCGCATCAGCGTGTCGGGGCCCGAGGTGATCGAGACCAACCGCGGCGTCGAGGAGTTCGACGCGAAGGACCGCGCGCTGATCTGGCGCACGATGGGCGGCAAGCACCGTCGGCTGATCGGCGGCGCGGATCGCTACGTGGCCGATACGCCCGATGCGTTTCGCGCGGCCGCGCTCGACCTGATCGGCCGTGCGCCGACATTCGACACGGCGATGCTGCGCGCGGAGCAGGCGCGGCTCGAAGCGCGCGTCGCGCGGTTCGGCACGTGCAAGGATGCGCTCGACGTGTGGCGCGCGCTCGGCGCGAGCGAGCCGGAAGCGATTCCCGGCATGTCCGACGACGCATTCGCGAAGCTCGCCGACCAGTTACAGGAGCCGCAGCATGACGCTCGATGAAGTTCTGAACTCGCTGTTTCCCAAGGGCCATTCGATCGAGCGAAACGGCGGCCTGCTGACGGGCCACGCTGAACTGACCGGCACGCGCGTCGACGTGATCGGCGTCGCCGACCGCCTGCCGTTCGGCATCGACGAAGCCCTCACGCTCGCGTCGCACGTGCTCGACACGATCGAGCGCGGCGGCGGCACGCCGCTTCTCGTGCTCGTCGACAGCGACAGTCAGCGGATGAGCAAGCGCGACGAACTGCTCGGCCTGAACGAAGGGCTGTCGCATCTCGCGAAATGCCTGATGCATGCGGAGCTCGCCGGGCACCGGACGATCGGGCTGCTGTACGGCCATACGGCCGCGGGCGCGTTCATCGCGACCGCGCTCGCGACGCGCACGCTGCTCGCGGTGCCGGGCGCCGAGCCCGAGGTGATGGACCTGCCGTCGATGTCGCGCGTGACGAAGCTGCCGATCGACGTGCTGAAGGAGATGGCGCGCTCGACGCCGGTGTTCGCGCCGGGACTCGACAATCTCGTGAAGATGGGCGCCGTCGACGCCGTGCTCGATCCGGCCCGTGCGCTCGACGCGCAGGTCGGCGAATGGCTCGGCAAGCCGGCCGATCACACCGATGGTCGTGCAGCACGCGGCCGGCCGGTCGCGGCCGACGTCGCGCGGCGCGTCGAGGCACTCGCGCGTGCCGCACGCTGACACGCCGCTGCGCCGCCACACGCTCGTCACGCTGACGGCGGCCGGGTGGGGCGCCGCATGCGCGCGCGATCCCGCGCTGGCGGCCGATCCGCTCGTGCAAGCGTGGGCCGCTCGCGGCTGGCCGCTGATCGTGCGTCGCGCGTCGCCCGACGAGGCCGATGCGCGGCGCGTGCCGCTCGGCGTGCCGCTGCCGCCTTCCGCGGGCAAGCGGCGCATCGCCCTGAACGTCGCCGCTGACGCGGTCGAGTCGGTCGGCCCGCTGCCCACGCTGGCCGACGTGCTGGTCGCCGCGCCCGACGCCTGGCACGCGACGCTGCGCGAGCTGGACGCGCTCGGCACGCGCTGCGGCGTGCAGGGTCGCGTGTTCGGCAGTCTCGCGTGGCAGGCGCTGACGGGCGAGTGCTATCTGAGCCCGTCCTCCGATCTCGACATCGTGTTCCCGCTGCCGGCCGCCGCGTCGCTCGCTGCGCTGCTCGACGGCTTGGCGGCACTCGACGCGCGCGCACCGATGCGCATCGACGGCGAACTGCTGCGCGACGACGGCGCGGGCGTGAACTGGCGCGAATTGCATGCGCGGCTGCCTGAAGTCGCGGTCAAGACGGCGGTGGCGGTCGAATTGATGTCTGCCGACGCATTCACGGGAGGCACGCGATGAGTGCATGGGCCGCCTGCCGCGCGACGGCGCCGTCCGACGCCGAGCGCATCGCCGAACTCGCCGAGCGCAGCCTCGTGCTCGAAATCGAGACATATCCGAAACCGGGCCTCGTCAGTCACGTCGACACCGGCAGCCATGCGGACATGGATGCCGCGACGTTCGCGCGCAGCGCGGCCGTGCTGCGGCCGTACTTCGCGGAGCTCGCCGACGCCGGCGCGCGCGACGCGGGCATGGCCGTGCTGCGCAAGATCGGGCTGCGCGCGGAACACGCGATGCTCGCCGCGACCGGCGGCGTCAACACGCATCGCGGCGCGATCTTCGGGCTCGGGCTGCTGTGCGCGGCCGCCGGCCGCCGCGCGGCGCCCGGCACGGCGGCACGCACGATGACGCTCGGCGCGCTCGTCGCGCGGCGGTGGGGCGCCGAGATTCTCGGCGGCCCGCGGCTGCCCGACAGCCACGGCGAGCGCGCGAGCCGCCGCTACGGCGTTGGCGGCGCGCGTCGCGAGGCGGCCGACGGGTTCGCGACCGTGTACGGCGTCGGTTTGCCGGCACTGCGCCGCGCGCAGCGCCGCGTGCCGGACGATCCGGAGGCCGCGCGCGTCGACGCATGCTTCGCGCTGATCGCCGCGCTCGACGATACGAATCTGCTGCACCGGGGCGGGCAGGCCGGCCTCGATTTCGCGCGGGCCACGGCGCGCGCATTCGTCGCCCGCGGCGGCATACGCGCTCGCGACTGGCGATTGCGCGCGGCCGCCGCACACCATGCGTTCGTCGCTCGCCGGCTGAGCCCGGGCGGCGCGGCCGATCTGCTGGCGATGAGCGTGTTCGTCGACGCACTCGAAGCGGCCGGGGTGGGGCGATGACGCTGGCGATCCTGTGTTCGGGGCAAGGTGCGCAGCGGGCGGACATGTTCGAGTTGACCGGTGCCGCGCCACAGGCTGATGCGCTGTTCGAGCATGCCGGCCGGCTCCTTGGCGACGATCCGCGCGACTGGGTGCGGCACGCCGAACCGGACGCGCTGCGCGAGAACCGCGCCGCGCAGATCCTTTGCACGGTGCAGGCGCTCGCGGCGGCCGCGCTGCTCGAAGCGGTGTGGCCGCGCCGGCACTGCGTCGCCGGGTATAGCGTCGGCGAAGTCGCGTCGTGGAGCGTCGCGGGGATGATCGATCCGCACGACGCGCTGGATCTGGCCGACGCGCGCGCGCGCGCAATGGACGCCGCGAGCGGCGGCGACGAACGGATGGCGTTCGTGCGCGGGCTGACGCGCGCGCAGCTCGCGCAACTGTGCGACGGCCGCGATGCGGCGATCGCGATCGCCAATCCGGGCGACGCATTCGTGGTGGCCGGACGGCAGGCCGACGTCGCCGCGGTGGCCGACGACGCGGCACGCGACGGTGCGCTGCGCGTCGCGCCCGTGTGCGTGCGGATCGCGTCGCACACGCGCCGGCTCGCGACGGCGGTGCCCGCGTTTCGCGCGTCGCTGGCTGCCGTGAACGTGCGCCGGCCATTGCCCGGTACGCGGCTGTTTTCGGGGATCGACGGCGCGTCGGTGCTCGATGTCGGCGCAGGGCTCGACAAGCTCGCACGGCAGATCGCGGAGCCGGTCGAGTGGGCGGCCTGCCTGGCCGCATGCGTCGAGGCCGGCGCGACCGCGTTTCTCGAGCTCGGCCCGGGCCGCGCCCTGACCGAGATGGTGGGCGGCGCGTATCCGGCGCTGCCGGCACGCAGCGTCGCGGATTTTCGTTCCGTCGACGGTATCGCGAGCTGGCTCGCACGCGTCGCGGCCGGCTGACGGGCGGCCCGCGAGCGGCCCGGAAACGCTCCGAAATCCCGGCAACACCGATTCCGGAACCGGCCCGCCGGGCGCGCGTTGCGCATCGGGTGTTGCGCCGGCGCAGCAGCGTCGCAGCAGGCGCTTGCCACGCGAATTGGCGTCGCTACAATGGCGCCCGCCATGAGATCCGCCGCCTTCCTCCTCGCCGTGCTTTGCTGCGCGGCGACCGCCCACGCCAGCCCGATTCCGTCCGATGCCGCATCGGTCGGCACGTACTTTTCGTATGACAATGCGGCGGCCGACGCGACCGTCGACCTGATCGGTCAGGCGCAGCGCCGCGTGCTGCTGGCCGGCTACGCATACGTGCCGCCCGCGGTCGCGGCGGCGCTGCGTGACGCGCGTTCGCGCGGCATCGAAGTGCGCGTCGTGCTGGTGCGTTCGTCGCGTGCGGGCAAATACAGCGGCGCGGGCTATCTGAAATCGGCCGGCATCAACGTCGCGATCGATTCGCGGCACGGCGATCCCGCGCCGCGCTTCGTGATCGTCGACGACAGCGTCGCGTTGACGACGCTGTCCGACGGCGCGCCCGCGCACGCGGAAACGGTGAACGTGTTCCAGCGCGCACCGGAACTCGCGCAATCGTACGCGCAGTCGTTCTGGCGGCTGTACCGGCAGGCCGGCGGGCTTTGAGCGCCTGACGGCGGTTCGCTCGGGCGAACGCCATCCATCCTTTTTCCGCCACGATCCGCATGCCGCGCGCGCCGGTATGACCCCGCTTGCATCGGCGCGTCCGATGAACCATGCTCGTTGAACAGGGGCCGGTGCGGGTGTCGCGCATCCGGCGCAACGGCAGGGAGCCGATCGTGACCGAATGTTTTGTCGATCGCGCCGACGCGGGTCGCCGGCTTGCGCACGCGCTGCAGGATTATGCGGGGCGTCGCGACGTCGTCGTGCTCGCGCTGCCGCGTGGAGGCGTGCCGGTCGCATTCCCGGTCGCGCAGGCGCTGCGCGCGCCGCTCGACGTGCTGGTGGTGCGCAAGCTCGGCATGCCGTCCGATCCGGAATTCGCGATCGGTGCGATCGCGACCGGCGGAGCGATCCACCTGCAGCATTCGGCGATCCGCGCGATGGGCGTGACCGATGCGCAGCTGGCCGACGTGATCGCGCGCGAGACGGCCGAACTGCAGCGCCGCGAAGCGCTGTATCGCGGCGCCCGGCCGCCGCTGCCGGTCGACGGCCGTATCGCGATCATCGTCGACGACGGCGTCGCGACCGGCGCGTCGATGCGCGTCGCGCTGCAGGCGCTGCGCGAGCGCCATCCCGCGCGCATCGTGGCCGCCGTACCCGTCGCACCGGATGGTGCCGGGCGGGCGTTCGACGATCTGGCCGACGCGTTCGTGACGGTGTTGCAGCCGCTGTCGTTCTTCGGGATCAGCCAGTTCTACGCGCGTTTCGACCAGACCGGGGACGACGAGGTGCGTGCGCTCCTCGACGCGGCCCGTGCGCCGGACGACGGCGTCACGTCCGTCTGATACGGCGCCGGCGCGATCCCGGGCGTCCGGCTTCGGCCTGCGCGAATACGCGCTGCAGCGCCGGATGGACTTCGCTGCGCCAGCGCGCGCCCGTGAACAACCCGTAATGATCGCAGTCGTCGACATCGAGGCGCTGGCGCTCGCCGGCCTTGAGGCCGCGGCACATGGCGAGCGCCGCATGCGTCTGGCCGGTGCCCGTGACGGCGTCGCAACCGCCTTCGACCGTCAGCAGCGCGACGCCGCGCAGCGCGGCCGGCTCGACGCGCTGCCCGCCGACGTCCCACGTGCCGTTCGCGAGGCACATTCGCTGAAACACGATATCGACGGTATCCAGGAAATACTCGGCCGGCATGTCGAGCAGCGCCGTGTATTCGCGCAGCGCACGCCGCGCGTCCGCCAGCGCCGTCAGGTCGAAATGCGACGCCGCGCGCGCGTAGTCCTCGATCAGCGTCAGAAAGCGTTGCGGATACAGCAGCGCGATTTCGCCTTGCTGAAGATAGGTCGGGAACACGTGCCGGCCACGGCCGGGGAAGCGCGGCGGCACGATGTCGATCAGATGGCGGCGACACCACGCGAGCGACCGGGACGCGGCGGTGGTGCCGAGCGTGGTCGGGTTGACGCGCGCGTCGAGCGGCCCGCCGATCAGCGTGACGCTCGCGGGCGGTGCGAGGCCGCGCGCGGCGCGCAGCGCGAGTGCGCCGAGCGCGGGAACGGTGGCCTGGCACACGGCGACGACGTGCAGCGGCCGCGCGTCGCGGGCGAGCGCGTCGACGAAGCCGTCGAGCGTCGCCACGTATTCGTCGAGCCCGAAGCGACCCGCCGCGAGCGGGACGTCGCGCGCATTGACCCAGTCGGTCACGCAGACGTCGCCGTCCGCGAGCAGCGCCTCGACGGTCTCCCGCATCATCACGGCCGCATGTCCGGCGAGCGGCGCGCACAGCAGCACCGTGCGCCGCGCGTCGTCGCGCGCGAAGCGTCGCAGCTGGCAGAACGGCGTGCGCGCGACGATCCGCTCGTCGACCGCCGCGCGCCGAATCTCGAAGCGCGGCGGCCCGGCGGCGGGCCCGAGCAGCGGCTCGAACAGGTCGTCGTAGCACGATGACGCGGCGTGCGCCAGCGTCGCGGCTGGCCACACGTCGAACGCGTGGCACGTCGCCGCGCGCCAGGCGCGCATCCATTCCCGCTGCTGCTCGACGACGGCATACCACATGGCGAACCTTGGGCGGAGGGAGCGTGAATCTGCATTATGGTCACTCTGGCCGCGCAGCGGGTGTCGGAAACGTGACCGGGCCCTAGGCGTCGACATATGGCGCTGCTACAGTCGTCGATTCCATTCCCTCAAGTGGAGCGTTCGCGATGAAGCTGATCGGCATGCTGGATTCCCCGTTCGTGCGCCGTGCCGCCATTTCGGCGAAGCTGCTCGACCTGCCGTTCGAACACGAGTCGATCTCGGTGTTCCGTCAGTTCGACCAGTTCCAGACATTCAACCCGGTCGTGAAGGCGCCGACGCTCGTGACCGACGACGGTGCGACGCTGATCGATTCGTCGCTGATCGTCGACTATCTCGACCATCGCGTCGCGCCTGAGCGGCGTCTGCTGCCCGACGCCGTCGACGCGCGGCTGCGCACGCTCGTGCCGGTCGGATTCGCGCTGGCGGCGGCGGAGAAGACCGTGCAGGTGGTGTACGAGCACGCGCTGCGGCCGGCCGAGAAGCTGCACGCGCCATGGCTCGAGCGGGTGCTGGGCCAGATCGAGGCCGCGTATGACAAGCTCGAGCCGCTCGTCGCGGCCGCGAATGGCTGGCTCGGCGGCGCGCGCCTGCTGCAATCCGACGTGACCGTCGCCGTCGCGTGGCGCTTCACGCAATTCACGAGCGCCGAGTACCCGGCGCTCGCGCGGATCGATCCGGCCCGTTATCCGGCGCTCGCCGCACATTCGGCGCGGGCGGAAGCGCTGCCGGCGTTTGTCGAGACGCCGCTCGACTGAAGCCCGGCGGCTGTCGCGTCGGCACGGGAGCGAGGGCGGCGGGCGATGCAACCGGCGTGCGATGTCGTCGCGACTCGGGCCGGCATCCGGCACGGATCGACTCGGCCGCCATCGGCCGCGTGGTCACTCGTTTTCGCCTGGTGCGGCGTCCGCAAGACCCCGTCGCGCACCGTCCGCCTTGCGTTCCCGGGCCGTCCGCCGCCGCCCGCTCGGCCCTGTCCGCCAAAGGCGCGGCCGATTGTTATCCGCCGCTGACAAGTGACTTCGCATTCGCGCTGTTTATCCGGTTGCGGCCGATCCCTAGAATCCACTCCATCGAATATGCATTGCCTGATGGAGCCGATGATGAGAGCGCTGATCGAATCGAGTCTGTACCACCCGTCCGTCGTGTTGCCGCTTGCCGCGTTGACGCAGCTGATGGTCGAGCGCGATTTCAATCTCGGCCAGGTCGGACTGATCGTCGCGGCGCGCGGTGCGCAGGCTGCGGTGTCGCGTTCGCGGGCGCTGATCTTCTGCCGCCACTGCGAAGCGCACGCATGATCGCGCTTCCAGCCAACAGATGAAAAAAAGCCCGGCCGGCGCAAGCCGGTCGGGCGGATCGGGTTCGATCGAGCCCCGGCTTGTGCCGGGGCTTTTTCTTGGGCGATGCTCAGGCGCGTGCAGTCGACACGACGCCGTAGATTTCCGCGTCGTCGTCGTTCTCGCGCATCTCGCGCACCAGCTGGTGCGCCTCGCGGCGCGTCGCGACGGCCGGCGGCGAGCCCTTGAGCGGCTGGCGTGCGGTTTCGGCAAGCGCGACGACCGACACGATGCCGATCACGGCGGCGCCCATCATGTAGTACGCGGGCATCATCAGGTTGTGGGTCACGTCGACGAGCCATGCCGTGACGAGCGGCGTCGTGCCGCCGAACAGCGACACCGACACGTTGAAGCCGATCGCGAGCGCGCCGTAGCGGATCTCGGTCGGGAACAGCGCCGGCAGCGCCGACGGCATCACGCCGGTAAAGCACGACAGCAGCACGCCGAGAATCAGCAGGCCGCCGAACACCGACGCGGTGGTGCCCGCGTGGATCAGCATCATCGACGGGATCGACAGCACCAGCAGGCCGACGCAGCCGGCCAGCATCACGGGCTTGCGACCGATCTTGTCCGACAGGCGGCCGGCGGCGAGCGTCAGCGGCATCATCAGCACCATCACGATCAGCACCAGCACGAGGCTGTGCGACTCGTCGAAGTGCAGCGTCGACGACATGAAGCTCGGCAGGTACGACAGCACCATGTAGTCGGTCACGTTGAAGATCAGCACGAGGCCGACACAGAGCAGCAGCGCGCGCCAGTTGCGCATCAGCGTTTCGCGGAAGCGTGCCTTCGGCACGGCCTTGTCCTGCGCTTCGCGCTCTTCGGCCTGGCGCTTGAACGCCGGCGTTTCCTCGAGCTTCATCCGGATGTACAGGCCGATCAGGCCGAGCGGGCCCGCGATCAGGAACGGCACGCGCCAGCCCCACGACAGCAGCGCTTCCTGCGACAGCGACGCGGTGAGCAGCGCGACGACGCCGGCGCCCATCACATAGCCGATCAGCGTGCCGAATTCGAGGAAGCTGCCCATGAAGCCGCGGCGCTTGTCGGTCGAGAATTCGGCGATGAAGGTGGCGGCGCCGCCGTATTCGCCGCCGGTCGAGAAGCCCTGCACGAGGCGGGCGACGAGCAGCAGCACGGGCGCCATGATGCCGATCGACGCATAGCTGGGGATCAGGCCGATCGCGAAGGTGCCGACGGCCATCATGATCATGGTGGCGGCGAGCACGCGCTGGCGGCCGATGCGGTCGCCAAGCGGGCCGAACACCATGCCGCCGAGGGGGCGCACGAGGAACGCGGCGGCGAACGTGCCGAAGGTCGCGAGCAGCTGCGCGGACGGGCTGCTGGACGGGAAGAATACCTTGCCGAGCGTGACGGCGATATAGCTGTAGACGCCGAAGTCGAACCATTCCATCGCATTGCCGATGGCCATCGCGCTGACGGCGCGCTTGAGCAGGCTCTGGTCGACGACGGTAATGTCGTCCGCGGCGAGCGGGGCCTCGCCGGACGAGGTGGAGGAAGAAGCAGCGGTCGGGCTGACGTGTGTTGCGGTCAAGGTCATGCACTCCTTTGACTGCGCCGGAACGGGCGGGCCGTCCGACACGGTTTGCCGGCGAGCGCGATGTCGCGTGCTGCGCGTCGGGGCAGGCCATTTAAGCGCTTACTGCACATGAGGCGGTAAAGGGCCGTAAGGGACTGCTTCGACGCGGGCCCAATGGGCCATCACGACGGTGCGCTCATGAAGAATGGGCCGCGTGATGCGAGCGGCAGATGCCGGCGCGGACGTGTCCGGCGATCCGGCAAGCGCCCCGGAGGGGCAACGAAACGAGAAAAGCGGGCCTGTCGGGCGGGCTTTCCTGTGGATGCAATTTCGGCCGAAGCACCGGCCCGCAACGCGCGGACGGACTTCTTTCGAAATTGAGTAGACAGAGATTGAATGTTGAAACAGGCGACATGATAGCACGATGACAGACGATCGTGCAAATTGCCCGGAATCCCCGGTCTGGCGGCGGTTCCGGCGAGGCCGGCTCCGGTATGATCGGCGGCGCGCGGCGGGGTCGCGCGGCCCGCCGGACGGGGGCCGAATCTGCGAGGAACCGGATGACCGAACTGATCAGGATTGCGGCGCTGTTCGCCGTCACTGCACTGGCCGAAATCGTCGGCTGCTACCTGCCGTGGCTCGTGCTGAAGGGCGGCCGGCCCGTATGGCTGCTGGTGCCGGCCGCGCTGTCGCTGGCCTTGTTCGCGTGGCTGCTGACGCTGCATCCGAGCGCGGCGGGGCGCACGTATGCGGCGTACGGCGGCGTGTATATCGCGGTGGCGCTGATCTGGCTGCGGGTGGTCGACGGGATCGCGCTGTCCCGCTGGGACGTGGCGGGCGCGGTGCTCGCGCTTGGCGGGATGGCCATCATCGCGCTGCAGCCGCGCGCGTGAGCGCGGCTGCAGGCGCCGGTCGGGAGACGCCGCGTCAGGCGGCCTCGGCGGCGTCCGCGTCGGCGGACTTGCGCCACACGCAGGTTCCCTTGACCGATTTGTCGAGTTCGTCGAGCTGGGTCTGGTGGGCGGCGAGTTCGTCGTCGCTCGCCGCGAGAACCGGCAGGTCGAGCGACGCGAGCGACACGCGCTGGCCGTTCGCCGCGCCGCCGTCGGCGCCTGCGTCGTCGAGCATGTCGATCACGAGGCTGTCCTGGCCGCGCGTCATCGCGAGATAGACTTCGGCGAGCAGTTCCGAGTCGAGCAGTGCGCCGTGCAGCGTACGGTGCGCGTTGCTGATGCCGAACCGGTCGCACAGCGCGTCGAGCGAATTGCGCTTGCCGGGGAACATCTGCTTGGCCTGCACGAGCGTGTCGATCACGCCGCCGCAATGCTCGGTGAACGGCGGCAGGTCGAGCCGCGCGAATTCCGCGTCGAGAAACCCGAGGTCGAACGGCGCGTTGTGGATGATCAGCTCGGCGTCCTTCACGAAGTCGCGGATCTGGTCGACGACTTCCGCGAACTTCGGCTTGTCGCTCAGGAATTCGGTCGTGAGGCCGTGCACGGCCAGTGCGCCCGGATCGCTGTCGCGCTCGGGGTTCACGTAGATGTGCAGGTTGTTGCCGGTGAGCCGCCGGTTCAGCAGCTCGACGCAGCCGATTTCGATCAGGCGGTCGCCCGTGCGGGGATTCAGGCCGGTGGTTTCGGTATCGAGAATGATCTGGCGCATGTCGGATAAATCGGGAAAGACAGTGGGGCGGCCTGCGTTCAGGCCACGAGCGATTCGACGCCGCGATTCGCGAGCGCGTCCGCGCGTTCGTTTTCGGGGTGGCCCGCGTGGCCCTTCACCCAGCGCCACTCGACCTCGTGCTGCGCGACGAGCGCGTCGAGGCGCTTCCACAGGTCGGCGTTCTTCACCGGGGTTTTCGCCGCGGTGACCCAGCCCTTCTTCTTCCAGCCGTGGATCCACTCGCTGATGCCTTTCTGCACGTATTGCGAGTCGGTATGGACGATCACGCGGCACGGCCGCTTCAGCGCCTCGAGCGCGGCGATCACGCCCATCAGCTCCATGCGGTTGTTGGTCGTGTCGGGCTCGCCGCCGAACAGCTCCTTTTCGCGGTCGCCGTAGCGCAACAGTGCGCCCCAGCCGCCGGGGCCGGGATTGCCCTTGCAGGCGCCGTCGGTATAGATGTCGATGGTGTCGGTGGTCATGAGTGTTCTTGGTGGGTGGTCGGGGTGGCCGCCGGCGTGAGGCCCGGCGCGAGCACGGGCTTCTTCATCTTGATCGGGCCCACCAGGCGCATGCCGCGCACGCGCTTGACGGCCGTGACCATGTAGACGGCGCCGAAGATCGGCCACCAGCGGTCGCCGGCGGCTTCCATGAAGCCGTAGCGGGCAAGCCATTTGTCGGTGACGAGCGGCGGCCGGTAGCAGCCGAAGCGGCCGCGCTCGAGATCGAAGCCGAGCAGCTTGATCCAGTCCTTGAGTCGGATGAACGCGATCTGGTCGCGCGCGGCCGGCACGAACGGACGGTTCGCCATGCGTCCGAACGATTGCCGCATGCCCCACAGGCTCAGCGAATTGAAGCCGGTGATCACGAGCTGGCCTTCCGGCATCAGCACGCGCTCGGCTTCGCGCAGCAGGCGGTGAGGGTCCGACGTGAATTCGAGCGTATGCGGCATCACGATCAGGTCGACGCTCTGCGACTCGAACGGCAGGTCGAGCAGATCGCTCCACGTCGTGCTGCGACCGGCCGGCGCATGTTCGGGCGCGTGCGCCTCGCGCGCCCACGGATACTGGTAGGGCGCGCTCGCGCCGCTCGCCGGATCGAGCACGAGGCCGCGATACGGCATGCGGTTCTCGCGCAGCGCATCGAGCTGCGGCAGGCCGAGCTGCAGCGCGTGAAACCCGAAGACGTCGGACACGATCCGGTCGAGCTGCGCCTGCTCCCAGTCCAGCACGTAGCGGCCGGGCGGCGAGTCGGTCCAGGCGGGCCAGTCTATAATTTGACGATCGGACATAACGATGATTGCGCGCCCATGAACGAGCTGGAATACGTGCCGGTTCCGGCATTCGAAGACAACTATATCTGGCTCGTCTCGGACGGCCGCGATGCGATCGCCGTCGATCCGGGTGAAGCCGCGCCCGTACGCCGTGTTCTTGCCGAACGCGGCTGGCGGTTGACCGCTATTTTACTCACGCACCATCACGCCGACCATGTCGGCGGTGTCGCCGCGCTGCGCGATGGCCAACCGGACGATGTACCGCTGGTCGTCTACGGCCCGGCGGCCGAGGCGATCGGCGTGGTCATGCGGCCGCTCGCGGGCGGCGATCGCGTGACGCTCGACGCACTGGCGCTCACGTTCGACGTGCTCGACGTGCCGGGGCATACGCGCGGTCACATCGCCTATTTCCAGGCGGCCGGGCAGGGCGCCGCGACCCCTCATGTGTTCTGCGGCGACACGCTGTTCTCGTGCGGCTGCGGCCGCCTGTTCGAAGGCACGCCCGCGCAGATGCTCGCGTCGCTCGACGCGCTCGCGGCGCTGCCCGGCGACACCCGCGTGCATTGCGCACACGAATATACGCTGTCGAACATCCGCTTCGCGCTCGCGTGCGAACCGGGCAATGCCGCGCTCGCCGCCTGGCGCGACGACGCGCAGGCGCTGCGCGCGCGCGGCGTGCCGACGCTGCCCACCACGATCGCGCACGAACGTGCCGTCAACCCGTTCATGCGGTCGGACAGCCCGGCCATCCATGCGACGCTCGAGGCCGAGCTGCACGAAACGGTGTCGGATCGCCTCGCGGCGTTTACGCTGATGCGGGAGTGGAAAAACCGGTTCCGATGACGATTTCCGGAGGACTCCAAAAGCTCAAGCGGAGTCTGTAAAAATTGCTCCAAATGTAGGATTTGGCTGAGTTTTCGGTGTTTTTATTGACGTGAAGCACGCACTTCCGTAGTATCGCCAGCAATTTCCAGCCGTCGGAAGCCGAGATTTTCATGCGACTTATATTGAGTGCGATGGTGGTCCTGCTGCTCGCCGCTTGTGCGAGCCAGGCTCCTGTCGCCAACAACGCCGCCGATTCGCAGGCGGCGTCCAACTACCTCCGTAAATCAGCCACCGCCAAAGAAACTGTCGACGTCGACAAGCAATCCGTCGGCGACCTGACCAGTGCAGATTCCGATCTCTGGGGCCGCATCCGTCGCGGCTTCCAGATGCCCGATCTGCAAAGCGACCTCGTCGACATGCAGACGACCTGGTACACGCAGCGTCCCGATTACGTGCAGCGCATGACCGAGCGCTCGCAGAAGTACCTGTATCACATCGTCGAGGAACTCGAGGCGCGTCATATGCCGACCGAGCTCGCGCTGCTGCCGTTCATCGAATCCGCGTTCAACCCGCAGGCGCTGTCGGTCGCGAAGGCGGCCGGCATGTGGCAGTTCATGCCGGGCACGGGCCGCACGTACAACCTGAAGCGCAACATGTGGCAGGACGAGCGCCGCGACGTGCTCGCGTCGACGAGCGCCGCGCTCGACTACCTGTCGCGCCTGCATGACATGTTCGGCGACTGGTATCTGGCGCTGGCCGCGTACAACTGGGGCGAGGGCAACGTGCAGCGCGCGATCGCGCGCAACCAGGCGGCCGGCCTGCCGACCGACTACCAGAGCCTGCGGATGCCGAACGAGACGCGCAACTACGTGCCGAAGCTGCAGGCTGTGAAGAACATCATCGCGAATCCGCAGCAGTTCGGCCTGGCGCTGCCGGAGATCCCGAACCACCCGTATTTCGTGACGGTCACGACGTCGCGCGACATCGACGTGGCGGTGGCCGCGAAGCTCGCGAACCTGTCGCTCGACGAGTTCCGTTCGCTGAACCCGTCGTTCTCGAAGCCGGTGATCCTCGGCGCGACCGAGCCGCAGATCCTGCTGCCGTTCGACAACGCGTCAGCGTTCGAGAAGAACCTGAAGGCCTACAACGGCCAGTTGTCGACGTGGACCACCTATACGGTCAGCGAGCGCGCGCGCCCGGCCGCGATCGCCGAGAAGATCGGTGTCGACGCCGACACGCTGATGTCGGTCAACAAGATTCCCGCCGGCATGCGCCTGAAGCCGGGCTCGACGATCGTCGTGCCGCGCGGCGATGACGACGACGAGGACATCAGCGCGGACGTTGCGGAAAACGGCGTGCTCGCGATGGAGCCCGACGTGCCCGACACGCGCAAGATGCTGATCCGCGTGCGCCGCAAGCAGTCGATGGCGGCGATCGCCGGCCGCTACGGCGTGTCGGTCGGCCAGCTGAAGGCATGGAACCGCACGCATCGCGATCTCGCGATGCCGGGCCAGGCGCTCGTGCTGCACGTGCCGGTCGGCCGCGCGGTGCCGGCCGAGCCGGGTCCGGAGCGGATCGCGACGTCGACCGCCGGCGCGCGTATCGAGCGCGCGAGCCTGTCCGTCGGCGGCAAGTCGCGTGGTGCGAAGCACGGTGCCGCGAAGCCGGCGGCCCGCGCGACGAAGGCTGCTTCCGCGAAGGCGGCGCCGGCCAAGGCCGCGCCGAAGGCCGCTGCAAACAAGGGCAAGAAGAAGTAACGCGGTCGCGACTGCAGCGCGGCGGTCCGGCCGGATCGTGCGCTTGCGTTATCATCCGATGAAACACGAAGCAACGCCGTCACCGAGGTGACGGCGTTTTCGTTTGTGCGCGGCAGCGGCGGCGCTGCTTCGCGCGGCCGGGATCGGATCACGAGGAGGAGCGATGTCGTCGGTGCAGGTGAGGGTGCTCGCGCTGTTTGCGGTCGGATATTTCGTGTCGTACGTGTTCCGCGGCGTCAATCTCGGCTTCGCGCCGTTCGTCACGCACGAGCTCGGGCTCTCGGCCGCCGATCTCGGGCTGCTCACCAGTCTCTATTTTCTCGGCTTTGCCGGCGGGCAGATTCCGGTCGGCGTGCTGCTCGATCATTTCGGCCCGCGCCGCGTGACGGCCGGAATGCTGCTGTTCGCGGCTGCCGGTGCCGCCGTGTTCGGCGTCGCGCACGACCTTGGCACGATGATGGTCGGCCGGCTGCTGATCGGCGTTGGCGTATCGGTCTGTCTCGGTGCGGCATTCAAGGCGCTCGCGCAGCATTTTCCGGTCGGCCGGTTGCCGCTCGTCAACGGTCTCGTGATGGCCGTCGGCGGCCTGGGCGGCGTCGCGGTCGGCTCGCCGTTGACCTGGCTGCTCGGCGTGACGAGCTGGCGCGTGATCTGCGGCGGCCTCGCGGTGCTGACGATCGTCGTCGCGGCCGCGATCGGCTTCGGCGCGCCGGAAGCCGAGCGGCCGCGCCATCAGGGCGGACTCGTCAGCCAGTTCAAGGGCACGTGGCACATCCTCGGCAGCCGTGCGTTCTGGAAGATCTCATCGTTCTCGATCGTCACGCAGGGCGTGTTCTACGCGATGCAGTCGCTGTGGGTCGGTCCGTACCTGCGCGACGTCGCGGGGTTCGATGCGCAGCACGCCGCACGGCTCGTGTCGGTGCTCGGCTTCGCGATGATGGCCGGCTGTGTCGGTTTCGGCGCGGCGGCGCGCGTGCTTGAGCGCCGCGGCGTGTCCGTCCAGGCGTTTTGCGGCGTCGGCATGGTGCTGTTCGTCGTCACGCAAATCGCGATCGTCGCGCGCGTGCCGCTGCCGCCGGCCGTGCTGTGGGCGGCCTACGGCATGTTCGGCGGCGTCGGGATCCTCACCTATGCCGTGCTGGCCGGCCACTTCCCGGCCCAACTGATCGGCCGCGCGAACACGACATTGACGCTCGTGATCTTCGTGCTGATCTTTGCGTTCCAGATCGGTATCGGCGCGGTGCTGTCGCACTGGCCGGCCGTCGACGGCCATTACCCCGCTGCCGCGCACGTCACGGCGTGGAGCATGCTGCTCGTGCTGCAACTCGCAAGCGCGGTCTGGTACGTTTGGCCTGCGCGCAGCGCTGGCAAGCATATTGATCCGGCGGTACGCTGAGGGGTAAGGCGGCTGCGGAAACGGGGCCGCAGCAACGAATGGCGCGTGTGACGCCACGGCATCGCGCGCGCCGCATGCGTGATCGGACGGCCATATCGATTGAAGATAAGGCCATTTTCGGGCTATAATTTGAAAGTTTGTGCTGATCAACCTCGCACCCTAGCGCCTACCTCACTCATCCCGTTCATCCGCCGCACGCCGCCTGTCGGGCGATGCCGCGAAGCCTCGTGCGCCACGCGCCGGGTTCGCGTGCCGACACCGCAGGTCGCGTCCAGCTAGCGACTCCGCGCGCCTACGCAGCGCGGCGCTCGCGCGGCAGGGTAAACAGGTCGGCAGCAGGGTGTTCCCCAAGGAGCCTCCCGTGTTGCCGTCTTTTTCTCCCGCCTTGCTTGCACTCGCCGACGGCACGGTCTTTCGTGGTTATTCGATCGGGGCCGAAGGCCACACGATCGGTGAAGTCGTGTTCAATACCGCGATTACCGGCTATCAGGAAATCCTGACTGATCCGAGCTACGCGCGTCAGATCGTCACGCTCACCTACCCGCATATCGGCAACGTCGGCGTCAACGCCGAAGACGTCGAAGCCACGAAAGTCCATGCCGCCGGCCTGATCATCCGTGATCTGCCGACGCTCGCATCGAATTTCCGCATGGACCGCACGCTCGGCGACTACCTGCGCGACGAAGGCGTCGTCGCGATCGCCGGCATCGATACCCGCAAGCTGACCCGCATCCTGCGCGACAAGGGCGCGCAGAACGGCTGCATCCTGGCCGGCTCGAACGACGAGGCGAAGGCGATCGAACTCGCGCGCTCGTTCCCGGGCCTCGCGGGCATGGATCTCGCAAAGGTCGTGTCGACCACGAAGCCGTTCGAGTGGAAGCAGACCGAATGGCGCCTCGGCAGCGGCTACGGCATGCAGGAAGCGCCGAAGTACCGCGTCGTCGCGTACGACTTCGGCGTCAAGTACAACATCCTGCGCATGCTCGCGGAGCGCGGCTGCCACGTGACGGTGCTGCCGGCCGAGGCGAGCGCGGCCGACGCGCTGGCACTGAATCCGGACGGCATCTTCCTGTCGAACGGCCCCGGCGATCCGGAGCCGTGCGACTACGCGATCGCGGCGGCCAAGGAATTCATCGAGCGCGGCGTGCCGACCTTCGGCATCTGCCTCGGCCACCAGATCATGGGCCTCGCGGTCGGCGCGAAGACGCTGAAGATGAAGACGGGCCACCACGGCGCGAACCACCCGGTGAAGGATCTCGGCGACGGTCGCGTGGTGATCACGTCGCAGAACCACGGTTTCGCGGTCGACGCGGATTCGCTGCCGGCCAACGCGCGCGTGACGCACGTGTCGCTGTTCGACGGCACGCTGCAGGGCTTCGAGCTGACCGACAAGCCGGCATTCTGCTTCCAGGGCCACCCGGAAGCGTCGCCCGGCCCGCACGACATCGCGTATCTGTTCGACCGCTTCACCGCACTGATGGACGCGGCGAAGCAGCGCAACGCCTGACGCAACTGAAGCAACCGAAGAACGGGAGATTCGCATCATGTTCGGCCACGCACTCGGCATCACGGATATCTGGACCTACGTGTTCGGCGTGATCTTCATCATCCTGCTGCCGGGGCCGAACTCGATGTACGTGCTGTCGCTCGCGGCGCAGCGCGGCGTGAAGGCCGGTTATCGCGCGGCCTGCGGCGTGTTCCTCGGCGACACGGTGCTGATGGTGCTGTCCGCCGCGGGCGTCGCGTCGCTGCTGAAGGCGAACCCGCTGCTGTTCTCCGTCGTCAAGTACGGCGGCGCCGCGTACCTGCTGTACATCGGTGCAGGGATGCTGCGCGGCGCGTGGCGGAAGCTGCGCGCGCGCGCCGATGCGCCGGCCGATGCACCGCGTGCGGTCGACGGCGAGCGGCCGTTCCGCAAGGCGCTGATCGTGAGCCTCCTGAATCCGAAGGCGATCCTGTTCTTCATCTCGTTCTTCATCCAGTTCGTCGACCCGGCGTTCCCGCATCCCGCGCTGTCGTTCGTCGTGCTCGGGGCGATCGCGCAATGCGCGAGCTTCCTGTATCTGAGCACGCTGATCTTCGCGGGCGCGCGGCTCGCCGAGCATTTCCGCCGCCGCCGCAAGCTCGCGGCGGGCGCGGCGAGCAGCGTGGGCGGCCTGTTCATCGGTTTCTCGGTGAAGCTCGCGCTCGCCACCATGAGCTGAGCGCAGCCGCCGATCCGCGACAACGCCACGACAAAGATTACTTACTGAATTCACAAGCCATGCCAAAACGCACAGACATCAAAAGCATCCTCATCATCGGCGCCGGCCCGATCATCATCGGCCAGGCTTGCGAGTTCGACTATTCGGGCGCGCAGGCTTGCAAGGCGCTGCGTGAAGAGGGCTACAAGGTCGTCCTCGTGAACAGCAACCCGGCGACGATCATGACCGACCCGAACACGGCCGACGTCACCTACATCGAGCCGATCACGTGGGAAGTCGTCGCACGCATCATCGAGAAGGAGCGCCCGGACGCGATCCTGCCGACGATGGGCGGCCAGACCGCGCTGAACTGCGCGCTCGACCTGCACCATCACGGCGTGCTCGAGAAGTTCGGCGTCGAGCTGATCGGCGCGTCGCCGGAAGCGATCGACAAGGCGGAAGACCGCCAGAAGTTCAAGGAAGCGATGACCAAGATCGGTCTCGGCTCCGCGAAGTCGGGCATCGCGCACTCGATGGAAGAAGCGACCCAGGTGCATGCCGAGATCATGGCCGGCACCGGTGGCAGCGGCTATCCGGTCGTGATCCGTCCGTCGTTCACGCTCGGCGGCTCGGGCGGCGGCATTGCGTACAACCGCGAAGAGTTTGAAGAGATCTGCAAGCGCGGTCTCGACCTGTCGCCCACGCGCGAGTTGCTGATCGAAGAGTCGCTGCTCGGCTGGAAGGAATACGAGATGGAAGTCGTGCGCGACCGCGCCGACAACTGCATCATCGTGTGCTCGATCGAAAACCTCGACCCGATGGGCGTGCACACCGGCGACTCGATCACGGTCGCGCCGGCGCAGACGCTCACCGACAAGGAATACCAGATCCTGCGTAACGCATCGCTCGCGGTGCTGCGCGAGATCGGCGTCGACACCGGCGGCTCGAATGTGCAGTTCTCGATCAACCCGAAGGACGGCCGCATGGTCGTCATCGAGATGAACCCGCGCGTGTCGCGTTCGTCGGCGCTCGCATCGAAGGCGACCGGCTTCCCGATCGCGAAGGTCGCGGCGAAGCTGGCGGTCGGCTACACGCTCGACGAGCTGAAGAACGAAATCACCGGCGGCCAGACGCCGGCATCGTTCGAGCCGACGATCGACTACGTCGTCACGAAGATCCCGCGTTTCGCGTTCGAGAAGTTCCGCGAAGCCGATTCGCGCCTGACCACGCAGATGAAGTCGGTCGGCGAAGTGATGGCGATCGGCCGTACGTTCCAGGAATCGTTCCAGAAGGCGCTGCGCGGCCTCGAAGTCGGCGTCGACGGTCTCGACGAGAAGTCGACCGACCGCGACGAGATCGCGATCGAGATCCACGAGCCGGGCCCGGACCGCATCTGGTACGTCGGCGATGCATTCCGCATCGGCATGACGGCCGAGGAAATCTTCGCGGAAACCGCGATCGACCCGTGGTTCCTCGAGCAGATCGAGCAGATCATCCTGAAGGAAAAGGCGCTCGCGGGCCGCACGCTCGCGTCGCTGACGTTCGACGAGCTGCGCTTCCTGAAGCAGAGCGGCTTCTCCGACCGCCGACTCGCGAAGCTGCTCGGCGCGACGCCGGAAGACGTCCGCCGCCGCCGCGTCGAACTGAACGTGCGCCCGGTCTACAAGCGCGTCGATACCTGCGCGGCCGAGTTCGCGACCAAGACGGCCTACATGTACTCGACCTACGAGGAAGAGTGCGAGGCGCAGCCGACCACCAACAAGAAGATCATGGTGCTGGGCGGCGGCCCGAACCGGATCGGCCAGGGCATCGAGTTCGACTACTGCTGCGTGCACGCGGCGCTCGCGATGCGCGAGGACGGCTACGAAACGATCATGGTCAACTGCAACCCGGAAACGGTGTCGACCGACTATGACACGTCCGACCGCCTGTACTTCGAGCCGCTGACGCTGGAAGACGTGCTCGAGATCGTCGACAAGGAAAAGCCGGTCGGCGTGATCGTCCAGTACGGCGGCCAGACGCCGCTGAAGCTCGCGCTCGACCTCGAGGCGCACGGCGTGCCGATCGTCGGCACGTCGCCGGACATGATCGACGCGGCCGAAGACCGCGAACGCTTCCAGAAGCTGCTGCAGGACCTCGGCCTGCGCCAGCCGCCGAACCGCACCGCACGCGCCGAAGACGAAGCGCTCGCGCTGGCGGCCGAAATCGGCTACCCGCTCGTCGTGCGCCCGTCGTACGTGCTGGGTGGCCGCGCGATGGAAATCGTCCATGAGCCGCGCGACCTCGAGCGCTACATGCGCGAGGCCGTGAAGGTGTCGAACGATTCGCCGGTGCTGCTCGACCGCTTCCTGAACGACGCGATCGAATGCGACGTCGACTGCATCTGCGACGGCGAGTCGGTGTTCATCGGCGGCGTGATGGAGCACATCGAGCAGGCGGGCGTCCACTCGGGCGACTCGGCATGCTCGCTGCCGCCGTACTCGCTGTCGAAAGAAACGGTTGCCGAACTGAAGCGCCAGACGGGCGCGATGGCGAAGGCGCTGAACGTGGTCGGCCTGATGAACGTGCAGTTCGCGATCCAGCAAGTGCCGCAGGCAGACGGTTCGAAGCAGGACATCATCTACGTGCTCGAAGTGAACCCGCGCGCATCGCGCACGGTGCCGTACGTGTCGAAGGCGACCAGCCTGCCGCTCGCGAAGATCGCGGCGCGCGCGATGGTCGGCCAGAAGCTCGCGCAGCAGGGCGTGACGAAGGAAGTCGAACCGCCGTACTTCAGCGTGAAGGAAGCGGTGTTCCCGTTCGTCAAGTTCCCGACCGTCGATCCGGTCCTCGGGCCTGAAATGCGTTCGACCGGCGAAGTGATGGGTGTCGGCCAGACGTTCGGCGAGGCGCTGTTCAAGTCGCAGCTCGCGGCGGGCTCGCGCCTGCCGGAGTCGGGCACGGTGCTGCTGACCGTGATGGACGCCGACAAGCCGAAGGCGGTCGAAGTCGCGCGCATGCTGCACGACCTCGGCTACCCGATCGTCGCGACCAAGGGCACGGCTGCCGCGATCGAAGCGGCCGGCGTGCCGGTGAAGGTCGTCAACAAGGTGAAGGACGGCCGTCCGCACATCGTCGACATGATCAAGAACGGCGAGATCGCACTCGTGTTCACGACGGTCGACGAGACGCGTCAGGCGATCGCCGATTCGCGTTCGATCCGCATGAGCGCGCAGGCGCACAAGGTCACGTACTACACGACGATGTCGGGCGCGCGCGCGGCCGTCGAAGGCTTGCGCTACCTGAAGGATCTGGAAGTCTATGATTTACAAGGTCTTCATGCTCGCCTAAACTAAGCGTTCAGTTACCTGTCGAAGCAACACGTGCCGCGATTAAGCGGTGTTTCCGGTTCGCCGGAAATGCGCTTAATCGCGGTGATTTTTTTTATAGCCGTTTTTAGCGATTGAGCCGTTTATGAGCACCATTCCGTTGACAAAGCGTGGCGCAGAGCAACTGCGCGATGAATTGCAGCGCCTCAAGTCCGTCGAGCGGCCGGCCGTGATCAACGCGATCGCGGAGGCCCGCGCACAGGGCGATCTGTCCGAAAACGCCGAATACGACGCTGCGAAAGAAAAGCAGGGCTTCATCGAGGGTCGCATCGCGGAAATCGAATCGAAGCTTTCGGCCGCGCAGGTCATCGATCCCACCGTGCTCGACGCCGAAGGCCGCGTGGTCTTCGCATCGACGGTCGAACTCGAGGATCTCGAGTCCGGCGATACCGTCAAGTACCAGATCGTCGGCGACGACGAAGCCGACATCGATCACGGCCTGATCTCGGTCAGCTCGCCGATCGCACGCGCGCTGATCGGCAAGTCCGAAGGCGACGTCGCGGCCGTGCAGGCGCCGAGCGGCGTGCGCGAATACGAAATCATCTCGGTCAGCTACATCTGAAGCGGGGCGACGTGATGCCGCATCGCGTGTTCCGTCTGCTGTCGGCCGTGTGGGTCGGCAGCCTGCTGACGATCGGGTATGCGGTCGCGCCCGTGCTGTTCAAGACGCTGGAGCGGATGACGGCCGGCTCGGTCGCCGCCCAGTTGTTTCGCATCGAGGCGATCCTCGGTGTCGTATGCGGCGTGTTGCTGCTCGCGCTGTCGAACCAGCAGGTGCGGCGCGGCAGCGGCGATTACCGGCGCGTGCGCTGGATCGTCGCGGCGATGGTCGCGTGCGTGCTGGTCGGGTATTTTGCGCTGCAGCCGTTCATGAACGCGCTGCGGGTGGCCGCGATGGAGGCGGGCACCGATATCGCGAACTCGCCGTATGCGAGCCGCTTCGGGATGCTGCACGGCGTTTCGAGCCTGTTCTATCTCGTCGAGAGCGTGCTGGGGCTGATGCTGATCTGGCGTTTGCCGGCGCGAGACGCCTGAACGGCGTGTGCGCCGCACCGGCAGGGCGGCACGGGGTGCCCCGTGCCGCGCGGCAGGATTACTTGCCCTGGTGCGGCCGCTTCGTGCTGGCCTGACGCTTTTTCGCACGCTTCACGGTGCCGCCCGCCGTCACGCGCTCGTTGCCGCGCACCGTGACCTTTACCGGCCTCGGACGGCGCACGGGGCTCGCGTTCGGCGACACCTTGACGACCTTGACGGTGCGCGGCGCACGGCCTTTCTTGTCGTCGACGGCTTCGGCCGCGCTCGGCAGCGCGCCGGCACGACGGCCGCGGGCCGGGGCCGCCACGGCAGCCTCGGGCTTCCAGATCACCAGCAGCTTGCCGATGTGCTGGATCGGCGCCGCATCCAGGCGGTCGCAGATCTCGTCGTAAATGGCGACGCGCTCATCGCGCTCGTCACCGAATACACGAATCTTGATCAACTGGTGCGCGGCAAGGTGCACCTTGATTTCCTTCAGCACGGCGTCGGTCAGCCCGTCGGCGCCGATCAGCACGACGGGCTTGAGCGCATGGGCCTGGGAGCGCAGCGCGGAGCGCTCGGCGGGGGAAAGCGAAAGGGCGGGCATGGAAATGTCGAAATCTAAATAGGGGCGCGCTGCATCACAAGCGAATCGCGGGAAGTTACCGCATCAGCCGCGCGCCGAAACCACGTAAAATCGCGGCTTGGGCCCGGAAGGGGCCACAGCCGCGCGAAGAAGACGCGTATTATCCGCCAAAAGCACGGCTTCACGAAGCAAATAGCAGCAATCTCTCTCTCGAATGGCAAAAAACCGCTTTAACCAGCACTGGCTGCACGACCACATCAACGACCCGTACGTCAAAATGGCGCAGCGGGAGGGCTATCGCGCGCGTGCCGCGTACAAGCTGAAGGAAATCGACGAGCAGGACAAGCTGATCCGCCCGGGCCAGGTGATCGTCGATCTCGGCGCGACGCCGGGCAGCTGGAGCCAGTATGCCCGCAACAAGCTCGCGCAGGGCAAGAAGCGTGACGCGGAGCGCGAAGGCGGCATCGACGGCACGATCGTCGCGCTCGACATCCTGCCGATGGAACCGATCGCCGACGTCCACTTCCTCCAGGGCGACTTCCGCGAGGACGAGGTCCTTCACCGGCTCGAGGAAGTGCTCGAAGGCCGCTCGGTGGACCTTGTTATTTCGGACATGGCCCCCAACCTCTCGGGCGTGGCCTCGGCGGACGCGGCGCGCATCGAGCATCTGTGCGATCTGGCGCTCGAATTTGCGCAGAATCATCTGAAGCCGGAAGGTGCGCTGCTCGTGAAGTGTTTCCACGGCAGCGGCTACAGCCAGATCGTCGAAAAGTTCAAACAGCAGTTTAAGATCGTCGCGCCGCGCAAGCCGAAGGCGTCCCGCGACAAATCGTCCGAAACGTTCATTTTGGGCCGGCAACTGAAGCATCCGCGGTGACGCGGGGCGCGGTGCCGCAAACGGGCTCCGGCCCTTGCCAGACAAGCGAAGCGCTATCGCGACGGTTGTCAATGCTTATGGCAGGGGTGGTCGGACTGGATTAGAATGACCGAGGAGCGCCGCAAGGAAAATGTAGGCGCTCGTCTACGAGTGAAGGAGTGGTGCTTTGAACAACAATATGTTTTCGAAGGCAGCAGTGTGGCTGGTGATCGCACTGGTGCTGTTTACGGTGTTCAAGCAGTTCGACAAGCCCCGCGTCCAGGAAGGTGTGTCCTATTCGCAGTTCATGGACGACGCCAAGAACGGCAAGGTCAAGAACGTCATCGTGCAGGGGCGCAACCTCACCGTCACTCCGGCTGATGGCCAGAAATACCAGATCGTGTCGCCCGGCGACATCTGGATGGTCGGCGATCTGATGAAGTACGGCGTGCAGGTCAGCGGCAAGGCCGATGACGAGCCGAACGCGCTGATGTCCGCGTTGTACTACCTCGGGCCGACGATCCTGATCATCGTGTTCTGGTTCTACATGATGAGGCAGATGCAGGGAGGTGGCAAAGGCGGCGCATTTTCGTTCGGGAAATCGCGTGCGCGGCTGATCGACGAGAACAACAACGCGGTGAACTTCTCCGACGTCGCAGGCTGCGACGAAGCGAAGGAAGAAGTGTCCGAGCTCGTCGACTTCCTGCGCGACCCGCAGAAATTCCAGAAGCTGGGCGGTCGCATTCCGCGCGGCGTGCTGCTCGTCGGTCCTCCGGGTACCGGCAAGACGCTGCTCGCCCGCGCGATCGCCGGCGAAGCGAAGGTGCCGTTCTTCAGCATTTCGGGTTCCGACTTCGTCGAAATGTTCGTCGGCGTCGGCGCGGCCCGTGTGCGCGACATGTTCGAGCAGGCGAAGAAGCACGCACCGTGCATCGTGTTCATCGACGAAATCGACGCGGTCGGCCGTCATCGCGGCGCCGGCATGGGCGGCGGCAACGACGAGCGTGAGCAGACGCTGAACCAGATGCTGGTCGAGATGGACGGCTTCGAAGCGAACTCGGGCGTGATCGTGATCGCCGCGACCAACCGTTCCGACGTGCTCGACAAGGCGCTGCTGCGTCCGGGCCGTTTCGACCGTCAGGTCTATGTCGGCCTGCCGGACATTCGCGGCCGCGAGCAGATCATGCGCGTGCACCTGCGCAAGGTGCCGATCGCGAACGACGTCGACGCAGCGGTCATCGCGCGCGGCACGCCGGGCTTCTCGGGCGCCGATCTCGCGAACCTCGTGAACGAAGCGGCGCTGTTCGCCGCCCGCCGCGGCAAGCGCATCGTCGAGATGCAGGATTTCGAGGACGCGAAGGACAAGATCTTCATGGGTCCGGAGCGCAAGTCGGCGGTGATTCGCGAAGAAGCGAAGCGTGCGACGGCTTACCACGAGTCGGGCCATGCGGTGATCGCGAAGCTGCTGCCGAAGGCCGACCCGGTGCACAAGGTCACGATCATCCCGCGCGGTCGCGCGCTGGGCGTCACGTGGCAGCTGCCGGAGCATGACAACGAGACGTACTCGAAGGACTACCTGCTCGACCGCCTGGCGATCCTGTTCGGCGGCCGCGTGGCCGAAGAGCTGTTCCTGAACCTGATCAGCACCGGCGCGTCGGACGACTTCAACAAGGCGACGCAGACGGCGCGTGCGATGGTGGCGCGTTTCGGCATGACCGACGCGCTCGGACCGATGGTCTACGTCGACGACGAGAACGACAGCGGCCCGTTCGGCCGCGGCTTCACCCGCACGATCTCGGAAGCGACGCAGCAGAAGGTCGACGGCGAAATCCGCCGCGTGCTCGACGAGCAGTACGGCCTTGCGCGTCGCCTGCTCGAAGAGAACCGCGACAAGGTCGAGGCAATGACGGCCGCGCTGATGGAGTGGGAGACGATCGACGCCGATCAGATCAACGACATCATGGAAGGGCGTCCGCCGCGCTCGCCGAAGAGCTCGCCGGCCGTTGGCGGCGATTCCTCGGGTGGCGGCACGGCCGCCGAAGTGAAGCCCGGCAACGCGCCGGCGCCTGCTTCGCCGGCCTGACCTTCGCCGTAGCACCGTTCACGGGCTGGTGTGGCTTCACACCGGCCCGTTTTGTATTCATCAACACCTCCCGCCCGTGCCCGAATCCGCAGTTTCAGCCTCCATTCCCGCGCCGCTCCAGTGCGGCCGTTTCTCGCTGACGTTCGAACGCCCGCTCGTGATGGGCATTCTCAACGCCACCCCCGATTCGTTTTCCGACGGCGGCCGCTTCCTCGCGCGCGACGATGCGTTGCGCCAGGCCGAGCGGATGATCGCCGAAGGCGTCGACCTGATCGACATCGGCGGCGAGTCGACGCGTCCCGGTGCGCCGCCCGTGCCGCTCGACGAGGAACTCGCGCGCGTGATCCCGCTCGTCGAAGCGTTGCGGCCGCTGAACGTGCCGCTGTCGATCGACACCTACAAGCCTGCCGTGATGCGTGCGGCGCTCGCTGCCGGCGCGGATATGATCAACGACATATGGGGGTTCCGCCAGCCGGGGGCGATCGACGCGGTGCGTGAAGGCAACAGCGGGCTGTGCGCGATGCACATGCTCGGCGAGCCGCAGACGATGCAGGTGGGCGAGCCCGACTACGGCGACGTCGTGACCGACGTGCGCGACTTTCTCGCAGCACGCGCGCAGGCGCTGCGCGACGCGGGCGTCGCAGCGGAACGGATCTGCGTCGATCCCGGGTTTGGATTCGGCAAGGCGGTGGTCGACGACAACTACGCGCTGCTGGCCGCGTTGCCCGACACGGCGCCCGCGCGGCCCGACGGGCGCGCGTATCCGATTCTCGCGGGCATGTCGCGCAAGTCGATGCTCGGCGCGGTGATCGGCGGCAAGCCGCCGATCGAACGCGTCGCGGCGAGCGTGGCGGCCGCATTGTGCGCAGTCGGGCGCGGCGCGGCGATCGTGCGTGTGCACGACGTCGCGGCGACGGTCGATGCGTTGAAGGTCTGGAACGCCGTGCGCGAAGCCGCGCGGCAACGATAAGTCAGAAGTCAGAAAAACGAAGGAGGAAGGTTCGCCATGGGACGTCGATATTTCGGCACGGACGGCATTCGCGGCACGGTGGGCGAGGCGCCCATCACGCCTGATTTCGTGTTGCGTCTCGGCTATGCGGCCGGCAAGGTGCTGGCCGGCGCGGCCGACGTCGCGGCGGGTGCGCGTCCGACGGTGCTGATCGGCAAGGACACGCGCGTGTCGGGCTACATGCTCGAGGCCGCGCTCGAGGCCGGTTTTTCGGCGGCTGGCGTGGACGTGATGCTGGCAGGCCCGATGCCGACGCCGGGCGTCGCGTACCTGACGCGCGCGCTGCGCCTGTCGGCCGGTGTCGTGATCAGCGCATCGCACAACCCGTATCAGGACAACGGGATCAAGTTCTTCTCCGCCGACGGCAACAAGCTGCCGGACGATACCGAGGCCGAGATCGAGGCATGGCTCGACAAGCCGCTCGAATGCGCGTCGTCGGACCGGCTCGGCAAGGCGCGTCGCCTCGACGACGCGGCCGGCCGCTACATCGAGTTCTGCAAGAGCACGTTCCCGGCCGCATACGACCTGCGCGGGCTGAAGCTCGTGATCGACTGCGCCCACGGCGCCGCGTACCAGATCGCGCCGCACGTATTCCACGAACTCGGCGCGGACGTGATTCCGATCGGTGTCGCGCCGAACGGCTTCAACATCAACGACGGTGTCGGCGCAACGGCGCCAGACGCACTGGTGCGTGCGGTGCGGGCGAACCATGCGGATCTCGGCATCGCGCTCGACGGCGATGCGGACCGCCTGCAGGTCGTGGATGCGACGGGCCGGCTGTACAACGGCGACGAATTGCTCTACGTGCTCGTCAAGGACCGGATTGCGACCGCCGGCAAGGTCGACGGCGCGGTCGGCACGCTGATGACGAACCTCGCGGTCGAGGTCGCGCTGCAGCGCGAGGGCGTGCAGTTCGTGCGTGCGGCCGTCGGCGACCGCTACGTGCTCGAACAGTTGCGCGAGCGCGGCTGGCAGCTCGGTGCGGAAGGCTCGGGCCACATCCTGTCGCTCGACCGCCATTCGACCGGCGACGGCATCGTGTCGGCGCTGCTCGTGCTGGCCGCGCTCAAGCGCAGCGGCCGCACGCTTGCGCAGATGCTGGACGGCGTCACGCTGTTCCCGCAGAAGCTGATCAACGTGCGGATGAAGCCGGGTGCCGACTGGAAGGGCAGCGCATCGATTCGCGCGGCGATCGACGCAGCCGAAAGCGCGCTCGCCGGCCGCGGCCGAGTGCTGATCCGCGCATCGGGCACCGAGCCCGTGCTGCGCGTGATGGTCGAGGCGCAGCATGCGGCCGACGCGACCCGTCACGCGGAAGCGATCGCCGACGCGGTGCGCGCGGCGACGAGCTGAGCCGAATCGGTGACGGCGCGCGACGGTCCGGTGCCGTGCGCGCGCCGCCTTCCCGGTGATTCGACAAGCGGCGCCTTCGGGCGCCGCAATTCGTCAGACGCAAAGGTTTGCGCTATTAAATAGAGGATGACGTCGGCGCGGGTTTCGTCTGACGCAAGAAAACATCCGACCCTGAATCGCGATGACCGCCGCAAAGGGTTTTCCTGCACCTTGTGCGGTGAACACGATTCGCTCCGGACCTCGCATCGGCGGGTGCCGAACAGCCCTTCCTGACCGGCAATTCTTGCCGCCATTTCGCGCCGCGCTGCCCCTGCGCGGCCGCCCGCACAGGGCCCGATACACCCTTTCAACCAGTCATGTTACTGTCACGCCAGTTTCATCGATTGTCACATTATCGTCATGAGGAGCCCCTAACCTTCGCGGTGCCGTAGTCATCCGCTCACACACTGGAGGTCTCATGAAATTGATGCAAACCGCGATTGCCGGCCTGGCTGGCGCGCTTTTCGCAGTCGCCGCGCAAGCTGCCGACATCACGGGCGCAGGCAGCACGTTCGCGATGCCGATTTATACGAAATGGGCTGCCGACTACCAGCAGGCCGGCGGCGCGAAGGTGAACTACCAGGGTATCGGCTCGTCGGGCGGCCTCAAGCAGATCAACGCGAAGACGGTCGATTTTGCCGGTTCGGACGCTCCGCTGAAGGATGAAGAACTCGCGAAGGAAGGCCTGTTCCAGTTCCCGACGGTGGTCGGCGGCGTGGTGCCGGTCGTCAACGTGCCGGGTGTGAAGGCCGGCGAACTGACGCTGTCGGGCCCGGTGCTCGGCGACATCTACCTCGGCAAGATCAAGAAGTGGAACGACCCGGCGATCGCCGCGCTGAACCCGAAGGTCAAGCTGCCGGATACGGACATCGCGGTCGTTCGTCGTGCTGACGGCTCGGGCACGAGCTTCATCTGGACGAACTACCTGTCGAAGGTCAACGACGAGTGGAAGTCGAAGATCGGCGAAGGCACGACGGTCAACTGGCCGACGGGCACGGGCGGCAAGGGCAACGACGGCGTCGCGGCCTTCGTGCAGCGCCTGCCGGGCGCAATCGGCTACGTCGAGTGGGCGTATGCCAAGAAGAACAACATGACCTACACGGCCCTGAAGAACTCGACGGGCACGGTGGTCGAGCCGAAGACCGAAACGTTCAAGGCCGCGGCTGCCGGCGCGAACTGGTCGAAGTCGTTCTACCAGATCCTGACGAACCAGCCGGGCAAGGACGCATGGCCGGTCGTCGGCGCGACGTTCGTGCTGCTGCACGCGAAGCAGGACAAGCCGGAGCAGGGCGCCGAAACGCTGAAGTTCTTCAGCTGGGCGTTCAAGAACGGCGAGAAGGCAGCCGACAGCCTCGACTACATCTCGCTGCCGGCGACGGTCGAGACGGAAATCCGCAAGCAGTGGAAGACGAAGGTGACGGACGCATCGGGCAAGCCGGTCGCCACGGAGTAAGCAATCCAGCGGTTCGCTGCCCGGCCGTGCCGGCCGGGCAGTGTGTGCGGTAAGGCCGGGCGTCACGGCGCCCGGCGATCCAGAACAGGCGCCCATGTCTGATATTTCCTACACGTCTTCCCGGTCCGATGCCGCGCAGCAACGCGCGCCGAGCCGTCTCGGAGACGTTCTGTTCGGCGGCCTCGCACGGCTGGCCGCGATCGTGACCCTGCTGCTGCTGGGCGGGATCATCGTTTCCCTGATCATTGCGTCGATGCCGACCATCCAGAAGTTCGGCATCGGCTTCTTGTTGCAAACCGAGTGGGATCCGAACTCGGATATTTACGGCGCGGTCGTGCCGATCTACGGCACGATCGTGACGTCGCTCATCGCGCTCGTCATCGCGGTGCCCGTCAGCTTCGGCATCGCACTGTTCCTCACCGAATTGTCGCCCGTGTGGCTGCGTCGCCCGCTCGGCATCGCGATCGAGCTGCTCGCCGCGATTCCGTCGATCGTGTACGGCATGTGGGGCCTGCTCGTGTTCGCGCCGATCTTCGCCGAATACTTCCAGAAGCCGATCGGCCGTCTCTTCAAGGACGTGTGGGTGCTCGGTCCGCTGACGTCGGGCCCGCCGATCGGCATCGGCATTCTCGCGGCCGGCGTGATCCTCGCGATCATGATCATCCCGTACATCGCGTCGGTGATGCGCGACGTGTTCGAAGTCACGCCCGTGCTGCTGAAGGAATCGGCTTACGGGATCGGCTGCACGACGTGGGAAGTGATGTGGAAAGTCGTGCTGCCCTACACGAAGACCGGCGTGATCGGCGGCGTGATGCTCGGCCTCGGCCGCGCGCTCGGCGAAACGATGGCCGTGACCTTCGTGATCGGCAACACCAACCTGCTCGACAGCGTGTCGCTGTTCGCGCCGGGCAACAGCATCACGTCGGCGCTCGCGAACGAATTCGCGGAAGCGCAACCGGGCCTGCATACGTCCGCGCTGATGGAACTGGGCCTGATCCTGTTCGTGATCACGTTCATCGTGCTGTCCATCTCCAAACTGCTGCTGCTTCGTCTCGAGAAGGGAGAGGGCAAGAAATGAGCGAGCCCGTCATGAATTTCCCGGGGCCGAATGGCGCCGCGCTCGACGCGATGCGCAACCGCTTGCAGCGCAAGCGCAAGCTGACCAACGCGATCGCGCTGACCGCGTCGCTCGCCGCAATGGCGTTCGGCCTGTTGTGGCTCGTGTGGATTCTCTACACCACGGTGCATCTCGGCGTCGGCGGTCTGTCGCTGCAGCTGTTCACCGAATCGACGCCGGCACCGAACACGGAAGGCGGCGGCCTGGCGAACGCGATCGTCGGCAGCCTGCTGCTGTGCGGTTTCGGCACGCTGGTCGGCACGCCGATCGGCATCCTCGCGGGCGTCTATCTTGCCGAATACGGCCAGAAGAACCTGCTGGCGAGCACGATCCGCTTCATCAACGACATCCTGCTGTCGGCGCCGTCGATCGTCATCGGGCTGTTCGTCTACGCGATCGTCGTCGCGAAGTCGGGGCGCTTCTCGGGCTGGGCCGGCGTGATCGCGCTGGCGCTGCTGCAGATTCCGATCGTGATCCGCACGACCGAGAACATGCTGAAGCTGGTGCCGAACGCGCTGCGCGAAGCAGCCGTCGCGCTCGGCACGCCGAAGTGGCGGATGGTGTTGAAGATCACGCTGCGCGCGTCGGTCGGCGGGATCGTGACGGGCGTGCTGCTCGCGGTCGCGCGGATCGCCGGCGAAACGGCGCCGCTGCTGTTCACCGCGCTGTCGAACCAGTTCTTCTCGTGGGACATGAGCCAACCGATGGCGAACCTGCCCGTCACGATCTACAAGTTCGCGATGAGCCCGTTCGCCGAATGGCAGTCGCTCGCATGGGCGGGCGTGTTCCTGATCACGCTCGGGGTGCTCGGACTCAACATCCTGGCGCGTTCGATCTTCTCGAAAAAGTAACGGCGGAGCAATCCGATGAATATGGCAGAAAGCCACCTGAATCCCGTCGAGCGCACCGCTGCGCCCGCCGGCACGCAAGATGCGGCACATGGCCGTCCGCTGGCGCCGCTGAACGCGAAGATCGAGGTCAACAACCTCAACTTCTTCTACAACAAGTTCCACGCGCTGAAGAACATCAACCTGCGCATTCCCGAAGGGAAGGTGACGGCGTTCATCGGTCCGTCGGGTTGCGGCAAGTCGACGCTCCTGCGCACGTTCAACAAGATGTACGCGCTCTATCCGGAGCAGCGCGCCGAGGGCGAAATCCTGATGGACGGCGAGAACCTGCTGACCACCAAGCGCGACATCTCGCTGCTGCGCGCGCGGATCGGCATGGTGTTCCAGAAGCCGACCCCGTTCCCGATGTCGATCTACGACAACATCGCGTTCGGCGTGAAGATGTTCGAGAAGCTCACGCGCTCGGAGATGGACGATCGCGTCGAGTGGGCGCTGACGAAGGCCGCGCTGTGGAACGAAGTGAAGGACAAGCTGAACCAGAGCGGCTACGGGCTGTCCGGCGGCCAGCAACAGCGTCTGTGCATCGCGCGCGGTATCGCGATCCGTCCGGAAGTGCTGCTGCTCGACGAGCCGTGCTCGGCGCTCGACCCGATCTCGACGGGCCGCATCGAGGAGCTGATCGCGGAGCTGAAGAGCGACTACACGGTCGTGATCGTCACGCACAACATGCAGCAGGCCGCGCGCTGCTCGGACTACACGGCCTACATGTACCTGGGCGAGCTGATCGAATTCGGCGAAACCGAAAAGATCTTCATCAAGCCGGTGCGCAAGGAAACGGAAGACTACATCACCGGCCGTTTCGGCTGATGACGGAGAATCACAACCATGTCGGATAAACATCTGTCGAGCCAGTTCGACGCGGACCTGAATGCCGTGTCGTCGAAAGTGCTGGAAATGGGCGGGCTCGTCGAGTCGCAGATCGTCGGCGCGATGCATGCGCTGAACGAATTCGACCGCGAGACGGCCGAGAAGGTGATCGCGGCCGAGGAAACGCTGAACGCGATGGAAGTCGACATCGACCAGGAGTGCGGCAACATCATCGCGCGGAGGCAGCCGGCCGCGCGCGACCTGCGTCTTCTGATGTCGATTTCGAAAACGATTACGAACCTCGAGCGTGCCGGCGACGAGGCCGAGAAGATCGCGAAGCGCGTGCGTCGCCTGATCGACGAGCCGGCCGCGCGTGCGGTGAACATCGCCGAGATCAAGGTGTCGGGCGAGATGGCCGTGACGATCCTGCGCCGCGCGCTCGACGCGTTCGCGCGCCTCGATACGGTGGCGGCCGCGCAGATCGTCAAGGACGACAAGGAAATCGACCTCGAATTCCGCGCGTTCGTGCGCAAGCTCGTGTCGTACATGCAGGAAGACCCGCGCACGATCTCGGTCGGCCTCGAGTACCTGTTCATCGCGAAGGCGATCGAACGGATCGGCGACCACGCGAAGAACATCGCCGAATTCATCATCTACATCGTGAAGGGCACCGACGTGCGGCACCAGCCGCGCGACACGCTCGATCGCGAAGCCAACAGTTAATCGACTCCGTAAGGAAGAACAGAGGTGCCGATGCCCAGCAACATTCTCGTCGTCGAAGATGAGCCCGCGATTTCCGAACTGATCTCGGTGAATCTCCAGCATGCCGGTCACTGCCCGATCCGCGCGTACAACGCCGAGCAGGCGCAGAACCTGATCAGCGACGTGCTGCCCGATCTCGTGCTGCTCGACTGGATGCTGCCGGGCAAGTCCGGCATTGCGTTCGCGCGCGACCTGCGCAACAACGAACGGACCAAGCACATCCCGATCATCATGCTGACCGCGCGCGGCGACGAGCAGGACAAGGTGCTCGGCCTCGAAATCGGCGCGGACGACTACGTGACGAAGCCGTTCTCGCCGAAGGAACTGATGGCGCGCATCAAGGCCGTGCTGCGCCGCCGCGCGCCGCAGCTGACCGAGGACGTCGTGTCGATCAACGGGCTGCGCCTCGATCCGGCCACGCATCGGGTCGCCGCGCACGGCGACGGCAGCGAGATCAAGCTCGATCTCGGCCCGACCGAATTCCGCCTGCTGCATTTCTTCATGACGCATCCGGAGCGCGTGCACAGCCGCACGCAACTGCTCGACCAGGTCTGGGGCGATCACGTGTTCGTCGAGGAGCGCACCGTCGACGTCCACATCAAACGATTGCGCGCGGCCTTGAAACCGGCCGGTTGCGATGCGATGATCGAGACCGTGCGCGGCAGCGGCTACCGGCTCGCCAAGCACGCGTAACGTATCCGGACATGCCGTGTGCCACGGCATGCCGTTCATTCTTTCGGGCGCTGAATCATGAACATCATCTGGGCGCGCTTTCTCGTGTCGCTCGTGCTGCTCGTGCTGATCAGCGTATTGGTCGGCGTGTTCGCCGGCCCGATCGCAGGCCTCGGGTTCGCGGTCGTGATGCTGGTCGCGCAGGGCTTCTTCAGCACCTTCCATACGCAACGCCTCTGGCGTCTGCTCGATGCGCCCGTCTACGGCGAGGTGCCGAGCGCACCGGGCATCTGGGGTGAAATCTACTACCGGCTGCACAAGCTCGCGAAGCAGTGGCATGCGCAGGTGCGGCAGGTCGAGCAGCAGCATTCGCGCTTCATCCAGGCGATCCAGGCGTCGCCGAACGGCGTCGCGATGCTCGACGACCATGACCAGATCGAGTGGTGCAACGCGATCGCCGAGGTGCATTTCGGCCTCGACGCGAAGCGCGACCTGCGCCAGCACATCACGAATCTGGTTCGTCATCCTGATTTCGTCCGCTACCTGAACGCGCAGCATTACGACGAGACGCTCGTGATGCGCGGGATGGGCGACTCGCGGCAGAACGTGCTCGAAGTGCAGGTGTTTCCGTACGGCGAGAACCGCAAGCTGCTGCTCACGCAGGACATCACGGAGCTCGAGCGGACCGACGCGATGCGGCGCGACTTCGTCGCGAACGTGTCGCACGAACTGAAGACGCCGCTCACCGTGCTGTCGGGCTTCCTCGAGACGATGCGCGAACTGCCGCTGAACGAGGAGGATCGCGCGCGCTATCTCGAGATGATGGAGCAGCAGGCGTCGCGGATGCGGCACATCGTCACCGATCTGCTGGTGCTCGCGAAGCTCGAGGGCGAAAGCAAGCCGCCGATGGATCACGCGATCGACATGCGTGCCGTGTTCGACCATCTGAAGGAAGATGCGCAGACGCTGTCGAACGGGCATCACGAAATCACGTTCACGATCGACGAGACGCTCGGCGTCACGGGCGCGCAGACCGAAGTGTTCAGTGCGTTCGCGAATCTCGTGACCAACGCGATCCGCTATACGCCGGACGGCGGCAAGATCCTCGTGTCGTGGCGGCGCGAGGGCGCGCAAGGCGTGTTTTCCGTCACCGACAGCGGCTTCGGCATCCCGGCGGCCGACCTGCCGCGGCTGACCGAACGCTTCTATCGCGTCGACCGCAGCCGCTCGCGCGATACGGGCGGCACGGGGCTCGGCCTCGCGATCGTCAAGCACGTGCTGCAGCGGCATGACTCGCACCTGTACGTGCAGAGCGAGGAAGGGCGCGGCAGCACGTTCACCGCACGCTTCCCGGCGTCGCGGATCATCGCGATCCGGCCGGCGACGTTCGAAGCGTGAGCGCATGACGCGAATCGGGTGCCTCACGCAGGCATCCCGCCGCAAATAAAAAAGCACAGCCCTCGGGCTGTGCTTTTTCGTTTGGTGAAGCGGCACGCGAACCCGCGCGCCGCCCCATGTCTACGAACAGAACTTCGCGAGCAGCCCGAGCTGCGCATTGCGGATCGTCTTGCCCGCACGACGCCGGCGGTAGTGGCCGTCGCTGAGCATCTGCCAGGCCGACTGGTTGTCGCCGAGACAGACCGACAGCCCTTCGGCGATCACGCGGCGCTTCAGCTTGCGCTCGCGGATCGGGAACGCGACTTCGACGCGGCGGAACAGATTGCGGTCCATCCAGTCGGCGCTCGACAGATAGACGTCCTCGGCGCCGTCCGCGTGGAAATAGTAGATGCGGTGGTGTTCGAGGAAGCGCCCGACGATCGAGCGCACCGTGATGTTTTCCGACAGCCCCGGCACGCCGGGCTTCAGCGCGCACACGCCGCGCACGATCAGGTCGACCTTGACGCCGGCCTGCGACGCTTCGTACAGCGCGGCGATCACCGACGGCTCCAGCAGCGCGTTCATCTTCGCGACCACGCGCGCGCGCTTGCCGGCACGCGCGTTGTCGATTTCCGCGCGGATCGATTCGATGATGCGCGGATGCAGCGAGAACGGTGACTGCCACAGCTCGTGCAGCGTGAGCTCGCCGCCGATCCCGGTCAGTTGCTGGAAGACGTGGTGAACGTCCTCGCAGATCTTCTGGTCGGCCGTCATCAGCCCGAAGTCGGTGTAGAGGCGGGCGGTGCGCGGGTGATAGTTGCCGGTGCCGAGGTGCACGTAGCGGCGCAGCGACGCCTTGCCGTTCTGCACGACGCGCCGCACGATCAGCATCATCTTCGCATGGCACTTGTGGCCGACCACGCCGTACACGACGTGCGCGCCGACGGCTTCGAGCTGCGACGCCCAGTTGATGTTGGTTTCCTCGTCGAAGCGCGCGAGCAGCTCGACGACGACGGTCACTTCCTTGCCGTTGCGTGCGGCTTCCATCAGCGCGTCCATCAGCGGGGAATCGGTGCCGGTGCGGTAGATCGTCTGCTTGATCGCGACGACGCTCGGGTCTTTCGCGGCCTGCTGCAGCAGTTCGAGCACCGGCTGGAAACTTTCGTACGGGTGGTGCAGCAGGATGTCGCCGTCGTCGATCGCGTCGAACATCGTCGGCGTGTTGACGATCGCGGGCGGGATCGATGCGGTGAACGGCGAGAACTTCAGGTCGGGTCGATCGACGAGATCGGGAATCTGCATCAGCCGCACGAGGTTCACGGAGCCGGCCACGCGATAGCAGTCCTTCTCGCCGAGCAGGCTTTCCTCGAGCAGGCGCCGCACGATATGCGCCGGCGTGTCGGCCGACACTTCGAGCCGTACCGCGTTGCCGAGGTGGCGCGCGGGCAGTTCGCCCTGCAGCGCGACGCGCAGGTTGGTGATTTCGTCCTCGTCGACGAACAGCTCGCTGTTGCGCGTGATGCGAAACTGGTTGCAGCTCTTCACGACCAGTTGCGGGAACAGTTCGCCGACGAAGCGCTGCATGAACGAGCTGAGCAGCACGAAGCCGTGCTCGAAACCCGACAGCGCCTGCGGCATGCGCACGACGCGCGGCAGCGCGCGCGGCGCCTGCACGATGCCCATCACCGCCTGGCGGCCGAACGCGTCGCGGCCCTCGAGCTCGACGACGAAGTTCAGGCTCTTGTTCAGCACGCGCGGGAACGGGTGCGCGGGGTCGAGGCCGATCGGCGTCAGCACCGGCAGCAGTTCATCGAGGAAGTAGCGGCGCGCCCATTCGAGCTGTTCTTCGTTCCACGTGTCGCTCGCGTGGAAGTAGATGCCTTCCTGTTCGAGCGCGGGCAGCACGGTCTCGTGCAGCATCGTGTACTGGCGGTGCACGAGCCGTTGCGCGCGCTCGACGACGAGGTCATAGGCGTGCTGCAACGACATGCCGTCGGGCGTCAGTGCGCCGGGGTTGTCGCGGATCTGTTCCTGAAGGCCGGCCATCCGGACTTCGAAAAATTCGTCGAGGTTGCTGCTCGTGATGCAGATGAAGCGCAGGCGCTCGAGCAACGGAATCTGCGGGTCAGCCGCCTGGGCCAGCACGCGCTCGTTGAAACCGAGGATGCCGAGTTCACGATTGAGAAGCGGATAACGGACGGACATCGGCAGAGTAGGGGATGATTCGGGCGATGATTCGAAAGGACGCTCGGAAACTCTCACGGTACGATGACGTGCTGATGACGATAATGTATTTATATCGGGAAATTCTACGCCTGAACCGTTTCGTCTCATAAATGTTTCGGCCATATACAATCTACCCGTGTACATGCCCGTGAAGCGTGGCAACGGCAAGCGTTCCACGCTTAAAATGTCGCCTTTGATTGATCGTCCAGCGTGGCCGGACCGGCTGCCGCGGGCGAACGCGCACGGAGCCCCCTTCTGATGGTTACATCCCCCCACTTGCTGGCTGCCGTCGATCTCGGCTCGAACAGCTTTCGGCTGATCGTCGGGCGCGTCGAGGAAACGCCGGCGGGCAGCCAGATCTATCCCGTCGATGCGCTGCGCGAGCCCGTTCGACTGGCCGCGGGCCTGTCGAGCGACAAGATGCTCGATCGCGCGTCGCAGGAGCGTGGCTGGGAGGCGCTCAAGCGGTTCGGCGAACGCCTGCGCGATTTCCATCCCGATCATGTGCGCGCGGTGGCGACCAACACGCTGCGCGTCGCGAAGAATGCGGGCGAATTTCTCGGCGAGGCCGAAGCGGCGCTCGGTTTTCCGATCGAAGTGATCGCGGGCCGCGAAGAGGCGCGCCTGATCTATGCGGGCGCCGCGCATTCGGTGCCGGCGAGCGCGGGCAAGCGGCTCGTCGTCGACATCGGCGGCGGCTCGACAGAATTCATCATCGGCTCGCACTACACGCCGATCGTGATGGAGAGCCTCTACATCGGCTGCGTGAGCCATAGCCGCGCGTTCTTCCCGGCCGGCAACGTCGACGAATACACGATGCGGCAAGCCGAACTCGCGGCCAAGCGCGAGATCCAGATCATTTCCAGCGAATACAAGAAGGCCGGATGGGACCAAGCGATCGGTTCGTCCGGCACCGCGCGCGCGCTCGCGGAACTCGTCGAGGCGAACGGCTTCAACGACGCGGGCATCACGCACGGCATTTCGCGCGGCGGGCTCGAACGCCTGAAGCGCGCGCTGATCAAGTCCGAGAACGTGAACCGGCTGAAGCTGATCGCGCTGAAGCCCGATCGCGTGCCGGTGCTCGCCGGCGGCCTCGCGATCATGCTCGCGGTATTCGAGGAACTGGGCGTCGACTACGTCGATACCACCGACGGCGCATTGCGTCTCGGCGTGCTGTACGACCTGCTCGGCCGGACCCAGCACGAGGACATGCGCGCGGTGACCGTCGAGGGCTTCACGCGCCGCTACGGCGTCGATCGCGCGCAGGCCGAGCGCATCGGCGCGCTCGCGGTGCGGTTCTACGACGAGCTCGACGATTCCGACGACGAAGAACGCGAGGAAGGCCGGATGTTCCTCGGTTGGGCCGCCGCGTTGCACGAGATCGGCCTGTCGATCTCGCACAGCTCGTATCACAAGCATTCGGCCTATATCGCGAGCAACGCCGACATGCCGGGCTTCTCGCGCACCGACCAGGCGCGCCTTGCCGCGCTCGTGCTCGGGCATGCGGGCAAGCTCGGCAAGCTGTCGCAGGCGCGCGACGTCGAATGGCCGCTGCTGTTCTGCCTGCGGCTCGCGGCGCTGCTTTGCCGGCGCCGGACCGATGCCGGGCTGCCGGACATTTCCGTGTCGCAGATGAAGAAGGGCGGGTATGAAGTGCGCCTGCCGAGCGCATGGGTCGAGCAGAACCCGCTGACCGATTACAGCCTCAGCCAGGAAGCGGCCGAGTGGGAGAAGGTCGGCATTCCGTACCGCGTGGTTTATACGGGCGCGTAACGCGCCGGCACGGCGGCGGCGCGCCCGCGCCGCCGGGTTGCCTTGGACGCGCTCAGTCCGAGCACACGATCGCGGTCAGGAACGGGAATGCCTGCTTGACGGTCGCATCGCTGCCGGCCTTGCGCACGGCCTGTTCGACCGCGCTCTTCGTGCCCCGCACCACGACGCCGTATGCCCAGTCGCCGATCGGCGTGCCGTCGCCGGGCTGGAAAATCGGATCGTTCGCCTGGTAGCCGAGCACGACATAGACGCCGAAGCCGTAGGCGGTCAGCGGATGGTTCGTGCGGAATGCGTTCACCGAATTCGATTCGACGTGCATCGGCTCCGACTGGATGTCGCCTGCCGCGAGCAGCGGCGCGACGAACTTGTGGCCGTTCGAATGGCAGTCGAGCGCGTCGTCGAGCGACTTCGCCGATGCGACGCCGGGCGCGCCGAGGGTGCCGATTGCGAGCAGCGCGCCGAGCATGGCGGTCTTGAAAACGTGATTTTTCATGCGCAATTGCGGGTTGGTCGCGGACATTATCGCGTGTTCCCGCAATTTTCGTGCGCGGGCTGCGGGCGGTGGCCCCGGTGGCCGAAGCGGGCGGCGGACCAAACGAAAAAGGGCTGCAAGCGCGATGGCTTGCAACCCTTGTCGTGTATCTCGTGGTCGGAGCGATAGGATTCGAACCTACGACCCTCTGATCCCAAATCAGATGCGCTACCAGGCTGCGCTACGCTCCGACGAGCCAAAGATTCTATCGTCTAATGGGTAACCGGGTCAATCGCGTTTTTGCGTACGGCGCATATCATCACGAACCGCTGACGATTGGCGACAATTCGAAGCGTGATCGTCCGGCCCGCGGGTGTGCGGCCGGATCATTCGTCGAAGCATGGAGAGACATCATGATGAACCTGATCCTGTGGCGCCACGCCGAAGCCGAAGACTACGCGGCAAGCGACCTCGCGCGCCAGCTGACGGCCCGCGGGCGCAAGGATGCGCAAGCGATGGCCAAATGGCTGCGCGGCCGGCTCGAGTCGAGCAGCGTGATCCTCGCGAGCCCGGCGGCGCGCACCGTGCAGACCGTCGAGGCGCTGACCGACCAGTACCGGACCATCGATGCGCTCGCGCCGGGCGGCAGCGTCGACGACGTGCTGGCGGCCGCCGGGTGGCCCGACGGCATCGCGCCCACGGTCGTGATCGTCGGGCACCAGCCGACGCTCGGCTGCGTCGCGGCGCAGCTGATCGCCGGCAACGACGATAGCTGGAGCGTCAAGAAGGGCGGTATCGTGTGGCTCGCGAGCCGCACGCGCGACGGCAACCGTCAGGCCGTCCTGCGCGCGGTATTGACGCCGGACCTTGTCTGAAGCGGTTTGAAGGCATTGATCATACGGTTTCGCAGGCTTTCTGCTAAAGTCAATTCGGCGACACGTCATTGAAAGGACACGGTCGTGCCACAGAACGGTAACGACCGGTTACTACATTGGCTGGCATGTCGTCCTATTCCTTACGACCAGGAAAGCCTAATGCGAGAACTGCCGACGCCTACGCTCCCCTTTGCCTCGCTTCCCCTCGACACGTCGCGGCGTCACCTGCCGCGCGCTGCTGAAACCGTCACATCCGAGTACCGTCTGCGTGCCGCCTGGGCACGCACGGAAGATGAATTGCGCGAGGCCCAGCGCCTGCGTTACACCGTGTTCGCCGACGAGATGGGCGCGCAGGTCAGCGGTCCGTCCGGTCTCGACGTCGACCCGTTCGACGCCTATTGCGATCATCTGCTGGTGCGCGACCTCGATACGCTGAAGGTGGTCGGCACGTACCGCGTGCTGCCGCCGCACCAGGCCGCGCGTGTCGGCCGTCTGTACGCCGAAGGCGAATTCGACCTGTCGCGCCTTACGCACCTGCGCGGCAAGATGGTCGAGGTCGGCCGCTCGTGCGTGCACAGCGACTACCGCAGCGGCGCCGTCATCATGGCGCTCTGGGGCGGTCTCGGCGCGTACATGATGCAGAACGGCTACGAGACGATGCTCGGCTGCGCGAGCGTGTCGATGGCCGACGGCGGGCACTATGCGGCGAATCTGTATCAGTCGCTGCCGGCCAACTCGCTGACGGCGCCGGAATATCGCGCGTTCCCTCATACGGCGCTGCCGGTCGACGAACTGCAGACGGGCACCGTCGTTGCGCCGCCGCCGCTGATCAAGGGCTACCTGCGTCTCGGTGCGAAGATTTGCGGCGCGCCGGCGTGGGATCCCGACTTCAACTGCGCGGACTTCCTGACGCTGTTCCGGCTGTCGGACATCAACGCGCGCTACGCCCGGCACTTCCTGGGCTGAGCCATCCCGATCGCGGCGCGCTGCTCAGGCGCGCACGCAAGCGAACGCCGTCGCGCGGCAGATTGCCGCGCGACGGCGTTTGTTCGTTCCGCGGAAAGCGTTCTATCCGGCCCTGTTAATTTGGGCGATGCGCACTGCCCACCGTGCCGGCAGACGCACGTTCGGCGCGGGCCGCGCGGGCGGCCCGGACAACGGGGCGGGCTTGCCTAGTGCTTGCGCCGCCAGTCGAGCAGGTGATGTTCGGCCATCCAGTGATGGATCATTCCTTCGCCGCCGTGGCTGCGCTTGTATTCGCGCGACTCGAAATAGGACAGGGCGACGAGCACCATCAGACCGATGAACAGGCCGATCAGGCCGGCGATCTCTTCAGATGACATGGCAGCCTCCTTTCAACGGCACAGCGCCATCTGCTACATGGTAGAACATGCGCGGGACAACCCCTAACCCGGAATTCGGCTAGACTCGGCGCGGTCCTGGCGCGCGATGGGCGCGCCGTTTTCCGGAGCCTCACCGATGACCCGTTTCATGCTGGCCGTGCTGGCCGCGTCCATTCTCGCCGGCTGTTCCAGCGATCCCCGCCAGGCTCGTCGCGGCCACCCGCCGCAAGATCCGGCCGATTATCACGGCGTGCCGACCGACATGACGCCGCCGTCGATGCTCGGTGAGCCGGCGCCGTCGGCACCCGCATCCGCGCAATAACGAAACCGGCCGGCGTGCGCGGCCGTCAGGTGCCGGCTGCGGGTGCGTCGGCGCCGATCCGCCGCGTCAGCGCCGGCAAGTAGCGCGCGAGCGTCGCGCCACGCGCGACCATGAACAGCAGCAGCGCGAACCACAGCCCGTGGTTGCCGAACGGGCCGACTGCCGCCAGCGTCGCGGCAATGAAGATCGCGAACGACGCGACCATCGCGCGCATCAGCGACTGCGTCTGCGTCGCGCCGATGAACACGCCGTCGAGCAGGAACCCCCACACGGACACGATCGGCGAGATTGCCGCCCACGGCAGGTATTGCAGCGCGACCGCGCGGATCCCCGCCTGGTCGGTCAGCCGTGCGACGATCCAGCCGCCGGCCGCCCAGTAGACGAGCGCGAACAGCAGCGCGCCGAGCGCGGACCACAGCAGCGTGACCCGCACGGCCTGCCGGAATGCGGTGCGGTCGCGCGCGCCGGCCGCGGCGCCGACGAGCGCCTCGGCCGCATGCGCGAAGCCGTCGAGCCCGTAAGCCATGAAGGTCTGGAAATTCAGCAGCAGTGCGTTGGCCGCGAGCGTCGCGTCACCCTGCGTGGCGCCCAGGTGCGCGAACCAGCCGAATGCGCCGAGCAGGCACAGCGTGCGCAGGAAGATGTCGCGATTGAGCGCGATCAGCCGCTTGAGCGCCGCACGATCCGCCAATGCACCCGCGGCCAGCGGTGCGAGGCCGCGCGGGCGCAGCCGCCACAGCATCCATGCGCCGAGCGCGAAGCCGCACGCGTCCGCGGTCGCGGTTGCCGCGCCGATCCCGGCGATGCCCCAGCCGAAGCCGTACACGTACAACAGCACGGCACCGATGTTCACTGCGTTGATGAAGACCTGCGTGACGAGCGCGAGCCGCACGCGCTGCGCGCCGAGCAGGTAGCCGAGCACGACGTAGTTCGCGAGCGCGAACGGCGCGCTCCAGATGCGTGCGTGGCCATAGGCCAGCGCCGTCGCGCGGACGGCGTCGCTTCCGCCCAGCGCGGTCAGCGCGAACGACAGCAGCGGGACCTGCAGCGCGAGCACGGCGGCGCCGAGCGCGAACGCGACGATCAGCGCGCGCAGCACGTTGAGCCGGATGCCGGCGGCGTCGCCGGCGCCGTGCGCCTGCGCGACGACGCCGGTCGTGCCCATGCGCAGGAAGCCGAAGCCCCAGAACACGAAGTTGAAGAACAGTCCGCCGAGCGCGACGCCGCCGAGATACTGCGCGCCGTCGAGGTGGCCGGCGACGGCCGTGTCGACCGCGCCGAGGATCGGCTGGGTCAGGTTCGCAAGGACGATCGGGAAGGCGAGCGCGAGGACGCGCCGGTGCGAGACGGCGGCCGATCCGGTGCCGGCCCCCTGCGGTAATGCGGATTCGGACATGGCGAACGCGTCAGGCGCGTTCCTGCACGCAGACCCACGGCGACACGACGACCGCCCACAGCTCCGGATTGCGGGCCGCGAAATCGGCGGCGGTTTCCGCCGGCATGCGCGCGACGAGACCGGACGACAGCCAGCGCGTGACCTGGTCGGCGTCGTCGCCGGCGATCGCTTCCGCGACGCTGACGAGATCGAGATCGCGTGCGACCGACAGCAGCTTGCCCTGTGCGAAGAAGCGCTCGAGATCGCACCAGTCGATCTTGGCGGTTTCGCCGAGGAGTTTGGCGTAGAGCGGGCTGTGCGACGCGCCCGCGGCGGATTCGTGTTGGTCGGAGGACATCGGTGGTGTGCTGAAAAGACTGCGTGGGCGCCACTATAAACCATCCGGGCGCGCGGCCGGCCGTCCGACGCGGCGGGGCGCGCCCGGTTCACGCGTCGCGCAGCGCGCGGCGCACGATCTTGCCGGTTGCCGTCATCGGCAGGCCGTCGACGAACGCGATCGCGCGCGGGTACTCGTGCGCGGCCAGGCGCGTCCGCACGTGGGCCTGCAGCGCCTGCACGAGCGCGTCGTCGCCGACATGGCCGGGGTTCAGCACGACGAACGCCTTGACGATTTCGGTGCGCGTCGGGTCGGGCACGCCGACGACGGCCGCCATCCGCACCGCCGGGTGCGTGAGCAGGCAGTCCTCGATCGGCCCCGGGCCGATCCGGTAGCCGGCGCTCGTGATCACGTCGTCGTCGCGGCCGACGAAGCGCACGAAGCCGTCGGCGTCGATCGTGCCGGTGTCGCCGGTGAGGAGGTAGTCGCCCGCGAACTTGTCGCGCGTCGCGGCGGGATTGCGCCAGTATTCGAGGAACATCACCGGGTCCGGGCGGCGCACCGCGATGCGCCCCTCGACGCCGGGCGGCAGCGGCGTGCCGTGCTCGTCGACGATCGCGACCGCATGGCCGGGCACGGCCTTGCCGATCGCACCGGGCTGCGCATCGAACAGCGCCGCGCATGACGACAGCACCATGTTGCATTCGGTCTGTCCGTAGAACTCGTTGATCGTCACGCCGAGCGCGTCGCGTCCCCACGCCGTCAGCTCGGTGCCGAGCGATTCTCCGCCGCTCGCGACCGATTTCAGCGCCAGCGCGTGGCGCTCGCGCGGCGCGGGCACCGCGCGCATCAGCTTCAACGCGGTCGGCGGCAGGAACGCGTGGGTCACGCCATGCCGCGCCATCAGCGCGAACGCGGCTTCGCCGTCGAACTTCTCGAAGCGGCGCGCGAGCACCGGCACGCCGTGGTGCCATGACGGCAGCAGCACGTCGAGGAGCCCGCCGATCCATGCCCAGTCGGCGGGTGTCCAGAACAGGCGCGCGTCGCGCGGGAAGCATTGCTGCGACATCTCGACGCCCGGCAGGTGGCCCAGCAGCACGCGATGCGCATGGAGTGCGCCTTTCGGCTTTCCGGTCGTTCCGGACGTGTAGATGATGACCGCCGGGTCGTCGGCGGCGGTGTCCGCCGGCACGAAATCCGGCGATTCGGCGGCGAGTGCGGCGTCGAATCGCAGCACGCCGGGCGCATCGGGCGCATCGTCGCCGATGCAGTAGCACGTGCGCAGCCCCGGCAATTGTGCGCGCAGCGGCGCGATCTTCGCGTAACCGGCCGCGTCGGTGACGAGCGCGGCGGCTTCGCTGTTCGCGAGCCGGTATTCGAGCGCGTCGGCGCCGAACAGCGTGAACAGCGGCACCGCGATCGCGCCGAGCTTGTACGCGGCGAGATGGGCGATCGCCGTTTCCGGACCTTGCGCGAGGAAGATCGCGATGCGGTCGCCACGTTGCAGACCCGCCCGCGCGAGGCTGTTCGCGAAACGGTTAGAAACATTCCTCAGGTAGTCGAACGTGAGGCGGGACACGTCGCCTTGCGCCGTCTCGTGAATCAGCGCGAGCCGTCCGCTGCCGTCGGCCCACTTGTCGCAGACATCCACGCCGATGTTGTAGCGGGGCGGAACGTCCCACGCGAAGCGGGAGAGGAGGTTGTCGTAGCGGTCGGCGGCGGGCAGCATCGCAAGTCTCCTTGGCGTCCATCGTCGGCATCGGTCGCTGGATTACATCGGCATTTCACGCGACCGAAACCACAATGGCGCCTGATGGATAGGGGAATGTGCGGACTCGTGCAACGGGGGCGGCTCAGTGCACGATTCCGCTATGACGCATAAGATCATGACAAAACAGTGATATGACCATGGATTTGCTTCTGATAGCTGCGGGGTTCAGCCTGTTCGGAATCGGTGCGCTGGTGGCGTTTGCCAGCCGCGTCGATCCGTTGTCCGGCCGGTTCACCGGCCGTCTGCGCAAGCGCTGACACGACCTTCCCGATCTCCCTCGCGACGACATGCGATGCATGCCGGCATCGCGTGTCGTCCTCCTTCGGCGGTGGCGCGCTCAGCGCGCCGGCAGGTAGCGCGCCGGATCGATCGAGCGGCCGCCGTAGCGCAGCTCGAAGTGCAGCGCGACGCGATCGCTGTCGCTGTTGCCCATCTCCGCGATCGTCTGCCCCTGCGTGACCGACTGGCCTTCCTTCACGAGCAGCGCACGGTTGTGCGCGTAGGCCGTCAGGTAATCGGCGTTGTGCTTGAGGATGATCAGGTTGCCGTAGCCGCGCAATCCGTTGCCCGCATAGACGACGGTGCCCGGCGCGGCGGCCAGCACCGGCGTGCCTGTGGCGTTCGCGATATCGATGCCCTTGGATTTCGAGCCGTCGAAGCTGCGCACCACGTTGCCGGCGGCCGGCCAGATCAGCGCGATGCTGGTGGCCGGCTTGACGGCCGATTCGACCGGCGCGGAAGGCGCGGGGCGGCTGCGGCCCGCACTGCCGGTGCCGGTGGTCGACGCGGTCGTCGTGCCGGGCGGCGGCGCGATGCGCAGCACCTGGCCGACCTCGATCGCGTCGGGATTCGCGATCTGGTTCCAGCGCACGATGTTCGCCATCGACGTGCGATTCTCGCGCGCGATCTTGTAGAGCGTGTCGCCGCGCTCGACGCGGTAGTAACCCGGGCCGACGGGCGCGGAGCCGCACGCGACGAGCAGCGCGGCGCAGGCGGCCGCGAAGAGCCGCTTCGTTGTTGTTCCGAACATTGAACCTCGCAAAACCCCGCCGCGCGGGACGCGGCAGGCGATACAAAACGTCCGATTTTAACGGGTTCGACCCGAGCACCGCAGTTTCGGGCCGCGGGCGCGGCCGGCGCGCCCCGGTTCGCCGGTGCGGCCGACGTCAGCCGGCGAGCGGCAGCACGCGAATCCGCAGCGTCGCCGTTTCGGTCGCGCCCGGTGCAAGCATGCGAAGCCCGAGGCCGTTGTGGATCGCGTCCGGCAGGCCGAGCCACGGCTCGACGCAGTAGAAGTCCGATTCCGGCTTTTCCGTCCAGGTCGTGACCGCGTACCACGGGATCGAGCCCGGGACGTCGAGCGCGATTTCGATCGTGCGGCGGCGGCCCGGCATCACGATGCGCACCGGTGCGGCGGGCGCGCCGTCGAGGCAGTGGAAGCGGTCGAGAATGTCCGGATCGCCGAGGCTGTACGATGCTTCGCCGGGCTCCAGCGGGCTGATCGAGCCATCGGCGCGCTGCATGCAGCGGCGCGTCGGCGGCAGTTCGAGCGTGGTTTGCGCGCGCTCGCCGTGCGGCAGCGCGAAGTAGAAATGGTGGCCCGCGTAGTAGGGCAGCGGCGTGTCGCCGCGGTTGGTCGTGGTGAGCGCGACGTCGAGCGTGTGGGCGTCGGCGAGCCGGTAGGTCGTCTCGAACCGGAAATCGAACGGATAGCCGTCGCGCAGCGCGTCGTTCGCATCGAGCGTCATCGACAGCGCGGCGCCGTCGGCCGACGGTTGTGCCGCGAACGGCAGGTCGCGCGCGAAACCGTGCATCGGCAGGTCGCGAACCACGCCGGCGGCATCGCGCCAGCGGCCCAGTTCGCCGTCGACGCGATGGCGGCCGAGGAACGGGAACAGCAGCGGGTTGCCGCCGCGCACGCGTGCGAGGTTGCTCCAGTCGGCGGCTTCCGGCCAGAAAATGACCGGCTCGCCGTCGACGTGCCACGACAGCAGGCGGCCGCCGAATTGCGGGGCGACCCGGACGAGTGACGAGCCGGCGTGAAGTTCATGAATGTCGTGCTGCTGGAAGATCGGCATGGCGAATCGGTATGAACGGGTGGGCGGGGTGCGCGATGGCGCGCTCCATTATCGGGCCGCGACGCGGTCGGGGAAAACCCTTCTCGGGAAATCGCGAGTTTTTCAGACTGCCGACGGTCTGGATAATGCCTGTAAACCGGTGATGTTGCCGGGTCATGACACTTCGTGGAGGGGGCCATGGATCTGGCAATGGCAATGGGAATCGCACTGTTCGGCATGTTCACCGGCAGCACGGTATTGTTTTTCTATCAGCTCGGCCGCTGACGGCAATTTCTGCCGGAATCGAAAGGCCCGCCATGCAAATGGCGGGCTTTTTGCTTTCTGCGCGCTTACAAGTTGCAAGCGTTTGTGTGCATTGCCGCAATAACCAGCCAAATGCCTTGGCGCAGTAATCCTGGCTGGGCATAATCGGGGCGCGTTTTTCGGACGCGCGATGCGTCGTCCGCTTTTCTACCCGATTGATCACCACTAAAAGGACCGACGCGTGAGTCTCTGGTTTCTGGTATTCCTGAGCGTCCTGCAGGGCGTCACCGAACTCTTCCCCGTCAGCAGCCTCGGCCACACGCTGCTCGTGCCCGCGCTGTTCGGCATGCACATCGACAAGCACGCGCCGCAGTTGCTGCCGTTCCTCGTCGCGCTGCACCTCGGCACCGCGCTTGCGCTGCTGTGGTATTTCCGCGCGCGCTGGATCGCGCTGATCAGCGGCTTCTTCGCGCAGCTCGGCGGCCGCAAGAACGACGACGGGCACCTGATGTGGGCGCTGATCATCGGCACGATCCCGACCGGGATCGTCGGTCTGCTGCTCGAGAAGCGCATCGAGCGCGTGTTTCACGACCTGCGGATCGTCGCGATCGCACTGATCATCAACGGCGTGCTGCTGTGGATCGGCGATCGGATCCAGCGCAGCCGTGCACACCAGCCGCCCGAAAAGATGACGTTCAAGCAGGCGTTCTTCGTGGGCCTCGCGCAGATCGGCGCGCTGATTCCGGGTTTCTCGCGCAGCGGGCTGACGATGATCGCCGGTAACGCGGCCGGGCTGACGGCGGAGAAGGCGGCGGAGTTTTCGTTCCTGCTCGGCACGCCGATCATTTTTGCGGCGGGCGTGCTCGAACTGCCGAAGCTGTTCCATGCGCGCGACCAGCTCGCGGACGCACTGCTCGGTGGCGTGCTGACGGCGATTGCCGCTTATCTGAGTGTGCGGTTCTTGATGCGCTATTTCGAAGGGCGCGGGCGGCTGGCTTCGTTCGGCCTGTATTGCGTGATTGCCGGGGTGTTTTGCCTTGGGTGGTTCATGCTGCATCCGCAGCCGGTTTGACGGTTGCGGCGCCGGTCGCGCGTCGCGCATGATATGACGCGATGATCGGGTATAATTTCGGGCTCGGCTTCATGCCGGGCCCGTTTCGTTTCGGGGCTTTGAGTGCGGTTTGTGTGGTTTGTGCTCGAAGCCTTTCGCGTCAAATGCGGCCCGGGTCGTGTGGCCGTGTCTTTTCCCCTCGACCGCCCTTAGCTCAGTTGGATAGAGCAACGGCCTTCTAAGCCGTAGGTCACACGTTCGAATCGTGTAGGGCGGGCCAGTAAAATCAAGCATTTAGAGCGATTCTGCTTGTTTCCTGATTGGCTTAATCCAATCCATGTAACCCCAATGTAACCCGATTTCGCTAACGCGCGATTGAGGTCCAGGTTCTAGAGTGGCGGCTTAGACGCTGTAACGTCGCACCCGGATTGGCACTCTTTAGCGATGGATTTGTCCCTCCGGATCGCGATCCGTTTCGCACCCGGATTGGCACCGAAACAACCCGTCCAGCGCCTCGCCCCCCCGGTTCGCATGATGTAGACTTGCGTCTTTGTTCAAAAATCGTTATGGCAAGGACGGATGCACGACAAAATGCCCGACTACCCCTCACTGAAGTCACTAGAGGACCCGGGAAAGCCCTGCCGTTGGAGGGCTTGCGCGGTGTCGCGGCTCTAGCCGTCGTGTTTTCGCACTGTTTTTACACATTCTTCCCGTATTTGCAAACGGGGGAAGCGATTGATCTCAAGTACGCGTGGGAGCGTTGGCTCCTAAATAGTCCGTTGCGAGCTTTCTACAACGGAACGTTCGCCGTTACGATCTTCTTCGTGATGAGTGGTTACGTGTTAACCCGCAAGTTTTTCGAAAATGGTGACCTTCGAAGCTTGCAGGACGGGGCGTCGAAGCGTTACCTTCGACTCGGCATTCCAGTTGCGGCGTCCGTGTTGCTTTGTTACGCGCTGATGTCCCTAAACGCATTCCCGTCCGATTTCTCGGATCTTGGGTCGTTTATTCAGTCGTTCTACCGGTTCCAGCCAAGCATTAGCACCACCATGCGCGACGCGATATATGGCTCTTTGGTGTTCGGCCAGTCTCGCTACAACTACGTGCTGTGGACAATCGGTGTTGAGTTTCTGGGATCACTCCTGCTCTTCGCCTATCTCGCGCTTTTCGGTTACTCGCGCTTCCGGTCTTGGATCGCTGCCGCCATTAGCATTTTGCTGATGATAGCGAATCCGACAAACGGAATCTTGTTCGCATTATTCTTCGTCGGCGCGTTTATGCATACTTGGCGCGTGCCTGAATCGCCATGGTCGGTAGCTGCGTGTGTGCTGGTCGGGCTCTATCTTGGCGGATACCACTGGTACAGCATTCCCTATCAACCGATCGTGGCAGGTGCCGAATGGATCGCGTCAGCAGGAATTCGCATCGAATGGCCGGTTGCGGTACCTGCCGTTGGCTCAGTTCTGCTGGTTTATGCGGTGCTGGGTAAAAACAAGGTATCGGCACTACTTTCAACACGTCCAGCGGTCTGGTTGGGCGATAAGTCTTTCTCGTTATATCTCACGCATACATTCGTCCTGTCCTCCCTTGGAATTCATGTATATCTGTGGACGACGGGCCACCCCCACATCCTCAGAGCGTCGGCCGCGACGGCAGCCGTCGCAGTTGCGAGCATGGTATTTTCATCGGTCTTCGCATGTTTCGTCGATGCCCCGTCGGTTAAGTTGGCTCAGCAATTCGGCAAGGCGTTCAGAGCGTCGATATCGCGCGGGGAGCGGCCCAAGACACCATCGCCCAGAGAGGCGCGCGAATGAACCGGCTCGCATGATCTACGAGCTTGCCGGCTCTTCAGGCCACACGGGGTCCACAAGGTCAACTCGATTCAGCGAGACCCTGTACTGCTTCCAGATGATCAGGCGTGCCTTTTCTTCGTCCGTAGCAACGCCGAGGTCTACGGCATCTTGTAATGGCGCGATCTGAGCTGCGGCTTCTTCGAGTCTCCGGCGCTGCACTTCGGCGTTGAAGTTCTTCGCATCCTGGGGGGGGTAGTGGCGGCTGGTCAACGTTACACGGCACGCCGTTCTCGTCGAGAGCAACTGCTTTGCCCGCCTGAACGCCACGCATCAAAGACTCATATACCTCATTAGTCAGCAATACTGCATCCGCTGGGATCTTGCAGTCCGGGTTCGGAGCTTCAATCAGACGAACGCCGTTCTCATCAATATCATCCGCCGATTGCGACGAATCAGGAATCAGGATCGTACGGCACCCGTGCAGCGCTTCACTATAGAATGCCGGAACAGGGGTGGACGAAAAGTAATTTCGCATTTTCAATTTCCGATAATCAAGTATCCGACTGACTCAGATGAAGATCCATAATTTTGAATCTGAATCTGTGATTTCCCTACAGGGTTCGCGTTAACAGAGGCGTTTGACCCGCCCGCGAATCTGCTCGCCACACACGAAAATGCCCCGTTCGCGAAGGTAGTCGCAAGGCTATACGAATTATTCGAGTTCGCCGGTGCGACGATGACACCCCACTGAATAACGATCGTTCTATAGATGCCCGATGTGTTGGGGAAGCTCACCCATCCGTTGGTCGTGAGCGCGCCTTGGAACTGATCGAGGCGCACCGCCTGATTATTCGAGGTTCCTTGAGCGACATTGAAGGCCTGCGAAGCATTACCTGCTAGTCCGGCGTACAGCGCATCTGCCTGATTGCGGGGGACTACCTGAGCAGTGCCTGCCCCCGACCATCCCGCAGAGAACACCTGCGACGAGCTTCCCGCAATCTGTGCATATCGAGCATCGGCAAATCGACCATTGATCGCCTGGGTACCGATGAAAGTGGGGTTGGCGACATCGAACGTTTGCGTTCCGCTTCCCG
>NZ_JBSAXA010000149.1:0-200 GCF_053427615.1 Burkholderia sp. AW33-5 | reverse complement strand
TTCTTCAGGAAGTCGGTCACGTCGAAACCGATCCGGCGCACGTCGGCGATGTTCGTCAGCGTGCTCGGCACGTTGTCCAGCGCCCACGCGAATCGACCGTTAGTTGCGCCGCACCACTGGCTCAGGCGCAGATGCAGGCTGTTCTCGTCGCCGGTGTCCGCGATCGACTCCAGCAACCGGCTGAAGGTCTTGTGCTCGAG
>NZ_JBSAXA010000148.1:0-201 GCF_053427615.1 Burkholderia sp. AW33-5 | reverse complement strand
ACTGCAGACGAACCTCAATGCACATCCATTTGCCGATCTCGTCGACAGCGAGATGCGTGCGAAGCTCAATGTCGGACCGATCGGCAAAGGCGGCAGCGCGTATACGCCGAACCAGTCGACGTATCGTGCGAGCGACTTCGTGCAAACTATCGGGCCATCGTTTCGCGTGATCGTCGACGTGGGCGACTGGGACAATTCTCG
>NZ_JBSAXA010000147.1:0-203 GCF_053427615.1 Burkholderia sp. AW33-5 | reverse complement strand
CCCTGATAGACGGATTCGAGGATCGCCTTCTTGTTGATCGCCATGTCGAGCGCCTGACGCACTTCGAGCTTGTCGACCGGCTTGTGCTCGACGTTGTACGCGAGGTAGCCGAGGTTGAAGCCCGGCTGCGACGGCATGTCGATGCCCGAGTCGGCCTTCAGCGTCGCGATGTCGGCCGGACGCGGATAGCTCATCACCTGGCA
>NZ_JBSAXA010000146.1:0-215 GCF_053427615.1 Burkholderia sp. AW33-5 | reverse complement strand
CCATGGAGAGTTTCTTCGGCACGCTGAAATCCGAGTTCTTCCATCTGAATCGATTCCGCAACCTGGACGAACTGCAAACCGGCTTGGCAAGCTACATCCACTATTACAATCACGACCGCATCAAACTGAAACTAAAAGGGCTGAGTCCCGTGCAATACAGAACTCAGCCCTGCCAGCCCTAGCCGTCATAACCCGTCCAACTTTGCGGGGTCAGT
>NZ_JBSAXA010000145.1:0-216 GCF_053427615.1 Burkholderia sp. AW33-5 | reverse complement strand
TGCGTGAAGGTAAGCCTGCGAGGCACTGCTTAACCAATACGGCGCAATCGCCTTGGGCTGAACGGTCGGCGACTTCAGCGCGTCAAAGACTTCCTTTGCCGTCAGTGCTCCCACCTGCGTGAGCTCACGCACCAAATCCTGATAGGCAATGTTTGCAGAAGCCCTGAGTGCTGCCTGATCCTCCAGCGCTGGCTGGCGCTCTCTCTCGGTCACGGC
>NZ_JBSAXA010000144.1:0-221 GCF_053427615.1 Burkholderia sp. AW33-5 | reverse complement strand
GTGTCGGCGCGCAGCGCCTGCAGGCAATCGCGGCTGTATTCGGCGAGGCGGACCATGCGGCCCTTGTTGACTGCATAGCGCTCGGCCGTGCAGTTGCGCAGCATCTGCCACATCCACTGGAGCTGGAAGCGCGTGCCGTCGAGGCGGATCGCGAGCGGCGCGTGCTTCTCGAACATCCACTTGACGGCCTTCAGCGGCACGCCGGGCGCGGCCCACGGCGC
>NZ_JBSAXA010000143.1:0-221 GCF_053427615.1 Burkholderia sp. AW33-5 | reverse complement strand
GTGATCGCGACCTGACGCTTGAGCATCTCCATCGCGACGGCGAGCGAAGGCACGCCGTCCCAGCGCAGCTCCATGTTGTAGTTCAGGCCGCCGCGAATCACGTGGCAGTGGTTGTCGATCAGGCCCGGCAGCACGCCGCGGCCGTCGAGGTCGACCACCTTCGTCGCGCGGCCCGCGAGCGGCATCACGTCCGCGTCGTGGCCGACCGCGACGAAGCGGCC
>NZ_JBSAXA010000142.1:0-222 GCF_053427615.1 Burkholderia sp. AW33-5 | reverse complement strand
CTCGTTGCGCTTGATCTTCTGCACGCGCACGCCCGGGTCGGGCGTGATCGAGAAGATCAGCTTCGACAGCTTCACGGCGCCCTTCTTCCAGTAATCAGGATTCCCGTCGAAACGGATCGTCGCGTCCTTCGTGTAGCTGCGGAAGATGAACGGGCCCGTGCCGACCGGCTTCTGGTTGATGTCGGCGGCCTTGCCTGCCTTCATCAGCTGATCGCCGTATTC
>NZ_JBSAXA010000141.1:0-231 GCF_053427615.1 Burkholderia sp. AW33-5 | reverse complement strand
AGATCGACTTCTCCCATGTGGTCTTCGACTCGTCGTCGATTCGCGCAGTTGGGGCAGGCCAAAAACTGGGCCAAACCCTACCGATCGCGCGCGACCCGGTTCCAAGCACCACATCGTCACCGACGCCAACGGTACGCCGCTCGCCGCGATCCTGACCGGCGCGAACGTCAACGACGTCACGCAATTGCTGCCGCTGATCGACGCGATTCCGCCGATCCGCGGATTGCGTGG
>NZ_JBSAXA010000140.1:0-243 GCF_053427615.1 Burkholderia sp. AW33-5 | reverse complement strand
ATGAATGCCGGCTTAGAGTCGCTGTTCGAGGCAAAGATGGATGTGAATTCGCGAAGTGACACGCTTTCGTCCCGCAAACGTTCGCTTTCTGGACGGTCTATCATCAACGCTTCGCGACGCGCGAGCAGGCACGCCTTGCGATCAGCGAATACATCGAAATCTTCTACAACCGGCAACTCACACAGGCGCGTCTGAACTACCAATCGCCTGTCGCGTTCACGCAGCGCTTCTATCTGAAACAGA